>JBGTES010000021.1:0-39195 GCA_041747675.1 Flavobacteriales bacterium
GGGCGAATGAGGAGGGCCTGCTGATGGTGAACAACGAATACGTGAAGCTCGTCTACTACTGGCTCCGGTATTGATCACCATCAGCGCCGCAGCACTACGCGCTGCACCAGGTGCCCGCCCTCATGGATGGCCGAGAGCAGGTACATGCCATTGGCCATACCATCAAGGTCCAGGGTCATCAGTGGAACGCCAGCTGCCACATTGCGCTCATACACCAGACGGCCCATACCGTCGGTAAGGCGAAGCGCCAGTGGCCCCGATGAACCCGAGATCGCGACATTCACAAGCCCGTTCGTTGGGTTGGGGAATATCGCCATCTCACCCAGGACAGGAAGCTCCGGTACCGATACGCCGCTGATGCAGATCTCGTCCACGTTCTGGAAGCCGTACTGCCCGTCGCTCTGGGCATATATGACACCATCAGTATTCATGATCACATAGTTGCCCTGGCCGCTGGCACAGCAAATACCATCGCCGAAGAGATCATTGATCGTGAAGGTGAAACAGCCATTTGTCAGGCACATGGGGATCGTCATGGTCTGTCCGTTCTGGCCGTTGGCATATGGCCCGTCACTGTAAAGCAAGGTGCCCTCCTCGCTGTGCAGCGTCCAGGTGATGTCCGAGCCCCAGTTATCCGGTGTGAGCAGCAATTGCAGGTTCTCCGCCGGGTTGCTCATGAAGAAGGGGAACGCCCAACCATCATTCTCGGGCACCTCATCCGCCAGACCATTGGGCGAGTTGCTGGTGACCGTAAGCACATGCTCACCTGATGGCACGGGAAGAGGTGGCAGGTCATAATTATAGGTCTGGCCGGGCAATAGCGATCCATTCCAGACGTGGATCACGGGAGGTTCACCTTCCACCCCGTAGATCAAGATCACCGAAGTAAGCACGTTCGACCCGTTGTTCTTGATCGTGACACGCGGAACGATGCTGTCCACCCCGCACACGATGTCATCCACGTTCACGATGGAGGTGATGGCGGCATCGTTCTCCGGTGGTGGTGGTATGAACAGGTCGATGTAGGCCTCCTGGCATGCTACGGTCCATTCCACATCGCAGCAATCCGGATCGTCGGCGATCACCTGCGCATAGGCCTCGCTGTCCACATCCACATTGGGAGGAGGAGTGACGGCGCACCCCCCCGGAGGACCACCGCCCAAGGCGTTATACGCATCCTGGCAGATCCCATCCCATTCAACATCACAGCAAAAGGGGTCAGCGGCGATCACCTGCAGGTATTCCGCACTCGTGGGATCCACTGTGGCGGGTGGGATCGCGATACAATCGGGACCGAGAAGGTTGTCGTAGGCTTCCTGGCAGGCCGCACTCCAGGCCACATCACAGCACTCCGGCTGCGCTGCGATCACTTGGAAGTATTCGGGACTCGTCTCGTCCACTTCAGGTGGTGGGTCCACGGCACAAGGATTCCCTCCCGTAAGGATGTCATATGCCTGCTGGCATTCCGCATCCCAGGCCACATCACAGCACTGAGGCAGCGCGGTGATCACCACCAGATACTCCATGCTGGCGATGTTCACTTCGGGTGGAGGCACCACCGCACATCCGCCACCGGCTGGCATATCTACATCCGGAAGCCCAGGAGGACCGGTCTGATGGGTCTTGCCTCCCGCAGGCAGGGAGGCGTACACGCGGTGAACGAAAAGCGATCCTTCGCCCTGCACTTCGGCAGGTTCATAATACTCCACGGTGATCCGCTCACCAGCGAGGCGCGGGGTGCGCAACGGGCCGTCACTGTTATTGCCCAGGTATGCGCCGAGGCGGTCGCCTTGCGCATTGTACAGGAATACCAGGGCGGCTTCCGGCAGGTCGAACAAGCCGAATTCCACACTCATCACCGCAGCGCCAGGCACTTCCAATACGGTCCTCCAGAGGCGGGCACCATTCGGGAATTCATGCCACGCACCGCTATTCATGATACCAATGCCGGGCTCCCAAACGGCCAGAGGGGCCATCAGGTCCGGCGCCACCACCACGGGTGCTGCAGGAAGCGCCAGATGTGGCATCAGGCCGAAGGGCTGGCCGCCGTATGCGGTCTGGGCTTGAACAATTGACCCGCTGGCGATCGAAGCGGCCAGAAGGACGAGGCGTAGGGGTCTTTGCATGGCGATGCTTGGTGCGGTGAAAGATACGGGGATGGACCGATGCAGGCTGGAACAAGGACGGCACCGGGCCCGGGAACGTTGCCCTCGCGCGGTGCCGTCCATGATGTATGCGGATCAGCGCTCGATCAACAGCCGCTGCACCAAACGCTCCGCGCCGATGCGCAGCTCCACCATGTACACACCTGCGGTCGCGTCACCCATATCGAACACTAGCCGGTCGGTCCCTTTGGGCACGTTCCATTCCTGCATCGTCCGCCCCAACGCATCATGCACCAGCATCACACCGGCCAGGGCGGTCATCCGCCCGAATGTCACCGCTACCATGCCCTCGCTGGGATTGGGCGCGATCGTCAGGCCCGTTCCATCGGCCATCACCTCGGTGATGCCTACACTCAGTGGGTAACCGTCCAGTGTGTTGCCACAATTGCCCAGCCAAGGCTGGAAGGTGGCATAGCTTACGCTGAGCTTGCCATAGTAGTCGTTCACGTTGTTGGAACAGGACGCCTGGCCACCATAAAGTTGGCCTATGAGCCGACCGTTCTGGTCCCACAGGCCGCTGCCGCTGGAACCAGGTTCCGTGGTGCCGTCCTCCCAATTAAAGATGCGCCAGCACTGGGCGCCGCCAAAGCTTGCCGATCCCGCCGGGTCGGTGTCGAAGCTGATCTTCTTCACATCGCCGCTGGGATGATGGATGGCCACCGAACTGCTGGGTGCGGTGGTACCCTTGTTCCAGCCTGAATAGTACACATTGTATCCGGCGGGCACCGGATTATTGAATTCGATCAGCGCCGCATCGGCGGAGGCTACCTGGGCCAGCAGCTGCGAACCACTCACGGACTGGTTGGTGGGACCATTCTGGTTCTGCAGGCATACAGGGCTTTCCCAGTTGAAGCGGTATAGCCAGTTGGAGACGTTCAGGTTGCCAGGGAGGCAATGCCGTGCGGTGAGGAAATAGGGAGTGGCATCCTCAGCGCAGTTGTTGATCAACTGCCCGGTGCATAGACCACCACCTGCGATGATGATCGCCACGGAGCGGATCTGGTCCCGCCAGGGATCGCCTTCGGGGCACTTCACATTGTTGTTGCAGGCACCGCTGTCGCCCAGGCCCTTCGCAAGACCAAAGACATCGCGGTAGGCATGTGTCACCTGCCCTATGCGCAGGCTGCCCTGCCCACGCACGGCGGCCGGTTCGACGTATTCAATGGTGACATGATCACCGGCCAGGGGCGAAACACCCATGCTGGTCTGTCCACCCGGAGTTGCGGCCGTGAAAGCACCGAGGATCTCGAATTCATTGTACACATACACCTCCGCGCCTTCTGGAAGGAGGTAATCGTGGAACTCGAAATTCACGCTATGTGCCTCCGGGCATTCCAGGATGATGCGCCAGACCCCGTCGCCATTGGGAAGCTCCTGCCAGATACCACTGTTCGCAAGGGAAAGATCCGCAGGGTGGTCGAAGCCGAAGCGGTAGGGACCCTTTATGCCCTGTGCGAGGCGTGCCTCGTCCTCGGCCATCAGCGCCGTGGCATCCACAGCCGGGAAGGACACCACCGGCGGATCGGGAAGCTCCATGGCAGGACGCAGCCCAGCGGGCGTGCCACCGAAGGATTCCTGGCCGTGGGCGGGGAACAGCGTGAAAATGCCCAGGCCGATGGCCATGGGGAAGGCGGGATGTATGGATCGGATCATATCAGTGGTTTGGCAGGTGAGGAACTGGCCCCATTTCGCGCTGGGCGATCGCCAGGTTGGAAATGGATCGAGATCATGAGCACAAGGTAAAGATCCTCCCGACCCCTGCCATTCGTGATCACGGGGTTCCCTTGGAGACCTTTGACCGTTCCTCCAGCAATCCGCGCAGGGCGAACAACTCGTCGCGCAGCTGTGCGGCGGAAAGGAAGTCGAGATCCCTGGCGGCCTTGCGCATCCGCACCTCCAGCTGTTGCACGTTCTTTTCCAGTTGGTCCGGGGTCATATAGGCCATCACCGGGTCGGCCGCCAGGCTCAGGGTCTCTGGTTCCACGTAATACGTGCGTTTCTTCTCCGTGTCGTGCATGTCGATCACGGCCGTTTGTCGCATCACGTCGGCGCGATCACGCCTGATCTGGGTGGGGGTGATGCCGTGTTCCAGGTTGTAAGCGGTCTGCTTGGCGCGCCTCCGTTCGGTCTCGTCGATGGTGCGCCGCATGCTCTCGGTCACCTTGTCCGCATAGAAGATCACCAGACCATTCACGTTACGGGCCGCCCGGCCTGCCGTCTGGGTCAGCGATCGGTTGCTGCGCAGGAAGCCTTCCTTGTCGGCATCGAGCACGGCCACCAGGCTTACCTCGGGCAGGTCCAGCCCTTCGCGCAGCAGGTTCACACCCACCAGCACATCGAACAACCCCAATCGCAACTGCCGCAGGATCTCGATGCGTTCCAAAGTCTCCACATCGCTATGGATGTATTTGCAGCGTACGCCATTCTTGCCCAGGAACTCGTTCAGTTCCTCGGCCATGCGCTTGGTGAGGGTGGTCACCAGCACACGCTCCTCCTTTCCCGCCCGTTGCCGGATCTCGTACAGCAGGTCATCGATCTGGTCCTTGCTCGAGCGCACCTCGATCGGTGGGTCCAGCAGCCCGGTGGGGCGCAACACCTGTTCCACCACGATGCCCTCGCTTCGCTCCAACTCGTAGTCCGCAGGGGTGGCGCTTACGAAGAGCACCTGGCTGTACATGGCCTCGAACTCCTCGAATTTCAGTGGCCGGTTGTCCATCGCACTGGGCAGCCGGAAGCCATATTCCACCAGATTCTTTTTGCGGCTGCGGTCGCCGCCATACATGGCATGCACCTGGCTGACCGTCACGTGGCTCTCGTCGATCACCATCAGGTAGTCCTCGGGAAAATAGTCCAGCAGGCAGAAGGGGCGCTGCCCGCTCTGGCGCTGATCGAAGTAGCGGCTGTAGTTCTCGATGCCGCTGCAATAGCCCAGCTCGCGCATCATCTCCAGATCGTACAGCGTGCGTTCCTCCAGACGTTTGGCCTCCAGATGCTTGCCGATCTCCTGGAAGAAGGCCACCTGCCTGGTCATATCACTGCGGATGGCTTCAAGCGCGGCGTTCAGCGTGTCGCGGCTGGTGACGAAGATGTTGGCCGGGTAAATGGTGACCTGCTCCTCGGTCGCGACCGTGCGTGTGTCGGGGATCCCGAAGCGTTCCAGCCGTTCGATCTCGTCACCCCAGAAGTGGATGCGGATCCCTTCGTCGGCATTGGCGAGGTATACCTCCACCACATCACCCCGCACGCGGAAGTTGCCCCGCGCGGGATCGGCATCGTTGCGGCTGTATAGCGCGGCGACCAAGGCGAGCAGCAGCTCGTTGCGGGCTATCCGCTGTCCCTTCCGCAGCTCCACGATGCTCTTGTGGAACTCCACCGGGTTGCCGATGCCATAGATGCAGCTCACACTGGCCACCACGATCACATTGCGCCGGCCGCTGAGCAAGGCGCTGGTGGCGCTCAGCCGCAACTTCTCGATCTCGTCATTGATCGAAAGATCCTTCTCGATGTACGTGTTGGTCGTGGGTAGATAGGCCTCCGGCTGGTAGTAGTCGTAGTAACTGACGAAATATTCCACCCGGTCGTTGGGGAAGAAGTGCTTGAACTCGCCGTAGAGCTGGGCCGCCAGCGTCTTGTTATGGCTCAGGATCAATGCGGGGCGGTCCACCTGCGCGATCACATTGGCAACGGTGAAGGTCTTGCCCGAGCCGGTCACTCCCAGCAGTGTCTGCGCAGGAACGCCTTCCTGGAGGCCCTCCACCAACTGGCGGATGGCTTCGGGCTGGTCCCCCGTGGGCTGGAATTCGGAGATGAGTTGGAAGGACATGCGCGGCGGGCACGAAGTTACCGCGTGCGCTCCGGGACGCAGGGACCGATCAAGGCAGGCGTTCCACCAGCACCACACTGTTGTGGTAGAAGTTCCGGTTCTTCGGCAGGATGGCACCCAGGGTGATCCCCAGCAGCGTGAAGGGGGCGATGAACAGAGGTGTCAGAAGCATCCGCATGAAAGGGCGGCTGGGGAAGATGTGCTGGAACACATATGCGTTCCACATCTGGAACACGGTGGGCACATAATGCGTGGTCTTTTCCGCCTGCACCACCTTGAATCCGTGGCGTCCCAGGATATGCGGCAATGCGAAGGAGGTGTAACGCGCGAAGTCGTAGGGGATCTCGTGCTCATCCCACACGAAAGGAATGGTGATCAGCATGCGGCCGCCGGGCTTGAGCACGCGGTGCAGTTCCGCAAGGATCTCATCCAGGTTGAAGACATGCTCGAATACCTCCGATGCGAGCACCGAATCGAAATGCGCATCAGGGAAGGGGATATGTCTCCCATCATAGAACACATCCACTTCGGTGGCCTCGGTGCCATGTCCGCTCACGGCGATGTCCACGCCGATGTATTCCTCCACCTGGAACAGATCGCGGTAGGGCTTCTCGCCACAGCCGAAATCCATCATGCGACCCTTCAATGCCGGTGCGTGGCGTCGGATGCCATGGAACAGCCCACGACGGATGATGTAGAACGGATTGATGAACAGGCCCAACCATCCCGGTCGGAAAAGTTCCCGGGCATAGATGGAGAGTATCCTTTGCTTCATCGGCCCTGCTTAGGAAGGGCCGCCGAAGGCCCGGTGAGAGGCGGCGAAGATAGTCCCGGGCCGTGGGGCAGGGCAAGGCTTACTGCCATGCGATGATCCGCCGGTCATCACCCGCGGTCAGCAGGACATTCCCTTGCCATAGAACATCATTCACGCTGTGTGTATGCCCGCCCGCCATGCGGTCCAGTCGGGCCAGGGGATCCATCGTGTTCGCACCCCATACCATGGCGGACTTGTCCCTGCTGGCGGTGGCCATACGCACACCATCCGGTGCGAAGGCGATGCGGTAGATGCTGCCCCGGTGCGCGGGTATGGCATGCAGTGCTGCGAAGCCCGGATCAGTACGCCACAAGCGCAGATGCCCATCCCTGCCTCCACTCAGCAACACGGGTTTGGTGGGATGGAATGCCACACTGGTCGCCCCAACGGGCAATTCCGATCCGGGTCTGGCGGAGTGTGCATCCAGTGTGACCGTTTCGTTGAAGTCCGCGGTCTCGAAGATCCTGACGGTGCCATCGCCACAGGCCACTGCCAGCAACGACCCATCGGCAGAGAGGGCGAGGTCGCGAAGCTTCTCTTCCACGATCGGTATCGTGCGCAAATGTTCCATCCTGCCTTCGCCACCCAGCGTCCAGATGCTCATGCTGCCATCGCCACCTGCACAGGCCAGGCGGTTCCCCGGCAGGCGCATGATGCGGAACAGCCCCTTGCGATGGACATCGAAGCGCCGCACTTCACGCCGCACAGCGAGGTCCACCACGTGCAGGGCACCACCCTCGGTACCGATCAACAGCAGGCCTTCCTGGGGCAGGGCCAGCACGCTGAATATGGCATGTGTCACATTCACCAGCAGTTCGCCTGCATCCGGAAGGCCGGGATGCCAGCGTACCAACTTGCCATCGCCGCTGCCGCTGAAAAAGGTGCCCGCCTCCACCCCGGGCGCGAGGTGATACACGGGGCCCTTGTGTCCGGTATATGGATGAAGCGGCCGCATGACCCGGCGAAGATCGGCCACTGCCCTCATTGATCAAACCTTCCATCTCCGCCGGTCGCCCCAGGCGAAGGTCCATTCCGGGGTGCGCAGTTCCGCAGCGGCATCGATGATGTACCAGGCACCATCCACCGGGCCTCGCAATACGTGGAAGTCCTGTGCGGGCATGTAGCTCTGGCCCAACAGGATGGCGGCGCGTCCGTCGGTATGGCGTGCCACATCGAGCACCAGCACGGCATGGCCCGGGCTTCCGCCTTGGATGAACACATCACCCGCTTCCACAGGAAGGTGCGCCGCTGCGGCCAGTTCCTTCTTCAGGCTCAATGTCCCGGCATAGGTGAACACGAACTCCAGGTAACCTTGCAGTTGCGCATGCGTGTCATCCACCGGCCCACCACTGGACCAGGAACAGGTGTTGCCCTGCACGCGCACACGGTCCCCCTGACGCCAACGCTTCCATGGCACGCGAAAACCGTTGGTCAGGTCGAAGACGATCTCATCCGCCCGCCCAGTCGCAAAGAGGTATTCAGCGCGTAGCCGGATGATGGCATCCGCGCACTGCTGCAGGTCTTTGGTGCCGGTCGTCAGATCCACCACCGCGGCATGTACGTCCTGCCGGGACTTGGGCTGACCACTATGCAGAAGTACGGGTGCGTTCGTGGGTTTCAGTGGCAGGTGGCGTAGGAAATGGGCGAAGGATCCCTGGGCTGCAGTTGTACGGGTGAAGCCAGGCGGTGGCTGAAAGCGGGTGTTCACCTTTACGGCAGGACCGGGCGCCATGCCAGCCATGATCATGGCCAGTACCGCGATCCGTACGTTGTTCCGTAGTGTCGGCAGGTCCATTCGTTCCCTGTCCAATGCATGGGACCGTTAAGGGTAACGGGCGTTCGAAGGTCGCGCGTATCCGGGCTCAAGCCTTGGCCTTCTCCTCCTTGCGTGCCAGCTTATCCTGCTGGGTGGGCTTGTAACCAAAGAGCTTGTTGTCCTTGATCATGTTGTCCACGTAGGGGGGCACCAACTCCTCCCAGCCACTTTCGCCCGCGCGGATCATGCGCAGCACCTCCTTGCTGAAGATGTGGAGCACGCTGGGATCGTGGCTTTCGATATCTGTGATGCGCTTGTTGAAGAGCAGGTAGTCGTACAGCGGCTTCAGGCGTGGGTGAACAGGCATGCTCGCCGTGGTCATCACCTCGCCATGCTGCTCCCCCTGGCTGGGGTACACGTAGATCTTCAGGTCGCGCGTGAAGAGGATCCCGAAGGCCTCCAGCATGCCGCCATTCAGGTGGCGGTAGTAGCGCTCGTCGAACACATCGATCAGATTGTTCACACCCATGATCAGACCCATGCGCGCCTTGGTATAGCGGCTGAAGTATTCCACCAGCTTGTAATACTCCTGGTAGTTGCTGATCAGCACGGTCTGGCCCAGGGAACAAAGGATGTCGGCGCGGTCGATGAAGTCCTTCTCATCCACATCGCCGGTGTCGGAGCGCAGGTTGCTCAGGGTGATCTCGAAAAGCACCTGCAGGTTCTGGCGGTCCACGCGATGTTCCTTGATGAACATGTTGTAGCCGTTCATGATCATGTCGATGTTCACCTTGGTCACGGGCCGGAAACTGCCGCGGATGGCCAGGATGTTCTTCTTGTACAGCGTCTCGCTGGCCTGGAGGTTCTGCCCATCGGGGCCGAAGATCACCGCGTCGGTGTAGTTGCGTTTCACCAGCTGCAGGCTCAACAGGCGGTTGTCCACATGCTTGAAATCCGGCCCGTTCATCTGGATCATGTCCACCTCCACCACATGCCGGCTCACATTGTCGTACAGCCCGGTCATGATCTCGTCCGGGTTGTCGTGGTGGATCAGGCAACCGAAGAGCAGGTTCACTCCCATGATGCCGATGTTCTCCTGCTGCAGGGTGATGTCCGGATCATGCAGGCGGATGTGGACGAACACATCATTGGTAGGCTTGTCGGGCGCGGTCTGGAAGCGCACGCCCAGCCAGCCATGGCCGCTGTGCTTGCGATCGAAGGTGCTCGTGGCCACCGTATTGGCGAAGGAGAAGAATTTTTTCTCGGGGTGATCCGCGCGGCTGAGGCGCTCCACGATGAGCCCGTACTCGTGCCGCAGCATGTTCTTCAACCGGCTCTCACACACGAAACGGTTGCCGGGTTCCGGGCCGTAGATCGCATTGCTGAAATCCTTGTCGTAGGCGCTCATCGCCTTGGCGATGGTCTGGGAGGCCCAGCCGGAACGGAAGAAATGGCGCACCGTCTCCTGTCCGGCGCCGATCTCGGCGAAGGTGCCATAGAGATGTGGGTCGCGGTTGATGCGCCGCGCCTTGTGGGCGGCGCTGAGCTGTATGCGTTCGGGATCCTGGATGATCATCGGAGCGACGAGTGGTGCAAAGGTAGCCCGCACGTTGTGGCCATGTCCAACATCGATCAGGTAGCGGGTGGTGCGATCGGACCTATAACACGCCGCGCGCCTTGATCTCCAGATACCGGTTGATGACACTCACCGTAAGATCCTCCGGCCGGCAGAGCACGGCGGCCATGCCATGACGCTCCAGCTCGCGCGCGATGAGCCGCTTCTCATGCACGGCCTGTTCGATGATGGTGCGGACGTAGACCTCTTCAGTGTCGCGGGGCTGGCGGCGCAGGTCGGCATCCAGCTCGGTGTTGAGGAAGAAGATGGGCACCACCAGATGCTGTCGCGCCAGGCGCTGCAGGTAAGGCAGCTGGCGGCGCAGGGCGATGGTGCTCTCGAAGTTGGTGAAGAGCAGCAGCAGACTGCGTTGGTGGACGTTGCGACGCACGGCGGAGAAAAGTGCCTCCATGTCGGTCTCCTTGTGGTCGGTATCCTGCCGGTAGAGCACCTCCATGATCCGGCGCATCTGGCCCCGTTGTCGCGAGGCGGGCACCACGTCATACACCTTGTCACTGAAGGTGATCAGACCGGCCTTGTCCTCCTTGCGCATGGCGATGCTGGCGATCACCAGGGCGGCGTTGATGGCATGGTCCTGCAGGCTCAGGCCGCCAAAGGGCATCTTCATCACCCGGCCGCCATCCACCAGCGCGAAGACCTGTTGCGCCTTTTCGTCCTGGTACTGGTTCACCATCAGTCGTCCACGACGTGCGCTGGCTTTCCAGTTCACGGTACGGCGGTCGTCTCCGGACACATACTCCTTGATCCGCTCGAACTCCGCGTGTTGTGCGATGCGGCGGATGCGCTTGATGCCGGCGAGCGTCAAACGGTCGTGGATGGCGAGCAACTCGTACTTGCGCAGTTGCAGGTAGCTGGGGTACACGGCCACCTCCTGATCCTGCGCAAGGCTGAAGCGTCGTTCCGCAAGACCGATGGGCCCGCGGACGAACACCCGGATCGCACCATAGCGGTACACGCCACGCCGCACGGGCCGCACGGTGTAGCCATGTGTGGCGCGCCCCCACGCGGCGATCGGGCCACCCAGCACCAGATCCCGTTTCTGCAACCGCACGGGAAGTTCATCCAGGATCCGCACCCGCATCTCCGTGCCGTAGCCGCTTTCCAATAGAATGTCCACCGGGTTGGGATCGCCGTTGCTCCAACGTTCGAGTGTGCGCCTGCGGGCCTGCATACCGGTGCGACGACCGTAAAGCATGAAGAGGTCGGCCGCCAGGGCGAGCAGCACCAGGAGCAGGGTGAGCCGCGCGAAGACGAACGCCGGTGGCCACACCCAGCCGAGGATGAACAGCAGCACGCAGGCCCATCCGGCCACGAAGGCGCGGCGGGTGAGGAACAGCGTGCGCAATGGAAGTCTCATCGGGGCACTTCGATGCCTTTCACCAGCAGGCCGATGACCTGGTCGGGATCGAGGCCTTCCATCTCACGTTCGGGGGTAAGCTGCACGCGGTGCCGCAGCACATGGGGTACCACGGCCTGCACATCCTCTGGCGTCACGAAGTCGCGGCCGTCGATGGCGGCGGTGGCGCGCGCGGCGGCGAGGATCGCCAGCGAGGCACGCGGGGATGCACCCAGCATCAGCGCCGCATCGTGCCGGGTTCGGTCCACGATGGTGGCGATGTACTTCAGGAGCGCGGGTTCGATACGCACCTGCCGTGCAAGCCTTCGGACATGATCCAGTTGTGCGGTGTCCAGCACGGGCCGTACATCATCCACACGCAGCAGATCACCCGGCGCGGCAGCGCGTTCCAGGATCAACTGTTCCTCGGCCAGGGACGGATAATCCACCGTGAGTTTGAAGAAGAAACGGTCCAGCTGCGCCTCCGGCAGGCGGTAGGTGCCTTCCTGCTCAATGGGGTTCTGTGTGGCCACGATCATGAAGGGTGGCGCCAGCGGATAGGTGTGCCCATCCACGGTGATCTGCCGCTCCTCCATCGCCTCGAACAGGGCGCTCTGTGTCTTGGCAGGCGCACGGTTGATCTCGTCCACCAGCACGATGTTGCTGAACAGAGGACCGGGACGGAAGGTGAACTCGGTGGTGCGCGGATCGAAGACGCTCGTACCGATCAGATCGCTGGGCATCAGGTCCGGCGTGAACTGGATCCGCGCGAAGCCGGTGTCCACACAACGGGCGAGGAGCTTGGCGGTGAGTGTCTTGGCCAGGCCCGGATTGCCCTCGATCAACACATGGCCGTCGCTGAGCAAAGCCACCAGCAGCAGGTCCACCATGTGCTCCTGACCCACGATCACAGAGCCGATGGCTTCACGCATCCGGTGTACGGCCTGTTGGAGTTCGGTGAGCGGCAGTGCCGGATCGAAGTGATCGGCACCACCGGCCGGGGGAAGGTTTTCTTGTTCGGTCATGGTCATATCAGTTGGCGAAGATCATGGAGTTCTGTGCTGAGGTCGAGCAATCGCTGTTCACTCAGGTGTGCGGCCTGCTCGGTGCGTTCCAATGCGCGCAGCCGCGTAGCGATCTCCTCCCCGGGGAGGCCGGTCTTGGCAGCGAGATGGTGGAAGGTGGCCTGGTCGTAGGCAAAGGTGCGCAGGTGGGTGCGCATCTTCAGTTCTTCCTTGAAGTGCTGGATCATGCGCCGGGCAAGATCCGCATGGTCGGCCTTCTGCCAGTACAGCCGGCCGATGTTACCGAGCAGTTCACGCGAGGCATTGCGCGGCGGCGTCACGATGGGGATGGCCCGCTGCTGCCGGCGTGCGCGCAACACCATGTACAGTGCCACCAGCGCGAGCGTCAGATACCAGGCCCAGCGCAGCGGCGCCTGCGAGAGGATGTAGCGCAGCGGCGTGCCGGCCTCCAGGCGCCCCACCTTGTGGTGTTCATCCCAGTGAAGTGGCCGTGGGGGCAGCAGGCTGAGGGCACCGGCCATGAAATGCGCATTGCGATCCTTCAGCAGGTGGTGGTTGGTGAATGCCAGCGGAGCGCTGCACAGCACGATGCGTCCCTTGCCGAGGCCCATCTCCAACAACACGGGCTGCGCACTTCCATCCACCGCCAGCACGCGTGTACGCAGGGTGTCGTAGCGGGTGAAGTGCGCCCCAGGGAAGCCGCGTGCGTAGCGGAACGCACCTGGAGCGATGCGCGGCACGTCGAGGAAGCGCAGCGTGGTGGTGTCCTCGCTGAAGCCCCAGCCGCGCCGGTCCATGTCCAGCCGCAGCGTGTCCGCCAGGGGACCTTCGATCCGCTCCGCGGCGATCATCAGGTGATCGCCCTCCTCCACCAGCGCCAGCAGTTGTTCGGTGGTGGTGCGGTCCACCTGGAACACGCTGTTGATGAAGAGGTGGTTCACGGGTTGATCCGCCACATCGGCATGCAGGAGCCTTTCGTATGCGGCCACGTAGATGGGATCACTTACGGGCACCACCTCGGGGAAGAGATCGCCGAGGCGTTCGTACACGAGTTGGGCGCCATAGGGTTTGCGGTGGTGGCGCGAGAAGGAACGGCTCCAATCCACCGGCTGTGGGATGCTGGCCTCAAGTACCGCCAGCAGCACGATCAGCACGCCGATGCCCCAGAGGATACGTTTCTCCGTACGGCTCATGCGGCGCTCTGGCGTTCGAAACGTATGAATGGTGCGCGCACGGCGGCATAGCGGGCGGCATCCATGCGCGCATCGCCATACCATACCCATTGGAATATGCGGGCCACGCGCTGGAACTCGGCGCGCTGTGCGGGGTCCTTCAACTGGGCGGCATAGTCATGGTCGGTGCGGTCGGGTCCCCACACCAGCGACCCGCGTTCCACCAGGGCGCGCAACACCAGCAGGTAGTGCAGGCGGATGGCCATGCGCAGGTCGCCGGCACGTTCGGCCTCCAGCAGCATGGCGCGCAGATCCATGCCCCGGATATCCTCCTCCACGGTGACCACCTCCGCCAGTGTCCGTGGTGCTCCGTGGAACACGCGCTGCAGACCGCCGCGGCTCAGGATCACGATGGCGAAGATCAGCGTGATGATCACGATGATGTAGATCAGATTTTCCACCACGAAGCCACCCGCGCGGGATCCCAGCAGACGGTCCAGCCAGTTGCTCAACCACTCCTTGAAGCGCTCCCATGGCGTGGGTGCGCGGCGCAGGTCGCGTTCATAGTGGTACGCGGGATCGCGGCGGAGTTCCTCCAGGCGTTGCTCATCGAAGCGCCGCAGTACCACCGTGCCCTCCGGCGGGGGGGCGGCGGGCAGGGCATGTGCCACACCGCACCAGGGCAGCAGCCAGAAGAGCAGGACGCACCACCGGGCCATCATCATTTCAAGCCTGCTCGAAGCCTTCCAGACGTTGTCGCAGGCCGGCACCCTCCTTCTCCTCCACGAGCGTGAAATACTTCAGCGCCATGGCCACCATGATGATGGGATAGGTGAGCATATTGAGAGCCGTCTGCGCCATGGTGCTGATGGCCGTGTAAGTGCTGAGCCAGCCCACGCCGCCATCCATGTCGCCATTCTCAAAACCGGTGAAGGTGGTGTTGAAGCCCACGATGAAGGACACCACGGTGAGGGGCAGCATCAGGGCCATGGTGATCACCGCCTGGATCAGGCCCACCACGATGAGCAGGCCGAAGGTCTCCCACCAACGGTCCTGGATCAGCTTGTAGCTGCGTGTGAGCGAATCGGATGCGCCGGTGCGTTCGATGGCGTGGCAGACATAGACGAGGCTCAACGCGATGGCCGCCCAGATGCCGGGCAGCACGCAGAGCAGCGCGCCAACCACGGTGATCACCCCGGTGAGGAAGGCGATGCCGAAATAGGTGGGCCATTGCGATGCCCCGCGCCGCCACAGGTCGCCGGTACGCATGCCATGGTGTTCGCCCAGGTGGTAGGCGCGGATGTACTCGTTCACCATGGCGAGAAGTTGCACATACACCAGCAGGATGCCGAGGTAGCCAAGCAGTGCCAGGCCCAGTCCGCTGAGATCGCCGAGGCCGTCGAAACGCGAACGGACCAACATCTGCTGGAAGTCGCCCACGGTCTTGCCCACGAGAAAACCCGCCAGCAGCGCCAGCGGGATACAGGTGGCGGCGATCGCGCCGAAGAGCGTGCGGCCATTCTGCCGCAGGAAACGGAAAGTGTCGTTGACGATCTGGCCGAAGTCACGGACCTGGCGCAGCTGTACGGGCGCGATGTTCTGCATGGAAGGGGAGGAGGATGAAGTACCACAGAAGGAACAACAGGGACAAACCGATCACCAACAGCGCGGCCCAGGCTGGCATGGTGAGGGCGTGGCGGGTGAGGAAACTTTCGATGAAGCCGGCGAGGATGAAGATGGGTACCAGGCCCATCACCACCTTGATCCCCAGGCGTGCGTTGTGGCGGAAGCGCTCCACCCTGGTGTAGGTGCCCGGGAACAGCATGCCGTTGCCCAGCACCAGCCCCGCCGCTCCGGCGATCACGATGGCACTGATCTCCAGCGTGCCGTGCATCCAGATGCTCATCACACTTTCGCGCAGCACGCCATGCGCATGGAAGAACCATTGGAAGGCGCCCACCATGATGCCGTTGAACAGCAGGATGTACGCCGTGCCCAACCCGGCCAGCAGCCCCGCCGCGAAGCAGAGCATGGATACGCGTATGTTGTTGGTCGTGATCCCCAGGAACATCATGCCCTCATCGCTGGAGCCATAGACCGCCATCGGCTCACCCTTGCGGATGTTCTCCAACGTCATGTCCACGTAGTGATCGCCCATGATCAGGCGCACGAAGGTGGGGTCGTGCCGGGCGGAGAGCGCACCGATGAGCATGGCCGTGGCGAAGACCACGAAGCTCAACAGCAGTTCCCGACGTGTGGCGGCCATGGCCAGGGGCACCTCGTCGCGCCAGAAGGTGATGAAGCGGCCGCGTGGTGTGCGTTCGTTGCGGTGGATGTGCTGGTGCAATCGCACAGCGAGCCCGTTCAGGTAGGCGGGCAGGTTGCTCCCGGGGTAGAAAGTTCGCGCGTAGCTCAGGTCGTCATTCAGCGCGATGTAGAGCTCGGCCGCTTCGTCACCACCCAGCTTGTGCAGGCCGGTGAGCATTTCCTCCAGCCGCTGCCAACGTGCCTTGTTGCGTTGAATGAAAGCGGCTTCGCGCATGGGGGTGGACGAACGTCGGCCAAACATACTTCTTCCGGGCAAGTGAGGCACGGCTGGTGTTTTCACGTATCCGCATCCGGGTGCCCGGCAGCTTTATCCAAGAATGGACCCGGGCACTCCCTTCCTTCATAAGCCGGGACAACACCTATTTTGCCGCCCCGCGACACACATGGACAACATCGGGATCGAATCCGCGCAGAACGTGCTGCTGCACCACGAGGTGGCCCCCCTGGGCGACCGCATCTGGGCATGGGTCATCGACAAACTCGTCCTCTTCGCCTGGGGGATCACCCTCTTCCTGCTGATGGACCTGTTCGGCGCCTCCGGCGATACCATGGGCGTGGTGTTCATGCTATTCGTGGGACTGCCCTGGCTGTGTTACCACCTCGTGTGCGAACTGGTGCTGGATGGCAGGAGCATCGGCAAGATCCACCGCAAGATCCGTGTGGCCCGCGTGGATGGCGGTAAGCCCGGCCTGGGCCAGTACCTGCTGCGCTGGGTGTTGCGCCTCATCGACGGTTTCTACATGCTCGGGTTCGTGGTGATCCTGATCAATGGGAAAGGCCAGAGACTCGGTGACATCGCGGCGGGCACCACGGTGGTGAGCCTCAAGCCGCGGTTGAAACTTCAGGATACGCTCGTCTCCGAAGTGGGGCCGAAGCATGCGGTGCGTTTCCCAAGCGCCATCCGGCTTAGCGACGCCCAGGCACGCATGATCCGCGAGGTGCTGAACAACAAAAGCGAAGAGCGCTGGCACCTGTGCGAGGAACTGGCGCTGAAGGTGCGGCGCGTGATCGGCGATGATGGTGGCGAACTCAAGGCCATGGAATTCCTCCGCACCGTGCTCGCCGACTATGTATACCTCACCGGACTACGCGGGCAGGCGGATCAACACCAGGCCTAAGTCCGACGAGCGCCAAGCTTCGGGAGGAGCATGGGCACCTCGCTGCGGTAGCTGTGGTAGGCTTCACCGAAGCGGGCCACGAGTTTGCGTTCCTCCAGGTGGATGCCCACGGGCAGGTAGACCAGCATGAGTGCGGACACGACAGCGGTGGGCAGCGTGGGCCAGGCCAGGCACCAGCCCAGTAGCAGCATGATCAAACCCGTGTAGATCGGATGCCGCATGTGGCCATGCAAGCCGCTGCGCACCAGGCCATGGTCGGCCTCGGGCATCAGGCCCAGAAAGCCCGATGCCCCGAAGCGCAGCACCGCCAGCGTGGCCAGGAGTGCACCGCCAGCCATCAGCAGCCAGCCCACTCCAGTCAGGGCTGCGGGTGGATCGAACAGTCTTTCCTGCGGCGCGCGCCACCACAACCACAGCACCGCGCCCAGCGTCAGGGTGGACCAAAGGGAATACAGCAGGCGGTACCAGCGCGTGAGACGTAGCTGCTCTTCAGCCCATCGTTTGGCGCGGGGTGCGGCCAGCAGACTATGCGTTACCAGGAAGAGAAGGGTGGCGGCCACCAGGGGGAGCATGCCGCCAAGTTAGCGGAGCGCCTCAGCGCATGTCATTCACCTCCACGCCGGGGTACTTGCTCTTGTCGAAGGTGAAGAGCGCATCGGCCAGCGGCGCATCGGCGGTGAACTTCGAGAGGATATAGGTCACCTTGTTGCCGTCCTTGTACAGCACCTGCACACTGCGGGGCTCCAGCTTCGCCTTGTCCACCGACATCACCACCGTATGGTAGGGCTTCTTGGCGGGCTCCAGGGGGAAGAGTTTCACCACCTGCACGGTCACCCCGCCATCGGACTTCTCCTCCACGAACTGGGTCTTGAAGCCTTTCTCGAACTGTGTGAAAAGCTTGGTGGGGTCCAACTCCTGGTCCATTTCGGCCGGGTCGGAGAGGGTCACCTCGTTGTTGTCGCGGTTGTACGTGTAGATGGTGCTACCGTCATGGATCACGGTATTCTTGTCCAGCACCAGATGGAACTTTTTGCCCATCACCTTCATGGTGCCGGCCTGTTTCACATCCAGCTTGTCGCGGGTGCTTTCCAGGCGGCTGGTGAAATCGGCCTCGAAGGTCTTCCATGCCTTCGCCTTGGCCATCACCTTGTCCACGATGGCGCGGGCCCGCGGATCATCGTCTGATACAGGTGCTTGCGCGGCCAGGGTGAAGGATAAGAGAAGAAAGGGGAGTAGGATCGTACGGTGCATGATGTGGCTAAGGTACATGTGCGGCCACAGGACAAAGGCCATGCCGCGAACCCGATGTCCCCGGTGGGCGGGCATGATCCATCTCCGCGATCTCGCCGGGTGCCTACTTGGGGCTGGCCTTGCGCCTGGTGGTCTTTTTCGCGCTGGATTTCTTTGTGCCGGACTTCCTTTTGGTGGGCGCCGCCTTCTTCGTGGTCTTCCTGCCCCGTGTCTTGCGGGCGGGCTTCTTCTTCGGCTTCAGCATGGTGCCCGTGCAATTGGGCGCACCGCAGTGGCAGGCCCAGATCGCCAGCAACTCCTTGGTGTAGGGTATGTCGAACTCGAAGCCGTAGTCATAGGTGATCTCCTCGCCGGGCACGATGTCGCGCTTCGCCTCGATGATCACCTTGTCCTTCTTCAACTTGCCACTCTTGTGGCCATGCACGAAAGCCACCGCGTTGGGTGCGCAGCTGTGATTGATCCACCGGGCGATGTTGCCCTTCTCGTTGGCGTTCACGATCCACTTCTCGTTCAGGGTGAACAGGAAGGTGTGGCCGGTATCCACGTCGCCATGATGTGCGGCATCGGCATCGGCATGGGTCACCAGCCTGCCCTTGTACTGCACGATGGGTTCACCCTTCTTGATCCGTGCTTTGGCGAATACGCCGTTGCCGTGGATCTTCGAGTTCCTGCGTTCGATCTTTTTTGCCATGGGGCCGCAAAGGAAAGCATCGCCCCGCGAACGTCACCGCTCCTGCACCGACGCCGTGAGGCCATACACCATCGGCAGCTTGCCCTCCTGACCACGGATGCGGTACAGTCCATCCTCCCCACGTACCGTATTGGGGAAGCAGTCATGTGGCGATCCATCCAGTTCGGTGAAGCGTTCCATGCGCAAGCCGGCGGAGAGCAGTTCCCCAAGCACATCTGCCAGCGGATGGTTCCAGCTGTGCGACTCCAACCTGATCGGCGCCTCGCGATCGGCATAGGTGCCGGGGGTGTTCTCTACGATGGTCTGCCGGTTGAAGTAGGACCAGGCGATATGGTCGAAGTGATCGTCGAACATCCAGATCACGGGGTGGAATTCCACGAACACGAAGCGACCGCCCGCCCGGTCCGCGGACGCAGGCTTGAGGTAGCGGCGGATGTTCGCCGCCCACGCGGACAGATCGGGTAGCCACCCGATGGTGCCAAAGCTGGTGAAGACGATGTCGAAGCGGCCATCCAGATCGGGCTGGTGATCGATCACGTTGGAAAGCACCCAGTGCGCTGGAATACCGCAGCGGGCCGCGAGTTTTTCGGCCTCCGCGATCGCCGTGTCACTCAGGTCAAGGCCGGTCACCTCGGCACCCATGCGCGCCAGGCTCAAAGTATCCTGGCCGAAATGGCACTGCAGGTGCAGGATCTTCTTCCCGCTCACATCACCGAGCAATTCCAACTCTAGTCCGCTCAGTGAGTTCCGGCCCGCCATAAAGCTCTCCATATCATACATCGCCGAGGCCAGATGCACCCCGGTACGGGCGTTCCATAACTGGCGGTTGGCTTCGAAGGCATCACGATGATCGGACATGCGGTGAAGCTACACGCCACCGACGATCCTTGATGCCCATGGTCCGCGATCCGCGAGGCATCGACCGCTGCGAAGGTCCATGGTCGCCCTGGCGCCAGCACCCGGTCCGTCCTGAACAGGATCATCCGGAAGCTCACCGAGACCATGGGATGGTCCACATGGGAGGAAGGCACGTACGGTGTTCGCACTATTCCTTTGTGATCCACCCACCCGGTGCATGGGACGGAAAGCATTCCAAACCATCTTTACCGGAAGAACCCCAACCATGAGGAACGCGTCGGTCATCTTTTGTGCTGCACTTATTTCCGCTTGCCATGATCCTGCGCCGGTCGACCACCTGGCGCAGCACATCCACCGCGTGGAGACCGGCTTGGTCACCCCTGTGGTGATCGAGGGTGACAGCGGTTGGACGATCGAAGAGCGTATGGCGCACTATGGCATTCCTGGAGTGAGCATCGCCGTGATCGACGACTACCGGATCGCGTGGGTGAAGAGCTACGGCGTGATGGATACCGCAAGCAAGCGACCGGTCACGGACAGCACCTTGTTCCAGGCCGCGTCGATCAGCAAACCGGTGTTCACCATGGCCGCCCTGAAACTTGTGCAGGACGGTGCGCTGCGACTTGAAGAGGACGTGAACATGCAACTGCGCTCCTGGAAAGTTCCGGAGAACGAATTCACACACATTGAGAAGGTCACCTTGAAGCGCCTCCTTGGCCATGTGGCAGGCACCACCGTTCATGGCTTTCCAGGGTATGCACCCGGCGAGCCGCTTCCCACGCTGGTGAACATCCTCAACGGCGAAGGACCCGCGAACACACCAGCGATCTTCGTGGACCAGGTTCCTGGCAGTGCATGGCGCTACTCCGGCGGTGGGTACTGCGTCGCAGCACAACTGATCCTTGACGCCAAGGGTGGCAGCATCCCGCAGCATGTGCACGACCTGGTGCTGAAGCCGCTCGGCATGTCACGCAGTACCTTCGAACAACCCTTGCCCGAAGCCCTGGCGCGCAACGCTTCCAGCGGTTATTTGCCCGACGGCACCATGGCCAGGGGCAGGTGGCATGTGTATCCGGAACTGTCGCCGGACGGCCTGTGGACCACAGCCACCGACCTCGCCCACTTCGTCATCGACCTGCAGAAGACCATCGCGTCAGACAGCGGGAAAGTGTTGAACCGCGCCACGGCCATGCAAATGGTGGAACCCTTCGGTGCGCCCTTCGCCACAGTGGGTCTTTTTGTGGAGGACAGGAATGGCGAGCGCTACTTCGACCACAACGGTTGGAACGAGGGCTTCTGTGGCTGGGTCGTAAGCCATGTCCAGAATGGCAAAGGCGCGGTGGTCCTCATCAATGCCAACCAGCCGGAATTCATGGGTGAGGTCGCGCGCTCCATCGCGCGTGCCTACGACTGGCCAGGCTTCGTTCCACAACACAAGGAAGTGCCCTTGGACAGCACCGCATTGGACGCGCTGACCGGTCGTTACAAGGCGGGCAACGACAACCTGGTCACCATTGTGCGACGCGGAGGCAGGCTCTTCCGCGAACCGCTCATTGAGCCCCCAGGCGAGTTCGTCCACATCGGTGCGCAGGAGTTCGTCAGTCGCACGGACGAACGCCGCCGACTGTTCGTACAGGACTCCACCGGTGTGATGACCCTGCGCGTGTTCGGGCCAACGGAGGAGGATGCGATCTCCACCCTTCGGCGCATGAAGGACGACGAGCACATCCCCTTCGAATCCGTGTTGCGCGGCGATCGGGATGCGGCATTAAAAGCCTACGCTGCGCTGAAAGCCGCCGATCCACAGGATCCGGCAGTGAATGAGCAGCAGCTGAACATCCGCGGTTACGAGCTGATGAACAACGGCAAGGCCGAACAGGCCAGGGACCTTTTCTACATCAACATGCAACTATACCCCAGGAGCGCGAACGTGTACGACAGTTATGCCGAAGCCTGCCTGAAACTCGGCGACAAGGAGCAGGCGCTGATCTACTACAAGCGCACATTGGCCATGGAACCACGGAACGACAACGCGACGCGGATCGTGGCGGAGCTGGAGAAGGAATTCGCCGCAGCTGCAAAGTGACCCGGATCCCGCAGCGCGCCCAGCCTTAGCTCACCAGCTTCGGATCGATCTGCCGCAAGTGGGACTTCAAATGCGCCACGTAGTCGCGCATCAACCAATCCAGGGTTGGAACACCATCGGCAGGCAAAGGCGCATAGGTCGATCCCAAGGGGCGATGCGTCGCACGTGGCCGGGACCGGGCATCACCCGGGACCAGATCCATCACGCGTGCGATGTGGCGGTTGTACAATGCCCACAACTCCACAAGCTCACGCCAGTCCGCATTGGCATAGGCTTGCGCGCGTACCCACTCCTCCTGTGCATAGGGCTCGAAGAATAGGTCCTCCGTGGACTGCAGCCGGATGAAACGCGCGAGGTTGTTGTTGGCGGAGTCGAGCAGGTGGCCGATGATCTCCTTAGGGCACCACTTGCCGGGGGCGGGAGGGTGTGAGGCTACCGCTTCTGTGATCCGTTGTAGCTCCGGATGAGCATGTGTGATGGCCATTCGTAACGCTTCGCCAGGGGTGTTCATGGGTCGAAGATCGTTCAGGCGTTTGGATCACTCATGCCGCAACGCCCGCACAGGATCCGTCTGCGCCGCCCGGATCGCCCGGAAGCTCACCGTCACCGTGGCGATCAGCAGCACCACCAAGGCGGCGAGTAAGAAGACCAAGGGTTCGATGGCGGTACGGAAAGCGAAGTTCTCCAGCCAGCGGCCCACACCGAACCAGGCGAGCGGGATGGCGAGCACCGCGCCGATGCCCACCAGCAGCAGGAAATCACGGGTGACGACCCAGGTGATGCGCATCGTGTCGGCGCCCATCACCTTGCGGATGCCGATCTCCCGCGTGCGCTTCTCGGCCGTCCAGGAGGCGAGGGCGAATAGACCGAGGCAGGCGATGAACACCGCGAGCAGCGAGAAGATCCCGACGAGCTTCGCCAGGCGGCCCTGCGCCGCGTACTGCATGTCCAGCTGGTCATCGAGGAACTGGTACTCGAAGGGGAAGTTGGTGGTGCGCGCGTTCCACTCCCGCCGTGCGGCCTCGATCACCGGTGCGGGGTCACCGGCCTCGGTGCGGATGTAGATGTAGCGCAGCCATTGCTGCACATCGTCCGGCTGGCAAAGGTCGAAGACGAAGGGCTGCACGGCCTTGAACAACGGGTCGAAACTGAAGTCTTTCGTCACGGCGATGATCCGTTCCGCGCCGTGCGGTGTGTCCATGCGATCGCCGATGGCCTTGGCGGGATCGTCCGGATGCAATTGCCGCGCGAAGGTCTCGTTGATGATCACACTCAGCGAATCGTCGCCGGGGAAGTCGCGCGAGAACCAGCGTCCGGCGAGCAGTTCGATGTCCATCACCTGCTGGAAGTCGGGGTTCACGTACAGCGCGGGCAGGTAGGTCCACTTGCCCTGCTCCATGGTGCCCCAGTTGAATTCGTGTGTGTTGTGCTTCTTGCCGATGATGTCGTTCGCCCAGCTCACCGCCTTCACACCGCTGATCTTCTTCAACTTGGGGTACACGGCGCTGTACACATCGGCCATCGGTGCGCGCACGGGGATCAGGATCACCTGTTCCTTGGTGAAGCCGAGGTCCACGCTCCGCATGTGGTCGTGCTGCCGCTTCACGAACACGGTACCGATGATGAGCACCAGCGCGATGGCGAACTGCACCACCACCAAAGACTTCCGCAACGCCTGACCGCGTGAGGTGCCCGCCGCGTTGGCCTTCAGCACCACCGCCGGTTGGAAAGAGGAGAGGAAGAAGGCAGGATAGATGCCGCTGATCAGTCCCACGATCACCGCGATGCCCAGCACGCCCGGCACCAGCATCGTGGGCAGCGGGATCGCCTCACCGGCCAGCTGATCGAAGGCCGGCATCAGCAGCTTGATGAGCAGCAGGGCGACCAGCGCCGCGATCAGGCTCATCAGCACACTTTCCACCAGGAACTGGCCGATCAGCTGCCCGCGCGTGGCGCCGTTCGTCTTGCGCACACCCACTTCGCGCGCCCGGTAGGCACTGCGCGCCGTGGCGAGATTCATGAAGTTGACGCCCGCCAGTACGATGATGAAGAAGCCGATGGCCCACAGGATGTTCACGCTGCCCCGGTCGCCGTTCTGGCGCATCTCGAAATCGAGCTTGCTGGTGAGATGGATGTCGGACAAGGGCTGCAGTTCATGGCCGATCTGGTCCTTCAGGAAATCCGGGTAGTACTTCTGGATGAAGCCAGGGAAGATCCGTTCCACCTCCGCCTTGCTGATGCCCTCCTTCAGCCGCACATAGGTCCAGCACGGGTTCCACACCCAGTTGTTCTTTTCGATGTTCTTCCAGAACTGCGTGATGGTGTAGAAGGAGACCAGCCCGGTGAAGCGGATATGCGAGTTGTGCGGGATCTCGCCGAGGATGCCCGTCACCTGCACGTCCATCGCATTGTCCCACTTCATCATCTGGCCCATGGGGTCGGCATCGCCGAAGTACTGCTTCGCAAGTTCCTGACTGAGCACGATGCTGCCAGGCTTGGCGAGCGCGGTCTTCGGATCGCCCACCAGCAGCGGGTAGTTGAAGATGTCGAAGACGGTGCTGTCCACCAGGTAGAGGCCACTCTCCGTGAACATCCGATCCGTGCTGAGGCTGTCGCCCACCTTCAGCGTGTGCTGCGGATCCTGGAAGTCGAACCACCGGCAGTAACGCTCGATCAATTCCGGATGGTCATGCAGCAGGGTGGGGCCGAGTCCGAAGACCATGCTGCTGCTGTGCTCACCCTGGCCTTCCATCTCGATCTCGCCCACCACGCGGTACACGCGCTCGTGGGCCGGCACAAAGCGATCGAAGCTCCGCTGGTAGCGCACGTACAGGCTGATGAGCACGAAGCAGGCGATGCCGGTGGACAGACCCAGCAGGTTGATCAGCGTATAGAGCTTCTGCTTCCAGAGGTTGCGAAAGCTGACGAGAAGGATGTTCCGGAGCATGGGATGGGGTCATTCGTACCTGAGCGATGCCACCGGGTCGGCCACCGCCGCCCGATAGGCCTGCACTGTCACCGTAAGGATCGTGACCAGCAGTGTGATCAGCAATGCCGCCGCGTAGAGCGCTGGCGAGATGCTGGTGTGGTAGGCGAAGCTTTCCAGCCAGCGACCGATGGCGTAGAAGGCGAGGGGGAAGGCCACGAGCATCGCCACCACCAGCAGTACCACGAACTCGCGATTGAGGCGTAGCACGATGTCGAAGAGCGGTGCGCCCATCACCCGGCGGATGCCGATCTCCCGCGTGCGCTGTCGGGCGGTGAAGTAGGCCAGCCCGTAAAGCCCCATCACCGTGAGCAGGATGGTGAGCACGGCGAAGGCGGTGAAGATGCGGTAGAGATCGTCCTCGGCCTGGTAGAGCTGCGCGATGGTGTCGGTAAGGAAGGCGGCCTCAAAATGGTCGTTGGGACGTAATTCCTTCCAGCGGGTCTGTAGTGCGGCGAGTTGCGCGCCCACATCGCCAGGGGCGAGGCGCAGCACCAGGTTCTGCACACCGTAGCGTCGGTCGCCCTGGAACATGGCCAGCGGCTCGATCGGGGTGTGGAGGCTGGTGTAGTGGAAGTCCTTCACCACGCCGATCACCTTGAGTTCCACATCGCTGCTGTCGTCTGGCGCATAGAGCTTTTCGGCCAGCGGATCGCTCCAGCCAAAGGCCTTCACGGCGCTCTCATTCACCACTACTGCGCGATCGTTGTCGCTGGGGATCGCGGGGTCGAACATGCGCCCCGCCACCAGCTCCAAGCCCAGGAGCCCGGGGAAGTCAGGGTCCACGTTCATGACGGGCATCGGCTTGTCGATCCTGCCCTCGGGGGTCTCCACGCGCAGCACCCAGCGGCCGCCGCTCTCACCGGGCAGGTTCTGCGTGTAGGCGGCGCCGGTGACGAAGCCCTCACGCATCAGCTCCTGTTTCACCGGACGCAGTGCATCCCAGGCCAGTGTGTCCTGCCCGGGTGGCGATGGCATGGTGATGCTGAGCAGATTCTCCTTGCGGAAGCCCATGTCGTTGCTGCGCAGCCAGTGCAGCTGCGCGAATACGGCGAGTGTGCCCACCACCATGAAGAGCGCGATGGCGAATTGGACGCCCATGAGCAGTTTTCGCACCTGTCCCTTGCCGGCGCCGCTGACCACGCCTTCCTTCAACAGCAACTGCGGCGGGAAACGCGAGAGGAAGAAGGCCGGGTAGCTGCCTGCCAGCACGCCGATGGCGATGATGATGAGCGATACGATCCCGACAAAGCTGCCTTGCAGCAGGTAGCCCATGCCGATCTCCTTCCCGGTGATGCCGTTGAACGCGGGCAGTGCCAGCCAGAGTAGCATCAGCGCAACAACGATGGCGATGACCGCGATCATGACGCTGCCACCGATGAACTGTGCCACCAGCTGACCACGTTGTGCGCCGCTCACCTTGCGCAGGGCCACTTCCTTGGCGCGGCGGGTGGCGTCCGCCGTGCTCATGTTGATGTAGTTGATGCAGGCGATGGCCAGGATCAGCACCGCCACGATGGCGAAGAGCGTGACGTAGGTCTTGTTGCCCTTCTTCGGCGTGTCGTAGATCAGGTCGTTGTTGAAGTGCACCGCGCGGAGAGGTTCCAGGTTGAAGGTGATCCGGCCCTTGAAGCCCTGGCCGCCCCAGCGCGGTATGATGTACTTCTCCACGAAGGCGTCCATCTTGCCCTGGAAGGCGTGTTCGTCCACGCCCGGCGCCAGCACCAGGTAGTTGAAGCAGCTGTTGTTGCCCCAGCTCTGGCCCAACTGCTCCCTGGCCTGCGGCGGCATACCCAGGCGGCTCATGAACACGCCCAGGGGGATGTGCGTGTTGCCGGCTTTTTCATCGATCACGCCGGCCACCTTCAGCGTGCGGCCGTGGCGCGTGACCAATTTGCCGATGGGGTCCTCCGTGCCGAACATGCGCGTGGCCATCTCCTGCATGATCACGATGTTGTCCGGCCCATCGAGCGCATCGGGGCCGCCGTGCGTGAAGGTGAAGTCGAAGACGCGGAAGGTGCTGGTGTCGGCGTTGTGACCGAACTCCGCGGTATAGGGCCTGCCCTCATATTCCAGGGTGGTCTCCCCGAGCTGGAAGAGCGAGACGCCGGCCGCGATGTCCGGATATTCCTGCAACAGCGCTTCCACGATGGGGAAGGGGGTGATGCCGAAGTCGTCCTTGGTATCACCGAACTGGTAGTGCGCCTGTATGCGGAAGATGCGATCGGCCTTGCGGTGGTGCGCGTCGTAGCTCAGTTCATCCTGCACGTAGATGTAGATGAGCATGCAGGCCACGATGCCGATGGCCAGACCGATGATGTTCAGCGCCGCGAAGAGCTTGTCGCGCTTAAGGGTCCGCCAGGCGATGAGGAGGTGGTTCTTCCACATGGTGCCATCGGATCAGAGCAGTGCCTGCACGGGTACATTCCCCTCCACTACTTTGCCATCCAGCAATTTGATCGTGCGCTGTGCGTAGCCCGCGTCGCGCAGGCTGTGGGTCACGATGATCACCGTGGTCCCGGCCTGGTTCAGTTCGGTGAGCAGGCCCATCACCTCTTCTCCCATCGCACTGTCCAGGTTGCCGGTGGGTTCATCGGCGAGGATGAGTTTGGGGGCGTTCACCACGGCGCGGGCGATGGCCACACGTTGCTGCTGGCCGCCGCTGAGCTGCTGCGGGAAGTGCTTCGCACGGGCAGTGATAGCCATGCGGTCCATCGCCTCCTGCACACGCTGGCGGCGGTCGGCCTTGCCCATGCGCGTGTAGATCAGTGGCAGCTCGATGTTCTCGGCCACGGTGAGTTCATCGATCAAATTGAAGCTCTGGAAGACGAAGCCGATGGTGCTCTTGCGCACCTCGGCGCGCCTGCGTTCGTTGTAGCCGCTCACGTCCTCGCCGTTCACGAAGTACTGGCCACTGGTGGGCGCGTCCAGCAGGCCTATGATGTTCAGCAGTGTGGATTTACCACAGCCACTGGGGCCCATGATGGCGACGAACTCGCCCTGGGCGATGTCGATGTCCACGTCGTTGAGTGCGGTCGTCTCCACGGTGTCCGTGCGGTAGATCTTGCTGAGGTGCTGGGTGCGTAGGAGGATCATGGGGGGGGAGGTTGGCGGTTGTTGTTGGTTGTCAGTTGTCCGTTGTCGGTTGTCTGTCATGAAGATCAGAGTGAAGCAGGTCGGTCCTTGGTCAGATCGCTGCCAGATGCAGCCTGACAACCGACAACGGATAACCGACAACTCTTTTCATTCGATCACGAGTTCGTCCGCATCATTAAAAGCCGCGTACCTGCTGGTGACCACGCGATCTCCTTCCTGCAGGCCTTCGATCACTTCATAGTGGTCCGGATTCTGGCGACCCAATTTCACCGGGCGTTTCACCGCCATGCCTTCGCCGTCCACCACGTAGACCCATTGCCCGCCGCTGTCCTGGAAGAAGGGACCGCGTGGCAGCATCACAGCCTGCATGTCCTCGCTCAGTTGCAGGCGCACCTGGAAGGTCTGTCCCCGCCGCACCTCGGGCGCATCGCCCACGAAGCGCAGGTCCACATCGAATTCGCCGTTGCTCACCTCGGGGTAGACCTTGAAGATCTCGATGACATGCTCCCTGCCCCCCTGCGCGAAGGTGCCTTGCAGGCCCAGGCTCACCCGGCTCACGTAGTGTTCGGGGATGCGTGCGCGGACCTTAAAGCTCTCCAGCACATCGATCTGCGCGATGCGTTCGCCGCGCTGCCTGGTCTGGCCGATCTCCAGGTTCAAGCCACTCAGCTGCCCATCGATGGGCGCTTTGATCACCAGGTTTTGCAGGTGATCTCGCAGGAAGCTTAGGTTCTGCTGGATGAGTTCGAGATTGCTGGTGATGGAGCCAAGCTGGCTCAGACGGAAGAGCGAGTCGCTGCGCACGTTGGTGGCCAGCAGCTTGCGTTTCTCGCGCATGTACTCCAGATGCTCCCGGTTGCTCAGGTAGGTGTTGCGCGCCAGCAATGAGTCCTTCACCAACCGGTCATCCACCTTCTGTTCGCGCTCCAGGCGCTTCAGGTCCTTGTCCAGGTTCAGCAACTCATCGCGTAGGCGTGTGGTCTGCTGGTCCATCGCCAGCCGCGTGTTGCGCAGGTTGTTCTGCTGATCCAGCAGCTGCGCCTCGCGATTGATGGCGTCCATGTGCAGCTGTGGGTTGCTCAGCTCTATGATCGGTTCGCCGGCCTTCACGAGGCTGCCGTCCTCCACGAAGCGGTGCTTCACTGTGCCGCCTTCCAGCGCATCGAGGAAGACCGTCTGGATCGGCTGCACCGTGCCCGTCACAGGAATGAATTCCTTGAACAGGCCCTGTTCCACAGTACCGATCGTGACCTTGGCCGCCTCCACCCGCACACGCGAGCGGCCCAGGCCGTTGGCCAGCAGGAGCACTGCCACCAATGCCAGTAGTCCGCCACCGGCCCAGAGCATCAGGCGGCGACGCTGGGCGGGCCGGGGGTCGATGGTGCGATCCATGGCCGCGAAGCTTGGACCCGCACGACCCTGGCCGGTGACGAATGGTGATTGAAGGGTAGGGGGATGACGGACCGTGAGGCTTGAATGCCGGCTGCGGAAGCCCGGCGATCATTCTGATGCGCTACGACCGCATGCCGCTGGCAGCGCGCCAGTCAGGCACGTCGCGATCAGAGCAAGCGATCCGCGGCCTGCCCTACTTCTTGCGCGAAGGCTTGATCTCGAAGCTCACCTTGGCGGTGATGCGGTACTCCACGATCTTGCCCTTGTCCACCGAGGCGCTGTGGTCCTGGATGTAAATGGAGCGGATGTTCTTCAGCGTTTTGGAAGCTTCCTTCACGGCCTGCTGCGCGGCGTCCTCCCAGCTGGTCTTGGAGTGTGCGAGGACCTCGATGACTTTGATGATGCTCATGATTACTGTTGGGTTTGGATTGGGGAGTGTGAAGTTGGGGACGATCAACGGAATTTCGTGGTCGGGATCAGGGGGAATAACTTACCTCATAAACGATCCTGATCGCATCGTGTGCCTTTACCGTGCCCATCAGGGCGGTAGGCGGTTCGATGCCAAAGTCCGACATCAGGAGAGGTTGTTCCCCGGCGAAGCGGATGGAGCCATCCTTGTTCATCGTGGCGTGGGTGCGCATGTTCACCGTGTGGTCCCTGCCTGCCGCTGTGATGGTGCCGGTGGAACGGATCACTGCCCTGGCGCCATCCATGCTGATGCTCTCCACCCGCTGCAGACGATAGGTGATCCGCGGGTGCTGGTCCATCAGCAGATACTTATGGATGTTGCGTGTGAATCCCCGGTTGCCGGTGTCGATGCTGCGCACCGGGATCCGCAGTTCAAGCGTGTGGAAATGCTCGGGCTTCAAGTGCTTCAGATCGGTGCCGGAGAACCCGGTGATGACGAAGCTCGACTCCATCTCAGGGACATCGGCGCTCCAATCCCGCAGGTTCGATCCACCTTCGATCGTCATGGTCGATGCCGGATCCAGCGTTGGACGGGCATTCTGGCTCGTGTCTGGCATCCCTGTGAACAGGGCCGCCAGGGCGGGAAAGGCGAACAGGGTGTGCTTCATAGGTCCTTCCGTATTCGTATGTGATCGTCAGAAGCTCACCACGGCTTCCATCATGCCCCCCCGGAATTGTCCATCATGGAACAAGCTTCCTTCGGCGAACCCGGAATACGCTTGTTCCACATACTCCAGCTTGAGCAGGACGTTCTTCGTCAGGAACCAGCCACCGCCGGCATTGATCCGGGTGATCTCGATGTCGTTGCCATCGGCATGCTCGCCACTGACCATGTTGTACCGGCCGCCGAAGAACACGCGTTCCCTGGCACCCACCCGATAGATCAACTCCGCGCCCAGGTGGTTCACGGTCCTGACATCGGACTCCGCAGCGGCCTTGCCCATGGCGTTCTCGAACAGGCCGAAGAACTCCAGGCCTCTGTATTTCACGAAGGGGTTCACCATGAAGGCGGTTACCTGGTTGTTGAAACCGGGGTTGTAGCGCGGCGTCCGGAACTCCGATGTTTCGTTCGTGAGGATGTTGTAGTAGCGCGCGCCGGCACGATCACCGGTATAGAGGAATGCCGTCCGGGTCTGTCCCGTATGGTACACCGAGCCCGTAAGCCTCACACGCAGGTCCTCGTTCAACTGTTTGTCGTAGCCGATCTTGCCCAGCACGGACGGATCGGTGCTCAGCTGGCCCGGTGGCGGTTGCACCACGGACTGGTTCAGGCGGCCGTTGGTGATGCTGCCCATGGCAAGGAAACCGTTGCTCTGGAAGATCACCTCGGCACCGACCTCGGTGTTGAAGGCATCCATGATGTAGTTGCCCACGAAGGGATTGAGCATCGCCTGCCCGTTGTCCGTCCGACGGAAATGCGCATCGCCGTAGTTGATCTCCATGTGGCCCACCTTGATCGTCAGCTTGTCCATCAGGTCGGATAGGTAGCCCTCGCGGATGAAGTCCAGCCGGTCGATCTGGATGTATCCCCCTTTCACGTATGGTTGCGTGTGGTGCCGCGACGACAGGTAGGTGCGCAGGTGCATGCGAAGCCCGCGATGCAGCTGCACATCCAGGTCGAGGTTGGAGGTGGCCAGGTTGAAGTTGTTCGTGATGTCGAAGATCTCCGCACCGCTGTTGCTGTGCTCCAAGGCCTGGAACTGCAAGGTGTTCGACCCGCCGACCCGGATCTGCACACCATTGAAGGGGACCAGCGAGTCCTTCGTGGTCTCGAACACGTTGATCCCGCGCTGATCGGGTGGCCTGAAGTATTGTAAGTCCCTGCCAAGCTGCACCTGGCCGAAAGCATCGGTGATGGGTAGGAAGAGGAGCAATGCCAGGACGGCCGGTGTATCAATTCTCATCATCATGCTTCGTTTTTCTTTGATCGCTTCGTGTTCCAACATCCCAGGACACAGCACATGCGCAGAGCAGGCAAGGCACGACCGATCGACCGGTCGCTGGTCACTATCCCGATCGCGTTCATCTAACGCACACGCCTACCCACCAGACCGCCTTTCGCGGAGCCCTTTCCATGAGCAAGGGCCAATGGGCCGTCAGTGGACACGCCGCTGGATGGGGTGGCAACCTGCCCAGGCACGATGCATGGTGTTCAATAAGCGGCCCCTCTCACGAGTGTCATGATCTTCCGTGTGTTGGGGTCCATCGGTGAAGTTCACCACAACGTCCTTCTCCGACCATGACCATGGTCATCCTGTACCCATATGGATCGCGATGATCACGCGATGCACATGGTGTTCGGTTCCTTGTGCGAATGGGATCCCACATCAGATCGCCTTTTCACGGGCAGGTACGCTCAGCCCTTCGCGGGCCTTCTATCGCACCATTCCACCCAGCGCTGGAACTTCTCCTCGCCCAGCACCTCCCGCATCTCGGTCAGGTATTTATCCATCACCCCCTGGAGCGCGACGGCATCCTCACCTGCTCCTTTCACCGTGGAACAATCCGTTGCGCAAGCGGTCTGAAGGGCTTTCGCGCCCTGGAGTTGTTCGGAGGTAAGGTCCAACGCCAGCCAGGTCTCCTCTTCGGTGGCCATCAGGCATTGGGGGTCGGGCATTGGAGGCAGGCTGTCGGTCTGGGCGTGAAGGCCGCTTACCAATAGCATCGTGAGGATCATGATCGTTGTGCGCATGCCAGCGCTCCTGCAATACGCGCGCCTTTTCCCGCCGATCAGAAAGGAGCTAACAGACAGCGGGCAGGAACCGTAGTTCCTGCCCGCCTGGTCTGATGGTCCTCGGGTTGGAGCCGTTGGATCTTCAGCGTACCTATGGAAGGGGCGACAAGCATGCCATGGCGTGATGTCAGCCAGATCAATTTGGAGCACATTGCCGGGAACAGCCGCGTGGCCCATGTCCCGGCACCTTCCACATGCATGCTTGCGGGCCGTTGGTGGCGATGGACCGGTGCATCCGCCGTGCGCAAAACACACCCCGATCCGCCACGCCACTGAGGAAAGTGGGCTACACGGATCGGATCGGAAAGTGGACAGCACGCGCCTGCTGAGGACCCCACATACGTTGTTACAAGCGCGTGTGAAAGTGCTTCGGGACCACGCCATACGCGAAACCCGTGAAGCGCTGGTGCTCCGCACGGGTCCAGCGCTAATGGATGGAATGAAATGATCGGAGGAGTGCGATGGAGGAGCGCGCCTTACGGGACCCGCTCCTCCGCAGTGAAAATTCACTGCTCGGCACTCTCGTATATACGCGCCAGTTGCTTGATGCGGTCCAGGTTCTCCTGCACCACCATGCGTTGGCGACGGAAGAGGGAGAAGGTGCGTGGGCTCACATCATCGGCGTCCACGGAATAGTGTTCAAGGAGGTACGCTTCGCCCCGCTCGCATTCGCGGAGCACATTGGCGTTGTCGCTCTTGCTCAAGGAATCGCGCAGGTCCATCCACGCGCGGTGCAGGTCACCCTTCACGGTGCCGCCATCGCGGTCCGTCGCATCGGTGTCCACCTGCACACGCAGGTCGTACAGGTCATGGATCAACTGCATGCGCCCCGCGCTGAGTTCCATCAACAAGGCCTTCACCTGTGGGTCCTCCGCGCGTTCGGCGGCCTTCAGATATCCCTTGCGGCTGTCCACCAACAGATCGTGGGTGTTGTTCAGCGTGGTCCGATCATCTTTCAGGTCCATGACTTCCGGGGGTCTGATGTGGACCATACCAGTAGCGCGCCGATCGTGCCTGCATGTCGTGACTGCGCGTCCCCGCGAGCGCTCCCGGTGGATCGTTCCATTTTTCCGCACCGGATCACATCCTCTTCCCGTGTGATCCACGCCCCACTGCGGGCAAGCCGTTACACGATCCGGCCTGGCACTGCATGCGGAGAGGCCCGTGGGACCATTGGGTATGCATCACCGGTCCATGATCTGTGCGCACACTGGCATGCCACATAAGACCGATCACGCTACGGCACACGCGCCGAAGGATGCGCCCGAAGACACGGGCGGGAAGGACACGCGGAAACGGAAGCCTGCACCCAGGCGTAGCGCTCCGAAAGCACCCAGGCCCGATCGTGGCGTGGCACCTGGCATCACCGGATGATCAACATACCAAGCACCGAAGACCATGAGTCATGATTTGAAGCACAAGCAGGTGGCGATACTGGCCACCGACGGATACGAGCAGAGTGAACTGGACAGCCCGCGCAAAGCGCTGGAGGACGCCGGCGCCACAGTGCTTGTGGTATCGCTGAAAAGCGGCAGCATCAAAGGCTGGAAGGGAGATGACTGGAAGGGCAGCACCAAGGTGGACCACACCCTGGACGAAGTGAGCTCAGGCGACTTCGATGCGCTGGTACTGCCCGGCGGTGTGATGAATCCCGACAAGTTGCGCCAGGATCCGGAGGCCATCCGCTTCATCCGCGCCTTCTTCCAGGAGGGCAAGCCGGTGGCTGCGATCTGCCACGCCGGCTGGTTGCTGGCCGAAGCGGATGTGCTGAAGGGCCGCAAGGTGACGAGCTACGCCAGCATCAAGACCGACCTGATCAACGCTGGCGCCGAATGGGTGGATGAGGAAGTGGTGGTGGACAATGGACTTGTCACCAGCCGCGACCCGGACGACCTGCCCGCCTTCAACGCCAAGCTGGTGGAGGAGGTGCTTGAAGGAGAACATATGCATCAGCGCTCCTGATCAGGACCGCGAACAACAACCCATCTTAACATGATCAAGTACATCATCACCAACCCAGAGACCCCGCGACCCGGGGAGCCGGAGGAACCGAAGATCGCACCGCCCCGGGAACCGGCCGAGCCGATGATCGCTCCACCGCCGGACCAGCCGGTCACGCCGCCCGACGAACCGCCCACCAGGCCACCGACCAACCCTCCCGTGGAGGAACCCACCGAACCGCCTACACGAACACCGGATGCACCGAAGCACAGCCCACCCACGGAGGAACCGACGCGGCCACAGACGGATCAGCCGTAATGCTTGTCAGTTGACCGTCACTGCGAGCCTGCCTGCCGCGAGGCAGGCACAGCGAAGCAGTGCAGCCGGACAACGGACAACAGACAACGCAACTGCGGACCTCCACCCTCTATCTTTATTGTCGACCGACCTCCCCACCCGAACATGAACTGGAAATATTTCCTGCTTGCCAGTGCATTGCCAGCATGTACCAACGGAGAGCGTGATAAGGGCACCGCTCCTGAAGCGGCACCTGTGATAGGGGATAGCGTACAAACCCAGGGACCAGGGACAGAAGCGCCCCCTGCATCCGGGCCGGATGTGGTCTATGCCAATGACCGATTCAAGGAGGTCGGTGTGCAACGGATAGGCGACCACGAATTCCATATCCAGGGCAGGGCACAGATATTCGAAGCAAGTTTCAACTGGGTGGTGGAGGATGGCCATGATGAGTTGATGCAGGGCCATGAAATGACCGATGCCGGTGCACCGGAGTGGGGGGCGTTCAAGTTCACCGTCGATGTGCAGAAGGCCCGGCCCAATTCCACACTGATGCTGATCCTGTTCGAGACCAGCGCGAAGGATGGGAGCCGGCAGCACGAAATGCCGATCGTACTGTATTGAGGCCTGTATCACCGCAGGCTCGCCTGTGGAACGAAGACGCTGCGGTCACACCGATGCCGCAGGATCCCTTGCAGGAGACCCTGCGCAGGCCCGGGAATACGAACGAAGGCTATTCCGTTGTCGAGCCGTCGTACCCGGCCTCATTGTTCTCTGCTTCTTCCTTCGTGGCGCGAACGATACCATCCTTGTGGTGCGGAGGCGCGTAGATCGTATACATCTTCAACGAAGTGCTGGCATGGGTGTTCAGGATATTGTGCTTCGCACCTGCCGGTATGATCACCACATCACCGTCCGTCACATCGAAGTCGTTCCCATCAATGACGCACTTCCCAGTCCCGCGTTCGAAACGGAAGAATTGATCGTTGTCCGCATGGGTCTCAGCGCCGATGTCCTCACCCGGCAGGAGGCTCATCAGCACCAACTGGAAATGCTTGGCCGTGTACAGTACCTGCCGGAAATCCGTGTTGGCCAATGTGGCGCGTTCGATGTTGCTGGTGTACCCTTTCATGGCGCGCGTTTTTCAGGTGATGAGTATAATGATGAGGAGAATGATGATGATGGTGGCCGCGGAGATATAGATCACCGTACCGCTACCACGTTCGTTGAGCGCGTTGACCTCGCGCTTCAGATCGCGGGTCTCCATGCGCAGGGCCTGGCGTTCATCGCGCGTCAACGTGCTGCGTTCCGTGGTGGCGATGGACTCCAGGCGGGCGGCCACTTCCAACGCGCGGACCTGGTCCGCAGGACTCAGCTTCGCGAGGTTCTCCTGGTCGATCCTGATCCGCTTCTCCGGCTCCGTGGCGCGGGCCGCATAGGTGATCAGGGCGAAGCAGAGCGTGAGGAGGAGGGAACGTTCCAGGTGTTTCGCGGTTCTCATGGGGAGGGTTATTTGCGTTGTGCAGGTGGATCCGGCACATTACGAAGGTGCGGGCACAACTCCTTTCCTGCACTGATGATCGTCAGGCTCGAACCAGCGAACGATGCCAACACGGCGGCTGCCATACGGACAAGCACGATGGCCCGGAGGAACGCTCCTCCGGGCCATCGTGCTTGCATGTGATCGGCTCAGGCTTTCCGGTGGGTCGCCTTGGAGAGGCGTTCGAAGATCGAGTTCACCTCGTCCTTGGTCTTGCCCAGCTTCTTCTGCAGGCGGCCGTGCAGTTCGTTCTCCTTCCCTTCCACGTACAACAGGTCGTCGTCCGTGAGGTTGGCGTACTCCTGCTTCAGCTTTCCTTTCAGCTGGTTCCAATTGCCTTTCAACTTGTCCGTTGTGCTGCTCATGGTGTTGGGTTTTGGGGTTTGGACCGATCGCCATCCCTGCTCGGATGTGATGCCAAGTTGGTCGATCCTGGAGGCGGCGACTATGATGGAGGTCAGCTTGGTGCGACCAGAATGAGAAGGCGACGCACGAGGAATGCCTCGTGTATGATCGTATGGGGCTGACGATCATCATCTCCTTTCATAGCGTCCGTCATCATCCCGTTCCGGTAAAAAAGAGTGGTTTGCTGCACCAAACCTTCCCCCATGAAACACATCACGTTCCTCCTCTTCATCATGGCCGCTGCGGTGCTCCTCGCCTCCTGCGGTGTGAACCAGGCACTCGTGCTTAATCACAACCAGAACGCCACACAGGTCCAGTTGAGCGAGGCCAACTTCCGCAATGTGGGCAAGGTGATGGGCACGGACAGCGTGGCCTACATACTGCTCTTCGGTGGGATGAAGAAGACCCGCATGTACGAGCGGGCGTATTCGGCCATGATGGACAATGCGGAATTGGGCGCCGGCCCGCGCGCGGTGGTGAATGTGATGACCGAGGAGCATGTCGGCGGAGTGCCCCCCTTCTTCATCAAGCGCACGCTCACGGTGAGCGGTCAGGTGGTGGAGTTCACGCGCTAAGCGGTCAGTGGGCCGAGCGTACAGCACGCATCTCCCGCCAATACCTGGCATTCTGGTCATGGCATTCCGTACCCATTGGTCTGATAGGATGGTGATGGCCTGGTAGCAGGCAAAGGATCATGGGCCTTGCGGGCGGTATGCATGTCGATCACGTGTCGCATGAGGGCCGCGTACCTTCATGGCCCCGGACGACAGCACGAAGCCCTCCCATGCCAGCGGATCTTTACCAGGTGCTCGGACTTGCCCGCACAGCAACAGCGGACGAGATCAAGAAGGCGTATCGGAAACTGGCGCGCAAGCACCACCCCGATCTCAACCCGAACAACGCCGACGCGAAGAAGAAATTCCAGGAGATCAATGAGGCGAACGAAGTGCTCAGCGATCCGGAGAGCCGCAAGAAGTACGACCAGTACGGGGATCAATGGAAACACGCCGGACAGTTCGAGCAGGCCAGGCGCGAGCAGGGGTCCCGTCAACAAGCGGATGGACAGCGAGGTGGTCAGTTCGGTGGCGGTGGAATGGATGAGGAAGACCTCTTCAGTTCCATCTTCGGTGGTGGGCGCGGCCGGCAGGTGAAGTTCCGGGGGCAGGACCACCAGACCGAGCTGCATCTGGATGCCGAAGCGGCGTTCCGGACCCATCAACACACGCTCCATGTCAACGGCAAGCCGATCCGCATCACGGTGCCTGCCGGGGTGGAGAACGAACAGTCCATCCGCATTCCCGGGCAAGGCGGCCCCGGCATGAACGGCGGACCGAACGGCGACCTCTACATCACCTTCAGGGTCACCCCACATCCGCGCTTCAAACGGGTGGGAAAGGACCTTTTCGTCACACAGGACCTGGACCTGCCCACGGCCATGCTCGGCGGGGAGATCACCGTGGAGACCATGGACGGCAAGGTGAAACTGAAGGTGGCGCCAGAAACGCAGAACGGCACCCGGGTGAAACTGAAGGGCAAGGGTTTCCCGGTGTACAAACAGGAAGGGCAGACCGGCGATCTCTTCGTCACCTACAACGTGGAACTGCCCACTGGGCTGAGCGACCGCGAGCGTGAACTCTTCCGGGAACTGGCCGCCATCCGCAAAACCGCTTCAGCATGACCACCGGACAACTGATCGCCGTAGAGGTCTTCGCCACCCATCAAGGACTGGAGGCCGCGTTCGTACACGCACTGCATGAGCGCGGCTTGATCCGCATCACCGTGGTGCAGGAGCAACACTTCCTGGAACCCGATGAACTGACGCGCATCGAGCAACTGGCTCGCATGCACTACGATCTGGAGATCAACCTCGAAGGCCTCGAAGCCATCACCCATTTGTTGGATCGCATGGATGCGGCACAGCGCGATCTGCGCACACTACGCGACCGGCTTCGCATCTACGAAGAGGACCAGCCATGACCGGGGGAGGGCGCCTCCCAGGCACATGGAAGCGCTCCCTGCGGCAGCGGTTTCCACAAGCCTGACCAGCGCAGGCCGGCATCACATCGGCACCCCGGTAACCGTCAGCCTTCAAGCGTGTTAGGACACGTCACGTCGCGGAGGGAAAGGCTTCTGAGCCCAAAGTTCCTTGCCGCGTCATTGCGAAGCGGGAAGAGGCCACCTAACCCACCAAGGGAACACTTGGGTGGATGGGCGAGAAGGTCATACCTACGGCATGCAGGCCGTACCTCCGGTAGGCAGGTCGCGGACCTGCCTACC
>JBGTES010000022.1:0-19642 GCA_041747675.1 Flavobacteriales bacterium
TGATGTGCATGAACGCGCTACCGGGCGAGTCGTGGGAGACGGAACTGCAGCACTCGGTCGGCGGCGTTCGGGATACCATCACCTGGACCGTACTGGATACGGCGACCATTATCGTGGATGGTATCCCCCTACGCACCCTGGATCTATCCTATTCCTCACCCGGCATCTTGTCACCGTATTGCTGGCCACATTGCACCTTCATTGAGCGCATCGGCAACCTCAAGTACCTCTTCGACTTCCAGATCGGCGTGTGTGAGGCCGAAACCTTCCTGGGCTTGCGCTGCTACGAGGACAACGACATTTCCTGGCAAAGTCCTTCGGTACCCCAATGCGCCTTGAGCACTGGCATCGCCGAGCAGCATGCTCCATCGTTGTTAAGTCTGAGCCCCAATCCGGTCGCTGCTGGGGAGCCCGCCTTACTCGAATTCCACGGTTCAACCGTACCATTGGAACTGCTGGTGCATGATGCCTTAAGCCGGGAAGTGTTGCGGATGAGCTTGAGCGACACGCGGACGCCACTGGTTCTTCCGTCCAGCGGTGTATATGTGGTCACCCTTCATCAGGCAGGCAGCCCCATCGCACAACAGCGACTGGTGGTGCGCTAAGCGTCCTCCCCTCAGACCTCCGCCAAATTCACCGCTTCCACCGCCCTAATGTGTGGCGCCACCCGCTTGATGGCCTCTTCCACCCCGGCCTTCATGGTCATGTGACTCATGGCGCAGTTGGTGCAGGCGCCATGCAGCCGTACGCGGGCGATGCCATCGGCGGTCACCTCTTCCAGCGTGATGTCGCCGCCATCGGCCTCCAGGAAGGGACGCAGATCGGCCAGCGCGGATTCGATGCGCTCGGTGGTGTGTATCAGTTCGCGGCGGTCCATGGTCAGGCGGTCACACCTCGGCCTTCGGTCTCCAGTGCGGCGAGGCGTTGCTGGAAGGCCGCACAAAGGTCGGCAAAAGCAAGCCCGGCCGCAGTATCGCCCTGCAGCACGGCCGGGCGGCCCACATCACCGGCCTCGCGGATGCTCTGCACCAGCGGCACCTCGGCCAGGAAGGGTACTTGAAGCTCTTCGGCCAGCGCGCGTGCACCACCCTTGCCGAAGATGTAATATCTGTTCTCCGGAAGTTCGGCGGGCGTGAACCAGGCCATGTTCTCCACGATGCCCAGCACCGGCACGTCCACGCTGGGCATGCGGAAAAGGCCCACACCCTTGCGCGCATCGATCAAAGCAACGGGCTGCGGTGTGCTGACGATGATGGCACCGCTGAGCGGCACGGCCTGCACCAGGGAGAGGTGGATGTCGCCGGTGCCGGGAGGAAGATCCACCAGCAATACATCGAGTTCGCCCCAATCGCCATCCTTGATCAGCTGCTCCAACGCCTTGGTGGCCATGGGTCCACGCCATGCGATGGCCTGGTCGGTCCCTGCGAAGAAGCCGATGCTAAGCAGTTTTACGCCATAGCTCTCCACGGGCACGATCCATTGCCGACCGTCCTTCTCGCGGGTGCCGGGTTTCTCGTGCACTACATCGAACATCAGCGGCATGCTGGGGCCGTAGATGTCGGCATCCACCAGTCCCACCTTCAAGCCACGCGCTGCGAGTCCCGCGGCGAGATTGGCCGTGATCGTGCTCTTGCCCACACCGCCCTTTCCGCTGGCGATGGCCACGATGTGCTTCACATGCGGCAGCACCTTACGCAGGCTGCCACGCTCACCGCTCAGGGGGGTCACGGTCACCATCACCGCCACATCCTGTCCCAGCACCTGCTTCAGGTTGAAGGTGACGGCTTCCTCCATGCGCTTGCGGCTGTGCATGGCGGGATTGCTCACCTCCACATGCACATTCACTGTGTTGCCTTCGATCCGGATGTCGCGCACCAGGTCGAGCGCCACGATGTCCTTCTTCAGGTCGGGTTCGATGATGCGGGAAAGGGCCTGCCGGATGGCTTCTTCGGTGATGGGCATGGTTCGGAAAGGAAGTGCGAAATTAGGGGCCATGACTCCCACGAGTCCCTCTCTCTTGGCCTTTCGGTCGCTCCAACTGGCAGTACTCGTATGCGCATGGCCTCATTTATCCGCTCAATCAGGCGAACTGATCGGTCATGTACATGATGGCCGTACAGGGCTGCCCATACGTGGTGCCGAGGTCGAGTACTGGGTTCCGTTTCATCAGACTGGTCCGTTCAGCAAGGGTCTTCTGCGGCAGGACGGGGATTCATTGTTTTCCTTGGTAGCGGGCACCAAGAGCAACCATGCTGGAAAGTTCCGCCTGCGCGGATTGCCTGAAGGACATGGTGTGGCAGCGTGGTCAAAGTATTTCATGGACTCGATCGGTATGCGCTTCAGCAGAGTACCGATCTACATTCGTTCAGGTCAGGATACATCCATCCACATGCTACTACCGGAGCACTGTCCTTGGCACACAGACTGGCAACGTACTGGAACATGCCCCGTGTGCTTGTCAAACGACTCGGTCGTCCCAATTCTTTACGGCGAACCTAGTGACCTCGGATTCCAACAGTACCTCCAAGGCAAACTATGGATAGGTGGATGTGTCCATGATGAGTACTGTGAGCCCAAATGGTATTGCAAACGGGATGAGAAAGAGTTCTAAAGCCCGATCCCATCACCGGATCCAGAAGCCTCCACTTGAAGCCTTACTCGATCCGTAGCCTTGCGCTGTCCTGCCGGTTGTCCCAAAGCGAAGCCACGATGATCCGGTCGTCCTGTACGCGGTAAAAGAGCAGGTAGTCCCCCACGGTTTTCACCCGTACACCCTTGTAGCTGCTCGGCCTCCCGATGAGCGGGTTGCGGGCGATCATGCGCAGGGTGCTGCGGAAACGCAGGTCGAGCTTCTGGCTGTAAGTGATCGTGCCGTTGCGCTTCAACCAGTACTTAAGGATGGCACGCCGTTGCGCCAGCGCTGGAGCGGTCCAGACTACTTGGAGAGCCATGCGTCGATAACCCGATCGGCGTCCTTGGCTGGGACCACCTTGCCCTCCTTCGCGGCTTTCAGGCCCTTGGCGATGGACCTGCGCTGTTCCGGCGTCACATTGAACACTTCGAGGTCATCGGTATCCGTGCCCAAGAGCTGGTAGATCTCACGGAGCAACTCTGGACGGCGGGAGCGGTTGATGCGTTCGATCAATCGCTTGCGGAGTTCTGAGGTGGACATGGCGGTATCGGTCGGCTAAAGTTAACGCATCACCCGCTCAGCAGGTCCCATCCATTGCCTCCCTCCATGCGCTTGCGGCTGTGCATGGCGGGATCGCTTACCTCCACATGCACATTCACTGTGTTGCCTTCGATCCGGATGTCGCGCACCAGGTCGAGCGCCACGATGTCCTTCTTCAGGTCGGGTTCGATGATGCGGGAAAGGGCGGCGCGTACTGCTTCTTCGGAGAAACTCATGGCGGGTGCGAAGCTAAGACCACCGGCAGGGCAGGGGTTCAAGCCTGCCTCCGGAACGCAGAGGGTTCACACTGTCAGGTCCACCGCCGGGTCCCAAAAGAGCTTGGAGAACCCCACCACCTGATCGTTCTTCACCTTCACTCCTTCCTTGCGCAACTGTTCCTCCATGCGCGTGGGTGTGGCGAAGTGGTGCTTCCCCGTGAGCATGCCGATGCGGTTCACCACGCGATGGGCGGGCACGGGAGGCTTTGCGCTGTGGCTGTTGTTCATGCAGTAACCCACGATGCGGCTGCTGCGCGCGGCACCGAGGTGCTTCGCGATGGCGCCATAGCTCGTCACACGTCCCTTGGGGATCTGGCGTACCACGGCCATCACCTCGGCGAAGAAGTCGCGCTCCTGCACGGCTCCGTCGATCAGCTGGCGCTTGACCATGATCCGAAAGTAAGTCGTCGTTGGGCACCTGCATGTCGACCCAGTGGGTCGACGCTACACGTGCGTCGAACAAGATCGGTGGGTTCACACGATACCGAAGCGCACATAATGTATCGTGCGTCCCTCCTCCAACCACATGCTTTCGTAGTACGTGCGGATGTTCATCACAGCCTGCTCCTCCGGAGATACACGATGCACCAGATCGGCGTACACATTGTCACTCTGCTGGTGCAGGGGGAGCGTGTGTTCCGCGATCATTTCCAAGGTGTATTCGTACAGCACCGGGCTGTCGGTCTTCAGGTGGATGAAGCCTCCTGGCCTGCCTGCCGTGGCAGGTTTGAGGATCTCCTTGTAGCGGGCGAGGAAGAGCGGGCTGGTGAGGCGCTTGCGCGGCTTGCCCAGTTGGGGGTCGCTGAAGGTGAGCCAGATCTCATCGACCTCGTGCCGACCGAAGCACCTCAGGATGTGGTCCACATGCGTGCGCAGAAAACCCACGTTCGTCAAGCCCTCCTCCCGGGCGATGCGCGCGCCCCGCCACAGCCGTGCACCCTTGATGTCGACCCCGAGATAATTCCGCTCCGGATGCAACCGGGCAAGTCCCACGGTGTACTCCCCACGTCCGCAGCCCAACTCCAGCACAAGGGGGGCCTGGCGCTTGAAAAAGTCGCTGTTCCACCTGCCTCGAAGGTGAAGTCCCTCCTGCATCAACGCCGTGTAGGACGGCTGCACCACATGCTCGAATGTGGCGTTCTCAGCGAAACGGAAGAGCTTGTTCTTTCCCATACGGGCCGGCGAAATTAGGGTGAAGCCCCCGTGACGTTCGCGTATGATCTTGCATTCGCCCAACGTGTAGTTGACATGGGGCTCCGCACCTTTGGCCATGTCCATTTTCCACGGCGCACGCATCCTGGTGGCTCCCCTCGATTGGGGCCTTGGTCATAGCACGCGCTGTATTCCCATCATCAAGCGGTTGTTGGAACAGGGGGCTGTACCGATCATCGGCGCCGATGGTGGCCCGTTGAGGGTGTTGAGCAACGCCTTCCCGCAGTTGGAGAATGTGATCCTCCCCGGGGTGAACATCCGATACGCCAGAGGCCGCAGCCAGTTGTGGAGCATGGCCCGTCAATTCCCCGCCATGGTCCGCAGCGTACAGGCCGAAAAAGCCCTGTTCGACCGCATCCGGAACGATCTGCGCCTGGATGCCGTGATCAGCGACCAGCGCTTCGGCATCCGTTCCACCGAACTGCCCAGCGTGCTGATCACCCACCAGGTCTTCCCCTTCACCCCCATCGCCCAAGGCGCGTTACGGCAGCTGAACCTCCGTCACATCGGGCGCTTCGACAAGTGCTGGGTGATGGACGAACCCTTTACGCCCGGGCTGGCGGGAGAATTGAGCCATGGCGCGCGCATGCCTGCAAATGCCCGTTTCATCGGCACCGTGAGCCGCCTGCGCGCCGAGGGACCACGGCCGAAGGATCCCTTCCGCATCGTGGCGGTCTTCAGTGGACCCGAACCGCAACGCACCCTGTTGGAGCAACTACTCATGGATCGTCTGCCGCACATTCCTGGCGATCACCTCATGGTGCGTGGGCTCCCAGGGGACACGCCAACTACGCGGCACTGCAACGTGACCATGGTGGGACACATGGACACGGATGAACTGGCCATGCACCTCCGCAGCGCGGAAATGATCGTCTCGCGCAGTGGTTACACCACGTTGATGGATCTGGTGGCACTGGGCCGCTCGGCGCTGATCATCCCCACGCCCGGGCAGGCGGAGCAGGAATATCTCGGCGCGCTGCATGCGCGTACCGGCCGGTTCATGGTGCAACGTCAGGAGGACCTGGACCTGGATCATGCGCTTGATCGCATCGACACCGGGCTCGTGTCCCGGCCACTATACACTCAGCCGCTGCTCAACGATGCTTTGCAGGAACTTGCGGGAATGATCCGACCGTGATAGTCGCACTAACTTCGGCCATCCATGAAGTGCTCCCGGCTCCTCTCCGCACTGTTGCTCGTTACGCTCTCCGCCAATGCCACTGCACAGGGCGAACTCGACAGGGAGCTCCTGCGACTTGAACAGGAATATGAACGCCTGGAGCAGAGCCGGCTGGCGCACATCGCAAGGATGGATTCCTTCAAGCTCGCCATCATACGGCGTGACCTCCGGACCAAGGGTCTCCCTAATGTACCGCCGGGCGAAGATCTGATCGAACACCCCGGGCATATGCTGGTGTATGATGATCACCACAAGCAAGCGAAGTGGGTGGCCCACATTGCCACGCCGGACCTCATCACCGGCAACCTGGCACGCATCGACTCCTTCCTTCCCGATCTACAAGTGAAGGGCGGAACCGCGGCCACTGTGGACTACTGGTATAGCGGGTATGATCGCGGGCATCTGGTGCCCAGCGCCGATATGAGATGGAACCAGGGTGCGCTGGAGGCCACATATCTATACAGCAATGTGAGTCCCCAGAAACCCGAACTGAACCGCGAGTCATGGGCCGAGCTTGAGGACTGGGTGCGACGCTATGTCAACTTCAGCAAGCGGCGCGTGTATGTGGTGACCGGGCCGGTGCTGCGCGATGGACTTCCGATCATGGAGAAGCCGAACCGGGAGAACGATGTAAGTGTCCCCGCGCACTTCTACAAGGTGATCGCCGACCTGGACGGTGATCAGCCAAAAGGCATCGCCTTCGTATTGGCCAATGACGTGAACGACCATCCCACCATCAGCTACGCCGTCAGCATCGACAGTGTGGAGACGCTGACCGGGATCGACTTTTTCGCCGGGCTGCCACCTGAGACACAACAGCGCATCGAGTCGAGGTTCACCATCAAGGACTGGTATGCCGAGGGCGATCCCAACTATGGCGAGGTGGCCCCTTTGAAGGCGCCGCTTCCCAAGGGCATGTTCAATACCGTGCAGGCGCGTTACCATGTGGGTAAGACGGTCACCGTATGTGGTACCGTGGTGGGCACGCGCAAGACAGCCAAGGCACAGGCGATCTACCTCAACTTCGACCGCCTGCACCCAAACCAGGATTTCTACGCGACGATCTGGTCCTATAATGGTCCCAACTTCAGCTACGACCCGGAGTCCTATCTGCTGAACAAGACCATTTGCGTCACCGGCAAACTCACGCTCTACGACGACATCCCCCGGATCAGCATCAACAACGAGCAGGAGATCACCATGTGGGACGAGGTGGGGACAGGGCGGTAAGCGAAATGGTCAGGGAGCTTTCTTCAGCGTAAAGCTGAATGTGCTGCCCTCACCTTCCACACTTTTTACTGTGATGGTCTGGCCATGCACGTCGATGATGTGCTTGACGATGGCGAGTCCCAGGCCTGAACCGCCCTCGTTGCGGGACCGGCTCTTCCCCACCCGGTAGAAGCGTTCGAAAAGGCGGGGCAGATGTTCCTCGCTGATGCCGATGCCGTCATCGCTCACCTCCACCAGGATCTGCTCACCAAGGGGGTAGCTCTTCACCGTGCATCGCCCACCTACACGCCCATAGTTGATGGCATTGCTCAACAGATTGGTGAAGACCTGCGAGAGACGGTCACGGTCGGCGATGACCAGGGTGGGTGTGACCAGTTCGTTGCGCAGGGTCATGCCCTTCTCGCGCGCCAACAGGTCGAATCCCTCCATGGTCTCCTTCACCAGGCCGTGCAGGTCCATGCGCGCGATTCGGAGATCCATCACCCCGCTTTCCAGCTTGGTGATCAGGTCCAGGTCCTCCACGATCTTCATCAACCGATCCACTCCGCTGGAGGCACGGTTCAGGAAGTCCCGATTCACCTTCTCATCCTCCAGCCCACCTTCGAGCAGGGTGAGGATATAACCCTGAATGTTGAAGATCGGGGTCTTCAGTTCATGCGCAAGATTGCCGATGAATTCACGCCGGAACTTCTCCCGCTCCTTCAATTCGCTGATCTCGGCACGGCGTGCCGTGGCCCACTCGTTCACCTCCACATTCACCTTGCCCAGTACGTCGCCCTCCATATCGAGCCGTGCCGGTTCCTTGCGGGCGCGGCGAAGTTCATGTACGGTGCGGTAAAGCACCTTGATGCGGCTGTGGATGAAACGCTCGATACCGAAAGAAAAAGCCGCGTAGGCCGTGGCGAAGAGCAACACCGCCAGGGGAAGTGCCCACCAACCATTACCGGGGCCGATCACCCGCAACAACAGCAAGGCGAGCAGCCCACCCACAATGGCCACCACCAGGGCGGCAAGCAAGGCGACTTGTCGGGGGGAGAACTGGCGCAAGGGAGTGCTTTGTAAGGGCGGGGCACCGGGGCGGCCGAGGCGGCCAAAGATAACCGCCACCCTGCGCAAGGCCGCGTCCGGCAAGGGTTCCAGGAGCGTAATTAAGATTGGCTTAACACGTGGTGACCGGCGGCGGCAAGGCCGCGACCGAAAAGCGCGACCTTCGCGCCATGCGCTTCGGCATCCTGGAATTCCTCACCCTGGCGGGCTCCCTGGGCCTGTTCATCTATGGGATGAAGGTGATGAGCGAGGGCCTGCAGAAGGTGGCCGGTGGCCGCATGCGCGGCGTGCTGCGGGCCATGACGGCCAACCGGGTCGCGGGCGTACTGACCGGAATGGTCAGTACCGCGGTGATCCAAAGCAGCAGTGCGGCCACCGTGATGGTGGTGAGTTTCGTGAACGCCGGCCTTCTACAGGTGCGCCAGGCCATCAGCGTGATCATGGGTGCCAACATCGGCACGAGCATCAAGGCACTGGTCTTCAGTTGGGCGGTTTTTTCCGCCACAAGCATCACCCAGTTCGCCATCCCCATCATCGGACTGGCCTTCCCCCTGCTGTTCATGCGCACCCCGCGCGCCAAGGCGGGGGCGGAATTCCTCATCGGAGCGGCGCTGCTGTTCCTGGGCCTGGAGTTCATGCAGGAATACGCGCCCAGGCCCGGCGAGAATGCACTGGCTGTTTTGGAAGGCTTGGGCGAAATGGGGTTATGGAGCGTGTTGCTGTTCGTCCTGGTGGGTTCGGTCATCGCCGTGGTGCTGCAATCCTCCAGTGCCTCCATCGCTCTCACCCTGGTATTGTGTGAGAACGGGACCATCGGCTTTCCCATGGCCGCAGCGCTGGTGCTGGGAATGAACATCGGTACCACGATCACCGCCAATCTCGCCGCGCTGGTCACCAACGCCTACGCCAAGCGTGCCGCGCGCTTCCATCTGCTCTTCAACCTTATCGGCGTCGCATGGGCCATTCTGCTGTTCATGCCCTATCTGGACCTACTCGATACACAGGTGACGCGGCTGTTCGGCAGTTCGCCATACACGAACGCGCCAGCGATCAAGTGGGCACTCACCCTCCTGCACATATCCTTCAACGTGGCCAACACATTGCTGCTTATCGGCCTGGTCCCTGTTCTGGAACGGGTGGTCACGCGTCTGGTGCCCGCACGTTCCGATCTGGATGAAGAGTTCCGCCTGGAATACCTCGATGCCGACATCCCGCTCACCCCCGAGGTGTCACTGATCGAAGCCCGGAAGGAGATCGGCCGTTTCGCACAGGTGACCCATGAAATGTTGCGCATGATGCGGGAACTGCTCATCGTCAAGGACACCTCCCACAGCAAGCGCCTGCTGGAGCGCATGGCCAAGTATGAGCAGATCACCGACCGTGTCGAAGTGGAAGTGGGCAAATACCTCACCCGCACCAGCACCGAGGCGCGCAATGAGGAGATCTCCCAGCGCATCCAGGGCTACCTGGCCATCATCGGCGACCTGGAACGTATCGGCGACATCTTCTTCCAGATGAGCAAGTCCGTGGAGCGCAAGATGGAAGAGCGGCTATGGTTCACCCCGGAACAACGGGAGAACTTGATGGCGATGCTGGACACGGTGGAACAGGCCTTCGAGGTGATGCACCGCAACCTCGGCCCCGACCAGGAGACGGTGGCGTTGGACGAGGCGGAGGAGGCCGAGCAACGCATCAACCACCTACGGGATCAACTGCGGCGTGGCCACCTGAAGAGCATCGAGGCGGGCGACTATAACGTGAAGAGTGGACTGATCTACAACGACCTCTTTTCCAGCTGCGAAAAGGTGGGCGACCACCTGATCAACGTCTCCGAGGCCCTTGCCGGTGAGATGTGATCAATGCGCGATGATAACTTCCGGGGTGGTCTCCGAATTGCTCACGTTCAGAGAACGGTCCACCATGTGGACGGAGAAGCGGACCGTGTCGTCCGGGGATCCCGGCGGGCGGGGTATGATGGGCCAGGGCTTCAGTGCCACGGAGATCTCCCCGCGCAGCGAGCGGTTGCGACCCGTGGGAGAAAGGCGTGGGATGCGATAGTACAAGGGCAGCAACAAATTTGGCCGTACCCATTCGCCATTCTGTAACTCCTCATATTCCACGAACAGGTTGAAGTACCAGTCCGACCCCACATCGAACGGTGGCTGGTCATCCGCATCGTCCAGGCCAACATCACCGTCACCATCAGTAAAGAAGACAGTGAGCGAAGCCGAATCCGCGAACTGTGCGAAGGACGACCCGGTGATCCGCGGCTCGTTGGGGAATTCCTCGGTCTTCAGGCAGCCCACCCAGCCAAGGGCCAGCAGGGCCATCATCAGCGATACTTTTACCGTGCCGCGCGCTCCGTTCATCGTCCCAAAGTTAGCCAGGTCACCCCCGATGTCCACTTCCGCCCCGCTTTCCTGGACCGGCCTCCGGGAACGCCCTTTCACTGTGGATGGTCCCGAAGCCTTCAACGCGCTGGCCCTGGATCTATTTCGCCTGCACGCTGCGCAAAACCCGGTGTACCGTTCATTTCTGGAAGCGCTGCGGATCACCCCGGATGCCATCCACGCGGTAGACGCCATCCCCATGCTGCCCATTGGCCTATTCCGCAACCACAAGGTGCTGCTGGAAGATCTGGAGGCGGACCTGTCATTCACCAGCAGCGGCACCACAGGAAACCAAACCAGCACACACCATGTGCCCTGCCCGGAACTGTATGAACAGTCATTCTTGCGCTCCTTCGAGGCCGTGTATGGCGACCCTGCGGAATGGCGCATCCTCGCGCTGCTACCGGCATACCTTGAAAGGACCGGCAGTTCACTGGTGTACATGGCCGAAAAGCTCATCGCCGCCACGGGCGATCCATTGAGCGGCACCTATCTCTACCGCTACGACGAACTGGCCGATGTGCTTCGTCGCTCCGAAGCTGAAGGGAAAAAGACACTGCTCCTTGGCGTCACCTTCGCCCTGCTGGACCTGGCCGAGCAGCACCCCATGCCGCTGCACCACACCACGCTCCTGGAGACCGGCGGCATGAAGGGAAGGCGGCCCGAACTGGTCCGGGAGGAAGTGCATCGCATCCTGAAGGAAGCCTTCCATGTGCGCGCGATCCACAGCGAATATGGCATGACGGAACTGCTCTCCCAAGCCTGGAGCACCGGCGAAGGCCTTTACCGCTGCCCGCCCTGGATGCAGGTGCGCATACGCGACGTGAATGACCCTTTCGCGACCGTTCCCATCGGCCGGTCAGGAGGCATCGACGTGATCGACCTTGCCAATAGCGCCAGCTGCCCCTTCATCAGCACGCAGGACCTGGGCAGGCTGCACCCCAATGGGAGCTTCGAGGTGCTGGGTAGGTTCGACCACAGTGACCTGCGGGGGTGCAACTTGATGGTGGAGGGATGACAAACACTTGTGCTCATGCGGACATGTGCACATGTGCCCATGGGATACGCCAGGTGGAGGAGGACTACACTCGATCAGGAGCTCAACAGGCGAGCGGTATCTGCGGCCAAAGCGCATTCAGCCCACCGGCCGAAAGAAGGTAATGGAGCCCCGTTCCAATGCGGCCATCCTCAACTCATAGCGGCTCACCTTTCGGCCATCTTCGCCGAAGTTCTGATGCGCCAACAGGAAGTGCCCGGGTGCCAGCACCTCCAGAACGATCGCTGTATGGCGACCGAAGCTATCCCGCGATACACTTTGGGCTTCGCGTTGTTCGATGACGACGTTCTCGAACTGCACGATGTCTCCACGCTGCACTGCATCGGCACCAACAGGATCACCAAATCCGTACACACCGTCCCAACGCGCTTCAGCGGCGTTCAGCGCCTCCATGGCCAGGTCCCAGCATTCGCCGCGGCCCACCTTGGTGTCCATGTGAGCCTCTGCGTATCGGGCCACCATCTCGCTTGAAGATCCACCGTCCTGTGCCAGCATGGTGCCAGGCCAAAGCAGGAGTAGCGCAAGTCGGAAAGTCATGTGCGGACAACGGCCGAACCGGAGTACTTGGTATCCGAAGCGTAACGGTCACATGCATGAGCACATGTCCGCATGAGCACATGGGCACCTGTTCCCTACCCCACCTTCACCAGGAAGTAATTCTTCTTTCCTCGTTGCAGTAAGATGAACCGTCCGCCCATCAGGTCATCAGCATTCACCATTCGATCCTCGCCCACCTTTCCCTTGTTCACGGCGATGCTGTTCTCTTTCAGCGCGCGGCGTGCTTCACCCTTGCTGGGCAGGAATCCGCCCACCTCACTAAGCAGGTCCACAATGGGAATTCCCACCGCGAGGACATCGCGTGATACCCCGGCTTGAGGCACGCCCTCGAAGACATCCAGCCACTGCTGCTCACTAAGAGCGGCGAGTGCTTCTGTGGTGGCATTGCCGAAGAGGATCTCCGAGGCCTGTAGTGCGGCTTGCAGTTCTTCGGATCCGTGTACGCGGTCCGTGATCTCGGCCGCGAGTTCCTTCTGCAGGCTGCGCTTGTGCGGTGCCGCCTCGTGCCCGGCGATCAACGCATCGAGCTCCTCCTGACCGCGTGTGCTGAAGATGCGGATGAAGCGCGGCGCATCGGCATCGCTGCTGTTGAGCCAGAACTGGTAGAACTTGTAGGGCGAGGTACGCCCGGCATCCAGCCAGATGTTGCCGCCCTCACTCTTCCCGAACTTGCTGCCGTCCGCCTTGGTGAGCAGCGGGGTGGTCACCGCGTAGGCCTCGCCCCCGCCCATGCGCCGGATCAGCTCCGTGCCCGTGGTGATGTTGCCCCACTGGTCGCTGCCGCCCATCTGTAGCGTACACTTCAGGTCTCTGTTCAGGTGTACGTAGTCGTAGCCCTGCACCAACTGGTAGCTGAATTCGGTGAAGCTGATGCCGGTCTCCAGTCGCGTTTTCACGCTGTCCTTCGCCATCATGTAGTTCACCGTGATGTGCTTGCCAACTTCACGGATGAAGCGCAAAAAGCCCATGCCCTTGAACCAGTCGTAGTTGTTGACCAGCCGGGCCGGGTTGGTGGTGCTATTGAAATCGAGAAAGCGTTCCAGTTGTGCCTTGATGCAGGCCTCGTTGTGGCGCAAGGCATCCTCATCCAGAAGTTCGCGCTCGGATCCTTTACCGCTGGGATCGCCCACCATTCCGGTGGCACCGCCCACCAACGCGATGGGGAAATGACCGGAGCGCTGGAAGTGCGTGAGGAACATGATCTGCACCAGGTTGCCCACGTGCAGTGAATCCGCTGTGGGGTCGAAGCCGATGTATCCCCGTTGCGGACCTTTGGCCAGATGCTCTTCCACACCGGGCGTGCTGTCGTGCAGCATGCCGCGCCAACGCAGCTCATCGATGAATCCCTTCGCCATTTCGTACACCCCTTCCGGCGCGGCCAAAGATAGCCGGGTGTGGCGCTGCGATAACTTGCGCCCCACCTGCTGAACATGGACTTGATCACCGGAGGAACGGGCATCGTGGGCGTGCATGTGCTGCTGCATCACACGGCGGCAGGAAGGCAGGTGCGGGCGCTGCGGCGCAAGGGATCCGACCTGAACGCAGTGGAACGCATTTTCCGCCACTACCGAGGCGATGCTGATGAATTGCTGGCACGCATCGAATGGGTGGAAGGCGATCTGCTGGACATCACAGCGCTGAAGGATGCGATGACCGGGGTACGACACGTGTACCATGCCGCTGCCTTGGTCTCATTCGACCCGCGCGACGAGCGGCAGCTACATCATGTGAACCGGATGGGTACAGCCCATGTAGTGAACGCGGCGCTGCTATGCGGAGTGGAACGTCTGTGCCACGTGAGTTCAACAGCGGCCATCGGGCGCGCCGGGGAAGATGTGCTGCGCGATGAGGAACTGCCCTGGGACGATGGTGCAGCACATTCGCCGTACGCCCTTAGCAAGTATGGCGCGGAGCTGGAGGTCTACCGTGGCATCGCGGAAGGGCTGGACGCCATATTGGTGAATCCATGCATCATTGTGGGTCCCGGGGCACCTGGCAAGAGTACCATGGCCCTGGTGGAACGATCGGCGAAGGGCATGCGCTACTTTCCGCCCGGCTCGAACGCTGTGGTGGATGCGCGCGACGTGGCGGAGGCCATGGTGCGGCTGATGGACCGGGAAGGGCGTGGAGAACGATATCTGGTGGTGGGCGCCAATGTCACCTATGCCGAACTCTTTACAAGTCTCACGCGCGCCTTTGGCCACCCACCGCCAGGCGTGCGGCTCACACCTTTCATCCTCGGCCTGGCCTGGCGGTTCGAGCGGCTGCGCACGCTCTTCGGAGGCCGTGCGTTGATCACACGCCAGACCGTGGCCAGCGGCCTGGAGCGGCGGGGCTACAGCGCAGCGAAAGCCGAACGCGTTCTGGGGATGCGCTTCCGCGGTTTGGAGGAAATGGTGGAGAATGTGGCGCGTTACATGAAAGGCACCACGGCTTATTGACGGATCTCATCCTTGCGCCGACTCAACTCGGTGATGATCTCCTCGTAGATGGACTTGAGCATCTCGGGCCGTTCGCTGTAGTAGCGGAAGGTGGCCTCGAAGCTTTCCGCGGTGACCCCCTTGGCTTCGTAGAGTTCCGTATAGTAACGGTCTGCCGGTGCGCTGGTGTGGATACCTAAACTCAATTCGTGGTTCACGCGCGCTTCGACCAATTGTGCCTCCAGCAGCACCTCGCGGAATTTATCGCGGGGAAGCAGTCCCTCTGGCAGTGCTTCCTCCCCCGTTCCGCAGGCCATGAGCACGGCGAACAAGATGATCGTCCAAGCCCTCATCTGTCAAAGAATAGTCGTTCGCCACGCACCGTTGTGTCCACCCGGCTTCCATCGTATACCTGCCGCCCATTGATCCAGGTGCTGCGCACCCGCGCTCGGAATCGCTGCCCGGTGAAGGGTGACCATCCGCATTTGTACAACAGGTTCTCCGGTCCCACGGTCCAGGGTGCATCGAGATCAACCAGCACAAGATCGGCATGCTGGCCCTCGCGCACGAAACCGCGATCGCGTACCTGGAACAAGCGTGCCGGTGCATGGCACATCTTTTCCACCAGCTGCTCCAGTGTGAGTACTCCTTCATGCATCAACTCAAGCATGGCCACAAGGGAATGTTGGATCAACGGGCCACCGGAGGGGCAGCGTGCATAGGGCATCGACTTCTCTTCCAGGGTGTGCGGTGCATGGTCCGTGGCCACCACATCGATCCGGCCTTCGATCAGCGCACGGCGAATGGCCTCGCGATCGGCTGCGGACTTCACGGCCGGGTTCCACTTGATGTGGGTGCCTCTCGTGGCGTAATCCGCATCGGTGAACCACAGGTGATGCACACAAGCCTCGGCCGTGATCCTTTTACCCTCCAGCGGTCCAGGATCGAACAGCTCTACTTCGCGTGCGGTACTGATGTGGAGTACATGCAGGCGGGTGCCATGTTCCCTGGCCAGGGCAACGGCCTGGCTGCTGCTCTTGTAGCACGCTTCGGCGCTGCGGATGCGTGGGTGCTCGGCGATGGGGATGTCCTCCCCCCAGCGGGCCAAGGCCTCCTGCGTGTTCGCCCGGATGGTGGCTTCATCCTCGGCATGTATCGCGATGATCATGTGGGCCTTTCGAAAAAGCACGTCCAGCGTCACCGGGTCATCCACCAGCATGTTGCCCGTACTGCTTCCCAGAAAGGCCTTGAGACCGCAAACGGTGCGGGGATCGGTGCGCAGCACCTCATCCATATTGTTGTTGGACACGCCCATGTAAAAGGAGTGGTTCACCACAGCATTGGTGGCCGCCAGGGCGAACTTCTGCTCAAGCAGATCTTGCGTCAGGGTGTTGGGCACCGTGTTGGGCATCTCCATGAAGCTGGTGACACCGCCTGCCGCCGCTGCTGCACTCGCATGTGCGATATCCTCCTTGTGGGTAAGCCCCGGCTCGCGGAAATGCACCTGGTCGTCGATCACACCCGGCAGCAGATGCAGCCCATCCGCAGGGAAATCGACAGCGCCCCTGACTGAAGCGATGCCTTCTTCAGCCACGCGTTCGATCCGGCCGCCGCGCAGGAGTAAGTCCGCCTGGTATTTGCGGCCTTCATTGACCACCATGGCGCCACGGATGACTGTGCCACTCATTTGCGACGCAGTGTGAAACGCATCTTCAGCACACCGAGGAAGGCCTCATGGAAAATGGACGCGCTCATCTTGCTGCGGCCCTTGACCCGGTCGATGAAGGTGATGGGCACCTCCACGATACGGAATCCGTGCAACCTCGTGCGGTACTTCATTTCGATCTGGAAGGCATAGCCTACAAAACGGATCTCATCCAGGGGAAGGTCGGCAAGCACTTCACGCCGGTAGCCCACGAATCCTGCGGTGGTGTCATGCACGCCGAGGAAGAGCACCATGCGGACATACACCGATGCGCACCAGCTGACCATCACCCGCTGCCATGCCCAGTCCTTCACCCGGCCTCCCTTCACGTAGCGCGATCCAACACTCATGTCCGCACCATTGCTCAAAGCGGCATCGAGACGCAACAGGTCATTCGGGGCGTGTGAGAAGTCGGCATCCATTTCGAAGATGTGCCCATAGCTGCGCGCGAGTGCCCATTTGAAACCCGTGATATAGGCGGTACCAAGACCGAGTTTGCCTTTGCGGCGCAACAAATGGAGGCGACCGGGATATTGGGGCTGCAAGCCTTCCACGATGTCGCCGGTACCATCGGGCGATCCATCATCCACCACCAACACATCGAAGGCTGGTTCCAGCCTGAATACGTGTGCAAGGATGTCGCGGATGTTCTCCTTCTCGTCGTAGGTGGGGATGATGACCAGGCGCTCTACCAATGGCTGGGGTGCTGCGAGAATGCCAAAGATAGCCGGGCCGCTAACGCAGCAGGGTCACATGGCCGGTGCGTGTCACGGAGTGGCCCGTGATCATATCACGCGCCGAAAGCCGCCATACATAGGTACCAGTTGGCACCTCGGTCCCGTCGGCCCAGCGGCCATCCCACTGGCCCAGCAGATCGCGCGTCTGGTATAGCAGCCGGCCCCAACGATCGAAGATCTCGAAGTGGAATGCGGAGGGGTCGGCGCCAGGCATCACAGGTGCGAAAAAGTCATTGATCCCATCGCCATCCGGTGTGAATCCGTTCGGCACGAACACTCCCAGGCCGTCCTCCAGGGTGATGGTACGGCAGATCGTGTCGGTACAGGCGGGGGATGCGATCGCAGTAAGGCACACGGTGTAGGTGCCGCCCAGCGATGCGGGGAATGTGAAGCTGGGCTCCGCTTCGGTGGAAGTGCCCAGGCCTCCGAGATCCCAGAAATAGGACATGGCACCGGTGCTATGGTTGTCGAACCAGGCATCGGGCGCACCTGTACTGAGTTGGCCCGGAACCATGGTGAAATCCGCCACCGGCTGCGCAAAGACCTGGATCAGTCCCGGTAGGGTGATAGCGTCCGCACCACAACCGTTGTCCGCATCCACGGATAGGGTGATGTCGTAGCTGCCTGGCTGATCATACACCACGATGATGGGTCCGCAATCCTCCACGACCTGACCATTGCCCAGTGACCAGGTGCAATTACCCGGGCCGGTATAGCCCTGGCTGAGCACCACGGTGGCCGGTGCGCAGAAGTCGTCACTGAGCATGTGCACTTCGGCCACGGGTGCGGGGATCACTTGTACAATTACCATGGCAGTGGAAGCGGGACAGGGCTCTGGTGCCGTGACCGTGTAGGTGTATCCACCTGCCGCATGTATCGCCGGGTCAAGATCGCCGGAAAAAGGCTGGCCATCAGGACCAAGCCAACTTCCTGCGAGATCGGGGTCACCGCCAAGCGCGGTGAAGAGATCGATCGGATCATCATTGGTACAGGTCTGCACCAAGCCTCCGATCCCAGCATTGGCCGCCTGTGACACAGTGATGGTGAGTGAGGCCTGATCGGAACCACATGCCGGGGACGATTGGACGATGTACAGATAGGTGCCTGCGGCCCCTGTACCAGGCACGAAGAGGTCTGGCACCGGCATACCATCCGGGCCACTCCAGGAACCACCCGACTGCGGGTCCCCACCAAGGAGGTCATCCAAACTGACGGCATCATCCGTAGTGCAGAAGAGTGCCAACGCATTCTCTCCGGCGTAGGGAGCTGGCAGTACATCCACCTCCACCAATGCACTGGCCGAGGGACAGGTGGGTGAGGAGGAGACCGTGTAGGTGTATGTCCCTGGCGGATCGACGGATGGATCGAAGACCGTGGCATGTGGCAGCCCGTCTGGGCCGGTCCAGGTGCCGCCCGCATCGAGGGTGCCGCCCAGGCCATCGAAGAGCGACACATTCGCCGCATCGGAGCATACCTCCAATGTGCCATCGGTTCCGGCCTGTGGCGCCTGTACCACACCGATCATCACCTCCGCGAGTGCATCCGGGCAAACACCACCTCCACCCACGGTGTACGTGTATACCCCGGGCGAACTGCTGCCTGGGGTGAATATCGCCGCAGCGCTGTTCCCATTCGGATCGGTCCACACGCCATTGGGATCCGGTGTTCCTACCAGCATACCTAATAGTCCTGTTGGCCCATCGCTGCTGCACAAGGTCACCAATGTATCACCACCGGCGTCCGGCGCCTGATCCACTGTGATGTTCAGACTTGCGTCCGCGGCCGGGCATACATTGCCTGATATGGTATAGGTATATACCCCCGGCATGCTGCTACCCGGGTCGATGTTACCTGAGAATGGCTGGCCATCGGCGCCCATCCATGTACCCCCCGCCTGTGGCGAACCACCCAATAGCGTGAAAGGATCGAACGGGGCAGCGGAGTCGCAGAGATTCAGTGCTGCGGATTGACCGGCATCCGGGGGCACTTCCACAGCTACCATCACCGATGCACTGGCTCCCGGGCAGGGTGCGGTTCCTGTCAAGCTATAGGTGTAGGTGCCTGGTGCGGTCGTCGCAGGATCGAACACCCCACCCATCGCACCACCGGGGCCGCTCCATGTGCCGCCCGCATCGGGTGTGCCACCGAGCTGATCGAAAAGATCCACCGATGCATCGTTGCCACAAAGGGTGGTGCTCGCGTCCAACCCCGCATCGGAGGCGGTGGTGAGTGCCACCGTTACCACGGCACTCGCATCCGCGCAAGGCGCCGTGCCGGGGACCGTGTAGGTATAGTCACCCGCAGCGTCGGTGCTTGGGTCGAAGATGCCAGCCATCACACCAGAAGGACCGATCCAGGTGCCACCCGCCTGCGGGTTGCCAACCAACTGTGTCAACAGGTCCACCGGTGCACCCAACTCGCACAACGTGGCGTTCGCATTCCCACCCGCCACCGGAGGTGCGGTCACCGTCACTGTCACAGATGCGCTTGCTCCAGGGCAGGGTGCGGTTCCTGCCAGGGTGTATGTATAGGTCCCCGCTGCCGATGTCGCAGGATCGAACACCCCACCCATCGCACCACCGGGGCCGCTCCATGTGCCGCCCGCATCGGGTGTGCCACCGAGCTGATCGAAAAGATCCACCGATGCATCGTTGCC
>JBGTES010000023.1:0-90582 GCA_041747675.1 Flavobacteriales bacterium
GTGCCCACCTTGATCGCCTTGAAGGGCGTCTTCCACTCGGTCATCACGCCTTCACCGCGCGGGTAGCGGATGCTGAAGGGGCCCTGGTCCGGCAGCTGGGCCGTGTACATCAGGTCGCGCAGCTCCTCCTCGTTCATCGGCGCGCTCACCACCATGTTGGGGATGCAGCGGAAGTAGGCAAGATCGAAGTTTCCGTGGTGCGTGGGACCGTCGGCACCGGCCAGTCCGCCGCGGTCCAGGCAGAACACCACGTTCAGGTTCTGCAGGGCCACATCATGTACCACCTGATCGTAGGCCCGCTGCATGAAGGAGCTGTAGATGTTGCAGAAGGGCACCATGCCCTGCGTGGCCATGCCGGCGCTGAAGGTCACCGCGTGTTGCTCCGCGATGCCTACGTCGAAAGCGCGGTCGGGCATGGCCTTCATCATGATGTTCATGGAACTGCCCGAGGGCATGGCGGGTGTCACACCCACGATCTTCGGATTCTTCTCGGCCAGCTCCACGATGCTGTGGCCGAACACGTCCTGGTACTTCGGCGGCTGCGGGCTCTTGGGCAGCACCTTGATGATCTCGCCGGTCTGTTTGTTGAAGAGGCCGGGCGCGTGCCACACCGTGGGGCTGCCCGCTTCGGCCGGTGCGTAACCCTTGCCCTTTTTGGTGATCGTGTGCAGGATCTTCGGACCGGGGATGTCGCGCAGGTCGCGCAGCACTTTCACCAGGTGGTCCACATCGTGGCCGTCCACCGGACCGAAGTAGCGGAAGTTGAGACTCTCAAACAGGTTGCTCTGCTTCAGCAGCGCGCTCTTCACGGCGTTCTCAACCTTCTGCGCGATGGCCTGCGCATTTGGCCCGAACTTGCTCAGCTTGCCCAGCGCCTTCCACACCTCATCCTTCACCTTGTTGTAGGTGTGGCTGGTGGTGATGTCCGTGAGGTACTCCTTCAGCGCACCCACGTTCGGGTCGATGCTCATGCAGTTGTCGTTGAGGATCACCAGCATGTCGGTGCCCGCGCCGCCCGCGTGGTTCAGTGCCTCGAAGGCCATGCCGGCCGTCATCGCACCATCGCCGATCACGGCTACGCACTGCCGTTCCTTTTCGCCCTTCAGCTTGCTGGCCACCGCCATGCCCAGCGCCCCGCCGATGCTGGTGCTGCTGTGCCCCACTCCGAACGTATCGTACTCGCTTTCACTGCGTTTCGGAAAGCCGCTGAGGCCTTTATAGATGCGGTTGCTGTGGAAAACCTCGCGGCGCCCGGTGAGGATCTTGTGCCCGTAGGCCTGGTGCCCCACGTCCCACACCAGCTGGTCGTAGGGCGTGTTGAACACGTAGTGCAGCGCCACGGTCAGCTCCACCACCCCCAGGCTGGCGCCGAAGTGTCCGCCCTTCACGCTCACCACGTCGATGATGAAGTCGCGCAGCTCAGTGCACACCTGCTGGAGCTGCTCCTCGGGCAGGGCGCGCAGGTCGGCAGGTAACTGGATTCGCTCCAGCAGCGGGTAGTGCAGGGTGTTGGGCATCGGAGGGCCTGTTAACACACGGTGAACAAAGGTAACGGGCTGAAAGTTCCGGGGCGTATGGGGTGTGGGAGGGTGATGGAAGGTAAGGTAGGTGAAGGAGGTAAGGGGGGCGCCGGCGCCAAAACGCTTAACCACAGGTCTGAAGCTTTGGGCGGGCGCCGTCGCGCCTGCCTGCCGGAGGTAGGTGCTTCGATGTAGCCGGACTTGCCGCGTCCTGCGGTGGGCCGCTGCTGCGTCGGTCTGCCGCTTCGCCCGCTCACGCAAAACTCAGGCGTGAGACACTAGAAAAGAAGTCGTTGATGAAGCGGAGGTGAGCGTCCATGATCACCCCTTCACCCCATCCCGCAGCAGCCCGAACAGCGGTTCGTTCAGGTAGAAGTTGGTGCGGCCCACCTTCACCTTGGTGAGCAGGCCCATGGCCACCAGTTTGTTCAGGTATTTGGTGGCGGTGATGCGGCTCACGTTCAGGTCGCGTTCGATGAAGGCGATCTTGGTGTAGGGGTGCCGGAACAGGGTGTTGATCAGGTCCTGGCTGTAGATGCGAGGTTGTTCACTGCGGATGCGGTGCTTGGTGCGTTGCATCAACTCCTTCATGGCCTTGATCAGGGAAATGGTCTCCCTCGCTGTGGTGGCCACGCCCTCCAGCATATACAGCACCCAGGGCTCCCAGTCGCCCGTGGTACGCACGTCCTGCAGCATGTGATAGTAGGCCGCCTTGTTGCGGATGATGTAGCGGCTGAGGTAGAGCACCGGCAGATCGAGCAGTCCGCAACGCACCAGGTAGAGCACATTGATGATGCGACCCGTGCGGCCGTTGCCATCATAGAAAGGATGGATGGTCTCGAACTGGTGGTGGGCCACGGCCATCTTCACCAGGGGGTCCGCCTGCACCAGGCCCTCTTCGTTGAGGAAGCGCTCCAGGTTGTGCATCAGCGCCTTGATCTCCGCATGGTCCTGTGGCGGTACGTACACCACCTCGCCGCTTTGGTCGTTCATCAGCTTGGTTCCCGGCACTTTGCGGAGACCGGCGTCGCTGTTCTCCACGATGGCCTGCACCTCCAGGATCAGGCGCAAGCCCAGACCGCCTTGTTCGCGGATGCGCTGGAAGCCGTGCTTAAGGGCGGCGGCATAGCGATGCACCTCCTTGGCAGCGGCCGATGCGAACTGCTCGGTCTGGGCATCACTGCGGTACACCTCGTCGTGGGTGGTGATGATGTTCTCGATGGCTGAACTGTCCTTCGCCTCTTGGAGGGAGAGGGTATCCACCAGGATGCGGTCATTGGGAATGGAAGAGGTGACCCCCTTCAATTCAGCCAGGTAGCGATGCGCTTCAGCCAGTTTGCGCAGCACCGCTTCGGACTCCATGTTGCGGCCGTGGGGTAGCTCGGGCACGTGATAAGGTGAGGGATCAAGGCTATGCATGTGTTGTACGATGTATATACGATATGTGGCAAATGTATGCACATGGAAATCAACGTGCATACGATATGGCCAAAATGTATGCACGTAATGATCGATGTGATTACCAACATGCTCGCTAGCGCCAAGGATCAGGGCTATTCCCTTCGTGGTCCAATACCCCGTGTCAAGAGACAATGAGGCACTTGTGGACTGGCAATCTACTCCACCTCCGATCCATCATTTGGAAATATCTTCCATGGAAACTATCTTTGCCCCGTCAATGAACCAAGACCCCAAGTCAACGTTCTCCGTCGAACCAACCCAAAGCACCTATGGACCGCAAGAACTTCCTCCGCAAGAGCCTGCTCGGGACCAGCATGCTGGTGAGTGGCGCTGCTGCCGCCAAGTTGATGGCCAACGACATCGACGAGATCAAACCACTGGACCCGGTCGGGTTCGATCACCTTCCCCCAACACCCCCTACACGCATGGACAACATGGTACTGCACCGCGCCAGCGAGCGCGGCACCGCCGACCACGGCTGGCTGAAGGCCAACTTCAGCTTCAGCTTCGCGAACCACTACGATCCCACCCGCATGCACTTCGGCGTGTTGCGCGTGATGAACGACGACATCATCGCGGCGGGCAAGGGTTTCGGTACGCACCCACACGACAACATGGAGATCATCACGATCCCCTTGAAAGGCGCCTTGCAACACAAGGACAGCATGGGCAACACCAGCATCATCAACGCCGGTGATGTGCAGGTGATGAGCGCCGGCACGGGCATCCTGCACAGCGAGTTCAACCCCAACAACGACAAGGATGCGAACACGCTGCAGATCTGGCTCTTCCCCAAGAAGCGGCAGGTGACGCCCCGCTACCAGCAGATGACGCTGGACCCGAAGGACCGTGTGAACAAGTGGCAGCAGGTGCTGAGCCCCGACCCGGATGATGCCGGTGTGTGGATCCACCAGGACGCCTGGTTCCACATCGGCCAGTTCGATGCCGGCAAGAAGACCACCTACGACGTGAAGCGCAAGGGTAACGGCGTGTACGCCTTCGTGCTGGAAGGCAGCGCCACGGTGCAAGGCCAACAGCTCGGCAAGCGCGATGCCCTGGGCGTGTGGGACACCGACAGCCTCAGCTTCGAAGTGGGCCCCAACGGCGCGGAGATCCTGCTGCAGGATGTGCCGATGGAATTGTCATGAAGTGAAAGAGTGCAAGGGTGAAAGAGTGCGAGGGTAAATGCCCATCTCCAACGCTCTGGCCCCCTCGCACTCTGGCTCTCTTAAACTCTACGAAAATGGAAACATCAACCACAACATCCACCAAATGGGCCATCGACCCCAGCCACTCCGAGATCCAATTCAAGGTAAAGCACCTGATGATCAGCACGGTCACCGGCAGCTTCAAGGAATTCGGCGCCGAGGCCGAGCTGGAAGGCGATGACCTCAGCAACGCCCAGGTGAGCTTCTGGGCCAACACCGCGAGCATCTTCACCAACGACGAGAAGCGCGACGCCCACCTGCGCAGCGGCGACTTCTTCGACAGCGAGAAGTTCGGGAAGCTGAGCTTCAAGAGCACCAAGGTGGAAGGCTCCGGCAGCAACTGGAAAGTGACCGGCGACCTCACCATCAAGGACGTGACCAAGCCCGTGACGCTGAACGTGGAGTGGAGCGGCACGATGAAGGACCCCTACGGGAACACCAAGGCCGGCCTCAACCTGAGCGGCAAGATCGACCGCAAGGAATTCGGGCTGAACTGGAACGCCGCCTTGGAGGCTGGCGGCGTGCTGGTGAGCGACGAGGTGCGCATCCTGGCCGAGGTACAACTGGCCAAGCAAGGTTAAGCGCGGTTCCTGCAAGGAACTATTGGGAAAGGCCTGCTCCGGATGGGGTGGGCCTTTCTGTTGAAATGACCTTGACCACGATCAGCGCTACATAGTTGACGATCGACCAACTTGCGGCATGCAGGCTCTCCGAACCGAAGATGTCCTCGCCCTGCGCCGCTCCCTGTCGCGCACCATCGGGCAGGAGCGCACCACCCTCTTGCGTTCCGCGCTTGGCCGCCCCATCCGCTCGCCCAAGGCTCTGAAGGAATGGCATGACCTGCTGCTATTCCTGCTGGCCCATCCGATCGATGCCTCCGAGCATGAGGCCGTGACCACTGAGCTGGATCGTGTAGCCGACATCGCCAACGACATGGCACGGCGTAGTGAGAGGGATCGTTACGCCTTGATCAACACAGGTCTTGAAAGCACACCGCTGCAAAGCACCTTCACCCTTAGACTGACCCGCTGGATGCTCGAGCGTTGGGGCGGGCACATGGAGCTCTTCTCTGTGGAAGCACCTCTGGCGGAGTTCATCGAGCTGCTGCGGCTTATGCTGCCGCAAACGGAGCTGGAAACGGTGGACCAACCCGCAGCGGACGTGCCTGAACTGCTCGACCGCACCTTTGGCCCTTCACGTTCGGTGCAACTGCAACGGCTGGTGCAGGGCCTCGACGCGTTGCGGGTCGACGATCGTAGCCGCGAACACCTCTGGGCGCGCATGCAGGTGTATGTGAAGGTGGAAGGCGCATTGGGCTGCGGGATGACCTTCGCCCGCGCACCGATCACTACGCCATTCTGCCTGCCTGATGGTCTGCAACGCGGGGTCGACCTCACGACTGCGGTGAACGTGCCTGTGGAGACAGCCATCCGGCTCAGCGCACACCAGCAGCAGGAACTGATCGACACCGCCCGCACTGTGCTCACCGCCCTGCACCGCGAGACCGACCCGGTGACACACGCCGGTGCCGTGGAACTCTTCGACCTCGGCCGCGGACTGCGCATCGCGCTCTTCCACCTCGATGTGGCGCACCGCCTGCCCTTCGACAGCTACGTGGGCTTCATGGCCTTCCGCAATGGCGTGCCCATGGCCTATGGCGGCGCGTGGATCTTTCCGGGGAAGAGCAAGGTGGGCATCAACGTGTTCCCCGCCCTGCGGGGTGGCGAGAGCGCCTGGTTCTTCGCGCAGTTGCTGCGCCTCTACCACCAGCGCTTCGGGGTGGAACGATTCGAGGCGGAGAACTACCAACTGGGTCATCACAACCCCGATGGACTCAAGAGCGGTGCCTACTGGTTCTACTACCGCCTGGGATTCCGTCCGACCACCAAGGCCCTGCGACGCGTGGCGGAACGGGAGTTCAAGGAGCTGGGGACGAAGCGGGCCTACCAAGTGCCGCTGCGCACCTTGAAGGAACTGGTGGAGAATGGCCTCGAACTACAGCTCTCGGAGAGCGAACCGCCGATCATCGACACCGCAGCACTGACCATGGCCGTTCAGCGGCATGCGGTGGAGCGCTACGCAGGCGATCGCGGGAAGGCCATGCGCTGTGCGTTGGGGCGACTGGGCGCTTCGCTTCCGTTGGGTGATCTCGCCGAATGGTCATCCGATGAACGAAGCGCGCTCTACCTATGGGCCTTGCCGTTGGATATGATCACCGACCTTGGGGGTTGGTCAATGCGTGAGCGCAAGCAGCTGGTGGCCATCATCCGGGCGAAGGGGGCGGCCACGGAAACGAGGCACCAGGAGTTCATGGCCCGGATGCCCCGGCTGCTGGAGGCCTGGTCAGCGGTCACCACGTGACCTTCGTCACTGTCCGGGGGGTAAGTATGGCGCAGCTTTGATGGACTTATCCCAACGACCATGTCCCACACGCACTACAACGTACTCATCATCGGTGGCGGCACCGGTGGCATCATGACCGCCGCACAACTGCGTCGGAAGGACAAGAAGTTGCGCATCGCAGTGATGGATCCCGCCAAGGACCATTGGTACCAACCCGCGTGGACCTTGGTGGCGGCGGGTACATTCGACATGAAGGCCACACGCCGCGATGAGGCCGATCTGATCCCCTCGGGTGTGGACCACATCAAGGAATACGCTGCCACCTTCGAGCCAGAAGCGAACGCCGTGCATACCAAGGAGGGCAAGGTCTACACCTATGACCACCTGGTGGTCGCACCGGGCATCCAGATGAACATCGACGACCTGCCAGGACTGCGCGAAGCGCTCCAGACCGACTTCGTGTGCAGCAACTACCTCGATCCGGAGAAGACCCACCGGGTGATGAAGAACTTCAAGGGTGGCGTCGCGGTCTTTACCCAGCCGGCCACACCCATCCGCTGCGGCGGTGCGCCACAGAAGGCCGTGTATCTGGCCGATGAGTTCTTCCGCAGGAGCGGGGTGCGCGACAAGACCAAGCTGGTGTTCGCCACGCCCGGTTCGGTGATCTTTGGTGTGCAGCCCTTCCGCGCCGCGCTGGAGGACGTGATCCGCAAGAAGAAGATCATCTTCAAGGCCTTCTACAACCCGGTGAGGATCGATCCTGTGAAAAAGGAGATCCACTTCAAGTGGAGCAAGCCGGGCGACGACCACTGCGTGATCACCGAGGAGCAGGGCCTGCCCGAGAAGATCGAGGGCGAGAGCACCATCGTGATGAAGTACGACATGCTGCACCTGGCACCGCCGCAGAGCGCGCCCGACTTCGTACGCCACTCGCCGCTGGCCTACGCCGATGGCCCCAGCATGGGCTGGCTGGAGGTGGACATCCACACGCTCCAGCACAAGCGCTTCGCCAACATCTTCGGCCTGGGCGATGCCGCCGCGCTGCCCACCGCCAAGACCGGCGCCGCCATCCGCAAGCAGGCACCGGTGGTGGTGGCCAACATCCTGCAACGCCTCAAGGACGGTGCGCTGAGCAAGGATCAGTACAGCGGTTACAGCAGCTGCCCGCTGGTGACCGGCTACGGCAAGATGCTGCTGGCCGAGTTCAAATACGACAACGTGCGCGACAGCGACCCTTTGTTGAAGCGTTTCTTCAACCTGGGCAAACCGCTGTGGAGCATGTGGGTGCTGAAGAAGTACGTGCTGCCCTGGCTGTACTGGAATCGGATGATGAAGGGGACGATGTAAGGCCGATATCGTGCGACCCTGCCACTGATCCCGGATGATCACGGCCCCAGCGTAATGCTGTCAGCGCCCATGGACCGGGTCGAAGCCGACACGGGATCCGCGAGCATTCAGGCCGATCGGAAATGAAAAACCCCGGAGCCAGGCTCCGGGGTCATCATTTGAATTTCCTTGAAGGATCACATCTTCGTGACCCTGCGCACCACTTCGTGCATCCCATCTTGCACACGCACCAGATAAAGCCCGCTGGGCAATCCGGCCATGTTGAGTTGGGTGCGTGCCACTGGGCCATTCTGCATGAAGGTGCGTCCATCGATGACCACACGTCCGGTGAGATCCACCAATGAGGCGATAGCGGTCGGGGTGTGTCCAGCCAGTTCGACGGTGAGCACATCGTTGACCGGATTCGGGTAGATGCCCACATGCGTCAGGTCCGCTTCTTCGATCCCCACAGTGGTGATGTCCAGGAAGGTGACATCATCGATGTAGAACAATGGAACAGCACCCGCACCACCGGCATAGGCGAAGATGTTCACCGCCCCAAGCTGATTGGGGCCTGGAACGTTCGTTTGCCAGGTGTGCTGGACCATCCCATCGATCGCCATGCCGGCGGTTTGGGCATTAAGGTCCACAAGAATATTCACCATGAACCACGTTCCGGGGACATAGGACCCCGTGACCGTGCTTCCGCCGGACACATAGTTGATCGTTCCGTTAGGCAGGAAGATCATTTCCATCATCCAGCTGCCAGCGCCGATGACCTCGTTGTGCTGCAGGTTGAAATATCCTCCATTGCCCTGGGCGACATACATATTCCAACTGAGGCTGTAAATACCTGCGGTACGGTCGCCCAAACGAAGAACGATATCCGTAGGGCCACCGGCCGCAGCACCAGTGAATTTTGCGCTCAATGCGCCTGAACTCGCCTGCTCGTTACTGATGGGCGTATCCTCGGCGGAACCGGGTGCATTGGACCATGTGGACCATGGGAGTCCTGCGGTTTGGGCCAGCAACTGGCCATTGGCGTAGCTTTCGAAGTCTTCGAAGATCAACACGGTCTGGGCGGAGAGAAAACCCGGGATCAGCGTTGCGATCAGTATGTGTAGTGTTCTTTTCATCGTCACAAGGGTTTGGGTGAATGTCTTTGTAAGGTAATACATAAAATGGGCCATCGGATTCCCTGGTCAAAGGCTACAGGATGCGGAACAGGGCGAAGTGGGTCCGGTCAACGCGCGATCAGCAGCCGGTGGGTGGTGGTGTCTCTGCCCTGCGACACTACCAGCGTATAGCTGCCGGGAGCCAGCATGCCCACGTCCATCACCCCATCACCGCCCACCTGCGCCTGCACCACCACCAAGCCGCGCGCATCAAAGCAGCGCACCCGGGCAGGGCCGCCGAGACCTTCGATCACCATACGGTCGTGCGCCGGATTGGGCCGCAGACGTGGTACGGTGGTCGATCTCTCGTCCCTAACGCTGACCACGCGATCCAGCCCGAGCGACCACAGGCGGGCCTCGCCCATGAAGTTCTCTTCACAGCTGATCCACACGGTATCGCTGTTCAGGAATGTGATGCCCTCGGTCTTGGTGAAAGGCAATGCCAGATCATATCGCTCGGCCTGGCTATGGAAGAAGGTGTTCCCATGAAAGCCCGAGAGATCCCAGATGAAGGGATGCATGGCATGGGTGTAACCCAGCAGCAACAACCTGCCTGTGCCAGGGTCGTAGGTGGCATCGGTCACCAGGCCCTGGCTGTCCAGGCTGTCGTGCGGCACGGCCATATGATCACCGGGCCAGGCGGGCAAGGCATAGCACATGGTGTGGGCATCCAGCCAGCGCTTGCTGAAAAGATACAGGCTGTCGCCCTCGACGATGAAGGCCTCGCAGTCCCAGTTGTGGGCTTGGTTGGCCGGGGTGAAGTCCGTTTGGTCGGCATAGGCGAACCGGATGGTGTCCACCAGCACGCTGGTCACATCAGGATCGGTCAACTCCGTCAGTGGGAAACGATAGATGCGCAGGTTCGTCCGCGACCCCGGGTTGTTGCCGAAGTCGCCCACATACACCCATTCGCCATCGCTGGTGATAGCTTCCCAATCCACGTTAGACGCATTGGTGAGCGTCACCTCACGCACCACTTCGCCATTAGAGGGATCCACTTGGTAGAGCTTGTTCTCGTTGTCGCTGTCGTTGTGTGTCCAAAGCGCACCGTTCACCGCAAGCAGTCCGCTGCTTTCGTAGAGCGTGGGCGAGAGGGCTGTGAGCAGCGTAGGTACAAGGGGCTGTGCGGCGGCTGCCAGGGGCAGTAAAGCGGTCAGGGCGATGGCGCGCATGGGCCCGCAAAGATGATCCGATCGGGCCGGGCTATATTGCCGGGGCGCAACGGCCGGGTGGCCGATCGCGTATCGCGGCCTCCATGCGCCAACCCATGAACACCAAGGAACGCGGCCTGATGATCGGGGCCATCGCAGTGCTGTTGTTCAGCCTGGCGATCGATCTGCGGCTCACGACCAAGTATGGCGGGGTGGACCTGCGTGACAAGATCGTGGGGGCGCGCAGCCTGATGGAGGGGCGCTCGCTCTACTTCGATCCCTGGCGTCCCGGCGAGCCCGAGCGCTTCGCCGATCCCATGGTGCCTCCCGGGGCGGACATGACCCGCTACACGGGCACACCCTTCCAGGCGCTGGTGATGGCCCCGCTCGGGGTGCTGCCCTTCGGTGCGCTACGCATTCCATGGTTGTTGGCGCAATACGCACTGCTGCTGCTCTCGCTGCTGATGGCCTACCGCAGTTTCGCACCGCGTGATGCGCGTTCACATCTGGTGGTCGCCGGGTTGCTATTGCTATTCCTGGCAAGCTCCTCCTGGCATCTGCATGTGGAACGCGGACAGGTCTATGTCATCTTCGCTGCCGTCATCGCAGGGCTGTTCGCGGCCTTCGCACAGGGACGCATGTTGCTGGCCGGGGTGCTGGCGGCTGTGCTGGTGCTGTTCAAACCCACCTATGCGGTGCTGCTGCTGCCCTTGTTGCCGCGTGTGTCCTGGCGTATGCTGGGAGGAGGCGCTGGCACCGTGGTGGCCGTCGCCCTCATCTTCGCGCTACTGCCGAATGGGTCGCGATCCTGGGTGGAGTATCGGGAGGCCATGTCGGTGTGGAGCGGACTGATCGGACAGGGCGAACCGCCATCCATGGACCCGGACGCGTTCGTCTACCCTGAGACCATTGAAGGGCGCACCAACCTGCGGGACCATCACCCCATGGAGTTCGAAAATGGATCGGTCACGGCCATCCTCCACGGTCTGGGCGTCGATGTACCCGGCTGGATGCCCTGGGCGGCGTTCGGGCTGTTCCTGGTGGCGATCTTCATCCTGCTGGGCCGTTCCATTCTCCGAGCGCGGCACACGGAATTGTTGCTCCTCGGATTCTGCTGCTGGACCACGCTGATGATCCTGTTGCCCGTCCCGCGTTTCGATTACCAGTTGGTGCATTGGGTGGGCCCACTGGCCTTCGTGCTGCTCACCTCCCGCGAGCGTCCCTTCGCATGGAACGCAGCGTTGGTGCTGGCCTCTGCCTTGATCATAGGGGCCTGGTCCCTTTTGCCGGTCAATATCCTGATGGCGGAATTGATCCTGTTGGTCCTGATGCTGCAGTTGCTGCGTGAGCGTATGCGACCGGCTATGCCAGTGGTCTGATCCCTGCCACAGCCAGCCGGTTATCTTCGCGGCCCGCATGCCGAGGAAGGTGCCCCAGCCATGGATTAGTGTTTCGTGCAAGGCAAAGGCTGCGGACCCAGCACCTTAAGTGATTGAGCTGAACACGTAGAAACAAAGCTGATCAAGTCTTCCGACTAAATTTAGCCAGTATATTTGTAGCCTGTAATTATCGGCCATGTCCTTTCCCAATCCCTTTCGTCCGGGCGCGGGCCATCCTCCGCCCTACCTGGCTGGTCGGGCCATCGAGATCCGCGAGTTCGAGAAGCTTCTGACCCAGCCGGTGATCATGACCAACCTCGTGCTTACCGGCCTGCGCGGGGTGGGCAAGACCGTACTCCTGGAGGGCGCCCTGAAACCCATGGCACGGCAACGCGGATGGCTGTGGACCGGCAATGAACTTTCCGAGACGATCAACATCTCCGAGGAGAAACTCGCTCAAAGACTGATCACGGACCTGTCAGTGATCACCAGCCAGTTCGAGGTGGACCGTAGGACCATCGAGGGCATCGGGTTCCATCCGCAACGCGAGGAGCGATCGATCACCTTCGATCACCAGCTCATGGAGTCACTTTACTTGTCCACACCCGGGCTCGTGTCGGACAAGATCAAGGCGGTGCTGGAAGCGACATGGGAGGTCGTGAAGCACAGCGGGGTCAAAGGGATCATCCTCGCTTACGACGAGGCACAGAACCTCGCTGACCGATCGGACAGGGATCAGTATCCGCTGTCGCTGCTCCTGGACGTTTTCCAATCCATCCAGAAGAAGGGCCTGCCGATCATGCTCGTGCTTACCGGTCTGCCCACCTTGTTCCCCAAGCTGGTGGAGGCCCGCACCTTCGCTGAGCGCATGTTCAAGGTGATCGTGCTCGACAAACTCAACGAGTTTGACCGCAGGGAGGCCATCGAACGCCCCATCGCCGACCGACAGTGTCCGGTCGCATTCACCGCACTGGCTGTTCATGAGATCGCTCTCAGTTCCGGGGGCTATCCCTACTTCATCCAATACATCTGTTATGAGATGTTCGAGGCTTATCTCGGAAACCTCGATGGGGTGCCCAATCCCGGCATCACCGTAGCGCATATCGCACGCAAGCTGGACAGCGACTTTTTCGCAGGGCGTTGGAACAAGGTGACGGACCGCCAGCGGGAACTGCTTTCGATCATCGCCTCGTTGGAGGATGCCGACGAGGAATTCACCGTGCAGGAGATAAGCGAGGCATCGAAGAAAGCCAGCGGCAAACCCTTCAGCCCAAGCCACGTGAACCAAATGCTGGGTGCGTTGATGGACCAGGGGCTGGTATTCAAGAACAGGCATGGCAAGTACTCTTTCGCCGTGCCCATGCTGGCGAACTTCATCCGCCGTCAAACCAACGAGACGGTATGACCATGAGCAACGCGAACAAGCGTTTCCCGCAATACGACGAACTGGACCTACCCAAGGTCGCCGAAGATGTATTGAGAATATGGGAAGCTGAGGACACCTTTGGCCAAAGCCTGGAGCTGCGGAAGAACGCGCAGCCCTTCGTGTTCTACGAAGGCCCACCCAGCGCCAATGGGCTGCCGGGCATCCACCATGTGATGGCGCGCACCATCAAGGACATCTTCTGCCGCTACCAGACGCAGAAGGGAAAGCGTGTGGAGCGCAAGGCCGGCTGGGATACCCACGGCCTGCCCATCGAGCTGGGCGTGGAGAAGGAACTCGGCATCACCAAGGAGGACATCGGGAAGTCGATCACCATCGCTGATTACAATGCCAGGTGCCGCGAGGCCGTGATGCGCTACACGGACGTTTGGAACGACCTCACCAAACGCATCGGTTTCTGGTTGGATCTGGAGCACCCGTACGTCACCTACAAGACCAAATACATCGAGAGCGTGTGGTGGCTGCTGAAGCAACTGCACGAACAGGACCTGCTCTACAAGGGCTACACCATCCAGCCGTACAGCCCAGCGGCCGGCACGGGCCTCTCCTCACACGAACTGAACCAGCCAGGCACCTACAAGGAGGTGAAGGACACCAGTGTGGTGGCGCTCTTCAAGGTGGAGCGTGAGGCAGCCAGTGAGTTCCTTTTCGAGGACACCTTCGGTGAGGTCTTCATCATGGCCTGGACCACAACGCCATGGACGCTACCGAGCAACACCGCCCTCACCGTGGGGCCGAAGTTGGAGTACGTGCGCGTGAAGACGTACAACTTGTACACGAATACACCGCAAACGGTTGTGGTTGCAAAGGCTAGATTCTTCGACGTTTTTAGCGGCAACAACTTAGTGGCATGGGTTACTGCTACTGAAGCGAGTAGCTCAATCAATGACAAGGGAATTCGCTCATGGGGAACCAAACATGATGAGGATAATGTCGACGTCTCTAATCAGAGGGGTCCTTGGAGTGAGGTGGAGTTCAGAAAAGACCTGAAGGGCGCTGGAGACAGACGACTGCTATGGATTGACTTCCATGGCGATGCCACCGAAGCTATCCGCCTTGTCGAGAAGGAATTCGCTAACGAACGGATCACCATCGTCTCAGCAAGAAACTTGCTTGATAGTCAACCTACATTCTACGGCCACCAGCTCAGTGGCATCCGCTACGAGCAACTCCTGCCTTACGCCCAGCCCATCGACGGCGATGCATTCAAGGTGATCACCGGTGATTTTGTCACCACCGAGGATGGCACCGGCGTGGTACACACCGCCCCCAGTTTCGGTGCGGACGATATGCGCGTGGCCAGGCAGCACGGCATTGGATCGCTGACACTCGTGGACCAGCAGGGCCGCTTCACCCAGGAGATGGGCGAGTATGCCGGGAAGTACGTGAAGAACGAATACTATCCGCCGTCCGGCGGACAGGCGCCGGAGAAGAGCGTGGATGTGGAGATCAGCATCAAGCTGAAGGAGATGGGCCGCGCTTTCAAGGTGGAGAAGTACACCCACAACTATCCGCACTGCTGGCGCACGGATAAGCCCATCCTCTACTACCCGCTGGACAGTTGGTTCGTGCGGGTCACCGCCAGGAAGCAGGAGCTGATCGACAACAATAAGAAGATCAACTGGAAGCCCGAGAGCACCGGCACCGGCCGCTTCGGCAACTGGCTGGAGAACCTGCAGGACTGGAACTTGAGCCGCAGTCGCTACTGGGGCATTCCTCTACCGATCTGGCGCACAGATGATGGTGATGAGGAACTCTGCATCGGCTCGCTGAACGACCTGAAGAAGGAGATCGCCAAGGCTATCGAGGCCGGTGTGATGCGGTCCGATCCCTATGCCGCCTTCGACCCTGCCGACATGAGCGATGCGAACTACGACCGCATCGACCTGCACCGCCCCTTTGTGGATGACATCGTACTGGTGTCGCAAAGCGGAAAGCCCATGCGCCGCGAGACCGACTTGATCGACGTGTGGTTCGACAGTGGATCGATGCCCTACGCGCAGTGGCACTATCCGTTCGAGAACGAAGCGACCTTCAAGGAGACCTTCCCAGCCAACTTCATTGCCGAGGGTGTGGACCAGACGCGGGGCTGGTTCTACACACTGCACGCCATCGCCACGCTCACGCAGAACTCAGTTGCCTACAAGACCGTCGTGAGCAACGGCCTGGTGTTGGACAAGAACGGGCAGAAGATGAGCAAACGCCTGGGCAACGCGGTGGACCCCTTCGCGATGCTGGACAAGTATGGCGCTGATGCCGTGCGCTGGTACATGATCGCCAACGCGCCGCCCTGGGACAACCTGAAGTTCGACGAGGAAGGGATCAAGGAAGTGCAGCGCAAGTTCTTCCGTGCGTTGTTCAATACCTACAACTTCTTCGCGCTGTATGCCAACATCGATGGCTTCGACCCGGCTGCGCCGCAGGTTCCTATGGATCAGCGCACGGAGATGGATCGTTGGATCCTATCGCGCCTAAATACACTCATGGACTCTGTCGACTTCGACATGGGCATCTATGAGCCAACAACTGCCGCGCGCGAGATCCAGGATTTCGTGGTGGACGACCTGAGCAACTGGTACGTGCGTCTGAACCGACGCCGCTTCTGGAAAGGCGATGTAGGCACCGACAAGCTTGCCGCATTCCAAACACTGCACCGCTGTCTGGAGGTGGTGGCCATGCTCAGTGCACCCATCGCGCCTTTCTTCAGCGATCGGCTGTACCGTGATCTGGCAGGCAGGAGCGTGCATTTGAGCGTCTGGCCCCAGGCGGAGCACGCCGTCATCGATCGTGAGCTCGAGCAACGCACCGCGCTCGCACAGAAGCTCACCTCGCTGGTGCTCAGCATCCGTAAGAAGGAAGGTCAACGAGTACGCCAACCTCTGGCGAAGATGCTGGTGCCCGCACTGAACGAGGACATGCGTGGCCGGTTGGAAGCCATACGCGAATTGGTCCTCAATGAGGTGAACGTGAAAGAGCTGATGATCCTTGATGCCAGCGAGAGCAAGCTCACCAAGAAGATCAAACCCGACTTCAAAAAGCTCGGTGCCCGCATGGGCAAGTTGATGAAGAGTGTGGCCGCCGCCGTGAACGCCTTCGACCAGGCGCAGATCGCCAAGCTGGAAGCGAGCGGAAGCATGAAGCTGACCGTGGACGGACAGGAGGTGGAGGTGCTGCGCGACGATGTGGAGATCAGCGCAGAGAATGTGCCCGGCTTGAGCGTGGCCAGCGAGGGCGCCCTCACCGTGGCGCTGGACATCACCCTCACCGACGAACTGCTGCGTGAGGGCATCGCCCGCGAACTGGTAAGCCGCATACAGTCCCTTCGCAAGGAGCGTGGATTCGAAGTGACCGACCGGGTGGAATTGCACATTCTGGACACCGGGGTCGCCCGCCTGACCGATGCCGTACGGGATCACCTGCCGTGGATCCTGGCAGAGACCCTGGCCGTGACACCTGAGGACCAGGTCCTTGTGGATGTCCTTCAGGCCGAAGACAGCGCGGTCCACGAGGTGGAACTGGACGAGACGCTAAGCTGTAAGCTGAGCCTTGTTCGTAAGGGCATTTGAGGGCCCGATCCGGCTATATTTGCGGATCTTTCACGAATCCGGGAACGTCATGGCCAAGAAACCCGCACCCAAGAAGGCTTCCAAGCCCGCCAAGAAGGCAGTGAAGCCAGCCCCCAAGAAGAAAGCTGCTGCGAAGAAGCCCGCCAAGGCGAAACCCGCTGCGAAGAAGGTGGCCGAGAAAGCCGCCCCGAAGAAGGCGTCCAAGCCCGCGAATAAGACGGCCCCGAAGAAAGCGGTGAAGAAGCCTGCCCGTCCGGCAGGCGGGGCCGCCCCGAAGAAAGTATCCAAGCCCGCGAAGAAGGCCGCCCCAAAGAAGGTGGTGAAGAAAGCCGCGCCGAAAAAAGTAGTGAAGAAGGCGGCCCCCAAGAAGCCCCTGGCCAAAAAGGTCGTTGCGAAGATACCCGCCAAGGGGGCCGTGAAAAAAGCCGAACCCAAGAAACCGGCACCGAAAGTGGTGTCCGTGAAGGAAGCAGCCCCCAAGGTGGCCGCTCCGAAACCTGCCGCCCCCAAGGTGGCACCCGTACCGAAGAACGCTACACAAACGGCCCCGAAGGCCACAAGTACCCCCAAGCCCGCAGTGACGAAGGAAGTGAAGAAGGCGGCGACCGCCAAGGCACCCAAAGCCCCCAAGGAGCCCAAGGCCGCACCCAAGCCGTTGGTGACCCAACGCGTGGCGCCCATGAGGCCCATGTCAGCACCAGTGGTCAAGAAACAGGTGTCCACCCTGGAGAGCAGTGGCAAGGCCCGATACAGCGATGATGAGTTGCTTGAGTTCAAGGAGCTGATCATGCGGAAACTCGAAGAGGCCCGCAAGGACTACGATCTGCTGAAACAGACCCTGGCCAATACGGACAACAACGGCACGGACGACACCAGTCCCTCCTTCAAGATGATCGAGGATGGCAGTGAGACCCTGAGCCGTGAGGAGACCGCCCAGCTGGCTGCCCGGCAGGAAAAGTTCATCAAGCATCTGGAGGACGCCCAGCTCCGTATCCGCAACAAGACCTACGGCATCTGCCGCGTCACCGGCCGACTGATCAGCAAGGAACGACTGCGTCTGGTGCCCCATGCCACGCTCAGCATCGAGGCCAAGCAACAGATGACCGGTTAGGGACTTGGCCCGCCACGCACCTTGAAGCGCGCGCTGCTCCTCATCCTGCTGGTGTTGATCGCGGACCAGGCCCTCAAGGTCTGGATCAAACTCAACTTCTACTACGACGGCGCCGTGCCGCTCGCAGGGGATTGGGCCTACCTGCACTTCATCGAGAACCGCGGCATGGCCTTCGGCATGGAGTTCGGCGGCCGCTGGGGCAAGCTGATGCTCACCTTGTTCCGGATCGTGGCCGTGGCGGGCATCGGCTATGCCATGCGCCGCATGGTGATCACCGGGGCGAAGCCCATGCAGGTGGCCAGCGTGGCCTTGATCTTCGCTGGTGCGCTGGGCAACATCATCGACAGCACCTTCTATGGCATGATCTTCAGCCAGAGTACACCCTTCCAGAAGGCCATCCTGTTCCCTCCCGATGGCGGTTATGCGCCGCTGTTCCACGGCGCCGTGGTGGACATGTTCTACTTCCCCGTGTGGGAGGGCCGCCTGCCCGGTTGGCTGCCCTTCTGGGGTGGTGAGCACTTCATCTTCTTCCGTCCGGTCTTCAACATCGCCGATGCGGCCATCACCGTGGGCATCACGCTGTTCATCATCTTCCAGCGCAAGGCACACCAACAGGAAGCCATCGCTGCCGAAGCCCCATTGGATCATGATGAGAAGAAAGATCCCTTGGAGGCTCCTTCTCAGGGCTCCTCGTAGAGCCGCACGCGCAGGCCCAGCATCTGCTGCGAGCCGAAGCTGCTACTGCCGCCCAGATCACCTCCAAAACGCGTGAGCATCTGCGGCCGCGCCTCGAAGAACAGGTCCATACGCCGCAGGAAGTCGCCCTGCCGTGCCAGCCGGAACGCGAAGCCCAGCACCGCCTGTGCCGCCACCCATCCACCGCCTGATTCGCGGAATACATCCGCCAGTTCCTCGGTGGTGGAGCGCGATGCCTGTACGTTGGGATAAAGCACGTCGGTGCTCACCGTGTGGCGCACTGTGGTCCGGGCGTTCAGGAGCGCGCCGGCGGCCAGGCCACCACCACCAAAGAGCGACCAGCGGGACACATTCGCCGAACGGAAGATCAGCACGGCTTCCATTCCGAAGCGCTCGGCCTGGTGACGGAATTGATATTCCTCAAGACGCACGCTGTCCACAAAGAATAGCTGGCCGCTGCTGGAGGAGAGGGTGTCCACGGTGCTGCGGTCGGTGCGCGAATAGGTCAGCATGTCGGTGGTGCCGCCGGCGTAGTGTAACCCGAGTCGCAATTCGGGCCCGGGCTTTTCGCCCGTGTGGAAGGGATGCATGCCAAGCGCGATCAGGAAGGCGCCCGCCCGGTCCGCGGACATGTCGCCGTGCCGCATGCTGAAGTCGCTGAGGTCGTCCGGTACGAGGTCGCTGCCTGCTGTCAGGCTGCGGAAATCATCGGGGAACAGGTCGCGCTGTTCCACGGTGGAAGTGCCAGAGAGTAGCTGCACGGAACCCCAGTATCCGGGAGGGTAGGGGCCGCTGGTGGAATAGTCCTGTGCCTGTGCACCAGCCCAGAGTAGCACGGTGGACAGGGCCCATGCGAAATTCAGATGACGCTGGAAGTTCATGCCTGTGCCGCCGTGGACTGTCCTGCGAAGAACTTCTGGGCCAACAGGTATTCCGCGATCCGCACCGCATTGGTGGCCGCACCCACGCGCAGGTTGTCGGCCACCACCCACAGGTTCAACGTGTTCGGCAGGCTTTCATCGATGCGCAGCCTGCCAACGAAGACCTCATCGCGTCCGTCGGCCAGCAGCGGCATGGGGTATTCATCCTTCGCCGGGTCGTCCAGCAACACCACGCCTGGTGCCTCGCGTAGCAATTGGCGCACTGCAGTCAGGGTGAAGGGCCTGGCGAATTCCACGTTCACCGCCTCGCTGTGGCCACCGGTCACGGGGACGCGCACTGCCGTGCAGGTCACCCGGATGGCCGGGTCCAGGATCTTGTGCGTTTCGTGCACCACCTTCATCTCCTCCTTCGTGTAGCCGTTCTCCAGGAAGACATCGCAGCGTGGGATCACGTTGCGGTCGATGCGGTGGGGATAGGCCTTCTCGCCTTCGATGCCCGCGCGTTCATCCTCCATCTGTCGCACTGCCTTCACGCCTGTGCCTGTGACACTCTGGTATGTGGAGACCACCACACGTTGTGCAGTGAATGCGCGATGGAGTGGTGCCAGCGCGAGTACCAGTTGGATGGTGCTGCAGTTGGGATTGGCGATGATACGATCGGCTGCGTTGAGCAGGTGGCCGTTGATCTCCGGTACGATGAGCTTCTTGTCCGGCATCATGCGCCAGGCACTGCTGTTGTCGATCACTGTGCATCCCACTTCTGCGAAACGCGGTGCCCATTCCAGCGAGGTGGCACCACCTGCGGAGAAGAGCGCCAGATCCGGGCGACGGGCGACCGCCTCCTCCATACCGATCACTGGTATTTCTTTCCCACGGAATGTGATCACCTGGCCCAGGCTGCGTTCGCTCGCGACCGGGAGCAAGGTGTCCACCGGGAAGCCACGTTCCTCAAGGACCTTCAGCATGACCCCGCCCACCATGCCGGTGGCGCCGACTACCGCGACTTTCATGATGTTGGGCTAACGTGCGACGGGGAGCGAAAGTACTACCTTTCCCACCCCTTGAAAGGCATGCTCCGCACCTTGTATATCATGGCCCTCGCCGCAGTATTCTCACTGCCGTTGGCAGCCCAGTTCACCGATGATTTCGAGGATGGTGACTTCACCAGCGACCCTACATGGAGCGGAGATGCGAGCCTGTTCACCATCGCGCAGGAGGCTGGCAGCAACATGCTGCGCAGCAACAGTCCCGGGGCGGCCACCTACCACCTGAGTACGTCCAGCACACTCGCCACTGATGCACAGTGGGAGTTCTTCCTGAACCTGAAGTTCGCCACCAGCGGGGCCAACTACGTGGACATGTACCTGATGAGCCCGCAGGCCGACCTGAACCCGCGGCCCGAAGGCTACTTCGTGCGGATCGGCGACACACCGGACCATATCGTACTCTACAAGCGCGTTGGTACCACCAACACGGCACTGGTCCAGAGTGAACCCGGTGTGGTGGGCGGCAGTACGAACAACCCCTTCCGCATCCGCGTGACACGCGACGTGGACGACCTGTGGACGCTGGCATTCCAGCCGGGCGGCACGGGCAGTTTCACACTGGCTGGCACGGCCACCGATGTCACCTTCAACAGCAGCACGCATTTCGGCATCCTCATCGTGCAAAGCGCTGCGGCAGGCCCGATCAACAACCACTTCTTCGACGACTTCTTCGTTGGTAACATCCCGGTGGACGAGACCGCACCGGCGATCACTGGCGTAAGTGTGGTGAGTGATCAGGAGGTGGATGTCCAGTTCGATGAGCCGGTGGAGCAGACATCGGCGGAGGATGCGAACCACTACGACATCATCCCATTCAACAGTGTATCTCTGGCGGTGCGCGATGCGCTTGAGCCCTCGCGTGTGCGCCTGACCCTGGACCTGCCGCTTCAGAATGGCGTCACCTATACACTGACGGTGAACGGAGTGGAGGATCTTTCGGGCAATGCCACGGTGAATGCCATGGGGGACTTTGTCTACTTCGTACCGGACGAACCTGCCTTCCGCGAAGTGGTGATCAACGAGTTGATGCCCGACCCCAATCCGCCGGTGGGCCTGCCGGACGCGGAGTACATCGAGCTCTTCAACGCCACCACGGACAAGTATTTCGACCTGGCGGGTTGGCGCATCACCACTTTGAGCACGAGCGCCACGCTGCCATCGCATCCGCTGGGTCCCGGCGAATACGTGGTCTTCGTGAACAATGCCCAGTTGCCGAATTTCTCGGCCTTCCCCAATGTGCTGGGTTACAGCCTCAGCAATACAGCGCTGCTGAATGCCGGCACCACCGTGACCCTGGAGGCGCCCGGCAATGTGCCGATCGATGTGTTGGCCTACACCACTGCCTGGTATCAGGACCCTGACAAGTTGGATGGTGGCTGGAGTCTGGAGCAGATCGATCCATTTGCGCCCTGTTCTGGTGCGGGGAACTGGCGCGCATCCGTGGCGTCAACGGGCGGTACCCCTGGAGAGCCCAACTCAGTGCTTCAGGGAACGCCCGACGATACTCCTCCCGCCTTGTTGCAAGCACAGGTCCTGTCAGCCACACTGCTGCAACTCAATTTCAGCGAGGGCCTCGACGGTACAAGCATCCCCGGTGCCACGTACACCATTTCGCCCTTCGTTCCGGTGGTATCGATCCTGCCACAGCCGCCGTTCAACCAGCAGGTGCAATTGGTGCTCGGCACACCCCTGGAAGAGGGCGTTATCCACACGATCACCGTGACAGGTGTGACCGACTGCTCAGGCAACGCGATCGCTGACGCCAACAGCGTGCAGTTCCTCCTCTTCACACCCGATGTGCCCGCGTTCCGCGATGTGGTGATCAACGAACTGATGGTGGACCCCACGCCCCAGGTGGGTTTGCCCGATGCGGAATACATCGAACTCTTCAACGCCACCACGGATAAGTTCTTCGACCTGGCGGGCTGGCGCATCACCACGTTGACCACGAGTGCCACCCTGCCATCGTACGCGCTGCTCCCAGGGGAGCATGTGGTATTCGTCAACAGTGCGCAAACGCCGAACTTCTCCGGGTTCCCCAATGTGCTGGGTCACACGCTGAGCAATACGGCGCTGCTGAATGATGGCACCACCGTAACGCTTGAAGGACCTGGAAATGTGCCGGTGGACGTGGTATCCTACACTTCCGCATGGTACCAGGATCCCGCCAAGGGTGATGGTGGCTGGAGTCTGGAGCAGATCGACCCCTATCTGCCCTGCTCAGGTGGCTTCAACTGGCGTGCTTCCACGGCGACCGCAGGTGGCACCCCGGGTGAGACCAATTCGGTACTACAGGTGATCCCGGATACTTCACCTCCGGCGCTGTCAGGGATCCTGCCAATGTCCGAAACGATGTTGGAGCTGGTCTTCAGCGAAGGCCTCGATGGGGCGAGTGTGCTCGACGCCACCTACACCATCACGCCCTTCCTGCCGATCACCGGCATCATCTCCCTGCCGCCGATCAACCAACGCGTGCAGCTGATCCTTGGCACAGCCATGGAACAAGGCACGGTCTATACGCTGGTCGTGGAAGGTGTGAACGATTGCTCCGGCAACGCGATCGCCGGTGCCAATAGCGCGCAGTTCGCCCTGCCGGAAGCGCCGGAAGCGGGCGACGTAGTGGTGAACGAGGTTCTGCACAACCCCATCACCACCGGTGGTGAGTATGTGGAGGTGTACAACCGAAGCGAAAAGGTGCTGAGCATGCAAGGCTGGCAGATGGCCAATGAGAGCGGCGGTGCCGTGGCGAATCCGCGTGTCATCAGCAATGAGCCGCTGCTGTTGTTCCCCGGTGAATACTACCTCTTCACCCGGAACCCATTCGTCACCGCGCAGCAATACCCTTTGGGCCATGTGGACCGTTTCGTTACCGTGAACCTGCCGAGTTATACCAACACCAGTGGCACGGTGGTGGTGCTCGACGATCAGAGCACGGTGATCGACCTGTTCCGATACGATGACAAGATGCACTTCCCGCTGTTGCGTGATGTAAAAGGTGTGGCGCTGGAACGCCAGGATCCGGACCGTCCCACGGATGATCGCACCAACTGGCACAGTGCATCGCAGTTCGTGGGATTCGGCACACCGGGGTATGAGAATTCACAGTTCGCGCCTGCCCCGGCACCCAGCGGTGAGATGACCATCGATCCGGCGATCTTCAGCCCGGACAACGATGGCCATCAGGATGTGCTTACGATCGTCTTCCGTTTTGATCAACCCGGTTTCGTGGGCACCATGCGTGTGTTCGACATCGCCGGGCGCGAGGTGCGCCGCCTGATGGACAGCGAGTTGCTCGGTACATTGGGCGCCGTGTCATGGGATGGCATCCTGGACAATGGCAGCAAGGGACGCATGGGTCCGTACATCGTTCACTTCGAAGTGTTCGACCTGGCAGGCAACACGGAAACATTCCGCAAGACCGTCACATTGGCCCATCGGCTGGAGTGAGGCGGTGCGTTCAGTCCAGGGCGTTCCGCGTGACCCAGTAGCGCCACGCCAGCAGCAGTTTCCTTGGGCTGTTCAAATGTGTCAGGTGTTCCGGCCGCACCTTCGGCAACAAGGCCCGGTTCAGCCTTGCCAGCAGGCGGAACATACCCTTACGCATGGCCTTAAGGTTCGCCTACTATCTGGAAGAGTTCTGTGAGGTCTGGCGTGAGGATGATCTCTGTGCGGCGGTTGCGTGCCCGACCATCGGCCTCGCGATTAGGTGCCACAGGTATCCATTCACCCCGCCCTGCGGCGGTGACCCGCTTGGGATCGAGTTTGTGATCGGCGGTGAGGAGCCGCACGATGCTGGTGGCACGCGCTGAACTCAATTCCCAATTGTCCTTGAAACGCCCGCTGGCGATGGGGATGGTATCCGTGTGTCCCTCCACCATCACGCCGATGTCGGCATTGGCATTGAGCACCTGGGCGAGTTGGCCGATCGCCTCCTTACCCTTGGGGTCCACATCCGCACTACCGCTTTTGAAGAGCAGTTTCTCGCTGAGCGATACGTACACCTTGCCGTCCTTCATCGTCACGGTGAGTTCATCACTTTTGAAATTCACCAAGGCATCGGCCACTTTCTTGCGCAGCCCTGTGAGCGCCGCGGTCTGTGCGTCCAACTTGCGGTTGAGTTCATTCATGCGCGCCACCTTGTCCAGCAACTCGGCGTCCTTCGCGGAGAGCATGGACTCACGATCCGTGATCTGGTTCTTCGCGGTCTGCAGGGCTGTTGCGGTGCTCTGCAATTTGGTCTTGGTATCCTGTAGCTCGGAAGTCAGGTTCTCGTTCTGTCCTTCGAGGTCGGCGATCCGGGCGGAGAAGCGCGTGCTGTCGGCTTGCAGGCGCGACACATGGTCGGTGGCGGAGACGAACTTCTTTTTGGCCACGCAGCCGGGCAGGGCCAGCGCAAGGGCCATCAGGGGGAGGAGCAAGTGCTTTGTCATGTCGTTCAAGATAGGGATCTTAAAAGTAGGTCATCGATGGGGAAGGTGGACCGATTCATCGGGCCACTGCAACTCGATGGTGGCATGGTGGATACCCTGTGCATGCAGGATGCTGCGCGCTTCGGTCTTGATGGCCCGGGCCTCGTCCATGGCAATGGCCTCCACTTCAAGGTGTACGCTGGCCACCACCAACCGCCCATCAAGGCTCCAGGTATGCATGTCGGCGAGCGCGCGTACACCGGGTATGGCGGTCAACGCCGCTTCCAACTCCTGCGCATCGATGCCTGCGGGTTGGGCCTGCATGAGGATCGCGGTCCCCTTGCGCAGCGTTCCAATGGCATTGAAGAGGATGTACAGGCTGATGCCCATGCTCATCAGGGGGTCCAGCACGGCCCAGCCGGTATAGTGGATCACCACGGCACCCACCAGCACGGCCGCCCACCCCAGCACGTCCTCCAGCAGGTGCAGGTAGGCGCCGCGCTCATTGAGGGTGATGCCCCCGTGGAGGCGCCAGGCCGCAAGTCCATTCATCACCAGCCCGAAGACCGCGATGCCCATCATCCCCAGGGCGTGGGGTTCCACCGGTGTGAACAATCGTGGGATGGAGACCGTGAACATGAACAGCGCACCGACGATCAGAATGACGGACGCGAGCCAGCCGCCGAGCATGCTGTAGCGCGCATAACCATAGCTGTAGCGCGTATCCCGGCCACGTGTCGCCACACCCTGCAGGTACCATGCGGCGCCCAGCACCAGGCTGTCGCCCAGGTCGTGTACCGCATCGGTGAGCACCGCGATGCTGTTGGTGAGCCACCCACCGATGGCTTCCACGATGGTGAAGGCGAGATTCAGGAAGAAAGCCAGACGCAGGGCGTTCACCGTGGGGGCATGCGGATGCGATGCACCGTGGGGGTGGGGATGCGCGTGGCCCATGGGCGGCAAGTTAGCCGGGAAGGCAGGGCGGCAGCTTCAGCCGACCACCACGCGGCCCGTTTTGCGCGCCAGACGCATCTTGGTATCGGTGAGTCGCTTGATGTCCAGCAAGGTCTCCATCACCTTTCCCTCGTCACCATCCTTCAACAATTCCTGCCGCTCGCGGATCATACGGTCCACACGGCGCTCCTTCAGGATGTCCACGGCCTCTTCCAGCGCATCATAGAGCTGGTCGCTCTCCCTGCGCACATGGATCCGGTGGCGCGCCTCCCAGTTGGGGCTGAGCAGGTGCTGTTCGGTGAGCAGGTCGATCGCCATGCGACGCCAGGGTTCTTCTTCATGCCCCACATAACGTCCGGCATCCACGTCCTTGCCTACGTTCAGCGTATGGCGGTAGTCCAGATAGATGGCCAGGAACAACGGGTCATCGAAGAGGATGTCATCCAGGGCGAGCAGTTCGAACATCACCTCGGCGAGGGAACTCTCCTCCATGGCCGTGGTCCCATCGTCCATTTGCACCGGCACCTGTATGCGTTGGTGGCCGTAGCTCAGCAGCAGGCGCAACAGGTCGCGCTCCTGCGGCGCGGTACCGAGATCCTCGAGTTGTTCCTGTGGCGCGGCGGGTTGAGCAGTATCATCGGGGATCGCGTCATCGCCACCCAGCTTCCTGCGGTACTGCTTGCGCAGCACCTTGTTCATCTCGCTGATCAGGGCCTGTTCGCCCACGGCCAGCATGCGCGCACACTCCTTCACGTAGAGCGAGCGCAGGATGTGGTCCGGCACCAGCGCGATGCTGTTGACGATCTCGTGGATGGCCTGGGACTTCAACACCGGATCGTGGCCTGTGTCGGCCATCAGCAGCCCGGCCTTGAAGACGAGGAAGTCCTGCGCATTGGATCCCAAGTAGGCCTGCACCTCCCCGCTGCCACGACTCCTGGCGAAACTGTCCGGATCCTCACCATCGGGGAAGGTCACCACCTTCACATTGAGTCCTTCGCGCAGCACCAGGTCGATGCCACGCAGACTGGCCTTCATTCCCGCTGCGTCGCCATCGTAGAGGATGCACACGGTGGGCGCGTAGCGCTTGATCAAGCGTACCTGGTCCTCGGTAAGGCTGGTGCCGCTGCTCGCCACCGTATTCGTGATGTCCGCCTGGTGCAGGGAGATCACATCGGTGTACCCTTCCACCAGATAGCAGAGCTGCTGTTCGGCGATGGCCTTGCGCGCATGGTGGATGCCGTAGAGCGAGCGGCTCTTGTTGTAAAGTGCACTTTCCGGACTGTTGAAGTACTTCGCGATCTTCCTGTCACTCTTCAGAGTGCGTGCCCCGAAGGCGATTGGCTGCCCGCTGAGGCCCAGGATGGGGAAGATGACGCGTCCCGCGAAGAAGTCCCAGGCCGTGCCATCCTCACGCCGCTTGATCCAGCCGGCCTTTTCCAAGATCTCCGGGTTGAAGCCATGGGCCAGTGCTGCCGTGGCGAAGGCGTTGCCCTGCTCGGGCACATACCCCAGTTGGAACGAACGGATGGTGGGATCGCTGAAGCCGCGTTCCTGGAAATAGCTGAGGCCGATGCGCCGACCTTCATCGGTCTCCCACAAATGCTCCATGCACCAGGCCATGGCCCACTGATGCACCACCCCGATCGCCTCGCGCTCGCTTTGCTCCAGTTGCTGCTCGGGCGTAGCCTCCTCCTCAGGCAGGTCGATCTGGTAGCGTTTGGCAAGCCACCGGATGGCCTCTACGTAACTCAGCTTCTCGTGCTTCTGAAGAAAGGAGATGGGATCGCCGGCCTCACCGCAACCAAAGCATTTGTAAATGCCCAGATTTGGGGTGACGTTGAACGATGGGGTCTTTTCGTTGTGAAAGGGGCACAGGCCCAACCAGCGGGCGCCCTTGCGTTTGAGTGCCACGAAGTCGCCCACCACCTCCTCCACGCGCATGGCGTCCTTTACCTGCTGGATGGCATGAGGGGAGATCATCGAAGGGGGTTCCGGAGGGGGCCGGTGAAATTACGCCCCCGGGGGGCGTTGCCGGGGTGATCCGTTGGAAGTGTGGGAACTCAGCGTTTTTCGAGGATGTTCCCCAGAGTGTCGTACAGAACGGTGGTCTGCAATTCGCCGTCCTGGCCATAGAAGAACCATTCGCCGGAGGGCTGCCCCCGGTGATACTGGCCGGTGTAGTACGTCATACCGTTCTCGTGGTACACCTCAGCGCTACCGTGACGTTCGCCATGCTGGAACCCGCCCCTGCTGCGGATCATACCGTTGGGGAAGAAGGAGGTCCAGGTGCCATGGCGCTGACCGTCAACCTTGGGACCACGCATGCGCAGGGAGCCATCGGCCCCACGAATCTCATGCATGCCTTCGCTGGTCGTAGTGGTGACGGAGGTGGGTGCATCAGCACCAACGCCGGTGGAATGCTCCTCACCACCACAGGCCATTAGCACAACCAGCAGGAAGGTCATTCCGCCTGTGCGGATCCAAGGGGATCGTATCGTCGGGTTCTTCATCGTTCACGTTCCACGGTGAGGTGTACCAGGCCCTCCAACGCGTCGCGGGCTTCGGTCCGGGGGAAAGTGTGCAGTTCCACGAGAGCGAGATCGCGGTAGTGGAGCATGCGTTCACGGGCGTGGGTGATACCACCCACACGCGTCACCACTTCGATCACACGTGCCACCGCTTTGCCGTCGTGGCTGCGGTTCTTCACAGTGTCCACCATCCAGCGCCGTTCGGGCTTCTCCACCTGGCGCAGGGCGTGGATCAAAGGCAGTGTGAGTTTCTTCTCCTTGATGTCCAGGCCGCTGGGTTTGCCCGTTTCCTTGCCTGAACCGTAGTCGAACAGGTCGTCCTTGATCTGGAAGGCGATGCCGGTGAGTTCGCCGAACTTCCGCATACGCTCCACCTCTTCCGGTGGGCGGCCGGCAGCGCTGGCCCCGCAAGCGCAGCAAGCGGCGATGAGGCTTGCGGTCTTCTGGCGGATGATGTCGAAGTATATCTCTTCGCTGAAGTTCAGGTCACGGCTTTTCTCCAACTGCAACAGCTCTCCCTCGCTCATCTCGCGCACGGCGCGGCTCACGATCCGCAACAACTCGAACTCACCCTTGTCCACCGCCAGTAGCAGCCCGCGACTCAGCAGATAGTCGCCCACGAGCACCGCGATCTTGTTCTTCCACAGCGCGTTGATGCTGAAGAATCCACGGCGCATGGAACTGCCGTCCACCACATCGTCGTGCACAAGCGTGGCGGTGTGGAGCAGTTCGATGAGACTCGCCGCGGTGAAGGCGCTCTCGCTGACCGGGCCGAACTGCCGCGCGCTGAGCAGGGTGAACATGGGCCGCATCTGTTTGCCCTTGCGCTTCACGATGTAATGCATGATGCGATCCAGCAGCGCGGCACGGCTGCGCATGGCCTCGCGGAAATGGGGCTCGAAGGCCTTCATCTCCGCCGCGATGGGGCGCTGGATATCCTCGATCTTGGGCATGCGAGACACCGCCTGTGCCGTAAGGCCCGTTGGCGGGAGGGCCAAAGATCGTCATCGCTGCCGCCTACTCACGACCGATCAGGGCAGCGGTCATCCGGGGCGGGCAGTGGCCCCATCACCTACCTTCGTTGTTGATGGCCAGCCGTGGTTCCTTGTTGCGCATTACCTGGGTGCCGATATGCGCATTCCTGGTCACCGCTGCCTGTGCCCAATCGCCGGATGCCCGCACCCGCGTGCTGCTACGCAAGGAGATGCTCACCGCCCAGTTCGATACGGTGAAGGTGGTGAAGAACATGTTCAAGGTGAATCCGCTTTTGTTCTTCCGGGGCGAGATCCCCCTCTATTATGAGCGTGCCCTCACCTATCGTCTCAGTCTGGAGCTAGGCGTGGGGGTGACCTTGCGCAACTACATGGCCCTAACCTTCATGGGTGACGATGCCGACGACTTCGGCGCGGGCACGGAGATCATCCCCAGTATGAGCTTCCGCATGGCGGCGCGCTTCTATCTGGAGGATGATCTGGAACCACAGGGCTGGTATGTCCAGCCGGAATTCGGGCACCTGGTCTACCGCAAGGACATCCGGGAGATGGGCCCGGACGGCTACTTCACAGATACGCGTTACCGCGACGAGCGCACCTTCAATGATATCCGGGCCCTGGTGGGCTACCAGATGTTGGGGCGATCGAGCAACTGGCTGTGGGATCTCTATGGCGGCTTCGCTTTCCGGGACCGCAATCTGCGCAAGGTGAATGAGGAGCTGGATGTTGCGACGCGGCTGTTCACCTACGAGATCGTCGAGAGCAACGATATCATCCCGGCCTTCTTCCTCGGGGTGAAGGTGGGGGTGGGCTTTTAGGGGGAAGTGGCAAGTGGCTAGTCGTCAAGCGCCCAGTGCGAGGTTGGGTGATACCAGGTGGACTGGCCAACTCGCGAACTTGCCATTGACCACTACTTCATCACCCGCTCTCCTTCCTTCAATGCCGGTTCATTCTTGTTGGCCAGTTGCCCGCAGGCTGCGTCGATGTCGCGGCCACGGCTGCGGCGGATGCGTGCGATGATCCCCTTGCGGTCCAGATACTGCTGGAAGGCTTCGGCATCGCGGCTTTCGGTGCGGCCGAATTCGCCACCATCAATGGGGTTGTACTCGATCAGGTTCACCTTGGCGTGTACATCGCTGGCGTATCGCACCAGCTCCTGCGCATCCTGCAATGAATCGTTGAAACCCCGCAGCAGGATGTATTCGAAGGTGATGGGTTTTCGTGTGGTGCGGGTGTAGTAGCGCAGGGCGTCCTTCAACTCCGTCAAGGTGTTCTGCTCGTTGATGGGCATGATGCGATCGCGCTTCGCATCGTTGGCCGCGTGCAGGCTCAGTGCAAGGTTGAACTTCGCATCATCGTCGGCCAGCTTCCGGATCATTTTGGCGATACCGGCCGTGCTCACCGTGATGCGCCTGGCACTCATGAACAGCCCATCCTCGGCGCTGATCCGCTCGGCACTGCGCAGCGTGTTGGCGTAGTTCAACAACGGCTCGCCCATGCCCATGTACACGATGTTGGAGAGGCCCTGCGCGTAGTACTTCCGTGCCAGCTGGTCGATCAGCACCACCTGGTCCACGATCTCTCCCGCGCTGAGATTGCGGATGCGCTTGAGTTTCCCGGTGGCGCAGAAACTGCACGTGAGGCTGCATCCGATCTGGCTGCTGATGCATGCCGTGAGACGCGTAGGGGTGGGGATGAGCACGCCCTCCACCACGTGTCCGTCCCAGGTGCGGAATGCGCACTTCACCGTGCCGTCCTGGCTGCGCTGCTCTTCGGCCAGTGTAAGCGGCTGGAGTACGGTGCGCTCCGCGAGTTGTGCGCGGAATGCCTTGGGCAGGTCGCTCATATCGTCCCACGATCGGGCTGATCTCTTCCAGAGCCATTCCCAGAGTTGTCTGGCGCGGTAGGGCTTTTCGCCGATGTCCGTGACCAGGGCTTGGATCTCTTCCAATGAGAGGTCGCGTATGTCGGTGGTTTTCATCGGTAAGCGTCCTTTCGATCGGCGACACGTTCAACCACGACCAATTTGATGTGATCCGCGACCTCATAGATCACGCGGAATGGCCCTATACGGATCCGGAAGAAAGCGGCATGGCCGCTCAGTTTCTTACACCCGGGTGGCCTTGGGTCGGCTTCAAGCCCACGCAATGCGGACACGATGGCCCGGTGGTACGGATCCGGCACTCTTCGCAGGTCCCTTGCCGCCGAACGGGTGAGTTCGACCGTATACTTCACTTCGATCTCGACTTGTTCGTCCGCTTTCGCGATCTGAGGTAATCGTCCAGTGAGATCGTGGGCTCCTTCCTTCGCGATTCGGCCACCAGCACATCCATGAGATCCTCCAATGCTTCAGGGTCCTTGCGGATGGCCTCCAAGTCGATCTGGACGATCCGCTTGTTACTCCTTTCGTCGAGCAAGATGCTAAGCCCTTTCATGATCGAAAGATACGCCAGGTGACTGCCTACCCCAGCACCAACTCCGCCACCTTCAGGTCAAAGGGTGTGGTCACCTTGATGTTGTGCTCCTCGCCCTCCACCAGATGCACAGCGACACCGAGGCGTTCCACCAACGTGGCCTCGTCCGTGAATGCGGGATCATAAGGTAGTTCGAAGGCGCGGCGTAGCAACGGCACCCGGAAGGACTGCGGGGTCTGCACTGTGCGCAGGCGGCTGCGGTCCATGGCCTGCGAGCCCTCTTCGGTGATATCGCGGACCGAGGAACTGATCGGTACCACGGGAATGGCGGCGCCGTGTGCTTCCGCGGCGGTGAAGCAGCGTGCGATCAACTCCGCACTCACCAAGGGCCGCACGCCGTCGTGTACCGCCACAAGTCCATCGTGGGCAACTGCCTTCAGCCCTTCCAGTGTACTGTGGAAACGTTCAGCGCCGCCAGCCACCAGCGCGTGTGGGACCTTGAATGCGTGCTGTGCACAGAGTTGCGTCCAGGTCGCATGGTGGTCTTTCGACAGCACCACGATCAGCTGCATGGCGGCATCGAAGCGGTGGAAGGCATCGATGGTCCACATCAGCAATGGCCTGCCCTTCAGCAGCAGGAACTGCTTGGGCATGGCAGCGCCCATCCGTTTGCCGGAGCCGCCGGCTACGATGATGGTGGAGCGTTGCATGGTCGGTAAAGGTCGCAGAATGCCACCAAGGCCCCCCTTCCGACAACCCCGTTATGTCGACCCAGTGGGTCGACGCTACACGGGGTGTTGGGAATGATCGATCAGATGATCAGCATCGCATCCCCGTAACTGAAGAAGCGGTACTTGTCCTTGATGGCCACCTTGTAAGCGTTCCACACGTGGTCATATCCACCGAAGGCCGCCACCTGCATCAGCAGGGTGCTTTCCGGCATGTGGAAGTTGGTCACCATGCTGTCGGCGATGCTGAAGTCGAAGGGCGGGAAGATGAACTTGTTGGTCCACCCATTGAAGGGCTTCATGTGGTTCTCCGTACTCACGCTGCTTTCGATGGCGCGCATGGTGGTGGTGCCCACGCAGCAGACCCGTTTCCTGGTGTCCTTGGCCTTGTTCACGATGTCGCAGGCGTCGCGGGAAATGATGGCCTGCTCGCTGTCCATCTTGTGTTTGGTGAGGTCCTCCACCTCCACAGGCCGGAAGCTGCCAAGGCCCACATGCAGGGTGACTTCTGCGAAGTTGATGCCCTTGAGCTCCATGCGCTTCATCAACTCGCGGCTGAAGTGCAGACCGGCGGTGGGGGCCGCCACGGCGCCTTCTTCCTTGGCATAGATGGTCTGGTAGCGTTCGGCGTCGCTGGCCTCGGTCTCGCGCCGGATATATCGCGGCAGCGGTGTCTCACCCATTTCGGTGATGGCCGACTTGAATTCCTCATAGGTGCCATCGAACAGGAAACGCAGCGTCCGTCCCCGGCTGGTGGTGTTGTCGATCACCTCGGCCACCAACTCATCGTCCTTGCCGAAGTAGAGCTTGTTGCCGATGCGGATCTTGCGCGCCGGATCCACGATCACATCCCAAAGCAGGCTGTCGCGGTTCAACTCACGAAGCATGAACACCTCGATCTTCGCGCCGGTCTTCTCCTTGTTGCCCCACATCCGCGCGGGGAACACCTTGGTGTTGTTCAGGATGAAGGTGTCGCCCTCATCGAAGTAGTCCAGGATGTTCTTGAACTTCTTATGCTCGATCTTGCCATCCTTGCGGTGCAGCACCATCAGTTTGCTGCCGTCGCGATCCTTGGTGGGGTACAGGGCGACTTGCTCCTTGGGGAGGTCGAACTTGAATGCGGTAAGTTTCATGGAATGTCGTGGGGGCTTACGGGCCCTCGCCGGGCTTTTTGGGGGGGCGAAGATAAGGTCGTGGTGAAGCGAACGTCAACGCGATGTGACCGTCCTTTTCTCCTCCTGCTTCATCGGCATCAATAGTCTTTCCGGGCGGGCATTTCCGGACCTTCGTCGAAGACGCTTCAAAGGGTCTAAGGCCGATCGCGGGGCGGATGGTGGGGCGCGATCAGCCCGGACCATTCCGCCGGGGGCAGGGCATCCTCCACCCGGTAGGGTCCGATGCGGGTGCGGCGCAGGGCGCTGAGGTGGGCCCCGCAGCCCAGCGCCTGGCCGATGTCATGCGCAAGAGAACGGATGTAAGTGCCTTTGCTCACATGGACCATGAAGTCCACCTCGGGACCCCGGATGGCGGTGACCTCGAGATGGGTGATGAGCACCTTTACCGGTGGCATGTCCAGCAGGTGCGCACGTTCCGCATCGCGGGCCAGGAAGTAGGCCCGTTCCCCCTGGAAGCGCTTGGCACTGTGGCCGGGTGGGCGCTGCATCACCTCGCCAACGAAGTCTGCGAAGGCCGCCCGGATGGCCGCCTCGTCCAGGTGCTCCCATGGGCCCTGTGGCAGGGGTTCGGTCTCCAGGTCGTAGCTGGGGGTCACCTGGCCCAGGGTGATGGTCCCTGTGTAAGCCTTCTCCAAGCCCGTGATCTGGGTCAATTGCTTGGTCATGGGGCCATAGGCCAGGATCAACAGGCCGCTTGCCAGGGGATCCAGCGTGCCGGCATGCCCCACCTTGATCTTGTGCCCTGCGGCGATGCGCATGGCCCCGCGCAGCTTGCCCACCACATCGAAACTGGTCCAGGTCACGGGTTTGTCCACAAGGACCAGCCCGCCCGCATCGGGGTCGAAGAGGAATGTCGTGCCTGCCGCGGGGTCCTTCATCCCACCATGCGCAGCGGCACGTCCATCAAGTACAACACGATGATCGTCCCGCCCACGGCGATGCGGTACCAGCCAAAGGCTTTGAAGCCGTTACGACTAAGGAAGGTGATGAAGCCACGTATGGAGATGATGGCCACCACGAAGGCCACCACATTGCCCACGGCGAAAAGTCCCAGATGTTCGCTGCTTACCGTTCCGCCATCCCTTACATAGTCGAAGATGCTCTTCACCGTAGCCCCGAACATGGTGGGCACGGCCAGGAAGAAGCTGAACTCGGCGGCATCCTTGCGGGTGAGGCCCTGGGTGAGGCCGCCGATGATGGTGGCCGCCGAGCGTGATACACCGGGCACCATGGCCAGACACTGCCAGATGCCAATTGTAAAGGCCTGGCGATAGGTCATGGGCTTCGGGCCACCCACCTGACCGCCGGGTGTCCACTTGTCAATGAAGAGGAAGACGATCCCGCCCAGGAAGAGCATCACGCCCACCACCACCACGTTCTCCAGCAACGCGTCGATCTGATCCTTCAGCAGCAGGCCCGCGATCACCGCAGGTATGAAGGCCACGAACAGGGTGTAGTAGAAGTCCATACCCTGGAGGAAGCGCTTCCAGTAGAGCACGATCACCGACAGGATGGCGCCGAACTGGATGGCCACGGTGAAGAGCTTGACGAACTCGTCCTGCTCGATGCCCATGATCGTGGAGCCGATGATCATATGCCCTGTGCTGCTCACAGGCAGGAACTCGGTGATCCCCTCGATGATCGCGAGGACGATGGCCTGCAGTAAGGTCATTGAGCGGCCTCGTCGTCGCGCGTGCGTTTCAGGATGGCGTACACGATGAACAGGTAGCCCGCCAGGGTCACGATCGGTGCCACGGTGATGCGCCGGGGATGGAAGATGGCACCTTCATCGAACACCTCGGGGTCGCCGCTGCCGCCGCCACTCATCAGGATGAACCCGACGGCCACCACCACCAGCCCGATCACCAGCAGTTTGTAGTTGGTCGCCGTGAAGGGCATATCGTTCCAGTTCGCTTGCTTGGCCATGTGCGTGATTCTCAACTGAAGTGGATGTCGTTGTGGTCCATGCGAAGGTAGCGGCCCACGGCGAACCAGGTGCTCAGCAGGGCGATCACCAGGCCCAATGCCAGGACGGCGACAAATAGCAGGGCCAGGGTGTGCATGTCGGTGAAGGCCAGCACGTCGGGCATGTAGTGCTTCACCCCTTGCAGCAGTCCGGCGAGCATACCCAGCGCGAGCAATGCACCGATGACGCCCTGCCAGAAGCTCTGCCCCAGGAATGGCCGTTTGATGAACCATCGCGTGGCGCCCACCAGGTGCATGGTACGGATCAACATGCGTTTGCTGTAGATGGCGAGCCGGATGGTATTGTTGATCAGTGCCACGGCGATGACGAGCAGCAGCACAGTGATGCCCAGCACGGCCATGCTCAACCGGCGCATGTTCGCATCGATGTTCTCCACCACGGCCGCGTTGTAGGCCACCTCCTTCACGCGTGCATCCTGTTCCAGCTGTTCCACGATCCATCGCAGGCTGTCGGGCTCGGCGTGGGTGGCCTGCAGCCGCAGCTCCACCACGGGTGGCAGCGGGTTGTTTCCCAGCAAGCCCAGGAAGTCCTCACCCAGATCCTCCTTCAAGCGTTCGGCGGCTTCCTCGGAGGTCACATAGAAGGTCTCCCGCGTGAATGCTTCGGTGTCCAGCTCCTTGCGGAAACGCATCAGATCGGCCTCCTTCAGGTCGCGCTTCAGGAAGAGTTCCACGCGCACGTTCTCCTTGAAGTAGCGCTCCAGTGCCTGGGCATTCAGGACCAGGAAACCCAGCACGCCCAGCATGAAGAGCACCAGCCCGATGCCGATGACCGTACTGATGCCAGCGGTGCGGGTGCGTGCGCGATAATGCCGGTCGATGCCCATGGAAGCCCTGCGGGATGGCCGCAAATGTAGGTGCGGGGCCTGCCCGTCCATCTACATTTGCCGATCGCGGCACAGCACCATGCAGTACGAGCACAAACAGATCGAGGAGAAGTGGCAGGGGGAATGGCGCCGGCGCGGCACCTACCGCGTGACGGAGGATCCTGCGCGCTCCAAGTATTATGTGCTCGACATGTTCCCCTATCCCAGCGGTGCGGGCCTGCATGTGGGGCATCCCCTGGGGTACATCGCCAGCGACATCGTGGCGCGCTACAAACGGCACTGCGGTTTCAACGTGTTGCACCCCATGGGCTACGACAGCTTCGGCCTGCCCGCCGAACAGTACGCCATACAGACCGGTCAACATCCCGCCAGGACCACCGAGATCAATCTGGCCCGCTATCGCGAGCAGCTGGATCGTATCGGTTTCAGTTTCGATTGGGACCGCGAGGTGCGTACAAGCGACCCCGCTTACTACAAGTGGACGCAGTGGATCTTCCTGCAGCTCTTCGATAGCTGGTACGATCACGCACAACAGAAAGCGCGGCCCATCGCGGAGCTGGTGGAACGCTTCGCCCGGCAGGGCTGGAGCGTCTCGGACCCCTGCGTACTCACGGGCGACATCGAAGAGGATGTGGAAGCATTCAATGCAGCGGAGTGGAACGCTTTCGAGGAGCGCACGCAACAACGCATCCTGCAACATTTTCGGCTGGCCTATCTCAGTGAAGCCTGGGTGAACTGGTGCCCTGCATTGGGAACCGTACTGGCCAACGACGAGGTGAAGGACGGCGTGAGTGAACGTGGCGGCCACCCCGTGGAACGCAAGCGCATGCCACAGTGGAGCCTGCGTATCACCGCCTATGCACAGCGATTGCTCGATGGCCTGGACGCACTCGATTGGAGCGACAGCATCAAGGAAGCGCAGCGGAATTGGATCGGGAGGAGTGAGGGGGCGCTTGTGCGGTTCGCCCTCACCCCTCACCCCTCTCCGGGGGAGAGGGGGGCGCCAGCGCCGACTTGGTCGGAGCGTCCAGGTTATCTAACGGCAGATAAGCGGTCAGCGGGCAGGTTGCAGAAGTATTCCCGTGAAAATCGCAAGGAGCAGACCGATGCTGAGGAGAAGCTCTGGCAGCAGATACGAGGCAAGGCCACCGGAGGGAGGGTTCGCAGGCAGCATGTCATCGACCGCTACATCGTCGACTTCGTTTCGTTGCCCAAACGACTGGTCATTGAAGTGGACGGTGGCATCCATGATAGCCAACGCGAAGAGGATGCGGCAAGGACCCTGCGCCTAAAGGAACTCGGCTTCGATGTCATTCGCTTCACCAACAAAGAGGTTCTATCGGCACTCCCCACCGTGGTCTCTCGCATCAAGGCCGAGCTGAATGCTCGTCCTGATATCCGCGATGCTGTTTCCCCCTCTCCATCGGAGAGGGGGGCAGGGGGTAAGGGGAATTCCCCCCGGCCCCCGGCCGTCCCCCCCGCCATCGAAGTCTTCACCACCCGCCCCGACACCCTCTTCGGCGTCACATTCGTCACCCTGGCCCCCGAGCATGAATTGGTGGATCTGATCACCACCGAGGAGCGCCGCGCCGAAGTGATGGCCTACGTGAACACCGCGAAGAATCGGAGCGAACGCGAACGCATGACGGAGGTGAAGCGTGTGAGCGGCGTATTCACCGGGGCCTATGTCACGCATCCGTTCACCGGTGAGGACATCCCCGTATGGGTGGGCGATTACGTGCTGGCTGGTTACGGCACCGGCGCTGTGATGGCCGTGCCCGGCGGCGATCAGCGCGATTGGAACTTCGCCACGCATTTTGGACTGCCGATCATCGCAGTGACCGAAAACGCTGACATCGCCCAAGGTGCCGATGAAAGTAAGGAGGGCACCATTTGCTCCGAAGGCTTTCTGAAGGGCCTGCCCGTGAAGGAGGCCATCCCGCGCGCCATCGCGGAGTTGGTGAAGTTGGGTGCGGGCGAACGGCGCATCAACTACCGTCTGCGGGATGCCGCCTTTGGCCGCCAACGCTATTGGGGTGAGCCCATTCCGATCTACTACAAGGATGGCGTGCCACACGCAATGCCCGAGAGCGCATTGCCTTTGGAACTCCCCCCCATCGACAAATTCCAGCCCACCGAAACCGGTGAACCGCCCTTGGCCCGCGCTGAGCGATGGGCGTGGGACGAAGCGGATCAGCAATTGGTTGGATCAGGAATTGGGTTCCCAATTGAAACGACCACCATGCCCGGTTGGGCCGGCAGCAGCTGGTACTTCCTGCGCTACATGGACCCACACAATGCGGAGCGCTTCGCCTCAGCCGAGACCATTGCGTACTGGCAGCAGATCGACCTGTACATGGGCGGCAGCGAGCACGCCACCGGCCACCTGCTCTACTTCCGTTTCTGGACCAAGTTCCTCCACGACCGCGGCTGGCTGCCATTTGATGAGCCTGCGAAGAAGCTGGTGAACCAGGGGATGATACAGGGAAAGTCGGCGATTCTTTGGCGTCTGGACTACACATCCAAATCAGTCAAAACGAATTCAAGCATTGTTCGATATGGAGGAGCCGGCAAAAGAGTCATCTTGTTGTCTTCCGATGTTCGAATCTCTTGGATGGAAGGGTCAGAGGATGAGAAATCATGGGTTCAGGGGCTTATTGATCAGGTTGCCCAAGACATAGGAAGAGTGCTCACGAATGAGAGCCACGGAAATGCGAAGTATGAAGTGTTTCCGGAGCCCGCACCTTATGGTATCTCATTCTTGCACGCACCTATAGAGTTCTTTGACGAGCGAAGAATGATCAATGAACAGGGGCTCAGAAGTTGGCGTGACGATTTGGAGTTCGCTATTCTAGTGATGGGCAATTCCGGATTTCTAGTTGATCGCGAAGTCGAGAAAATGTCCAAGTCGAAGTACAACGTGGTGAACCCCGACGATATCATCGCCAAGTACGGTGCCGACACCCTGCGACTCTACGAGATGTTCCTAGGCCCCTTGGAGCAGAGCAAGCCCTGGGACACCAATGGTATCGAAGGCACCTACCGATTCCTGCGGAAATTTTGGAATCTGTTCCACACGGAGGGAGGAAAGGGAGGTGAAGGAGGGAAGGGAGGAGAGGGAAGCTTCGCGGTTAGCGATGAGGTCCCCACCCCATCCGAACTGAAAACACTCCACGCCACACTGAAGAAGGTGACGGAGGACATCGAGAAGATGAGCTTCAACACCAGTGTCAGCCAGTTCATGATCGCGGCCAACGAATTGGGTGCGCTGAAGTGCAACAAGCGCGCGGTGCTGGAGCCGCTGGTGATCGCCCTGGCGCCCTTCGCGCCGCACATCGCCGAGGAGCTGTGGCAGCGGCTGGACCATGCTGACAGTGTGACCGGGGCGCTTTGGCCCCAGTGGGAGGAGCGATATCTGGTGGAGGACAACTTCAGCTATCCGATCAGCTTCAACGGCAAAACGCGCCTGCAGCTTGAGTTTCCCATCGCCCTGAGCAAGGAGGAGGTGGAAGCCGCCGTGCTCGCCAACCCCGAGGTGCAGGCCCGTCTGGAGGGCAAGGCACCAAAGAAGGTGATCGTGGTGCCCAAGCGGATCGTCAATATCGTGGTGTGAAAAGCGCTGTGAGCTGCGAGCTTCGAGCTGCGGGATTGGCCTCGTATGGACTCGCCAAGCCCGCAGCCCGCAGCCCACAGCCCATGACCGGCGTTCTCGATCGGCACAAGCCTTGCCCATGGGCCGGTATGGCACACAAGTCCACCCTCATGCTGGCAGGGCTCAGCCTTTTGACCCTCGGTTTCGCGCAGAGTGATCGTCCCGTCGATCCCAGTGTTTCCATTGACTCGGTGGAGAGCACCAAGTCGGAGGTGTACCCCCTGCGCAACATCAAGCACAACGCCTTCCGTCCGGGTGAGAAACTCACCTACGTGGTACACTATGGTTTCATCAATGCCGGCGAAGCCATCGTGGAGTTGAAGGAGAGCCCGCGTCCCATCCAGGGCCGCCCCGTGTGGTATGCAGTGGGCACTGGCCGCAGTCTCGGTGCGTTCAACACCTTCTACAAAGTGGACGACCGCCTGGCCAGTTTGTTCGATGCCGAAGGTGTCTTCCCCTGGGTCTTCAGCAGAAGTGTCAGTGAAGGGGGTTATGAGTTCACCCAGGACTACGTGTATCATCAGCACAAGCGCGAAGTGACCACCCAGCGCAAGAAGACCCATGAAGTGCCACCCAGCGTGCAGGACATGCTCAGCGCCTTCTACTACGCACGCACCTTCGACTTCAGCAATGCCAGGGTGGGCGATGTGTACATCATCGACACATTCATCGACGATGAGATCTGGCCGCTGCGCATGCGCTACCAGGGCAAGGAGACCATCAAGCTGCGCAACGGCACTTACCGCTGCCTGAAGTTCCAACCCGTGGTGCAGGAAGGCCGCATCTTCAAAGGCAACGACGATCTGAATGTGTGGGTGACTGACGATGGCAACCGCATCCCGGTGCTGGTGCAGGCCAAGGTGCTGGTGGGTTCCATCAAGATGCAGCTCACGGGCTACGAAGGGCTGGTGCACCCGATCGCGAAGAATTGATCCACGTTTTCCCGCCCCCGGCGTGGAAATGATCTCCATCGCCCCGGCGTTACCGTCGGGGCGATGTGTTTTCTTGCCTGCCCATGATGCGGAGAAAGGGAGTGCTGGTGATCGCGGGTGCGCTGCTGCTCCTGCCGGTCGCGTATCTGCTGGTTGGTGTGGATGTGCGGCCCAAGGTGGAGTATGTCGCGCAGCGGGTGCTGGAGGAGGAGGTGGACAGCATCCCACTGCCGCCCAGTGCCTATGATATCCCCATGGCGGGCTTTGTGCTCGAGCAGGGCGTGCTGCGCGCGGGCGCCACCTTCGGCGGATTGCTGGGCGAGTACGGTGTGCCGATGGTCATCGTGCATGAACTCGTGGAGCTCGCCAGGCCGCACTTCGATGTGCGCCGCATGCGTAGCGGTCAACCCTATGCCTTCATCTTCAGCAACGACGAGGACCGCGTGCCCAACCATTTCGTGTACGAATCCGACGCCATCGAGTACGTGGTCTTCGACCTCCAGGACAGCCTGAACGTGCGCGTGGGCCGCCGTCCGGTGCGCACCGTGGAAGGCAGCGTGTCCGTTACTGTCACTGGCGCGCTCTACAATGATCTGACGAAGGCTGGTGCCGATCCCATGCTCGCACTGCAACTCGCCGATGTATTCGCATGGACGGTGGATTTCCATAAGATACAGAAGGAGGATGTGTTCTCCGTACTCTATGAGCAGCAGGAAGTGGACGAACGCCGCCACGGGATGCCGCAGGTGGTTGCGGCGCGATACAGCAGTGGCGGTCGGGTGCTGCAGGCATTCCGCCATGAGCAGGAAGGTGGCGCCCAGTACTTCGACGAAGAGGGCAACAGCCTGCGCAAGGCTTTCCTGAAGGCACCGCTGAAGTATAGCCGCATCTCATCGGGCTTCAGCAACCGGCGCCTGCATCCGGTGCAGCGGGTGATGAAGGCACACTTGGGCACCGACTACGCCGCGCCCTACGGCACACCCATCCTCAGTGTGGGTGATGGAGTGGTGGAACGCACGGGCCACACCGGCGGCAATGGCAACTTCGTGAAGATCCGCCACAACAGCGTGTACAGCACGCAATACCTGCATATGCGCAAGATCCTGGTGAAGCAGGGCCAACGCGTGCAGCAGGGTGATGTGATCGGCGAGGTGGGAAGCACTGGCCTGGCCACGGGTCCGCATGTGTGTTTCCGCTTCTGGAAGAATGGCCAACAGGTGGACCACCGTAGGGAAGAGTTCCCCAGCGCGGAACCGATCGCCGAAGCACAACGACCTGCGTTCAACCAAATGCGTGCCCGCCTCTCCGCACGGTTGGACCGCGTGGAGAACAGGTCCACTCAGGAACGGCTGGTGAACTTCTGACCGCGTGCCAGCGCGAGGATCTCCTCGTAACTATAGGTGCCACCCTTAGGTACCTGTGTGGCTTTCAGCAACGCCTTGGCCAGTATGTCGTACGGCATGGGCTTGTAGCGGGCGGGCAGCAGCGGCGCGAAGAGGCGGCCCAGCATGATGCCGATGCGTTCACCGATGCGCACTTCGCGTCGCGGGCCGGTGAGGATGGAGGGCTGGAAGAGATGCAGCGTGGGCAGTTCCAGCGCCTTGAGTTCAACTTCCATCTCACCCTTCACGCGGTTGTAGAAGACCCGTGAGCCGGTATCGGCACCAATGGCGCTTACCACGCACATCACAGGCACACCCTGCGTTTTGGCCCAACGCCCGATGCCGAGCACAAGGTCCTTGTCCACGTGGATGAACTTCGACTTGTCGCCACCTACGTTGCGGATCGTGGTGCCCAGGCAGCAGAGCACGGCATCCACCGGCTCGTCGCGAAGTGCCTTCAACAGCTCCTCGTGGCGCCACTCCACCAGCCTGGGGTGCTGCAGGTCCAGCGGCCGTCGTGTCAGGGCGATCACCTTGCTGAAGCGATCGTCGTGTAAGGCCTGCCGCAAAGCCGCATTGCCGATCAGCCCGGTGGGGCCTGCGATGAGGAGGGCTTGAGGCATGACGTGAAGGTACGTGGGCATCGGCCACAGCAACGGGTCGAATTATTTTCGAGAATATAGTTTATGTTACAAACAAGTCTATATTTGCATTCATCAACTCGCATCACCATGGACAACACCTTCACTCCGGAACAAAGCCTGAAACTGATCGAGAGTATGATCGGCCAGGCCAAGAAGAGTTTTTCACGCGTGAGCTTCTACTTCCTGCTTTGGGGGGTATTGCTCATCCTGGCAATGATCACCACTTATCTATTGCGCGATCAACCGGGTGCCTGGGGACAGGGAGCGCCGTGGGCAATAGCCGGTTTCGGCGGAGGCATTATCAGCGCCATCCATGGAGCGCGGCAGGGCAGGCAGCGGCCGGTGAGCAATCCCATGGACGGCCTCATCGGGTGGCTCTGGTCTTCCTTCGTGATCACCATGTTGATCACCATCGTCGTCAGTGTGCTCCACCAACGCGATCCGGGTGCGATGATCACCCTGCTCACGGGCATCCCCACCTTCATGACGGGCCAGATCATGCGATTCCGGCCGCTCGTCGTAGGCGGGGTCATCTTCTGGATGGCGGGTATCGTCATGCATTTCACCCACGATGCACTGGCGCTTACCGTGCTGTACTGCGGTGCCATGTCGCTGGGATATATCATCCCCGGGATCATGCTCAAACGCCAGGAAGATGGCCTTCACACCGCTTGATCCACTGCTCCACAACCAACTGCGGCTCGCCATCGTGAGCCTGTTGGTCTCCGTGGAGGAGGGCGACTTCAACTTCCTGTTGGAGAAGACCGGGTCAACGCGCGGCAACCTCAGTGTGCAGATCACCAAGCTGAAGGAGGCGGGCTACATCAGTGTGAACAAGGGCTACAAGGACAATTACCCCAATACGGCCTGTGCGATCACCTATCAGGGGATCCGGGCTTTCGAAGCGTATGTGGCTGCGATCAAGGGCTATCTCAACACCGGCGCATGAGCCCTACCTTCACGATCCCGAATCGCCTACACCACATGACAATCCGCCATATCCTGTTGCCATGCTCCCTTGTTGTGGTGCTGTTCGTGGGCTGTCGCAAGGAGGACCCCATCACACAGCCCCCCCCGGCGCCCCCTGACCCACCGCCTACTTTCGAATTGGACCTGAATGGTCCCCAGGGCATGCAGCTGACCGCGGGAGACACCACCTATACCTATGTGGATGGCGATGCATATTCCGCGGTGTACCAGGTGGGCGGCACTACGGGTACGCCCTCCACACGGTACTACATCGCCGGCCTGGCCGGTGGGGATGAAGGGGATCTGGTGGCCGCGATCCGGATAGGCACCGTTACCTACGAAGGTGTGCAGGTGGACATCGATGACTTTTACACACTCCTGGCCACAGGGGCCAAGATCGTCGCCCCGGCCACCACGGGCGGGCAGGGTGTGGAGATCGAGTTCCTCGATGCCGATGCGCAACTTTGGTCCACCCGCTGTGGCTCCACCGCACAGCCTGGGTCGGGCTTTACGATCACCGAAATGGAACCTGGCTACGATGGGGTGGGGGCCTTTGCCCGCATCGTGGCGGTCTTCAACTGCACGGTATACAACTGCTCCACTGGGGCATCCATGGCCCTGACCAACGGAGGCGCGGTACTGGAGTTCCGTGAATTCTGAGACCTTCAGGTGTCTTGCGTGATCGCTAACGCACATACGTTGGGGGAACATGCGTGCATGGTGTGAATGCAGACGGCTGAGGAGCTCTCTACCCCTCTACCACCTCCACCCAGTCCCCATGTTCCTTGATGAGGTCGATCAGAGCGTCCACCGCTTCGGGTGTGGGGACATTGCGGCGCACCACCTCCTTTTCCTTGTACAACGTGATCACGCCGGGGCCGGTGCCCACGTACCCGTAGTCGGCGTCGGCCATTTCGCCGGGGCCGTTCACGATGCAGCCCATGATCCCGATCTTGAGGCCTTTGAGATGGCTGGTGCGCGCGCGGATACGTGCGGTGGTCTCCTGCAGGTCGAAGAGCGTACGTCCACAGCTTGGGCAGCTGATGTACTCGGTCTTGCTGATGCGGGTGCGCGTAGCTTGAAGAATGCCGAAGGCCAGTCGGTTCATGGCGGCATCGTTGCCCACGCCTTCGGGCGCGATGAACACGCCATCGCCCAGGCCATCAAGAAGCAGTGCGCCCAGGTCGGTGCTGGCGTGGAGCTGTAGTTCATCATCGGTGATGCCACCATAGGCGCGGCCGATCACCACAGGCACGTCACAGCCCTGCCCCATCAGCTCGAAGAAGAGGCGGCGCTGTTCGGCGTAGCCGTGATCGTTCCACGTGTCGATCAATAGCACGGCGCTGGGGTCGGCCTTCAGCCTGGCGATGAACGCAGCGCTCAACTCTTTCAGCGTGCAGTGGATGAAGTTCAATTGCGGGTGCTGCTCCACACCCGCGAGGTAGTCGTTTGCGCTCACTTGTGGATAGTGGCGATCCTTGTGCTTGTCGCCCAGCCAGGTGCCATGCTCCTGCACGATGCCCAGCGTGCCCGGTATCTCGAAGTTTATGCGGTGTTTGCCGATGAAGGCATGGTCGCATGCCTGTTCGGCGAGGTTCCACTTGTCCAAAGGCACGCTGTAGGCATAGCCCCAACTGAAGAGCGAGGCGGGCGTGATCTTCTCCTTTCCGCTGAGGTCCGCCATCACCACCGGCACATGTCGCGCCCCGATGTTGAGTACCTCGCGGGTGGCCCTGCGCGTATGGTTGAACGGATCGATCGGCAGCTCATGCACATCGGGGATCGGGTCACCGCGCCGCGTGCTGTAGCGTTGCGCCAATGCACGCGCCACAGGGATCTCAGCCTCCGGCTCTTCCGTAAGGCTTACGCGTATGGTGTCACCAAGGCCATCCTCCAGCAAGGCCCCGATACCCACCGCGCTTTTCACCCGGCCATCTTCGCCGTCACCGGCCTCGGTCACGCCCAGGTGCAGCGGATAGTCCCAGCCCGCGGCCATCATTTTGTGGACCAGCAGCCGGTACGCCTGTACCATCACCTGTGGGTTGCTGGCCTTCATGCTCAGTACGATCTCGTGGTAGTCCTCGTCGCGGCAGATGCGCAGGAACTCCATGGCACTCTCCACCATGCCCAGCGGTGTATCGCCATAGCGATTCATGATGCGATCGCTCAGGCTGCCGTGGTTGGTGCCGATGCGCATGGCTGTGCCATGGTCCTTGCAGATGCGCACCAAAGGCGTGAAGCGCTCGCGGATCCGTTCCAACTCTGCTTCGTATTGATCGTCCGTGTACGCGCGCACATCGAACTTCTTCTTGTCGGCGTAGTTGCCGGGGTTCACGCGCACCTTCTCAACGATGCGTGCGGCCAGTTCGGCGGCGTTGGGTGTGAAATGGATGTCGGCCACCAACGGTGTCTCGAAGCCCGCTGCGCGCAACTGCTTTTTTATCACGGCCAGGTTCTCCGCATCCTTCTTCGATGGCGCCGTGATGCGCACCAGTTCGCAACCGGCCTCGATCATGCGGATGCTTTGGGCCACGGTGGCGGCGGTGTCCATCGTGTCCGTGGTCGTCATGCTCTGCACCCGGATGGGGTTGTCACCGCCGATACTGATGGACCCAATACGGACCGCGCGGGTCTTCCAGCGCTCGTAGCGCACCAGGCTGGGGCAATACTGCCAGGGGGCAAGGGTGGTGGTGGACATCAGTACGTTTCGCAGCGGCAAAGATACCCGGGAACAAGCCGCCCCCCGGGAAGGTTCAGCCCTTCAGCCGTGTGCGGCCGTCCTTCGGCTCCCAGCCCGTCTCCAACGTCCAGCCGGAGCTTTCAACGATGGTGCGCAGGGTCTGCACCATCAGGTCACGTTGCGTGGCCGCCTCGGTGAACAGACCACTCTCCGGTACCTGGTCCAGCACGCGTTGCCGGGCTTTGGCATTGAGTATCGTAAGCTCCTGCGGAGAGAAGCGGTTGAAGAGCCCATTGTTGATGTCGTAGTAGTCCACTTCGTGCTCGATGGAGAGGACCATTGGCTCCGGTGCGGACAGCAGCGTGATCGTACGCGTGGCCTCGTCAGTGGTCAAACGCATGCCTTCCATATCGTACCCCACGCTCACACGGGCCTTCACGCGCAGGATGGCTTGTTTCTCGGTGAAGCCCGGTACGCTGTAACGCCAGTTCCAACTGTCCTTGTGGTGGTAGAGCTCGTTGAATTCGCCCTCCACGGTGACCAGTTTCAGTACCGGCCGGATGCGCTCCAGCAACACCGTGGCAGTGACCTGTTCGGTGTCCACACCCGGGCGATATACTTCACGTGTGATGAAGAAGGCCAGCAGGGCCGTGGCGACCAGGGCGATGATAACGAGAAGGCGGCGCATGTGTGGCGTTGTGAATGGATGGAAGATACCGAGCACAAAGGTCGGCAGCGCGGTTGGTCACGGCGACAATGGAGCCACCCTGGTCGCGCGTCGTGTATGCCTTCGCGCCAGCTGCCCGTTGATGAACAAGCAGGCGAGGATCAACGCGAAGCCGATATAACTCCCTGTATGCAAACGTTCCTCATCGCCCCAGATGATCAGGGCCAGCACGATGCTGTATACCGGTTCGAGGTTCACGGTAAGGCTTACGGTAAAGGCGCTCAGCTGTCGCATCACGGCGATGCCAGCCACGAACGCGAAGGCTGTGCACACAAGTCCAAGGATCAGATGCCACACGACCTGGTCCGTAGGTAGTTCCCAGAGTGGTGGGGGCAGTTGTCCTTCCACGGCCATCCACACGCCCACGACGATCGCTGCACCCAGCAATTCGTACAGCCCGATGCGTCCCGAATGGTCGCGCTTCACCAACTGCCCATTCACCACGGTGAACCAGGCGGAGAGCAGCGCCGAGGTGGTGGCCACCAGGATGCCCATGCGCTGGTCGGTCTCCAGACCGAAGATCATCAGCAGTGCGGCGATCACCAGCATGCCCAGCACCAGTTCGTAGGGGCGTATGCGGCCCTTCGTCCAGATGGGCTCCAGCAATGCGGTGAAGATGGTGCTGGCCGCCAGGCAGGTGACAGCGATGGAGACGCTGCTGATCTTGATCGCGTGAAAGAAGGTCCACCAATGGCCGGCGATGATCACTCCGGTGAGCAGGTGATGGTGTACATCACGACGGTTGGGTAGCACGGGAAAGCCCATCCACCACCCGGCGATCAGCAGGCCCAGTACACCGATCACCGTGCGCATATAAACGACCTGCTCCGCGCTCTGATCGATCAGCCTGCCCAGGATGCCCGTGAAGCCCCATATGAGCACCGTGAAGTGCAGAAGCAGCAGGGCATTGCGACGGGCGTGCATGGATGCCTCAATGGATGGCCTCCCGCCTGGCACGCAGTTCTTCCAGGTGCGCTTCCTGCTGGACGAGCGCGGCTTCCTTGGCCACCTGCGCTTCTTGGTTCCGCCGGATGCTCTCCTCCAGGCTGGTGGTGCGCTTGCGTGCGGTCTCCATGGACCGGATCGCCGAGGCATGCCGGGCCTGAAGTTTGTCGCGCTGCTTCACCAGCATCTTCAACTCCTTCTCGCTTTCCACTGTATGATCGGCACGCATGGCCTCGCGCTTTGCTCCCACGCTTGCTTCGGCCGAGGTGATCTCCGCTGCCAGCCGCACCTGATCGGCAACGGCGCTACTGTCGCGCAGGATGGACTTCCCGCGCTGGCCCTCCGCACGTTCCTTTTCGCGCACCAGCATGCCCAACTCACGGCGCAAGCGTGAGAGGGTCCGCTCGGCATCCGATACCGCCTTCGTGGCCAGGCCCATGCGCAGGGCCAGGGCATGGCGCCGCACGAACTCCCTGGCACCGCGCACCATGAGGCTGTCACTGCCGGGTCCCAGATAACCATGGGTGGTGAGGAATGCCACGTGCAGGGTGACGGAAGGAACTCCGCGCGGCTGTTCACCCTTCACCAGCACGCGCACAGTGTCCGTCGTGATCTCGGGGATCAGGGCGGTCATGCCGATGATCTCCCTTCGGCCACTCACCTTTCGGCTCACCCCTTTAAGCACCCCGCGCCAATGGTCCTCCACGGTGCGCAGGTCGGCATCTGCATGTACGACCACGATGGTGGGATGCACTCCATCACTGAAGGCGTAGGAGCGATGCTCGGTCACGGTGTGCTCCTGCGCGATGCCAGCCCCCATCACGAGGCACGCGGTCATCATCAGGAGAGATCGCATCATTGGTCGTCGGCCACTTTGCTCACACCGCCGCTCACAACGAATTTCATCACGTCGGCGGCGTGGGCCTGCAAGGGGGTCACGTTCGCCGAGGGTATGATCACCAGGTTGCCACTCCATGCGAAGGCATGCGGCAGGTATACGGCGACCTTGTCCGGGCCAAGTCCCAAGTGCGAGAGATCTTCCAGGGTGATGAATCCCACCCGCTCCACGTCCATGCCATTGCCCAGGCGTACCAGCACGGGCCGATCGAACTTTTTCTTGTTGCCCACCAGGGCCTCCACGATATCCTTGAGGGCACCGTACATGGTATTGAGGAAGGGGATGCGCTGGAGCAACTCCTCAGCGATCTCTGTAAGTGGCTGGAACAGCAGGGTGCTGGCCAGCCATCCTGCGGTGGTGATGATGGTCAGCAACAGGATGATCCCCAATCCCGGGATGTCGGTCTCGATGAGCCCGTCGAAGAATGCCAGGGCACGCCACACGGCCCAGATGGTGATCGTGGCAGGGACCAGCACCAACAGCCCCCGGAAGAAGAAGCTGAGAAAGACCTTGCCGATGCGGCGTGTGGTGCGGCTCATACGATGCTCGCCAATGCTGGATGCCTGGGCGTGGGCACGAAGGTATATCGGCACATGAAGGCCGCCGGGCTACTCTACAGGTCTATCGCGTCTTCAACCATGGAATGGCATTCGGAGGAAAAGGTGTCACAGTATCCTTTCGGTATTGGATGCTCAGCCTCAACGGGTCATTCTTGGGTAGAGCCTTGATCAGTAAGGTGGCGTTCAGTCCCAGAGGGACGTGATCCGGGAAGAACAGTTCGGCGCCAAGCGCGTTCCAGTCCTGCAGGGACGTGATATGGTACACAGGGATCTCGGTCGGTAGTTCAGGTGGACCCAAGACGCGATGGTCCTGGATCACGCCAGGGTCTCCCGGATCTTCCTTGGCAGTGAGGCCTTCACAAGCGCATGGCTGTGCGTGGCAAGCTCCAGTAGGAGCGGGTCCGGCACACTGCCATCGGTAAGCACCGTGTTCCAATGCCGCTTGTTCATATGATAGCCGGGCGTGATCCCGGGATGACGCTCGCGCAATTCGATGGCCCGTTCCGGATCGCACTTCAGATTCACGCTCTCGAAGCGGTCCAGGTCCATCAGCGCGAAGATCTTGCCGCCCACGCGGAAGGCCAGCGTGTTCTCATCAAAGGGAAGGTCCTCGGAAAAGCCCGGAAGGCGGGTGCAGTGCTCGCGGAATTCAGCGAGGGTCATGAGATCATGGTATAGAGCACCGGACGACTTGGTGCTGCGTCATTGGTGAAGTTGGCCACCTGCAACTCCAGCAGGTAGTTGCCGTCACGCACTTCGCGTGGGATGTGCAACAGTTCCGTGATGGTGCGTTCCAGGTCGGTGGTGTTGGGATGGTCCCAGAAGGCGTGGTGCGCCGCAAGCACACCGCCATCCTCCTCCCGGTCCACGCTGGGCAGGTCCAGCAGCAGATGCTTCACGCCGATGCTCCGCAGCCATGCGCAGGCGGTGCTTTGCAGGTAACAGGGATTGGTGCCGCTCCAGTCGCGCGTGAGGACATCATCGCGATGTGGCAGGGTGCGCAGGATGAGTGCCTCCGGTGGACGTTCATCCACTGCATGGCGTAGTTGTTCAAGGGTGATCACGTGATCCTCCTTGGCATCCGGCGCCCGTCGTGTCTCGGGAAGCAGGCTCAACAACTGGGCGGTGAAGAAGTAGCGTTTCAGCAGGTCGCCTACAGGATGGATCTCCGGGCTGATGTGGCCCACGCTTTCGGTATGTGTACCGTGGCCATGGGGATTGAAATGGATGTTGCGGAAATTCACCGGGGCGCCATCCTTCACACTGAAGCGGGTATCTCCCATTCGCACTGGCTCCATGGTCACGGGGTCCACCCACCAGGCCCGGGCCTGGTGATCGCCATTGTGCAAGGGCATCGACAGGTCGATGGGCTTGGACAGGTCCACGCGGAAGGTGCGGCCGTGGTGGGAGATCTCAGCGATCATCGTCGGTGACGAACAGGTCCGATGCGATGCGGTCGGCGAAATGCCTGCCCGCCCTTGTCAAAGCTAAGCGCCCACCTTCCAGCGTGAGATGGCCCGAGGCGAGATGCCGCTCCAGGGCGGAACGGTTGGTGGCCAGGGCATCCATCTCCAGTCTTTCCACATGTACGCCCGCGATCGTACGCAGACCGGTCATCAAAAGTTCGTTCGTGCGTTGCGCCGGGGTGAGTATCTCCTCCTCGGAAAAAGCCGAGCCCTCTTCCAGGGCCTTCGCATAGCGGATGTTGTGGGCCACGTTCCAGCGGCGCACATGGCCGTCGAAACTGTGCGCGGACGGACCGATGCCGAGGTAGTACACACCCTCCCAGTAGGACATGTTGTGGCGGGATCGATGGCCGGGCCGGCCAAAGTTGCTGATCTCGTAGTGCTCCAAACCCGCCTGTTCCATGCGGTCCATCAAGCGGTCGAATTGCGCACTCTGGTCGGTATCCTCTGGCATGCGCACCAATCCCTTCCTCACTTGGTGGGCAAGCGCGGTCCGGGTCTCCACTGTAAGGCAATAGGCGCTCAGATGCGGCATGCCATGGTCCAGTGCGATGGTGAGCTGCTCATCCCATTCAGCATGATCCATGCCCGGCAACCCGTAGATCAGGTCGATGGACCAGGAAGCATACCCAGCCCTGGCGATGAGTTCGATGCTCCGCCGGGCCTGTACCGCGGTGTGTGCCCTGCCCATGAAGCGCAAGCGCTCTTCGCGGAAGCTTTGGGTGCCCAGGCTCAGACGTGTGATGCCGATGTCCTTCCATGCGGCAAGGCGCTCTACGGTGATGTCGTCCGGATTGGCTTCCAGGGTCACCTCGGCATCGGCCGCGACAGTGCAGCGTGCATGGATGTCCCGCATGAAACGCGCGACCTCGTTCAGCTCCAACAAGCTTGGTGTTCCTCCACCGAAGTAGATGGCGCCCACCGTTCCGTCCAGTTCGGCAGCACGCTGGTCCAGCTCCTTTGCCATGGCGTTCAGCACGCGCTCCCTGCCCTGCATGCTGGTGCTGAAGTGAAAGTCGCAGTAGGTGCAGGCTTTCCGGCAGAAAGGGATGTGGAGGTAGATGCCTGGCATGGCTCAGGCACCCTGGTCGCTCATCAATGCCGTATCCAGCACTCCCGTATTGAGCGTGATACGGAAGGTGGTGCCTTTGCCCGGGGCACTGCGCCGCACCACGATCTTGCCCCGGTGGTACTCCTCGATGATGCGTTTGCTCAGTGACAGGCCAAGGCCCCAGCCACGTTTCTTCGTGGTGTAACCCGGGCTGAATACCGTGACGTGCTGGGAGGAAGGGATCCCCTTGCCCGTATCGCTGATGTCCAGATGGATGACCTTTTCATCCGGTACGATCTCCAAGGTGATGGTCCCTTCGCCTTCCATGGCATCCACCGCGTTGCGGATCAGATTCTCGATCACCCAGCTGAAAAGCGCACGATTCAATGGGACGACCGCATCCGGATCGGCAGGGGTCCGCACTTCGATCGTGACGCGGCCGGGCAGACGCGGCCTCAGGTAAAGCACAGTGGCGCGCAGGGTGTGGTAAAGCTTCTCCGCGGCGAGTGCCGGGGCGGATCCGATCTTGCTGAAGCGTTCGGTGATCACTTCAAGCCGGTCAACGTCCTTGCGCATCTCGTTGATCGCTTCCGGGTCCACACCCTGGGCCTTCAGCAATTCCATCCATGCCATCAGCGAGCTGAGCGGGGTGCCGAGTTGATGGGCGGTCTCCTTGGCCATGCCCACCCACACCTGGTTCTGCTCGGCCTTGCGGAAGATGCTGAACAAGGCATAGGCGACGAGCAGGAAGAGGCAGATGATGCCAAGTTGCACATAGGGGAAATAGCGCAGTTGGGTGATCACGAGCGACTCCTCATAAAAGATCCAGTGGCGTCCCTGGCCCGGAAGGGAGATCGCGATGGGTGTATTGGCCTTTTCCATCGCCGCGATACGTGCACGCATGGCCAGACTGTCCCCCGCGACCTCCTCGTCGATGTTGGTGTACTCGATGATGCGCGTGCGGGAACTGTCCGTATAGATCACCGGAACGGCAGCGGTGCCCATCACCGTTTCCGAAATGAACGAACGTATGATGCCGTCCATCACCTCCTGCAACTCGGTGAAGACCTTGGAGTCCTTGTAGTAGAGGAATTGTTTCTCGCGGGCCACGGCGATCTCGATCGGGTCGCCGCGTTGGGCCATCAGGGCCACTTCGGCTTTCAGTAGTACTGGGTCCTGGGTGATGCGCTCCGGCAGGTTGCGATGGAAGCGCGGCTCACCCCTGCTGTCAGTGATGATCACCGGCACGGTGGTGTTGTCGGTCACCACCTTCAGGTAGAAGGTGAGCTCGTGGTCTTTGCCGCTTACCAGCCGCAGCATGGCCTCTGCCCAGAGCTCCACCTTCTTGCGTTCCTCCTCGCGCAGCAACTCGAAGAGCCTTTCTGTGTAGTTGACGAGCTCGGCGCGATTCTGTACGGCCTCTGCCCACAGGCGCACCTTGCGGCGTTCACTGGCGCGGACATCCTGCACGATGCGGTTGCTGTACCACAGAGAGGCGCCCACCAATGCGAATGCCACGGCGGCCAGCACCAGTTTCCAGCGTTGCTTGCGTGAATAGAGGTCCATGTGCATGGCCTTCAAGGGGAAGGCAACAGGCTCAAGGGCGTGAAGTTCGCCAAAGGGCGGCGTGCGGCCTCAGTCCTCCACCTGAAAACGCTCGCGCTCCTCCTTCTCCTTGGGCTTGTCCAGCAGCCTGCCCAAGCCCTTACGTGGCTTCTCCTCCGCTTTTGGCGCTTCCTTGCCGGCGTCCCATTCCACATCAAAGCGCGGTGCCTGTGGTGGAGGGGGCTCGGTGGCATGTTCTTCCGCGCGCCCCTTGAACAATCCGAGTTCTTCGCGCAGGATGTTCTTCAACTCCTGCTTCTCCTGCTTGAATTGTTCCTTCCGCCGGTTGGCGGCCATGGCGTGGTCATTGGCGAACTGTGGGTCGTCGGCAGTGCCGTACATGTGTAGGAAGATCCGCATACCGGTGCCGTCGTCCATGATGGGGCCGAACTCGTCGCGTTCCGGTTTGCCCAGACGGAACAGGTCGCCCAATCGGAAGTTGAGGTGGTGGTCGATGCGGTCGTCGAACCAGTGGGTACCGCTGAGTTGGATGTTCAGTGCATTACTGCGCACCTCCATCGCGGGGATGTGAACGGCTCCATCACGGATCTCGATGCGGTTCTCCAGCCGTTGGAAACGCACATCCGCCAGGCGTGTGCGCAACTCCTTGGTGTCCACGAAGGGTGATACGAGCTTGTTCTTTCGCAGGTGGTCCGCGATGTCCAGCAGTGGCTTGTGGTCCTTGATGCCACCATTGTCCACAACGATGTCGATGGTGCAGACCAGGCGATCCATCTCCAGCCCGAAGGTGGGTTTCAGAGGGGCCTGCAATACGACCCGCGCCTGCGAGGTGCCGCTGAGGTGGCGGTGGCCGATGAACTCCTGCCCGAAATCCTGGAATTCGCGGAAGAGCTGTTTTATGTCGATGCCTTCGAAGGTGGCATCTATGGCCAGGGGGAAGGATGCACCACCCGTCGGGCGGCCATCGAGTTCGAGACTGCCGAGCACTGCACCGTCGGCGGTATTGAAGGTTACGGGTGAAACGCGCAACACACGGTCTTTCATCCGGACGGTGCCAGTGATCGCCGTGGCGCTGAAGTCCTCGAAAACCAATTTCTCCACGTGGGCACGCAGATCGAGTTCAATGCTGATGGGGAGGCTCAGTTTGTACGCACGCTCCACGTCACTCTTTTTCTTTGGGCTGTCGTCGCGTAGCAAGGCGGCCAGGTCGATATGGGGGGAAGAGAATTGGGCCTGGATGACCATGTGCTGGTGCTCGAAAAGCAGGTAGGGCACCAGGTCACGCAATTCTCCACGAAAGGCCATCTGGTTGCCCTGTAGCTCGGCTTGCAGGTGGCTGATGCGTGCATCATTCCCCTGCAGGGCGAAGTCGGCATTGAGATGTTCCACACGGTGGCGGATCCCCTTGAGCTTGAGAGAGGCATTATGAAGCGAGGCTGTGCCACTGATGCGCAGGGCCTTCAAGTCGCTCACCCGGAGATCGGCGACGTCCCGGAGTCGTCCCTCCACCCGGGCATCGGCCTTGAGCCGTCCACCGACATGCTCCAGGGTGTCCACCCGTGCGAAACGCAGCAGGTCCGCCAGTGCCATGTCCACGCGAAGGCTGGCTGTCAAGGGGGCATCCGTGAGGCCCTTGCTGTCCCATGTGCCGGCGAAGGAACCACTGCCGCTGCGGGCTTCGAGGCCTTTCACAGTGAGGCGGCTGATCGTGCCGGACGCGGTGATGTCCAAGGCCACCTCGCCCTGGATGTCCGTAAGTACCGTGCCGCTGCGTTTCTCCTTCACCCGGCCGGCGGCCACCGTGGCGCCTACCGAGAAAAGGGGTGCGTCCAGGGGACCGACATACCGCAGGGCGATGTCCGCAGTGCCACGCATATCATAGTGCATCAACGTGGCGTGCATGCGCTCAGGCAGCAGTTCGGTCAAACGACCCAGCGGCAGTCCGAAGCCATTGGCCCGCAGGTCGATCGAACGCTTCTCCTCTGGCCCTGACAATTCCAGCGTGAGTTCCATCGGCGCATCGCCGAGGTCGACCAAGCCTTGGGTGATGCGGAAGGCCCCATCATCACCTCCGAAGGAAAGCCCAAGCCGAACATGTCCACTGCGTTGTCCCACCAGCCGTTCTCCATGATGGTCCCAATGGTGCAACGTAAGATCACCTTCAAGGGAAAGTGTATTGATCGTGGCAGCGAAGTTGCCCGCGAGGGCGATGGAACGGCTGTGTGCGGCCACCTCCAGCTCCGAGCGGGCATCGCGATATCGCAGGTCCAGATCCTTCACACTCACCCTGCGCAGGTCGATCGTGGTATGGGCGGTGGGGGTGGTGTCGCGCTTCAGGATCAGATAGTTCTCCCGGCCATTTCGGTCCAGACCTGGGCGAAGGAGTACCTGCTCCCCGTGGATCCGTTCAATGGTATGGTCCTTTTTCAGCAGGCCCCAGAGGCTGAATTCCAGGATGAGTTCCCGGGCGAAGAGCAGTGTATCGGCAGGGTCACCGTCGCTGCGGACCTCCAAGGCGAGCACGTCGTGCAGGCGCAGGCCCGCCATGGGGAAGCGGGCGATAAGGGTAAGGTCCATATCACGCACGCTTACCGGAGCGTCGAGCCGCTCGTTGATCACCCCCACCAGGGCGGCCTTCACCTCGGGTTCGTAGTGCCGTGCGGCTATGACCAGCGCGGTGAACGCGATCACCAGGATCACGGCGGCAGCCAGAAGGAACTTGCGGAAGGGGCGGAGCATGGACGAACAGCGCAAGGTACCGGCGTGCGCAGCAGCATAACGGCCAACTGCGTGCCGTTCGTTCACACGCTGTTGTTGGGCGGGCTGCGGGGACTCCCTGCGCTCAACGACGCTTGCTCAGGAACAGCACTTCATTCTCCGTGAGGTGCCGCCACTTTCCCCGCGGCAGGTCCTTCTTGGTGAGACCCGCGAATACCACGCGGTCCAGCTTCACCACCTCGTAGCCCAGGGCCCCGAACATGCGGCGTACAACGCGGTTGCGGCCCATGTGGATCTTCATGCCCACCTCACGTTTGGTGGCCCCGGCCACATATTCCACTTCGTCGGCACGGGCGGGTCCATCCTCCAAATGCACCCCTTCCAGCAGTTGCGCCAGATGTGCCTTGGTCACGGACTTGTCCAAGGTGATATGGTACAGTTTTTCCGCGCCATGGCTGGGGTGGGTGAGCCTTTTGGCCAGGTCGCCATCATTGGTCATCAGCAGTACCCCGGTGGTGATGCGGTCCAGGCGACCCACCGGGTAGATACGCTCAGGGCAGGCCGCCTCCACCAGAGCCATCACTGTGCGACGGTCCCGTGGGTCGTCTGTGGTGGTGATGAAGCCCTTGGGTTTGTTGAGCAGCACGTAGCGCTTGGTCTCCATGCTGAGGCGCTGACCGCCGTAGTGTACCTTATCCTTGGGGTAAACCTTGAGACCCATTTCGGTGACGATCTTACCATTGACCGAGACCACACCGGCCTTGATCAGGTCATCAGCCTCGCGCCGGCTGCATACGCCGCTCTGGGCCAGGTAGCGATTCAGGCGAATGGCACCATCGGTGGGTGCGGGCGGACGGTGTTTCTGCCCCCTTCCCAGCACATGGCCACGTCCCACGGTGCGGGGCTTGGCGGTCTCTCTCGTCTTGGGGCCATCGCCACTCTTAGGCTTATGTGGGCGCGGTCGCTCGCGTTGCAGGTCTTCCATGGACCGCTCTCCCCGGCGCACGGCACCCGGTGGCCGCCGCCCTGCGCGTTTGGAGGCGGGCTTCCCAGGGTGTCGTTCGGTGGGTGACCCTGGGTTTGGCTTGCCGGATGAGGCTGGGCGGCGGGAGTCCGTGGATCGGCCTCTGCGGCCCCCCGGTCCACGCCGGGGTTCATTGCGGTCGGTCATGTATGGTGGGGTAGAAGGCGTCCGGGATATGATGGATGTACGGTTTGCCACTGGGGTGCAAGATCACGCTTACAATGTCGAAGCGCAGTCGCAGCTGGCAATCAGTGGCCTGCACATAGGCATTGGCGGCTTTGATGATCTTGCCACGCTTGCCTTTCTTCACGGCTTCTTCGGGTTGTCCATACAACTCGCTGCTGCGGGTCTTCACCTCCACGATCACCACCTCGGCACCCTGTCTTGCGATGATGTCCAGCTCATGCCTGCCGTAGCGCCAGTTGCGTTCGAGCACCTCCAGGCCACGCTCCTCCAGATAGCGGCAGGCGAGGGCCTCCCCGGCGGTACCTGTGGTGTTATGCTCGGCCATCTGTGGATCTTTCAGTGCGTAACCCTGCCCCGGGTACACCGTTGAAGGCTTAAAATTGAGGAACTTTCCGCCGATCCCTATCGGAACTGCCCAAGCCCATGCGATCCACCTTCCGCCCAGTACGTGCCTGCGCCTACCTGCTTGGCCTGGCCACCATGCCCCTGATGGCGCAGCCCTTTGAGGGGACCATCGAGTTCACCAAGACCACCGGACCGGTGGTTACCAACTACAAGTATTATGTGAAGGGCGAACGCATGCGCATCGAGGAGATCAGCGCACGAGGCGAGGTGCAGGGCATCATGCTGGTGGATACGCGCGACAAGACCGTGACCGCGGTGAGCCCCGAGCGGAAGCTGTACATGGATGTGCCGAACATGCGCCTTCCGAAGGATGTGGAGACCGTCGTCCAGAAGACCACCGAGACGCAGCAGATCGCGGGATATACCTGCGAGAAGTGGCTGGTGAAAAGCCCGAAGGAAGATCGCCAGCTGATCTACTGGGTGGCGGCGGATGCATTCGATTTCTTCATCCCCATGCTGGAAACGCTCAATCGCAAGGATGAGCAGGCCGTTTTCTTCCTACAGATCAAAGACTCGAAGGGTGTATTCCCCATGCTCGGGGTCGAGCAGAAGATGGATGGGGCTGAAGTGAGCCGCCTGGAGGTGAGCAAGGTGACCAAGGGCGTCCAGAAGGCATCGCTCTTCGAGATCCCAGGGGGGTATAACAAGTTCGAGCGGAATTAGAAGAACGCGGAGGTGCAGAGGCGCTGAGAGCGCAGAGGGTTCCAGCAGGCCGCTGCATCTCACCCCTTTCCAGAGTACGATCGTCCCTCACCGTAGCGTAGCGCCGTCCGCAGTAATGCTGAGTTTGGCTTTTGTACCCATGATCAATGCCCGATTGTCGGCGATGTGTCCGGCCGGGAATCCGAAGCATACCGGATAGGCAAAGGGCGCCACGGCTTCGGCGATCATCTGCTCGGCTTCCACGCCGAATGGATCGTTGGGGTCCTTGTCACGCATGTCGCTCATGCCACCCACCACCAGGCCGGCCAACTCCCGGAACCAGCCGCCGTGCTTCAGGTTCTGGATCATGCGGTCCACATGGTAACGCAACTCATCCAGGTCTTCCAGGAAGAGGATCTTGCCCGCCGGATCGATGTCGAAAGGCGTTCCGCGTAAGGAGTAGAGCATGGAGAGGTTGCCGCCTACCAAAACCCCTTCGCACATACCGATGCGGGCTTCGAGCTTCGGGCTTCGGGCTTCGGGCTTGGCCTCCGGGAGCAAGCCCGCAGCCCGCAGCCCGCAGCCCACCACCGTGATCTCAAGATCCTCTCCGAACAATACCCGCCTCAAACTATCCCGGCATTCCTCCGTTTTGTTCCCTATCGCGAAAGGCATCTGCGCATGCATCGAGGCCACTCCTATGTGGTGTAGCGCGTTGTGAAGCACGGTGATGTCGCTGAAGCCGATGATCCACTTGGGATCTCGCTGCAAAGGCGACAGATCTACCCGATCCATGATGCGGATGGTGCCGTAGCCACCGCGGGCGCACCAGATGGCCTTCACGTCGGGATCATCGATCGCGGCCTGCAGGTCGAAGGCGCGCTCGACATCAGTGCCTGCCTGCTGGAAGTGTCTGCGGCCGATGCCTGCGCCGAGCTTCACCCGTAGGCCCCAGCTTTCGGCAAGGGCGATGCCGTCGCGGAGTTCATCCGCAGTGATGGCGCGCGCCGTGGGGATGATGGCAATGGTGTCGCTAGGGCGAAGCGCAGGGGGTAGGATGGCGCTCATACGGATCGCAAGATGCCTTTCATTGTTTGGAATGGAGGGTAGTCCTTACGACAACTGACAACGGACAACTGTTGATACCGGTACTTTCGCACACCGAGTTCCCTGCATGAAGTCCCCTGCCCGCCACACCGTCACTGCCGCCCTGCCATATGCGAACGGCCCACTGCATATAGGCCACATCGCAGGGGCCTATCTGCCCGCCGACATCTATGTGCGCAATCTGCGCCAACGGGGGAGGGAGGTGCTGTTCGTATGCGGCAGCGACGAACATGGTGCGGCCATCACCATGCGGGCCATCAAGGAAGGCACCACGGCACAGGCCATCGTGGACAAGTACCATGCGTTGATGGGGAAGGCCTTCACCGGCTTCGGGATCGATTTCGACATCTACCACCGCACCAGCAGCGCGCTTCACAAGGAAACCTCCCAGGCCTTCTTCCAAAAGCTTCACGAACAGGGTGCCTTCACCGAGCAACGGGAGGAGCAGTACTACGACGAGGGAGCGAGACAATTCCTGGCGGACCGTTACATCATGGGCACCTGTCCCAAGTGTGGCCATACCGAGGCGTACGGCGACCAATGTGAGAAGTGCGGCAGTGCGCTCAGCCCGAAGGACCTGATCGAGCCGCGCAGCACATTGAGTGGCGCCAAGCCCGTGCTGAAGCCCACCACCCACTGGTACCTGCCCATGGAGCGCAGCCAGGAATGGATGGAGGAGTGGATCAACACCGGCAAGCTGGATGGCGCGCAGCACCACGATACCACCGAATGGAAGCCGCAGGTGCTGGGTCAATGCAATAGCTGGCTGAAGGACGGCCTACGACCCCGCGCCATGACGCGCGATCTGGACTGGGGCGTGCCCGTGCCGTTGCCCGGCTCGGAAGGAAAGGTGCTGTACGTATGGCTCGATGCGCCCATCGGCTACATCAGCGCTACCAAGCAGTGGGCGAAGGACAAAGGCGAGGAATGGGAGAAATGGTGGAAGGCAGAGGATACCCGACTGGTACACTTCATTGGCAAGGACAACATCGTCTTCCACTGCATCATCTTCCCCATCCTGCTGAAATTGCACGGGGGCTTCGTACTGCCGCAGAACGTGCCGGCCAACGAGTTCTTGAATCTCGAAGGACGGAAGATCAGCACCAGCCGCAACTGGGCCGTGTGGCTGCATGAGTATCTGGAGCGCTGGCCCAACAGGCAGGATGAACTGCGTTACAGTCTGGCCACCATCATTCCAGAGTTCCGCGACAGCGAGTTCACGTGGAAGGATTTCCAGGAGAAGAACAACAACGAGCTGGTGGCCATCCTTGGCAACTTCGTGCAGCGCGTGTTCGTGCTGTGCCACAAATACTACGGCGGTAAGGCCCCAGCCATTTCGGGTAGCACTGATATGGATACCGTGCTATGGAGCGCGATCCATGCCCATGTAGAGGAGGTGGCCGCACGGGTGGATGCCTTCCGCTTTCGCGATGCACTGCTGGCCGCCATGAACGTGGCCCGTGCCGGCAACAAGTATCTCAGCGACAACGAGCCTTGGAAACTGGAGAAGACCGATCCTGAGCGCACACGCACCATTCTGCTGAATAGTCTGAACATCACGGCAGTACTCTCCATCGCACTGGAGCCATTCCTTCCGCATACCACCGCCAAGCTGCGGCGCATGCTGGGCATCGGGGTGTTGCCTTGGGAGGATGCATTCCGCATGGACCTCATTGGCCCCGGCCAGGAACTGGGCAAGGCCGAACATCTCTTCAAGCCGATCACTGATGCGGAGATCCAACCGGAGATGGATCGCCTTCGCGAGTTCGATCAGATGATCGGGAGCGCGGCACAGACCGACAACCGACAACCGACAACTGACAACGCTGCTGTACCGGCCAAGCCCAACATCACCTTCGACGATTTTTCGAAGCTGGACCTGCGCGTCGGGACCATTGTCGCCGCAGAAAAAGTACCCAAGGCCGACAAGCTGCTGAAGCTCTCGATCGACATTGGTGAAGCCGAACCGCGCACCGTGGTGAGCGGCATCGCCATGCACTATGCTCCGGAGCAGTTACCCGGTCAACAGGTGGTGCTGGTGGCCAACCTGGAACCGCGCAAGATGCGTGGTGTGGAAAGCCAGGGCATGGTGCTCATGGCCGAGGATGCGAACGGCAAGTTGGTATTCGTGGAGCCGAAGGATGTGGTGCCGCCGGGCGGCGAGGTGCGGTGAGCAAACCGCATCCTTTTGTTACCACAAAGGACCCAAAGGACACGAAGGTGGGATGGTGGACCTTCCCTTTGTGCTCTTCCTGTCCTTTGCGGCAGTCATCCGTTATTTGATCATGACCCAGCGGTCATCCGTCATTTACGGGATCCACTTAATGCTTGAGAAATCCGGGCGGCGTTTCTCCAGGAAGGCGTTGCGGCCCTCTTTCGCTTCGTCCGTCATGTAGGCCAGGCGGGTGGCCTCACCGGCGAAGACCTGCTGGCCCACCAGTCCATCGTCCAGCAGATTGAAAGAGAACTTCAGCATCTTGATCGCCGTGGGACTCTTTGCAAGGATCTCCTGCGCCCACTGCCAGGCCGTGGCTTCGAGCACCTCATGGGGCACCACGGCATTCACCATGCCCATTTCATAGGCCTGCTGCGCACTGATGTCACGACCCAGGAAGAAGACCTCGCGGGCACGTTTCTGCCCCACCATCTTGGCGAGGTAGGCGCTGCCGTAGCCGCCATCGAAACTGGTCACATCCGCATCGGTCTGCTTGAAAATGGCGTGTTCCTTACTGGCCAGTGTCAAGTCGCAGACCACATGCAGACTGTGCCCGCCGCCCACGGCCCAGCCAGGCACCACCGCGATCACCACTTTGGGCATGAAACGGATGAGCCGTTGCACTTCCAGAATGTTGAGCCGGGGCATGCCACCCTCGTCCACATAACCCTGGCTTCCGCGCGCGCGCTGGTCGCCGCCGCTGCAAAAACTCCAGCCGCCGTCCTTCGGACTTGGTCCTTCAGCGCTGAAGAGCACTACGCCGACACTGGTGTCCTGCTGCGCGTCATGAAAAGCCTCCAGCAGTTCGCTCACCGTATGCGGGCGGAAGGCGTTGCGCACTTCAGGCCGGTTGAAGGCGATACGCGCCACACCACGGCACTTGCGGTAGGTGATATCTGTGAACTCCTTCGCCGTGCGCCATTCGGGCGGATCGGCCTGGAACTGCATGCGGGCCTTGGTCATGGGGCAATGCTAGGGGATCCGGTGGACGTTGATCCGCGTTTCTCTGCGTGGACGAAGTAATAGCTTGGGTAGAAGAAGCGCAGGAATGGACGGATGCCGAGGGTGAGTCGCGGAGGCGAGGCCCAGGTCTCCTTCCGGATGATCGTCCATCCGCTCTTCTCCAACAACCAGTCGAACTGCCGGGGCTCGAATTCATGGTAGTGCCGGTCCCAGGGATCGGTCCTGCTCCACCAGGCTTTGGCGAACCAGACCTTCAGCGGTACGGAACACACGAGGTGCAGGGTACCACCGGCCGGGGGCTGTACGGTGCGGAGCAGGTTGAAGGGGGCAAGCAGGTGTTCGAACACTTCAAAAGAGGTGATGCAGGTGATGTTGCCAAGATCGAGCTGCGCATATTGCAGATCGAGGTCCTCGCCCTGCGTGTTGCGCACTTGAAAACCTGCCGCTTGCATCAAGCGCGATAAGGGATTTGGGATACCGAGATCAAGAATGCGTTCATCGCGGGTGATGCAACTTTCCAGGAATGTCATGGTCCTGCGATACCGCATGTCGGGCATGCGCCCTTCATACATGCGATCGCCGATGGTAGTGCTTTCCATGGAGCTGGGCAAAGGTATCCGGCGTGTTCCGTCTTAGTGTCCGGTCACCACCAGGCGATGTGAGATGGCATGACCTTGCACGGCAGTACGGACCATGTAAATGCCTGCGGCGAGCTGTCCCACCTGGATCGGCATGTCGAGGTCGTGCATGGCATGGGTTGCCTCCACCCGGCCATCCTGTGCACGGATCTCCACATCGGCACGAGGAAATGGCCCATGGATGCGAAAATGATCCAGTGCGGGATTGGGTACCAACTGCCAGTCCTCGTGATCCAGCGCCTCCACATGCACGGTGGAAGCATCCAACACGTTGATGTCGTCCAGGTACAGGTCGTTTCCACCTCCGCTGGTAAAGGCGAAGCGGATCACCACGTTGTCCGTGCGATAGGGTTGCGGGATGTTGGAGATCAATTCATCACGCCATTCGCTTGAATTGGGGATGAAACCACCGCCGCCGCTAAGTCCCGCCGTAGCGAGTTCGGCACCGATAAGAGTGCGGCGAACGAGCCACGTGGCCCCACAGTCACGGCTGATGCTCACCACCAGCTTGTCCGTATCGCCCGGTTGGCGCTGCGCGTGCGCGATGCGGAAATGGATCACCGGGTCGGGCACCTGGGTGAGGTCCAGGCGTGGGGTGTAAAGGTTGTAGAGCTTGCCGGGAGCGACGTTGATGACCCGCGCGGACCTGTCGCCAGTCGCGGCCGCCACATCGGTCAGTTCCCAACACGCCAGTTCCTCGCACTCGGCAAAGAGATCGCTCGCCTCCATTGCGGGCATATCCTCGAAGCCTTCCAGGTAGGGCAGCGCCGCCCCTGTGTGCTCCAATATGCGGAAGAAGCGCGGCTTGGTCACGGACATCGTGTTGATGCCATCGGAAACGCTCAATGAAATGTCCACGTGACCGGTTCCGCTGTAGCCGAGAACCGGGTCCTGATCTGTAAGAATGGGGCCTCCGCCCACATTCCATTGCCAGCTGATGGGGTCGTGATAGGAGGCATCCTCCAGTTGCACCACATCACCTGCACAGAAGAGCCGCCGCGGTGCGCGGAAGTCCGCTTTGCACAAGCCTTCCGCACCCATAAGACCGGTAAGGGCCAGATTCTCGGAGGTCCACAGGTTGTTCCGGCCAGCCACCGGGCTGTTCAACGCTGCATGCACGCGCTCCTTCTGTCCCTGGGTGAACATGCGTGCGCAGTATGCGTAGTCCATGAAGTTCTGCACGTTGTCCACCTGCCCGTCGCAGCTGATGGCGTTCACGTTGCACGTACTCCAGCCGATCGTGGCCGGAGTGTCTTCCACCTCGTCGCCGATGTCGCAATTCTCCTGTAGGCCTACGGGCTGGTAGAAAAAGCCCGGCACATTGTTGCCACCCCACACGTGGTAGAGATCCAGGTAGTGCCCGGCCTCGTGCGAGAGCACCACCGACTTGAGGTCGTCGCTTGTGCCGATGTTGCCGAAGTAGCTGCCCTGGATCACAACTCCGTCCCACTGCGGTTCCTGTTCCGCCTGGAAGGGCATCAGCGCGTGACCTGCAAGACCCGCAGCTCCACGTGTGACGTAGATGTTGAGGTAGCGGTCAGGTGGCCAGTGATCCAAGTTCTTGACGTCATGGTTCCCAGGCAGAGTAAGCGGCGAACGGATGCGCTGGATGCCACTGGTGCAGTTTCCCTGTGGATCGCGACGGGCGAACGCGAATTCCACCTCCATGTCCGCAGCGATGGGTTGGAAGAGCGGGATGATGTCCACCGTGTCCGGGTTCTGCTTGCGCCAGTTGCGCGTGAGGATCTCGATGCCGTTGCGCAGTTGTGCCTGCGAGATGTTCTCGGGCCCATCGTCGTGGATCACATGCACCACCACGGGAATGCGGTAGGGCGATTGCGCGATGCAGGGGTCGGCGGCCTGGGCCAGAAAGGCCAGAAAGACCAGGTAGGAACGTTGCTGCATGCCGCAAAATAGGCTGCGCGGGACCATCAAGCAGCTTTCCCACTCAACGCGCGAGCACCACCTTCACGAATACTTGCCCCTCATTGCTGTCCAACACCACGATCAAAGTTTGCGGGGCCAGATGTTCAAGGTCGGTGTCCCAGCGCATCGTTCCGGCTTTCACCGGCCCATCGTGGAAGGCATGTACCTGGCGGCCACCAGCGCCAAGCACGAATGCCTTCAGGTAGGTGTCGCGGATCAGGTCCGCCTCCACGCGCAGCATGCCGCCTGTGGGATTGGGCATGCAGCGCAGCGTATGCATGGGTGCTTCTTGCACGTCAGGGAGACCGGTGCTGATGGGCGCGCCGAGGCGGAATACCTGATTACCGCTCATGAAGGCCGTGGTATCACTCAGCCGCCGGAAGCGATTGTATTCCGTGCCCAGGAAGACCGGCGACCAGTTGTCCCCACTATCAACACTTTCAAAAAGGGTCTGGCCTCCACCGGTGAATACATGATCATTGGTGAGCGCCCCGATCATCTGGATGTAGTAATAGTTGTTGGCCACGATGCCTTCGGTCCATGTCATGCCGCCATCGTCGGACCATGCGAAACGGGTGTTGTCCAGCGCCGGGTTGCCCACGATGGAGGCGTACCATCGCAACCCGTTGACGGTATGCAGCTTCCAGATGTATTCGCCCGTTTGGTTCGTGCGGTGCCGCTCGGTCCATGTCTGGCCCCCATCCGTGGTGCCGATGATCACGCCTCCTCCGTCGGCCTCCGGGGTGCGTCCACAGGCCAGACCTTCCAGTGGACTGGTGAACCAGATGTCCACCAGTGCGCTCGCGTGCGCGGTCATATTCATATGGGCCCACGAGTCGCCACCGTCGTCACTGCGGATGATGTAGGCCGGGTTGTTCCAGATGCCACACCCGACGATCGTTTGAGGGTCGGGCGCGGTAAGGCCGCAGATGCCTGGGATGGGCTGTTGCAGGGAAGATGCGATGTTCTCCCAATTCGCGCCGCCATCCGTTGTGCGCAACAATTTGCCGTTGAGTGAACCTGCGAAGGCTTTCAGGGGATCCATGGCCACCACACTGCGCAGGTAGCCGGACTGATCGTATTGAAGTTGCCACGTATCTCCGCCATCAGTGGTGTGGTGAATGGTGCCCGACCCGTTCACCACCCAGCCGTTCAACGCGTCGGCGAAGTGGATGTCATCATAACGGCCTACGCCCAAAGGCAGGGGCATGATCTGCCATTGGGCCTGCAACGCGATGTTGCAAAGTAGGAGGACTCCTGCGAAGAATGGCGAAGTGTGGTGGCGTATGATGGCGGGGATCATGGTGCAAGTTACCGGTGGTGCGCACCCCTCAGCGCACCGTTCCCCGGATCACATCGCCATATAGTTCCACATATCGTCGTGCCACGGGTGTCATGGCGTAGCGCTCCAGGGCGATACGACGTGCTGCGTCGGATAAGCGCATGGGCTCTGGGTGTTCCAACACCCAGCGGATGCAGGCCGCCAGGTCGTCCGGGTCAAAGGGCTTGGCCAAAGCGCCATTCACGTGGTGATCCACCATGTCGGCGTTGCCACCGATGTCAAATGCGGCCACGGGTGTGCCGCAGGCGAGGCTTTCCACCACGGTATTGCTGAGGTTCTCCTGCAGCGAGGGAAGCACGGTGATATCGGCAGCGTTGTAGAGCACGCAAAGGCTGGCATCGTCGTGGAGGTGCCCGAGGTAATGCACGGGATGGCCCAGATCGGGCGGGTCTGAGGGTCGTGAGGCACCGAATACCACCAATTCAATACGATCGAGCGTCAGGGCGCGCAACGCGGCAGTGATCTGTGCGAAACCCTTGCGTTGGTCGGCCGTGGCGTTCACCGCGCCGAAGAGCACCAGCTTGCGGTCCTCCGGAAGGCCCAGTATCCGCCTCGCCGCCAGTTTGTCCACCGGCTTGAATGCGTTGGTATCGATCGGATTGGGCAGGTTCACCACGCGTCTGCCCTTCAACAGCGGGCTGTCTTCCGCACAGGTGGCCATCCATTTGCTGAGGCCTACGATCGTGAGATGTTCCAGTTTGGCATAGGTGGCCAGTTTGCGGCGGAAGACGGCATGGCTGAGGTCACGTTCGGTGGTCGATCCCAGCACCGGGCATTGGCCGCAGTGCGTACTCCACTTTCCGCATTCCTCGTCGTAGTGGCACCCTCCGGTGAAGGCCCACATGTCGTGCAGTGACCATACCAGTGGTCTTCGGATGGCGGCCAGGTCCTCCACGCGCAGCATGCCGCCGTTGATCCAGTGCAGGTGTACCACGTCGGCATCACTGCTGTTGATACGGTCCACAAGACCGGAAAAGGGGATGCGCGCGGGAGAGAACATCGTACGGGCACCACGCGGATAGCGTTTCACAGGCATCAGGTCCAGCGTGGGGCGCATCCGTGCCAGGGCGCGTGCGATCCCCTTTGGCGGTCCTTCCACACGATGATCGTCACCAAACTTGGTTTGTACCATCATGTGGGCATCGATCCCCTCGGCCACCAGTGCGTTCAGCAGCCGGTAGGCGGCACGCGCGGCGCCCCCAAGCAGGTCCGATGCGTTCACCAGCAGGGGTCTCATGTGCGTCGCAAAAGGTTCGAGCTCCAGCGGTAGAGACGGTTCATGGCCTTGGTGCGGAAGCTTTCGAGTACGAAGAAACGGCGGTCCAGCCACGCTTCATAACCTCGTCCTTCCTCGGGGCCTTTCAAAGGGAAGTGGACCTCCCCGCGTGGCAGTGCCGCATTGGGGTCGTCCGGGTTGGCCGTATGGGTGGCCTCGGCGCTGAACCCGATGTTGGTGATCAGATTCACATGCGGGTACAGGAAATCCTGATCCCGCTGCTGGCACATGAAGTTGAACTGGAAATCCCAGGTATCGATCTCACCGTCCTGCACCGCATCGAACACCGCTTTCAGGAAGCGCTTGGTGGCCTTGCTCTTTGCGGCGATACGGGGAATGGCCTCAGTGTCACCCGTCCAGCCCTTCATGTCCACATCGTAGTGCCGCCACACGCGCCGCCAGCTGGCCCAGCCCCAGATCAATGGGTAGCCCACGCGGCCGAATGAATCCGGGGCGTGGCGGCTGTGCACGGGCCGGAAATCACCGGTGATGCCCGCGATCCGCTCATCACTTTCGTATCGCTCCAGCAGTTCGGCGCAATAGGGAAAGAAACTTGGGCTGGGCAGGCAGTCGTCCTCCAGCACGATGCCGCGTTCCTCTTGTTCGAAGAACCAGGTGATGGCACCGCTCACGGCCAGTTTGCAGCCCAGGTTCTTCTCACGCCAGAGGGTGTGTACAGTACAGGGCCAGTCCACCCGCTGTAGCACCTCCTGCCGCAGACTTGCCACGGTCTCTGCTTCGCCGGGCCTGCTGCCCCGTGGGCCATCGCCGGCCAGGTAGAGCCGTGGAGGGCGTGCCTCCCGGATGGCATCGAACACACGCAGGGTGGTGTCCGGCCGGTTGAAGATCAGGAACAACACCGGGACGCCGGTGCTGGCGGAGGGATCGGTCATGGCTGGTTCGCGCTGCGAAGATGGCGCGTACCTAAATGGATCGCCTTAGCAAGCGGGCACAACCATGCACTACACGCTGTGGATGAAAGTTGGCAGCGGCCAGAGCGGCTACTTTTGCCGCGCGACCGCCGTATAGGGCGCATGGCCCCATAGTTCAAGGGATAGAATAGGAGTTTCCTAAACTCTAGATCCAGGTTCGAGTCCTGGTGGGGCTACCAGGGGGTTATGCCGCTGCGGTGTATGATCACGCAGCTGGTGAGGGCGATCCCCGGTCCAGGTATCACCTACTTCCAGATCTGCCGCCCGAACAACAGGGACAGCACCAGCAGCGCCAGGAATACGAAGAAGAGGATCTTGGCTATATAAGCCGCATCCCCCGCCAGGTCAGTGAAGCCAAGCAAGCCGGCGATGAGTGCGATGACGATGAAGGTGACTACCCAGCGTAGCATGGTGGTAGGGGTTAGGTTGGACGTGGTTGGCACCACAAGGTAGGTACCCACGGCCCGATCGGTACCGTGCATTACCTCAATGAACTCCACCCGCCGATTCCAGTCCGAAGTCCGAGGCGGCGCCTTGGATGAGGACCCCGTGGAACTTTTCCGCATCTCCCCTGCGCTTGTGGAAGAAGAATGCTCCGGGCACCTGTCTCAGGGGCTTCATCCCCGCGCGGGTCAGCACCGCGGCCTCGGCCGCATCGAAGGTGAAGGCGCTGAAGGCATCGATCCCCGAGGCGCGTGCGATCGCCAGCGCCACAGTGATCATCTCCTGGAACTGGCCTGCTATCGGGCAGCGGTATGCCACCAGGCGGCATACGTTCAATCCGCGGTGGACACCGGCGGAGACGAGCATCGCACCGCGCAGCGATCCGTTCACTGGTGCGGGATGGATCAACAGATGCTGCGGTCCCAAAGGGTGGAAAAAACGCCAAGCCACCGTGCCGGGGGTCCAGAAAGGTTTGACCGGTGCGGGATCGTCATTGAGGAACACCGCCAGTTTTTCCAGCAGCGCAGCATCCGGTCGTGCGCTGGTGAAGAAGGCGCCCATGGGCTTGGCGGTGAGGAAGCGATGGCCTGGAGGGCTGGCATCCATGAACCGGTGACGGGCATGGCGCAGGGCTCCGCGGACCGGGTGGAGAATGGCGCGATGCCAGGATGCACCGCCGAACTCCTGGTACTTCAGGCTGCGGAACAGTGGCGAACTGTTGGGATTGGAGCCATTGATGAATGCGTGGCCCAGGTCGCTGGTGCTGCGCAAAGCCAGCCGCATGCCCACTCCGCCGCGACGGTGGTTCGGGTCCACGGCGAAGTCGCCGATGGCTGGGATCACCATCCGCTCGCCGTGTACCTCCCAGGAGATGGGCAGACGATTGACGAAGCCCACCACGCGGCCCACCTCATCCACCGCAAGTACCATGTGGTCCATCCCATCGGTGGCATTCGGGTTCTCCGCATATGCCCACTGGTAGAACGCGGCCCGGGCCTGATGTGTGCGCGGTCCGTATTCTTTTGCGGCGAAGGCGAGGATGTCCGCCATTGGGACGGCCGATCCGGTGTTCAACGCGATCTTCGACTTGCGCTCCTCCATCGGATCTGTCGCGAGGTATGGCGGATCAAAGGAATGGGGCCATCCCGCCGGTCACCATCAGTTTCTGGCCAGTGGTGTATCCTGACCGCGAGGATGCGAGGAACACGATGGCCTCTGCGACATCCTGCGGGCTGGCCAGCCGCTTCATTGGACTGCCTGCCTTCATCCTGCCCACCGCGACCTGGTCGTAACCACTGGTAAAGTCGGTCTCCACCATGCTGGGCACTACCATGTTCACCCGGATCCCACGATCCGCATACTCCACAGCAAGCGCACGTGTGAGGCCGGTGATCGCGGACTTGGCGATAACGTACTTGGCCTGTAGCGGTGGCGGATAGTCCACGGCGATGGAGGAGACGTTGATGATCCTCCCATCGCCTTTCTCTATGAAGAAGGGCAGTACCGCCTGCGTGACGAGGAACGCACCCTTCACGATGACATCGATGTCCTCCTGCACCTTCTCCCAACGCGTTTCCAGGAAGGGGGTCGGATGAAAATTGCCAGCAGCATTGTTCACCAACACATCGATCGTCCCCCATTCGGCGGTGATGCGTTCCACCATGTCGCGCACCTCCTCCGCAAGGGTCACATCGGCCTGCACGGCCATTGCACGTCCGCCAAAGGCATTGATCTCCCCGGCCACCGCCTCGGCCTGTTCGCGTGAGGCGCGGTAGTTGATCGCGACGCGCGCACCATGCAGGGCGAAGAGTTTTGCGGTGGTGGCGCCCAGGCCGCGCGAACCACCGGTGATCAGGACGACCTTGTCCTGGAGTCCTGCGGCCTCATGGGCATGTGCGAGTTCTTCCATGGTCGGGGGCACGAAGGGCGATCTGGCCACGCGGACGGAGACCTTGCCATAAGCGATGGGCCGGTCGCCGATGCGGAAGGTAAGGTCCTGCGTGATGGTGTGGGTGGCGGGTGATCGGAAGGCGAGGGTGGAGCTGAGCATTCCGGCTCCATGGGGGATGGCCGTCTGGCTATCGATCTCCAACGTGAATTCCTGAAAGGTGGCCGTGCGCCCCGGCATCACCATGCCCACCTGGGTGGAGAGCAGGGCGAGCAGTGCGAAAGGGGCGGGATCCCCATGGCTTTGAGCTTCAGGCCGATCCGCACCTGCATCGCATGGTATCATGCCAAGCAGTTCATGCCAGGCGCGTAGGTGCCCTGTGTCCCATCTGAAAGGGAGTTCTGTGCGGTGTCCTTTCTCGAGAGTTTCAAATTGGAACTCTTGCTCCTGCAGGTCATCCGCGACCAATGCCATGGCGGGTTGCTCCGGGGTGCCGGAACCGTTCACGCCATCACCGGTGATCAGCATGCTGCCGCGCGTGGCGATGGTGCCGTTGGATGTCTTCACCACCTCAAAGCGCACTCTGGCATCGTTGTCTTCCTCCATGCACCGGATCGTCACCTTATCACCGGGTAGGATCGGCAGGAGGAATTGCCCCTGGATGCGCGTGATCCGGGTGGACCTTCCTGTGTACAGCCTGTCCAGCGCGGCAGGCAGTAACATCAGCGGCAGCATCCCGTGCACTACGTTGGAATTATACCTGGAACGCTTACCGTATTCAGGATCGACATGCAGCGAACTGCGGTCACCGGAAAAGCGCGCGAAGGCCTTCACCGACCGCTCATCGATCGTGGCCTGTAACGCTATGCTTCTTCCGGTCTCCATGATCTAGTCCAACTCCAACACCAACGTGGTGGGACAAGCGTATTGATCCTTCGTGTGCCATGTGAAGATGCGGGTTTCCCCATCTTTCGTGAAGCCGGAACGCTGCATGAATTCCAGGCAGGGCTTGTTCCGCGCGGTGGGCACGTAATGCGCCTCCAACAATTTCTTGCCCGCTTCCAGAGCTCTCGTGCAAGCCACATGCATCAGGCTCTCTTCCACCTGGCGGCCCAAAATGCGGCAGCTCAGGATCAGGTCGCTGATCACCGCCTTTTCAGGATCGCTCAGATCGAGTCCCAGCACTCCGGTAAGGCCGGCCTCTCCGAAGCGGTCGCTCACGCGGAAGCACCACAACTGGTGAGCGGGCGCGGCCATCCAGTCGCGCAGTTCCTTCTCATTGGGGCGCCGCGTAGTGAGATTGAATTGGTTCGTCTTTCCGAAAAGCTGATGGACCCTAGCGAAGTCGGCGTCACCAACGCGGCTGACCTTCACCCGGGTCTCCAACGAACGCAGCCAGCTGTCCACATCGCCATGGGTGGCTCTGGATCGTGCGCGCTCGGCCTCGTCGCGATACAGTTGCGTGCGTTGTGTGTCCTCGGTGGTGGTCGCATCAAGGTCGAACACCGGAAGGCTGCGTAGCGTCTCGTCGTAGAGCAGCTTGTTCGCGGGCCAGTCCGGTACGAACACTTCCGGGAGGAATTCCTTCACGCGCGAGCGTTCCACGGGGTTGTCGTCGATGAACATCACCGAGTGAAGGCCGATGTTCAGCTGCCGCACCATGTCGGCGATGTTCGCCGCCTTGTCGTTCCAGTCGATGCGCATGGCCACGAAGTCGTCACGGCGCAGCACCATCTCGGGATGCTTATTGATCGCCTCCAGCGCTGTGGCTTCGTCATTCTTGCTTGCGATGGCCAGCATGATGCCGCGCTGCTTTAATGCCTTCAGCGTGCGTTGGAAGTCCACGAAACTTTCGCCGTTCGGGTCATGGCCACCCAGGCGGAGGTTCTCCCAGCCCTCATCGCCTACGATACCGCCCCACAGCGTGTCGTCGAGGTCCAGCACCACAAGCTTGATCACATCGCCCTGCGCGACCCGTTCGCAGGCGATCAGATCTTCGGCAGCGGCCTGGAACACCGCGTTGGAGAAGGGTGTCTTGGTTAGGTACCACAGGCGTGCGGACCATGCCCCCGGCCCGGCCTGCTGCGACCATCGGGCACTATGCAACACATGTATGTTGGCCGCTTCAGAGAGCCGTTCCACCAGGCGGTGGTCCATGCGCAACAACAGCCCATGCACGCCGCTGCCGAGCCGTAACGAAGGGGCGATCTGCCAGCGCGGTACGTACAGGTTCTTCCACAGTTCCGCGGCACTCAGGAGCATGTCGGCGAAGGCGTCCACCTCGGCGAGGATCTCATCCGGCTCGGGCTTGTCCAAAAGCAGCGCACGTTGGAAACCAGCCGCGACACGCTCCGGCCGGGTCCACACAAGGGCCGATGCGGTGGCCGATCCCGGCGACATGAGCGCGGGCACCACGTTGTCCATGGGTGCCACCTTGATGTCCCATGCATCACCCGTGCGGCTCTTCAGGATATTCGCGAAGTTGGACAGGTTGAAGTCGGATACGAGGACCCATTCGGGACGGGGTGCGGTCATGCTTCAAGCCTTGAGCCGATGGTACAGGAACTCCGAGAAGGACCGCACTGTGACACTGGCTTCTTCGAACAGCCCCATCAGGTCCTGATCGGACAGGGACAGCGATCTGCCGAAGGAGCGTTCGATGGCCTCTTCCATTTGGACGATGAAGTTGGCGATGCCCAGGGAATCGAGCATGCCGCCATCGCCCATGAGCGCTGTGCCTGGATCGGTGGGGATCCGTTCAGCGGCGGGCAGGTCCTCGTTCATCCGCGCCAGGACGGAGATCGTCACGCGCTCAATGGTCTCCGGGTCGAGGGTCTCCATTCGGTCGGTCGGGAACTTGGCATCGGACGCTTGGATCAGGTCGCGTCCCGAGGGCAGATCCTTCTTTCAGCGGCGCCAGCCCCAGCGCGGTGGCAAATATATCCAGCGAGCGTGGGCGGGATCAATGCGCCCGGGCACATGGCCGGGGAGCGGATCAAGGCGAATTGCCTCCGTGTTATTCCTTGACGAAGCGCGCAAGGAGTAGCTGTCCGCCTTGTTCCTTGACACGGATGAGGTAGCTGCCTTGTGCGATGCCCTCCACAGAGACGGCGGCTTCGGAGCCACTGATATGGAGTTCCCGTACACGTCGGCCATCAAGTGCCAGGATCTCCAAATGGTGCACACCTGCGCGCAAACCCGAGAGACTTAGTATGCTCAACACCGGGTTGGGATACACGTTGAGTTCACGATGTGCGCGGTCAGGCACATGGGCCAGCTGGTCCACCAGCAGCGTGGCGGTGTTGGTGCGGATCGGTGGGTTGAAGTCGAAGAAGATGTCGGCCGCGTTTTTCAGCGTGTCGCCCAGTTGCGGTGCCAATGGCATCAGGCGGAAACGTACGAAGCCCTGGCTGCCCAAGGGATCGCTGAGGCTGTCGGGCAACATGATGCCGGGGAAGTCGAAGCGCAGCACACGGTCATCCAGCAGGGTGGCGGTGAATGGATGCGAGGCGCCCAGCATTACGAACGACATCAGGTCGAAAGCGTTGGAAACGGTGTCCAGCAGGTACACGTCCACAGCAGGTGCGTTGCCCACGTTCTGGAAGCGAATGGTGTAGTCCACATGCTCATCCTGATCCAGGAAGTAGCTACTGCCGGAAAGGTTGGAGGTGGTGCGTTGCGTTTTATCGTTGGGGTCGTATGGACCGGCCACCACCAGCTGGATGGCGTACACATCGTTGCCCGGATCGGCATCGGGTGTAGGGGCGGAGAGTGTGGCGGTGGCTTCCAGCGTGGTGCCGATGAGGTCGGGATCGGGGGGCACCTGCACATAGAGCGAACACTGCACCGAGCCGAAGGGTGCCAACTCCGGTATCACCCATCGCATCAAGCCCGGCTGATCGATCACAGGAAGGGGGTCTGCCAGAAAGACCGCCAGTTCTGGATCGTATGTGAGGTCGATGGCCAGATCCTGTTGTGCATAGGGTCCGGTGTTGGTGAGGTGCACCATGTACTGGGCCAGGAAGCCTGGGCTATGCTTGGAATTCCAGAGAAAGACACCGGCATCGGGACCAAGCAGGGGGTCCATGGCGAAGTCCACCGTGGACAGGGGGTCAAGCTGTGTGATCGTCACCTCCACCGGGGTGTCCACAGGGCACAGCGTCACGAAGCCTTCCGATGCATGGTCCACTTGATATGTGCCGTAGTCCACACCGCGCACATACTCGCCTTGGGGGTTGGACAGCGCGGCCTGTGTGCCCGGTTGGATGCTCACCATGCGGTAGGGCAGGGGCACATCGCCGCCATCCAGGACGCAGTCGCCATTGAGGTCGGCGTATAGCGTGCCGATGATGGTGCCGCAACCGGCGGCGTCCATGGGTACAGTGTGGTACAGGGTGTCGTGACAGCCGGTGTATATCTGGTTGTACGCATAGGTCTCGTACTGCCCCGGCCCGATCCCTGATACTGTGACCTGACCCGGTGGACCGTAGGTGATAGCCCCTGTGAAGGAGCCTTGGAACGGATGTACCGAGAGCAGGACATCCATGTCGTAGGTCAAGGCGAATCCACCCGTATGGCCGTCCGGGCAGCTGGCGAAGATCTCGGCATCCAGCAGCACAGGTTTATCGTGGTCCACCACCGTGATGTTCCATTCCAGCGAACAGTTGTTCGCGTCGGACATGGTGATCAGGTAGGTCTCATCAGGGCACAATGACCAGATATCGAACGAGCATCCATTGCCGGACATGTTGAAGATCGGTCCGGGTGGGTCCGCAGTGAAACTGTAAGGCGGCACACCGCTGGCATGGCATCCTGGCAGACTGCCATACGACCAGGTGCAGGCGCCGGCACAAGTATTCCGGATATGGTCCTGATAGGGGAATTGCAATGTCTGCAAGTCCAGCACTTCGGCCTCCTCCATGATGACGGCACCCAAAGCATCCGTCACAGTGGCTGTGTACACCCCTGCCGGGAGGCCGGTGATGGTCAAGATCAACGTGTCGCCCGAACTGGTCACACCATTGCTCCATTCCACGGTCAGTGGGAACATTGGTGTCTCAAATCCATAGAGGGTCGCAGTGATCTTGCCGGTGCTGCTTCCGCAGGCGTCATGTGTCACTTGTAGTTGCACATTTGGTTCCTGAGCGGTCAAGACCAAAGGCGACAGGAATACCAACAACGCGTGCAGCTTCCGGAACATGTGCATGAAGGTAGGTATGGCCTACACCATACGAGACATGCCCAATGCGGTAGACGTTGCCCAAGGCCGGGCAGGCTTCACCCCCGTTTCGGGCTGTACACATTGAACCGCTCCCCGCGCAGAAAGCCGATCAAGGTGAGTCCGCTTTCCCGGGCCAGATCCACAGCGATGGAAGATGGGGCACCGACTGCCGCCATCAGCGGAATGCCCGCCACCACGCATTTCTGGACGAGTTCGAAACCTGCGCGACCGCTAACAAGAAGTTGGCAAGTGGCGAGGGGTAAGTTGGCAAGTAGGGATCCACCGATGAGCTTGTCCACTGCGTTATGGCGGCCGATGTCCTCGCGGAGCAAAAGCAACTTTCCCTCGCGATCGAAAAGCGCGGCGGCGTGGATGCCACCGGTATGTTTGAACACGGTCTGGGCTTCGCGCATGCGATCGGGCAGGGCAGTGATGGTGTTGGGATCCACATCACCCCATGGCGTAATGGATCGGTGGCATTGCGCGCGAACGGCTTCCAGGCTGCTCTTGCCGCACACCCCGCAGCTGCTGGTGGTGTAGAAGTTGCGCTGCCACTTCGCGGGATCGAGGTTCACACCGGGTCGCAACTCGACGCGCACCACATTGCCCTGCTCCTCCGGCTTCACATTCGCGCAGTATTCCACGCGCAGCACTTCCACAGGGTCGGCGATAAGGCCTTCTGTGAACAGGAATCCCAGTGCCAGTTCCTCATCATTGCCCGGCGTGCGCATGGTCACGCTGAGGCGGAACTCCTTGCGATCGTCCAGTGGCCCATGGCCCAGGCGGATCTCCAACGGTTCCTCGGTCACAAGGATATCATCGGCCGGGGTGATGCTGTCGGCATCGTGGCGGATGATGTGGGTGGAGGTGACGGGGGTGGGCATGGTGGAAAGTTAGGTAGGCAGGTTGAGGGGTTGAAGGGTTGGGACCAACGCAGTAACCGGGATCGCGGCACCTGTAGCGTCGACCCACTGGGTCGACATGCAGGTTAGTGGTTGAGGGTTGGTGCCGAATATGAGACCATTCGCCATTCACCAATGACCATTCACCCTCTACCACTTCTTCTCCAGCACGTCACCAGATGATCATCCACCATGCCCACTGCCTGCATGAAGGCGTACACGATGGTGCTGCCCACGAAGCTGAAACCGGCCTTCTTCAGGTCTTTACTCAGCGCATCGGAAATGGGTGTACGGGCAGGCACCTCTTTCATCTCGGTCCAGTGGTTCACCATGGGCTTGCCGTCCACATGCTTCCAGAGGAAACGATAGAAGGAACCCTTGCCGCCTTCCATGATGCGCAGGTAGGCTTGTGCGTTCTTGATCGCACTGGCCACCTTGGCGCGGTTGCGTATGATGCCCGGATCGTTCATCAGACGTTCGATTTCCTTCGGGCCGTAGCGCGCGATCTTCTCCGCATTCCAATTGTCGAAGGCCTTCGCATAGCTCTCCGTGCGAATGAGGATCGTGTACCAGCTCAATCCGGCTTGTGCACCATCGAGAAGGAGCTTCGCGAACAGCCGCTGGTCATCGTGTTCGGGTATTCCCCACACGGTGTCGTGGTAGTGCTTGTAGATGTCGTCCTTCAGACACCAGGGGCAACGGATGAGGTTGGGCATGTGCGCATGTGCTCATTTTCTCATCCCGCAAAGGCGGGACAGGTCGTGCGCATCCAGTAAGCGGGACAGGTAATGCTCATGGCCGATCGGAAAGGTAGTTGCTTGGTCGAACACAGCCGTTCAACTCCGTGTGGCTACTTCACGGGATCGACCTCCCGCTCCATGAAGACCAGTGCAGCGGCAAGTATCGGCTCCGCCGCATGGTAGGCTTCGATCCGTCGAAATCCGAAACGTTCGTACAGGCCGATGGCTTCGATCATGAAGAACCCGGTATCGAGCCGCATGATCCGATAGCCCCGTTCACGCGCCGCGTGGATGAAGGCGTGTACCAAGGCCTTCGCGACGCCCTTTCCACGATGTGGTTCCGGCACATAGAGACGCTTCATTTCACAGGCCGCGTCATCCAAGCGTCGCAGGCAGATCGCCCCCACGGCCTCCTCGCCTTGCAGCGCGACCAGCACACAACCTTGTGGCGGGCCATAGTGCGCATGCAGGTCGGCCAGTTCGCGCGCATAAGCGGCTTCGTCGAAATAGCGCTCCACGATGTGCAGGTGCGCGGCATAGCGGCGCCGTTGGTGCGGCGGAAAATCGCGCAAGAGGTCCGCTGCGCGGGTGAGCAGTTCCGGCGTATCGGCTTCCACGATGCGGATCATGCGGCAAAGGTCGTTGTTGCCGTCCCCCCAAGCATCCTGCTTGGGGGGTGTGGTCCCCTCAGGCGCCCCGCCTGAGGGGTGAGCCCGAACACCCGCCTGGAGGGAAGTCTACTTGCGTACTGGTCCTCGATAAATACTATGGAGATAGCAGCGTTCGATGGTCGCTGAACATGATGCTCGGGAGCAAGCTTGCGCAGAGCCCCCACAGGCGGGACGCCATGGGGGGCCTAGCTTTGCGCCGTGCCTCTAACCGACCGTCACCACCGCATTCACCGCAGCCTGCGTATCAGCATCGTGGACAAGTGCGACCTGCGCTGCACCTACTGCATGCCGGAGGACCAGCACTTCCTGAAGCGGGAGGAATTGATGACGCGTGAAGAGATCAGGACTATCGCCCGGCTCTTCGTGGAGCGCTACGGGATCACCAAGATCCGCATCACCGGTGGTGAACCACTCGTGCGACCCGATGCGGTGGACATCGTCCGCGACATGGCCGCACTTCCCGTGAAGCTGGGTCTCACCACCAACGCGCTCAGCCTGCACAAGCACCTCGATGGCTTGATCGATGCCGGGCTGAAGAGCGTGAACATCAGCCTGGACACTTTTGATGCGGAACGTTTCCGGAAGATCTCGCGGCGCGATGGGTTCGGTACCGTGCATGCCAACATCCTACTCGCCCTGCAGCGCGGCCTGCGTGTGAAGGTGAACATGGTGGTGATGCGCGGCGTGAACGACGACGAGTTGCTGCGCTTCGTGGAGTTGACCCGCGAACATCCGGTACATGTGCGCTTCATCGAGTTCATGCCCTTCGCGGGCAATGGCTGGGGACGGGAGCGCGTGTACACCTACGCAGAAATGCTTGGACACATTGGGAGCGTGCATTCATTCGAGAAGCTCAATGACGATCCGAACAGCACTGCCAAGGCCTACCGCGTACCTGACTGGCCCGGCACCTTCGCGGTGATCAGCACCGTCACCGAGCCCTTCTGCGGCAACTGCGATCGCCTGCGCATCACTGCGGAAGGCAAGATGCGCAACTGCCTGTTCTCGCGGGAAGAGACGGACCTGCTATCAGCGCTTCGCCGTGGCGAGGACATAGAAGCGCTCATCGAAGCGAACGTGCTGGCGAAGCACGCCATGCTGGGCGGGCTTCCGCAGTTCAAGCCGGAAAAGCAGGAAGAGGTGCTGCATGACCTGAGTGCACGGCCGATGGTCAGTATCGGGGGATGATCAACCCTACGGCACCTGCTCCACCCGCGTGTTCGTGGGCACCACCCCGCCGATGTTCTGCAGGATCGGATCGCGGTCGTTGTCCTGGCCGGTGTACTTCACCGTGCCATCCCTGTTCACGCCCGCTGCATGGTAGCCTGTGACCGTGTTGCTCGGTACCGGAATGATCTGCACGCGGATGATAGCTCTGGCCTGCACAGGCGATCACTTCTTTCCTCGGGATGGAAATGCCTGTGCGACTACAACTCCTGCTCGTAATAGATCTTGTAGAACTTCCGCCCGTTCTCGTCCACACCGCGTTCGATCTTATTGCGGTCGCCGTGAATGTAGATGTGGAAGTTCTTGTCCAGCTTCAGCACGCTCTTGAACACGCGGGCCTGCTTCTTCACCGCATCGGCGCTGATCTCGAAACGGTCGTCGAGGGCCACGGATCGTTCCTCCAGGAAACGCTCACCAAAGCGCGAGAAAGAATCGATCACTTCTTCCTCCTGGAATACCTCTTTGGCGAATGACGTGCGATCGAAGGCGGTGTTCTCCTTGAAATACTGCACCGAGCGGTTCAGCAGGTCGATCTGGTCGGCCTTGGGGATCTCGTAGTCCTGCGGCAGTTGTTCGGTGATGAAGTGCCTGGTCATTTCCAGCACGTTGCGGGTGCTGTTCACGTGGTCCTTCTTCGGCTGCATGCCGATGAAGCCCTGCTGCCAGAAACCGCTCTGGGGCTTATCTTCGATGACAAACAGTGTGTGCGACAATGGCGTGAAGAGCACCAGCAGTGCCTGGTCCGGTTTGCGGCCGCCCAGCCCACGCTTCAGTTGCATGGTGATGCTGTTCTCCTCCGCGCGGCTCTCGAGGAACACCTCCTTGTCGTCGAACTTGTAGATGCCCATGCCGTCGTAGTGCGCACCGCCCATCTCCACGCCGTGGAAGCGCGCCACGAAGAGTTCACCCGTGCGCACCTCGTGTTCCCTGGCCACCTCGATCAGGTGCTTGGCGATGGCGCGCGACACCCCCACCAGGTCCTTGCCCTTCTCCACCTTCTGGCAGAGCTGCTGTAGCAGGTTGTTCTTGTCGCCTTCCGCCACCGCGAACTCGTTGGTCTGCACCAGGGTGGAGAAAGGCCGGAGGAAAAGCTTCCGCAGGAACTCCTGTTCCTCCAAGCCTTGCAGCACCGCGCTGTAGTCGCTGAGAATGCTGGGCGCGCCTTCCGTGCCGATGCGGTGAAGCACGAACTCCTCCACCATGGCCTCCTTGCCGTTGATCATGCTTGTTGAGTGCCGAAGCCTGTTGGCAGGCACTGGCGCGAAAGTACCGGGGAATGTCCCACCGGCTTCCAACCGGTGGCTCTCCGGGGAATGTCCCACCGGCCTCCAGCCGGTGGCTTTTCGATACTTACAGAAAGCCAGTGGGACATTACCTTCGAGTATGCTCGATACGGATCTCCTTTTCGACCCTTTTACCGAGGTGGAGGTCCGTCACCGGAACATGCCGCATTGGCGGCAGGAAGGCAAGCTTTACTTCGTGACATGGCGGCAGGCGGACAGCATTGCCAAGGAAAAGCGTGAGGAACTACGCCGCGCGCGGGATGCATTTATCAAGGCTTTTGGAGACCCGGCCACCACGAACCTGACCGGGTTGTTGCTCAAACGCTTCAACCAGCTCTTTCACGAACGCGTCCAGCGCTGGCTGGACGCTGGCTCGGGGTCGTGCGTATTGCGACATTCCGAACCCCGGAGGATCATGCGTGATGCGTTGCACCACTTCAATGGCGAACGTTACGAATTGGGGAGCTTCGCCATTGCCGGGAACCACGTGCATGTGCTGGTGGTACCTATTGCTGGCATCGACCTTTCGGAGATCCTGCATAGCTGGAAGTCATTCACCGCGAACGCGATCAATCGGGCGCTCGGGCGGAAAGGCGTGCTATGGCAGGACGAGAGCTACGATCACCTGGTGCGGTCAGAAGCGAGCTTGGCGCGGATCACAACGTACATACATGCGCACGAGGACCAGGGAGCGTATGTGGAGCGAAGGAAGTTTTAGTGTCCCACCGGCAGTCTTTCATCCAAGAACCACCGGCTGGAAGCCGGTGGGACATTACTGTCCATGCCTGAACGCCATCTCCTGCACCTTCACCACATGCAGCACAAAAGGGAACAGTGCATCCATCGTCTCCTGCACCCCGCGTGTGGATCCTGGTAAGGTGATCACCAGTGTCCTTCTGATCATGCCGGCGATGCCACGTGACATGATCGCCAAGGGCATGCGCGCCTGCCCGTAAGCACGTGCCGCTTCCATGATGCCGGGCACCTCGCGGTCCAGGATCGGTGCGATGGCCTCGGGTGTGCGATCGCGCGGTGAAAGGCCCGTGCCGCCGGTGGTGAGGATGAGATCGATGCCTTCCTTCGCCCACGCCATCACCTGCGCGGCGATCTGGTCGGGCTCATCGGGTACCACGGTCGTTCCATCGCACTCAACCCTCAACTGCTTCAACCTCTCAACCACCTCAACTCCCCCCTTATCAACCTTCTTCCCGCTGGCTACACCATCACTGATCACAAGCACGGCAGCACGCACTGGTGTCTCGAAACGATCCTTCCAATCACTCTTACCGCCCTTCTTCTCCACCAGCCGGATACCGCCGATCATCACGCCCTTGTCGATGGGTTTGAGCATGTCGTAGATGGTGAGGGCGGCGACGCTGGCGCCGTGCATGGCTTCCACCTCCACACCGGTGCGGTAGATGGTGCGTACCCGCATGGTAACGAGGATCTCCATTTCACGGATCTCAAAGCCCACCTCGGCATGCTCGATCGGCAACGGATGGCAATCAGGGATCAGCTCGTGGGTCTTCTTCACCCCGAAGAGGGCAGCCACACGGGCGATCTCCAGCACGTTGCCTTTGGGTACGCGCTGCTCCTTCACGGCTGCGATCGTCGCGGGATCGCTCACGGTCACGAGCGCGGTAGCTGTCGCCTCGCGAAGGGTGGTGGGTTTGTGGGTGATGTCTATCATGGGGGGTACGGCCGACGATCCGTAGGTCGACCCAGTGGGTCCTCGCTACAGGTTCGTTTTCCAAAGATGGGTGCTGTCTGAAAGTATCTCCTTCCCGAAGATCGGTAGCTCTTCCTTGATGCGATCCACCACCCAGGCAACGGCCTCGCGTGCGGCATGGCGGTGTGGCGCACTTGCGAATACCATGAAGCAGAGTTGTCCCGCAGGGATCGTACCCAGGCTGTGGTGTACGTGCAGGCAGGTCATGCTGGGCCACTTCAGGAAAGCCTCCTCGCGGATGATGATCATGCGTTCGAGGGCCATGGGGCGGTAGGCGGTGTATTCGATGGCCGAGACGGTTGTCGGTTGTCGGTTGTCCGTTGCCGGTTGTCCGTTGGGCACATCCGCGCGGACCTGGCCCAGGAAGATCTCGTGCGCGCCGATGTCCATGCGCGTGGCGTGTTTGGAAATGCTCGTGGCGATGAAGTCCGTATCGATCGGTCCGTCCACGAAGATGTCCTTCACCTTGTGCTGCTTCGCCTGGCTCATCCTCCGGCGTATGGGGGCAGCACGGCGATCTCCTCGCTGCCGGTGAGTGGGATGTTCCCATGCTGCACGATCTGGTCCACAGCGATGGTGAATTGGAGCTGGTCCAAGTGGGGGATGTGCTGTGCCAGTGCCTGTCGCAATTCATGCATATTGGTGGCTTCCACCACGAGGCGATCGGCACCCGCGTGCTCGGCCATCATTCCAAAAAGGAGCACTTCCATGACCTCAAAGATCGCCTTGTGTGTTGATGTTACGGAACAGGTCCGCAGGCCAGCCATCGCTGCCGGGGATCACTTCCACGAAACTGGTGCGCACCTGGCTCAGCGCATCGCTCATCTTCAATACATCCAGCTCCACGCAACGACGGAAGGCGGGTTGGGCGTGGCGGTGATAGGCTGCGACAAGCGGTTCGATCAATCCTTCATGTCTCGGCACAACGGCTTCGGTGGATGTACCGAGCTGCGACTTCAGCAGTTCGAGCAGGCGATCATTCAGACCCGGAAGATCACAGGCGATCACCAGCAGGCGATCATTGCTCGCATAGCGCATGGCCGTGGTCAGGCCACCAAGCGGACCTTTTCCCGGCCATTCGTCGGCCACAACGAAAGGGCCGACCACACCATACTTCTCCGGTTCGCCGATCACCAGCAGTTCGTGTACATGCATATCCAACTTATCCAGGGCACGGTCCAGCAATGAGCGGCCATCGATCTCCATCAATGCCTTGTCGCGGCCCATACGGGAACTCTTTCCTCCTGCGAGGACCACCCCCGTCCATCCTTCCCTGCGCATCATCCGGGAAGGTAGTGTACCTCCACGGCATCGCCAGGTCGCAGGCTGCGGGTGGTGTGCGGAAAGTAGGCCAGTGCATCGGCGCCCACCAGTGAGCCCAGCATGTGCGAGCCTTCATCGCGCAGCAGGTAAGCCTCGCCGTTGCGCACCGCCACCGGGCGGAATTCCGCACGCGCACCTTTCAGGGTGATCGCTTGCGCCAGCGGCAACCGATCGATGCGGAACCCGGGTCCGTCTTCGCCTTGCATGGCGCGGATGAACGGAAGTACATATTCGTACCAGGCCACAAGCACCGCACGCGGGTTGCCTGGTAGTGCGAAGAGTGGCACTTTGCCGACCGTTGCAAAGAGCATGGGTTTGCCGGGTTTCTGCAATACGCCGTGGAAGTGGATCTCCGCGCCAAGCTTCTCCAGGGCCGCACGCACCAGATCATGTTCACCCACGGAAACCCCGCCGGTGGTGATGATCAGCTGACTTTCCAATGACGCATGGAAAACCGCATCGTGGATCTCGCTGATGGTGTCGATCGCATGATAGAGGTGCTCCTCGGCGGCGCATCCCGCTGACCTGAAGGCAGCATTGAGGAATATGTCGTTGCTGCTGAAGATCCGCCCCGGCTCCACCTGCGTGCTTCGCATGAACTCGTTGCCCGTGCAAATGACCGATACCACGGGTGGCATGGCGGCCTGCACAGTGCCAATGCCATCTGATGCCAGCAAGCCCACAGCGGCAAGGTCCAGGCGCGTGCCTTTTGGCAACAGCAGGTCGCCGGCCTTGAAGCCTTCTGCTGCACGCCGGATGTTGGCACCCGGTGCAGTCATATCATCCTCGAGAAGCAATACGCTGTCGTACATGGAGCAGTGCTCCTGCATCACCACGCAATGGCTGCCAGCAGGCACCTGTGCACCGGTGAAGATCCTCACACATTCACCTTTGGCCAATGGCCTGCCATGTACATCCCCTGCGGGGATACGTCCCACCAATTTCCAGGGACCCTGCGGATCGCCGATCGCATAACCATCCACGGCGCTCATGTCGAAAAGCGGGTAGGCATGCTGCGCCAACATGTCCTCCGATAATACCCGTCCTACGGCTTCTTCGAGCGCAATGGCTTCATCCGGTGTGTGCCACACGTTGCCACGGATGATCGTACGGGCTTCCTCAACGGTGATCATGGCGGTATGCTCCAGTGCTGGCAGAGCGCGCTTCAACGCACATGCTCCGGCACGGGCAAAGTTCGGTCAGGTGCCTATATGGCGCCGTCCCTAATCCACGTAGAACATGTCGAAGCTGCCGGTGATCGGCTTGGATGGTCCGCCCAGCGGGTTCGTGAGGCTGGCCGAGAAGCTCCCCTTGATCCGCCTGGCCACCGTATCATAAGTGGTGATGGTAAGCGTGCCTGGATCGCCGTCCGTGGAGTTGTAGGCGATGGCCATGTTGGTGGTGAAAAGAAGGGTGTTCTGGGTGTCGTTGAGGGGATGGGTGCCCACGAACACATCTTCGATCTCCAGGGTGAGCGTGGCGCCTTGCTGGGTCATTCCGCTGATGGTCATCACGCCGCCTCCGTCAGCAGCGAATAGGCTGGCATTGGCACAGAAGGTGGTGCCATCGAAGGCGCCTTGAAGGCGGGCGCCATCCACGCCACAGGTGGCTGCCGGTGGCGTGGGTGGTGCGGGTTCGTCATCATCTTTCTGGCAGGCCAGGGTAAAACAGGCCGCAGCGATCGCGAGGAGGTAGCAGTGCTTCATGATGTTCTTTGGGAATTGCCCGCGCCATGGCGAAGGTCATGCCATAAGGCGGCATGTGCCTGCACGGAACACTATTCATCCGCGGAATAGGTCACCTCCAATTGAGCGCTGAAAGGAACCGCCTCGCCACTTTGCTCATGGAACAGTTCCGCAGCGATATGGGCTGAGAACGACCGTGCGACGGGATCATGCGCGGTCACATCAAGCGTGCCCGATGAGCCGGGGGGTACCGTCCATGTCGCTCCGGTCTGCATGAACAGTATACCGTTGGTGGCTTCGCTGACCTCATGCGGGCCTATGGCAAGGTCATCGAACTGCATCACAAGGGTGTTGGCACCCAGGTCGATCCCGGTGACGATCACGCTGCCTTCACCTCCGATGGCCGATAGTTGCAGGTCGGCGCAGAAGTCGGCACCTCCGATGGTGGCCTCGAGCCGGGCACCAGGCGTTCCACAGCCCTGGGCGACCAGTCCAAGCTCTTCTGCGACATCCTTGTTCTCCTTGGCGCAGGAGAGCAGTACGCAGGCGAGGATGATGGTGGAAGTCTTCCGCATCTGATCGGATCCAGGGGATGAGACACTTGGCGCTGTTTCAACGCATGAGCGGCGGGAAGGATACCACAAAGCGAAAGACCCCGGCACGCTTTACGGACCGGGGCCTTTGCATGGTGTGGATATCCGGCTCAGCGCAGCACCACCCGGTGCACACTGGAGCCCTGTCCATCGCGCAGGCGAAGCAGGTATTCACCCTGTGAAAGACCGGCTACGGGCAGGATCATCTGGGCGTTGCGGAAGGCGTTGGCATCACTCTCACGCGCGGTCACCAGGCGGCCCGTGATGTCCATAAGCTCCACCACGAGCCTGCCGTGAAGATCTCCGAAGGAGATATTGATCACATCCACCGCAGGGTTCGGCCAGACATGCGCCATGCCATCACCCGCCTGCTCGGCAAGCCCCACATTGCCCACCTGCACCACCACTTCCGTGCGCGGGCTTTCACACGCCAGGCCCTGCTCCTCCACCTCCCAGTCGTAAAAGAAGTAGTAGAAGGCCGTGGCGTTGTTGCCGGCCACGCTGCTGCTCGTCACGGCACCCACCGTACCCAGGGCATAGGGGTAGCTCTGCGTGCTGCCGATACCATCCCGCCAGAGCTGTGGGTTCCCCCCGATGGTGCACAGTCCGTAATCACCAGCTGCTGGAACAAGGAAGTCCAGGTCGATCCTGCTTTCGCCATTGGGGATGTTGATCACCTGCGACACCACTATGCTGCCATCCTCACGGTCCAACACGGCGACATTGCGATTGCCCGCACCGTTGGCATAGACCTTCACGCTTCGAATGATGAACGGTTCGTATGCGGTGAAGAACTGGTAGTTCTCCGAATTGCTGTGGTACTGGCCCTGGTTGGCCCAATTGGTCTTCGCTCCAAAGTCGATCCCTCCCACATGCAGGATGCTGGCGGTCGCCCAGAAGGAGGTGGTCTCCGAGACCAGCGGGGACTCAAAAGTGTTGCCGGTGCCAATGGGGCTACCACCAGCTGGCACATCATACCACTGGATATTGTCGCCGATGGCCTCCAGTGTCGCACTGCCAGGCACAGGTATCGCCACGTCATCCGCCTCGGGCGCCGCGGGGCTGTCCAGCACCTCTACTACGATGGGCGCGCTGACGAACGTGTCACAAACGCCTTCGATCGTTACGGAGTACGTGCCACTTTCGGTGACCGTGATACTCTGTCCCGCTCCGCCGCCGGTCCATGCGTAGGACGCGGCAGGGGAGGAGGTGAGTATGAGTTCGCCACCTGCGCAGAACTTGGCATCACCGGAGAGGTTCACCGTGGGGGTCTCATCAGGGCTTTCGATCACGAAGATGTTCGCGGTGGCGGTACACCCCTGCCCATCGTCGATCGTCACCGAATAGCTGCCTGCCTCGCTCACCTCGATACTCTGTGTGGTGGCTCCGGTGTTCCACAGGTAATTGAAGCCGTCATTGGCGGTGAGGGTCAACGTGCTGCCATCGCCACAAACGATGGGGGCCTGTGATGTGGAGATCTCGGCTTGCGGACTCAAACAGACACCTTCGATGATCGTGATGGTCTGGTTCACGGCGACGTTCTCGAAGGTCTCCACCAGGCCGCTGGGCCAATTCACGGTTACAGTAGGCACTTCCTCTTGCTGGCCCAGACCAAAGTGGCAACTGAAGGTGCACACGATGCCGTAACTCTCGCCGGAACGTACTTCACGGATCTGCGTACCCCAGGGGCCGGTGATGGTCACACGCGCACCAATGGCGTCCATGTTGCTGGTGGTGCCCTGTAACTGCACGGTCAGCCAGTTGTTGTCGTTCCCATCGTTCAGCCAGAGGCGATCGGGGTTGTTGCCGTCGGGGCTCACATAGCCGCTGCCATAGTTGGCGAATACATCGAGGAAGCCATCGTTGTTCAGGTCGCCGATCGCGAAACTGTGCATCGCCTTGTTCGAGGGGAACACATTGGCGACATTGGTGAAGGTCCGGTCGCCGTTGTTGCGGAAAAGGCGCTGGATGCCACCCGCGATCAACAGGTCCACATAACCATCGTTGTCGAAGTCCACGAATTTGCTCTGAAGGAAAAATCCGGTGATCTCCAGGCCGCTGCCTGCGGTGATCTCCGTGAAGTGGCCGCTGCCATCGTTCTCGAACAACTGGATGGTGGCGTCATGGTTGGTGAGCACCATGTCCAGGTCACCATCATTATCGATGTCCGCGAAGTCGGCTGTCCAACTCTGGTTCTTGATCTGCACACCGTGGAATTCGGCCATGTCGGTGAAGTTCCCGTTGCCGTCGTTCACGAACAAGCGGTTCCATCGACGAGGGTCATTCGGATTGTTCACACCCTGGCGGCATTTGGCGATATACAGGTCCAGGTCACCATCGTTGTCGAAATCGGTCCACACACTACCATAGTTTCCGCTCATGTCGCTGTTGGGCGAGGTGGTATAATCGATGAGGTCGGCATAGCTCAGGCTGCCACTTCCGTTATTCAGCCACTGGCGCGGTGCGGCATCATCATGGCAGGCGAAAAAATCATTGTGACCATCGTTGTTGATGTCCACGATGTTGTTGCACTGCATGAACATGCTGCCATTGTTCAGGTTGCTCAACGAAGACTGGCCCACGGCGGGGATGCTCAGGTAGTGTACGCCATCATAGCTTCCACCGCAGACCAGGTCCTTGTGGCCGCTGTTGGTCATGTCCGCGATGGCCATGCCCCATTGCTGGGACCCCGATACCTCTCCATAGTCCACCAAGGTGAAGGACCCGTCCGGGTTCTGGTAGTCCACCATGAATACCTTGCTATCGTGGAGGATGCACAGGTCATCAAGCCCATCACCGTTCATGTCCACCACCCCCATGCATCCACCACTGTTGGTGGTATTGCTCTTGAGTGATGTGGCATTGGTGAAGCTGAACTGCCCAAGCAGGGTGGCCGCATGAAGGCATGCCACCAACATTGTGGCAACTAGGGTAAGGTTCCTTATCATGTGAAGTGAACGTTTGGTTCCGTGTGTGATTTCCGTGCAGGTGCTGCAAGGTAGGGGGATGCAAGGCCTCCCCCCTTATACTTTACCGTTGAATGATGGAGATCCTGCGGTGGCCGGGGGGGTGGGCTGTTCGGGGTCCACTCCCTGTCGGCGGATGCTTTCACGGTGTATGGCATCCATGAATTCCCGGATGAAAAGTTCATTGAGCCCAAGGTGGTGTCCGTGCTTCAGCTGCCGCCGCAGGATGGCCTCCCAACGCTCTGGCTGCCATATGGCCACGTTGTGCGCACGTTTGTGATCGCCGATGCGCTCGGCGATGTCCATGCGGGCCCCCAGCTTTTGAGCGATCTCCTCGTCGAGTTGATCGATCAGGTCGCGCAATTCCTTTAAATGATCTCGTAAGGCTTCGGTAGGTGCGGCCTGCCTGAAGATCAGTCCCTCGATCAACCTGTCGTAAGCTTCCGGGTCTATCTGTTGGCGGGCATCGCTCAGCGCTGCGGCAGGGTCTGTGTGCACCTCTACCATCAAACCGCTCATGCCCAGGTCCAAGGCCTGCTGGGCCACTGCTCCCAGCCGGCCCGATTCACCGGCGATGTGGCTGGGGTCGCAAAGGATCTCCAGCCCGGGGTGTGCCGCCTTCAGCCGGATGGGGAATTCCCACATGGGACTGTTGCGATAGGGTGTGTCATAGAACCAGCTGAATCCCCGGTGGATCGCCGCCATGCGTTTGAGGCCGGCGCGTTCCAGGCGCTCGAAGGCGCC
>JBGTES010000024.1:0-113956 GCA_041747675.1 Flavobacteriales bacterium
GTTCGGCTTCGATGATTTCCTGGACCAGATCCAGCAGATCAAGAAGATGGGCAACATGAAGGACCTGATGGGCATGATCCCCGGCGTGGGCAAGGCGATGAAGAACCTGGACATCCCGGACGATGCCTTCAAGCACATCGAGGCGATCATCCGCAGCATGACGCCCGAGGAGCGCCAGAACCCGGCACTGATCAACGGCAGCCGTCGCCAACGCATCGCCAAGGGCAGCGGCCGCGACATCCCCGAGGTGAACAAGCTGATGAAGCAGTTCGACGAGACCCGGAAGATGATGAAGATGATGGGCGACAAGAGCAAGATGCAGGCGATGATGCAAAGGATGCAGGCGGCGCAGGGGATGCGGCGGTAGTCCCACAGGCATCTTGCCTGTGGTGACGAAGTGCCGAAGACCCGGAAAAGGATCAGAAGATCAGAAAATGAGATGATCAGAAAATGGGACTGTTCGGACGAGCAAGAAAGCCACTGATCCCTGGTGCGATGTATCAGGTGGACGACCGGGACCGCGTGGTCGAGTTGAAGGATTTTCCCCAGTCCTCGGTTGGTGCGCCTTGCCCATTGGTCCTCAGTGACGAGTACGTGACCGTTGTCGCTTTCTATTTGCACACAGTGGAACCGAGTTGGGATGGGACAACCCCAAGGTCGATCGGGCCAGATACATCTGGTGAAGAGGTCGCCATCGTTCGTTTCGAACCCAGTCATGCGATCCTCTTTGGGCCACCGAATGATGAAGCGTTCTCCGGACATCCATTGGCTAAAAGAGGCTTGGAGCCCTATTCAGCTGTGGTAGTCGAAAACTCATCATGGGTCAGAGGGCTGGAGCGTATGAATGCTGTACATCGGAATCATCGACCTGAGACTTTCAATAAACACAGGCATTTCATCCTCTCATTCCATGACAGTGTGTTCGAGTGTGTCGCTGACGGTTTTACGGTTGAGAGATTTGTTGGGTCGGTCAACAGTGCTCTACCTCGGATGGCGGAATTGCTGGCGGGACGGTGAGCATGCTGATGAAGCAGTTCGACGAGACCCCGATGATGATGATGATGGGTGACAAGAGCAAGATGCAGGCGATGATGCAAGGGATGCAGGCGGCGCAGGGGATGCGGCGGTAGTCCCACAGGCATCTTGCCTGTGGTGACGAAGTGCCGAAGACCCGGAGAAGGATCAGACGATCAGAAAATCAGATGATCAGAAAATGAGCGGCAGGGTACATCCAATGGTCTGGGTGAAGCAAGCACTGAATGCGCTGGTGATCTTGTGTATTCCGGTAGGTTTGTTCTTTGGCTTGGGCTACGTGAACAACCAGATCAGTTACAAGTACGAGGTCCAGGATTCGGAATATCACCAAAAACTCTATTCGGGAAATTGGAACGAGAACGATAAGAGGATTCTTGGCAACATTGATTTTCATCGAAAGGCGGCTCGAACGACATTCTACATCTTCATTGTGTTGATCATTGTTCGTGTTGGGTTGAGCGTTGCAAAGAGCCATTCGACGCAAAGGCTCCATTGAGCTCCTGAGGCCACGTTGTTCTAATTTCCTCAGCGATCGAAGCAGCGAACAAGCTGGTAGCGGTTCGGGTCGACGTGGAAGGTCAGCAATGATGGGGGAGAGGTATGATGTGAGATCGCGTCCTGATCCGAACCCCTCGCAGCCAAACTACCGAAATAGATGTTCGTACGTATAGGTTCATTACATTTGCCGTATAAACATCCCCGCCCCATGGACTCCAAGATCACCCTCAGCTTCGATGAAAGCGTCATCGCCAAGGCCAAGGCTTTTGCGGAGGCCAACAACATCAGCCTGTCGCGCTTGGTGGAGTTCATGCTGAGCAAGGTGGCCGATAAGCGGTACCGCACCCTGGATGAACTGCCTGTTTCCGATTGGGTAAGTGCTGTGGCCGAAGGGGAGGTGGAGTACGTGCGGAAGAACGCTGCGCGGAACGTGAAGAAGGATTACCTGGAGAGCAGGAGAAAGTGAAAGGGTGAGAGGGTGCGAGAGTGCTAGGGGACCTGACCCGGGACCGTGCCGCTCTCGCACTCTTTCTCTCTCGCACCCTCGCACCCTCGCACCCTGCAACCCTCGCACCCTTCACAATGCCCCGCATCCGCCTCTTCCTCGACGCCAACATCCTGGTCACCGTGCTCTGCAACGAGTACCCGCGTTTCGGGCCGTGTGCACGGGTGTTGAGCTTGGTGGATGATCCGCGCTTCGAGGTGTATACATCACCGCTGTGCATGACCATCGGCGCCTATTTCGCCGCTAAGAAGAACGGCAAGAAGCTGGCTCGCAAGAAGATCGGCGTGCTGGGTGAAAAGCTGCGCATGACCAACATGGGTGAGAGCGCCATGCAGCGTACCCTGGCCGACCCGCGCATTCTGGACATCGAGGACGGCTTGCAGTACCACTCGGCCGTGGATGCGAAGTGCGGCTACATCGTCACTTATGATCGCAAGGACTTCCACTTCGCGGAGATACCGGTGATGGATGCGGAGGACTTTCTGTTGAAGGTGGTGGTGGGGAAGGGGAGTATAGGGAAATAATGGCCGACTATCTTCGTCGGCATGCCGGAAGTGACCACGTACCAACTGCTCGACGGCCGTGCGGCCTCCAAGGCCATCCGCGCGGAGATCGCCACCCAGGCCGCTGAAGTGAAGGCCCGCCGCGGCCATGCGCCCCACCTGGCCGCTGTGCTGGTGGGCGACGATGGCGCCAGCCGCACGTATGTGGAAAGCAAGGTGAAGGCTTGCGAGAGCGTGGGTTTCCGCAGCACGTTGGTCCGCAGGCCATCGGACATCACAGAAGCGGATCTGTTGAAGGTGGTTGATGGGTTGAACAAGGATCCCGAACTCGATGGCTTCATCGTGCAGCTTCCCCTGCCGGATCACATCGATGCCGACCGCATCACCCTGGCCATCGAGCCGCGTAAGGATGTGGATGGCTTCCACCCCGTGAACGTGGGCAACATGGTGCTGGGCCTGCCCGGATTCCTGCCTGCCACGCCCGCTGGGATCGTGGAGTTGCTGAAACACTATCAGGTACCCACCAGCGGCAGGCACTGCGTGGTCATCGGCCGAAGCAACATCGTGGGCACCCCCATGAGCATCCTGATGAGCCGCAACAACGATCCGGGTAACTGCACGGTGACGCTGGCACACAGCCGCACGAAAGACCTGGCATCGATCACGCGTCAGGCGGATATCCTGATCGTTGCCTTGGGGAAGCCAGAGTTCGTCACCGCGGATATGGTGAAGGAAGGCGCCGTGGTGGTGGACGTGGGCATCCACCGCGTGGATGATCCGTCGCGCAAGAGCGGCTTCCGGCTATTGGGCGACGTAAAGTTCGATGAGGTCGCACCCAAGTGCAGCGCCATCAGCCCGGTGCCGGGCGGGGTGGGGCCGATGACCATCACCAGCCTGCTGCTGAACACGCTGAAGGCGGCCGTTTTCGCTGAATGATCAGTCCTCCTTGAAGGTCTCGATCGTGGCGCGGCGTTCCACCAGATCGGTGAACCTGCCGTTGTAGCGCGTGGCCCGCACGATGTGGTTGTCGATCCAGTGGTAGTTGCCGCCGCGTGGTTTGCCGAACAGGCAGGCGTGGTACTTGAAGCCATGCTTGTTCAGCCAGGCCTCGGTCACAGCGCGGTGTTCCTCCAGGCGGCTGGTGAAGAAGGTGATGATGTGCCCCTCGTCGTACCACTTGTTGCAGATCTCCAACGCACCATCGTAGATCGCCGCCGTGGCCATACGCCCGGGTTCCTCGTTGGGGATGTCCTCGCAGATGGTGCCGTCGATGTCGATCAGGAAGTTCTTCTTCCCCTCAGGCAGTTTGGGGCTGATGCGCTTGCCGTTGTCGAAGGCGTCGTGGAGGTGGTCGCTCATGTAACAAAGATGCTCACACTTGCACAGGTTCAGTAAAAGGGCACCTGGCTTCGCGTATTCGAAGGCGTGCTGCCACCGACCACCTGCAAGATCGGATCGCGGTCATGAAGAAGGGCCGCTGCACTTATTGGGTGGTCCATGCATTCGGCACGCAGGCGTTCACGAACCGACCGTGGCCGACATGGTGAAAGCACATTCCACGGATCGTGCCGTCTTCAACACCTTAATGCAGGATCGGTCACATCAAATGCGTATTGACCAATGATCGATCTCTCATCACATTCGCAGTCCTACCCTCAACATCACCCCATGAAAAAGCAGTTCCTCGCCTTAATGCTTTGTGGGTGTGGCATCTCCGCGCTGCACGCTCAATTCGTTTCCACCACCAACACCGACCTGGGTTTCACTGAGAGCCTGGTGGTGGATCCGGAGGGCAACCGGTACGTGGCCGACCGCGACGCCCACCGCGTGCTGATGCTTGACACGGACAACACACCCACTGTTTATTGCAACATTGGCCTGAATGTCCCTACCGGCATGGTGCGGGCACCTTCGGGTGAGATCTACGTGGTCAATTATGGGAACGGTACGGTTTCCGTGATCCCGCCGGGGGGAGGCGCGCCCACGGTATACGCCATCGGCTTCTCCTCGCCTCGCGGGATCACCATGGACGTGGAGGGGAATCTCTACGTGGGCGAGTACGGCACACGGAGGATCTACAAGGTGACACCTGGCGGCGGGGCCGTGGGTGGCCCCAACGTGATCCTGGTCGTCAACAGCGTCGCTGCGAATGGTGTTTTGGAACATCTCGCCATGGAACCCACCGGCAATGTGGTGGCTGCCATCGGCATTGGATCGCAGGTTCCCGGAGTGTACCGTGTCCAACTGCCATCCGGCACGCCCAGCCTGCTGGCCACCAGCCCCCTGCTGTCCTCCGCCTTCGCACTGCACGTGAACCAGAACACGGGCAACATCTACGTCTCGGCCGTCTATGGCCACCGGATCCTCAGCCTTACGCCCGACGGCATCCTGAGCGTGCTGACCGGCGATGGGACGAATGCCACGCTGGACGGCCCGCTGGACGTGGCCCGCTTCTCGGACCCTTCCGGGATCACCGTGGATCCCGCTGGCAACATCTGGATCTGCCAATTCGGTGGAGCGGTACGCAGGATCGGGATGCAGGCCGCCGAAGTGCCGGTGGACGGCCTTCGCCTTTGGCTGCGCGCCGATCGTGGTCTGCTGCGCAGTGGCGATGCGGTGACGCAGTGGCTCGATCAAAGCGGCAACGCCTACCACGCCACACCCACAGGTACCTTGGGCACCCCCCAACCACCAGCCTTCGTCGCCAATGAGGTCAATGGTCATCCCGTGGTGCGCTTCAATGGTGTGAACACCGGATTGAGCACACCGCCTTTTCCGGCCTTCCCCGCGAAACGCGGCACCATGTTCACCGTGTCGCGTGTGGCAGGCCCCAGTGGTACAAGCGGTGTAGGGTATGGCACCATCGTGGGTTCCTACTACGCCCCCTCGGGCACCACCTTCCAGTTCGGTTCCTTCCCCGGCACCTATGGCTACTACGATGGCGTGGGCACCTCCAACTTCAATGTGGCCGCCAATCCGCCCGAGACCTGGGGCATCACCACCTTCGTACGCGACTCCGACACCGGCTTCAACTTCTACAAGAGCGGCATTCCCGTGGTTTCCGGCGCGTTGAACAACAACCAGCCCTCGGTGCTGCCGCTGCACATCGGCTGGTGTGACTTCATCTCGCCGGGCGGGTGGGAGGTGCTCAACGGCGACATCGCCGAGGTTCTTATGTACGACGGGGCATTGAGCCCGGAAGAGTTGGAACAGGTGCATACCTATCTGGCCGACAAATACACCTTTAACGGCGATGTGCCCCTGCCCACCGCGCAGGATGTGAGCATCTGCGGTGCCGGGTCGGCCACGCTCACGGCCACGGGCGGCGATGCTTATCGCTGGTACGACAGCCCGGATGGCACCGTGCCGCTTTCCACCGAGGCTATATTCGTCACACCGGTGCTTACAACGACCACCACTTTCTATGTGGCCAATTTCAATGGGCAGCTCCAAAGCCAGCGCGTGCCCGTGACGGTGACGGTGATGTATCCCGGTGATGCCTGCGACGATGGCGATCCGCAAACCACGAATGACCTGCTGGACGCCAACTGTGCGTGTGCCGGACAACCGCCTTACCAGGACATCGACCTGGCACTGAACCTCAACGGAGCCAGCCAGCATGTGTCCACACTCGCCAACCCGATCACCATCGGTCCGGCCATCACCGTGGAAGCCTGGATCAAACCGGCGGCCTTCAACTTCGGCGAGATCTACAGCCTTTGTGACGACCCCAACTCGGCTTGCTCCGGCCAGGATTACAAGACCCTGATCTTGCGCGTGGATCCCGGAGGGGCAGTTACCGCCGGGATCACACACACCCAGTGGGGTGGCCGCCGTGTCGCAAAAACTTCCATTCCGGTCCTGGCGCTGAACCAATGGGTGCATGTGGCCGCCACCATGGATCTGGCGACCAACGAGGGCCACATCTACTTCAACGGTGTGGAGGTGCCCACCATCGACGGTACCGCGGGCACTGGTAGTGGATCATTCGCCGGTTCACCCGCCATCGGTGCGCTGCAGGTATCCGGGGCGGTAAGCGAGATCCAATATCCCTATGCCGGCCAGATCGATGAGCTGCGTGTTTGGAACATCGTGCTGCCCGCATCAAGCATTGATCAATATCACTGCCTCAAGAATGTGACCGGCCACCCACAGACGGCGAACCTGGTGGCGCATTACCAGATCGAGGATGGCTCGCCACCTGATGAAGTGGTCGTGGATGTCGCAGGGGGAAACAACGGCGTGCTCGCGAACGTGAGCGTGGCCAACGCCTATGTGCCAAGTGAAGCGGAGTGCATCTGTCCCCTGGGGCCGGTGGGTTCCACTTGCGATGACGGCGATCCGAATACGATCAACGATGTGATCGCTGCGGACTGCAGCTGCGCCGGAACGCCGATCAGTGGCTCTATACAGGTACTGCTGGAGTTGCGTACTGATGCCAACAGTCATCACGCCAGCTGGGAGATCATCAATGAACTGGATGAAGTGGTGTGCAGCGGCGGTGGTTATCTGCCCGGCATCACCGACCCCATTGTGGAAAGCTGTGAACTATCCGAAGGTTGCTACCGGTTGCGCGTGATGGACAGCTTCGGTGATGGCTTCACCGCCGCAGGGGGTTACCAATTGCGCCTGGCCGGTGTAGGTCCGGGCAACCGTCGCATCATCGACAACTTCAGCAATGGGGAATTCGGCTTTGAGAGTGCCATATCCGACCAGGAGGGATTCTGCCTGCCCCTTGGCAGCGACCGCCCGATCCATACCAGCTGCGACCGTGATTGGTGGCAGAGCGGCAACTTCCTGGTAGCTACGGAGAACGTAACGGTAAGCGAGGCCTACGGAGTGAGCAACGCTGACAGCGGCTACGAATTCTGGTTCTTCGAGCCCAACGGAGGGCTGAACTTCCGCACCCTGCGTACCCATGCAGCGGCGGTCGGTGCATCCTTCAACCCACCATCTATCCGTGCCTGCCACGTACAATTGAACAACTGGGCGGTGGCCAGCCACCTGCAGAACAACGTGCTTTACAACGTACGCATACGCGGGGTGGTGGCAGGTGATCCCTTGGAGGAGTTCGGACCGGCCTGCCGCGTGGTGCTCGATGACGACCTGGCCGCATGCCCGCCCACAGGCCTGAACGACATCCCGGGGCACCCGAACTTCAGTTGTGGGGTGAACCGCACCTTCGGTGGGCCCAACAGCGCGGCCAACCGTCTATATGCCCGCGCGATCGCCGGAGCGAACCGCTATGAGTTCGAGTTCAGCAACGCTGTGGAAGGCTACCTCTTCAGCCGCTTCTCCAACAATGTGCAGCGCCACCTGAACTGGCCTGGCACCGCAGGTCCACCGCTCAACGTAGGCAGCACCTACCAGGTGCGCGTGCGTGCCAGCAAGACCAATGGTGCCTCATGGTGCGCCTGGGGCTGGCTATGCGATGTGACCATCGATCCCGCAGCGGCCCCCGGCCAGGAGAACATGTCCATGGAGGATGGCAGTTCCGAACTAGTGCTGTGGCCCAACCCCAACAACGGGGATCAACTCTGGCTCTCCATACCGGTCTTTCCGAGCGAAGCCAAGGAAGTTGCAGTGGACATCTACGACCTCAGCGGCAAGCGCATCATGGCACGTGAAGGGGCGACCCAGGACGACCACCTCTACACCACGCTGAACCTGGATGGCATTGCGGCTGGCACCTATGTGGTGGTCGTGACGGCAGGGGAGGAGCGATACACAAAGCGCTTGGTAGTGCAGCGCTGACCTCCACTCACCATACCGTAAAGCAGAGGGCCCCGTCCGGAACCCGGGCGGGGCCTTCTGCATGGTTAATTCAATGGTGTACCGCGATCACTCGCAATAGATCAACAACATTTCCTGCACCGAGTGATCACCCAGGGCAAGTGCCTGACCGAGTGCGGTGCATGCCTGTTCAAGTTCACCCATGCGCAGCAATACGATGCCCAGGTTGGCATGGGCCTGGTCCAACTTGGGGTCCATGGCAATGGCGGCTTCAAGGTCGGCACGGGCCTGGCCATCGTTCCCCTGGGCGGCATGCGTGATGCCCCGGTTACAGCGGGCCATGGCATGCTTTGGTGACTGACGCACCAGACGGTCGTAGTGGCCATGGGCAGCGGGTACATCGCCGCGCAACATGGCGTAGTGGCCCAATTGCAGCAGGGCATGTTCTGCGGCGGGTCCTTCCGCATGGAAGCGCAGCAGGAGTTCCAGATCGTGTTCGGCCGCACGGAGTTCGCCCAACTGGGCGTGGGCCTCAGAGCGCCGCAGGTAGGCATGGGCATGTCCGGGCTCTAGCCTCAGCAGGTGGTCCAGGTCGTGTTTCGCACCGGTGGCATTGCCCACTGCCAGACGATTCACGGCGCGGTAGTACCATGCGCGGGCATCGGCCGGGTCGCGGTCCACAGCAGCCGAGAATTCGCGCTCGGCACGGCCGTGGTCATCCTGGCGCAGGGCACTGAGGCCCGCGAGCATCTCCTCGCCGTTGGCCTGGGCAAAGCTGGAGGAAACGAACAGCAGATAGGGGAGAAGGGCTATCGTTCTCATGGCGGGCGTGATACGTCCGAAGCACTGGAAAGTTCCCGATCCATGGTTGAAAAAGCCTTGGAGACCGCTGTGATCCGGGGTGGGAGGGACCACTACTTTTCGCCATCCTAACAACCATCCACATGCTTTTGCGAAGCGATCCCATCAATGCCGATCTGGGCAGCCTGATCTTGCGCCTCGGGGCGGGCGGCGCCATGTTGATCGGGCACGGCTGGCCCAAACTGGCGGACTTCAGCGATCGCATGGGGTCCTTCGCCGATCCACTGGGCATGGGTCCCACTGTTTCGTTCATTCTCATCGTCTTCGCCGAAGTGGTATGTGCCCTGTTGGTGATGTTGGGACTGTGGACACGCCTGGCGGTGATCCCCCTGATCATTGGCATGTCCGTGATCGTCTTCATCCATCTGGGCGATGAAGCCTTCGGAAAGAAGGAACTTGCCTTGATCTACCTGGTCGCATTCATCACACTGTTCTTCACCGGCAGTGGCCGCTATTCGGTGGACCGTCTGTCGTTCCGTTGATCGATAGCAGGAGCATGTTCTCCATCCGCATGACGTAAGGTCCATGGCTTCGATCCGGCCTGGTGCATGATCATCCGACCAGACATGGGCACTGGTTTGCAGCCTCCTGTTCAACACTGTTCCTTTGGGGCGTTCAATCCGCTACCATGAGCGATATCGACCGCTTCACGAACATCATGCGGGAAGGCCACGCCTTCAAAGGAGAAAGCATCATCCTTGGCGGTGCGATGCTTGATGGCCAGGTGCCGGAAGGAGCTTTGGTGAAGGTGCCGCTGCGCACCATGAACCGCCACGGTCTCATCTGTGGGGCCACCGGAAGTGGCAAGACCAAGACTTTGCAGATCCTCACTGAGCAACTCTCCCTGGCCGGTGTGCCCGTGCTCCTCATGGACATCAAGGGCGACTTGAGCGGACTGGCCGCACCCGGGGTGGAGAACGATTTCATCCGGCGACGACACGGCGTGATGGGCGTTCCATACGTGCCAGCACCCATTCCCGTGGAACTGCTGAGCCTGAGCGATGAGCCGGGCGCACGGCTCCGGGCCACCGCCAGTGAGTTCGGGCCCGTGTTGCTGAGCCGTATCCTGGAGTTGAATGACACCCAGGCCAGCATTCTTTCCCTCGTGTTCAAGTATTGCGATGACAATGGCCTGCCGCTGGTCGATACACAGGACTTGCGCAGGGTGCTTCAATACGTGACCAACGAAGGCCGGGAGAAGATCCAGCGCACCTATGGACAGGTGAGCAGCGCCTCGGTGAACACCATTCTCCGCAAGATCATCGAGGTGGAACAACAGGGTGCCGACCGCTTCTTCGGGGAGCCCTCCTTCGATGTGCAGGACCTGCTCACCTTGCGCGAGGGCAAAGGGGTGGCCCATATCGTGCGCCTCACCGACATCCAGGACAGGCCCAGGCTGTTCTCCACATTCATGCTTTGCCTGTTGGCGGAGATCTACAGCACCTTCCCCGAAGTGGGCGACCCCGAGAAGCCGCGTCTGGTGCTTTTCATCGACGAGGCACACCTGATCTTCAGCACCGCCACCAAGCCCTTATTGGAGCAGATGGAGACGATCATCAAGCTCATCCGATCGAAGGGGGTGGGGGTGTACTTCTGCACACAGGATCCTTCGGATGTGCCGGAACGGATCCTGGGGCAGTTGGGACTGAAGGTGCAGCACGCTCTACGCGCCTTCACTGCGAAGGACAGGACGACGATCCGCAAGACAGCGCAGAATTATCCGCTCACGGACTTCTATGACACCGAGGCATTGATCACCTCACTGGGCATCGGTGATGCGCTCGTCACAGCGCTTAGCGAAAAGGGCACGCCGACCCCCCTGGCCCATACCATGCTGCGGGCACCGAGCACCCGTATGGATGTGTTGAGCCCCCTGGAGATCGATGGTTTGGTGTCCCGATCACAATTGATGGCGAAATATGACCGTGTGATTGACGGGGAAAGCGCACACGAGATCCTGGAACGCCGGATGGAGGATACCCGGAATACACCGGTCCCTGAGGCGCCAAAGCCGAAGACTCCCACTTCGCGTCGCAGTTCTTCCGGGGAGATCATGCAGCGGCAGGTGGCGAACACGGTGGTGCGAGAGCTTACCCGTGGTCTGATGGGGGTGCTGGGACTGCGCAATACGCGCGGAAGGCGCCGGTGAGGGCGCCTTCCGAATTCCGTTGTCCTGGCCGGCGTTTTAGCGCCGGTTCATGTAGATCATCACATAGTACAGCAGCGTACCGATGGAGGCCAGTGCCGCGACCAGGTAGGTGCGTGCCGCCCATTTCAAGGCATCGGCGCTCATGGCGTACTCACCGGTGGTGACCACATTGCGCTGCTTCATCCACGCCAGCGCACGGTTGCTGGCATCGTATTCCACAGGCAGGGTGATGACGCTGAACAGCGTGGTGGTGGCGAACAGGATGATGCCGAAGAGTAGCAGCTCCGGGAAGGTATTCATCAGCAGGATACCACCCAGGAGGATCCACTGCATGAAGCGCGAAGTAACGCTCACCACGGGCACCAGCTTGCTGCGCATCTGCAACCAACTGTAAGCCGTGGCGTGCTGCACCGCGTGGCCACATTCATGGGCGGCCACGGCGGCCGCGGCCGCGTTGCGTGCATGGTACACGGGCTCGCTCAGGTTCACGGTCTTGTTGGCCGGGTTGTAGTGGTCGGTCAGCTGGCCCGGAACGCTGATCACCTTCACATCGGCGATGCCATGGTCCAGCAACATGCGTTCGGCCACCTCCTTGCCGCTCATGTTGCTCTGCAGCGGGGTGCGTGAATACTTCTCGAAACGGTTCTTCAAGCGCTGGCCTACCATCCAACTGACCAGCATCATCACGATACCGATCAGGTAGGCGCCCATCATTGGATTTCCTTCCATTTCCCTGGTGTTTGTTGTTGCGTGCCTTGCCCCGTCAAAGCTAAGGCCAGCCAGTACGATCCAGCCAAAAAGACAGCGGGAGACCGAAGCCTCCCGCCGTCTCAGCACATGGTGTCAGTGTCATTCGTCCTGGGCGGCATCGGCCTTCTCGATCTCCTTATCCAGGATCTCATCGATGGCCTTCATGGTCAGTTCATCGATCTTGGCATCGGCCCGGGCCTGCTTCTTCATGAATCGGAGCATGGCATTCTTGCGGATCTCATAGGCCACGTACACGGTGTACTCCTTGGTGGCATCGTTGAAGTAGGTCTCCTCGCCGATCTTGCGCATGTCGGCCAGTTCGGTGTTCAACACCTCGCGCACCAGGCTTTGGAACTTATCGGCTACGTCGCGGGCGCGCTCATTCTCGGTCTGGCCAAGGTATTGGTCCGTCACCGCGCGCATGTTGGTGCCCACCTGGCTGGCCATCTGGCTGCGTGCCTCGCTGTCGGCCTTGCCACGTGCGATGTTCTGCTTGCTGCTCGCACCCATCCCGGTGCCACGGAACCAGGCATTATTGCTCATGTACTTGTTCCCGGTGAAGGGTTGCTTCACCTTGGTCCCGGCCGGGCCTGAGCTGCTCTTACAGGCAGGCAATGCAAGAGCGGTGAGCAGGACCATCAGCAGGGCGATGGGCAGGGTGGAGGGGATGCTTCGCATGGGTGGGTATGCTTGGTTGTGCCGCGGCCTTGGAAAAGTTCGTGCCAAGGTTGGAAGCGGAAAGTTCCGCTTTTTCCGGCCTGGGCCGTCGACAATGGCCAGCAGTTCGCATCTTTCGCATCCAATGCCCAACCCGCCATGCGTGCCCTGAAGACCATCCTCATCATCCTGCTCTCCGTGGTCGTTCTTATCCTGATCCTGGGTTACCTCGTGGGGCCGCGTGTCACGGTAGTGGAGCGCTCCACACACATTGATGCGGATCCCGACATACTGTGGCCCAAGGTGAGCGACCTACGCGCCATGTTCGACTGGAGCCCGTGGAAGGATATGGAGAAAGGCCAGCGCAGCACCTGGGAAGGCGAGGACGGCGCTGTGGGGTCCATCCATAAATGGGAGGGCGACACCGTGGGCGTGGGCACCCAGGAGATCACCGCTTTGGAACCGAAGCGACGTGCCGAAATGGAATTACGCTTCATCAAGCCATGGGAGGCGGTCAGCAAGGTGGAATTGGAACTAGGACCGAACGAGGAAGGCACTGAGGTCACCTGGCGCATGACCCAGGAGAATGGATTCATGGGCCGGCTGATGGGGGTGTTCATGGACATGGACAAGATGGTCGGGCCTGACTTTGAGCGGGGTCTGGAGAAACTGAAGACTGTTGCGGAAGCGGAACAGACCGAACGGGAGGCGGAGCTCAACGCGAAGACCTTCCGCGGCTACACCATCGAGACGGTGGACATCCCGGAGAAGGTCTATATCGGCAAGCGTGCCATGGTCAAATGGAGCGACATGCAACGCCATTTCGGTGAAACCATTGCCGCTGCCGGCTCGGCCATCGGTATGGCCCAATTGGAAATGACAGGCTCGCCCACCAACGTGTATTTCCTGTGGGATACGAAGAACCAGCGTACGGACTTTATGCCCGCATTCCCTGTGAATGCCCCGGCAACGGTGAAGTTGTCCGGCCTCCACACCCATGTAGTGCCCGCTTCCAAAGCTTTGGAGCTACAGGTGACCGGGGGCTATGGCCAGTTGGGCGAAGCGCACACTGCCATCGATGAAATGCTCACCGCCCGGGAACTGACGCACTTCGGTAATGTGATCGAGGAATACCTGGTGGCGGCCCCTGCGGAACCCGACAGCAACAAGTGGGTCACCGTGATCCACTACCAGATCCGGTGAGCATTCCAAGCGGTGCGATGGTCTGATACGATGCACATCCAGCTGGGCATCGCTCGTCACCGCCTGCTGTTCAAACGGCCTTTCGGTACCGCACATGGCCTGCGAGATGGCACGGATGCCGTGTTCCTTCGTTCGCGTTGGGAAGGACATACAGGCTATGGTGAAGCCACGCTGCCACCCTACATCGGGGTATCACGTGATACTGTCATTGAGCAACTATCACAGCCTGACATTGAGGCGACTGTGTCATCCTGGTTGCGTTCATTTCCCAAGCCTTTGGCAGACCTTGGTCCAATGTTGTCCGCGCCTGCACGCGCAGCGTTGGTGATGGCTGTTCATGATCTTCTGGCCAGACGTTCTGGTATCGCCGTATCCCAATTGTTGGGTGCGGACACGATGCATCGGCCCCCGGCAATGGCTACGATCGGTATCGGCCCCGTGGAGGAGATCCCAGCCAGGTTGGCAGAAATGCCTGCGGCCCAGGTGCTGAAGGTGAAACTTGGCGGTGACCAGGATCGTGAGACATTACGTCTGATCGCCGGGCTGGACTCCCGACCGTTGTTCCTGGATGCCAACCAGGGCTGGAACAGCGTCGCGCAGGCCATGATGGTGCTCGGTGAGATCCCCAGGCACCGGATTCTGGGCTTGGAGCAGCCTTTCCCGAAGGACCGGCCTGAGCTGGCGGACGAACTTGCACGGGCATCCGGGCTGGTGATCTACGCTGATGAGAGCATGCAGGATGAGCGTGAGTTGATCCGCAAGGCCCGGAACTTCGGCGGGGTGAATATCAAACTGATGAAGTGTGGCGGGCTGGATCGGGCCATGGACATGATCGCCTGCGCACGCGCACATGGACTACAGGTGATGCTCGGTTGCATGAGCGAAAGTTCCCTCGGATGTGCGGCAATGGCCCAACTTCAGGGCCTTGCTGATCTGGTGGATCTGGACGGTCCGTGGCTGCTGGCGAATGATCCGTTCCAGGGTTTGACCATGGATCGGGATGGGCTGCATATCGAAGGTTCACTGGGGCACGGTGTGGACCTGGTTCGGGGTCTGAGTTTCGGCCCTATTGGCGCATAATTTATATTATGTTAAGTTGCATTCGTCTGTGAACCAATGTTCTCTAACTCCACATGCCTCTCACTGGATGATGAACCGCTTGTACACGGTCCGGTCCTTCCCCACCAACTCCAGCAGGTAGGTACCCGACTTCAAGCCGGCCAGATGGATCGTGCTCTGACCACCTTCCGCGCTGATCCCTTGCTCCAAGGCCAAGGCCCCACGGAGATCGAATGCCCGGATACGTTCAACCGCGATACCAGCGACCTGGATCTGTCCACTTGCCGGATTGGGATAAATGACGACGTCATCTGGTTCCATGGCGATCTCCGGCGTGCTGGTAATGCCGATCGAAGCAAGCACGGCAGCCAGCGCATCCACCTTGCCCCAACCCCAGTCGAGACTTCCCCCTGGGCCGATCTCGCCGGTGAGCGCGTCCAAGCGGGCGGTCTCACGGATGATCATCTTCGCCTGCTCCGCATCCAGTGTAGGATTCGCCTGCAGCATCAGCGCCACCACCCCAGCAACAGCCGGTGCTGACATGGAGGTCCCGGAATAGGTGGCGAATGGATACTGCGTGCCATTGAACTCCACGGTCTGCGGCGGGTTGTTGTTCGTGGGATCGAAGGAGTTCACGCTGGAACGCACCGACTGACCCGGCCCACTGATATCCGGCTTCATCCGGCCATCCACCGTGGGTCCCCGGCTGCTGAAGGAGGAACGCCCACCGAAGATCATCTGGCCGCTTTGGTTGAACTGTTCTGCCCGGTGCGATCCCACCGTGATCACGCTGTTCCCAACCCCGGCCGGTTCACCGGCCGCATAGAAATTATCTCCCCCCACAGCGCCTGGGTAGCTGTTCGCAAAGGCCACGCCCCAGTTGGTGAAACGGTTGTCCAAACGCTGAACATTCCACAGGTGCATATCACCCGATGCGCTGGTGGCCCGTAGTACAACTTTGAGGTCACCGGTACGCCGTACTTCCAGGATCATATTGGGTTTCCCATTGAGCATCGAGGCCGCCTCCCCGGTGATGCGCATGATCACCGTGTCGCCTGGTGCGATCACCAGGGTGTCCACCACCGAAGGATCGGACACTGTGTGGTGGAAGTCGGTATCCAGCAGGGTGTTGTTGGCGGGGTCGGTGATGCGCAGGCCGATCCCAAAGGGTGCGCCCGGGGTGCCCCAGATCGCCACCCCCTGTCCCCAGTATCCCGTGCCAGGGTTGGCGAAATTCACCACAGTGCTCATTGAATCATCAGGCGTGGTGAAACTGTGCAGCAGGTGGAAGTTCCCCGTGCCATTGTTGCCGGCCGAGCCTACGAAAACCCGGCCCACTCCCGCCATCTGGTCCATGGCCTGGTTGTGCAGCGAGGTACCATCGTGTGGCCCCTGGTGGCTCCCAAAGCTCATGTTCACCACGAAGGGTTTCCCGACGCTTTCCGCATGGTCACGGATCCAGGTGATGGCATCGATGAAGGATGCCGGATCACGGCGGTATGTGACGAATAGCAGCTCCGCGCCCGGTGCGATGCCGACATGCTCGGTACCCGCACCGTTACCGCCTGCGATCCCTGCCACATGCGTGCCGTGCGAGATCGGCCCGAAGACATAGAGCGTATCCGCCCCGGCTGCGGTCAGTTCATCGATACCCACGTACTCGGCGCCATAGTCGTAACCGGAAGGCGGTGGGCCTGAGGTCTTGTTCTGGTCCCAGGCCTTGGCGATACGCACATTCGCCATATCGGCACTGCGGAAGACCGGATGGGTGTAGTCAAAGCCCCAGTCGATCACACCGATCACCACACCCTCTCCATCATAGGCCATTGGCAGTCCGCCTAGTCCGGCTTGCACGCTGTCAGCGCGGGTGTCGGGCCGGGCATGTTCCAGATCCAATGAGACGGCAGGCCCCATGGATAGCATACGCACACCGGGCAGTGCGGCGATCTCCTGCATCCGCTCCAGCGGGAAACTGAGGGTGGCCATTCCATCCAGGCGGCTGTTGATCCGTGCATCCAGCCCGGCAAGTTCCCCATCACTGAATACTTCCTCATCCACCAGCGCCACGGCCCGGGCGACCCACGCCCCATTGCGGTGTTCCAGACCGTATTCGTCGGCCAGCCGTGCCCATGCCTTGGCGTCATCGCGCACCTGGGCGGCGGCAAGATCCCGCTGTAACATGCGTGCCCCGGGATCCAGTCGCCCCTGCGCGAGAGCGGGAGCGGTATTGGCGAGCAGCACGATGAAGGTTATCGGGAGCAGGGTTCGAGCGGTCATGGCCGCAAGTTATCCCCCTGCGTTGTTGTGCGGGGTTGAATGGTCCTGCTGATGTTGGTGGTCCAACCTTTCCCGGGTCTGGCCCGCTCCTATCTTCGCCGCCCATTCCCGCACCCTTGAAAAGCCTGCTCCGCCAAGCCTTGCGATGGACCACCCACCATGTGCCCGTGCGTGGCCGACACCGCCTTGCGGATCGCCTGGGAGCCTGGCTGGCACCGGCCGCACCCACGATGGAATCGATCCACGGCCTTCGTGTGGAACTGGACCACGGACTTCGCTCCCACCGGTTCATATACTATGGTCTTTATGAGGAATCCATTCTCAACTATCTGCGGCGGCGTCTGAAGCCGGGCATGGTTGTGCTCGACCCCGGAGCCAACGTGGGTTATCTGGCGGCGCGCTGCCTGGGCATGGTGATGCCCGGGGGCAAGGTGCATTCCTTCGAACCCTCGCCCACATGCGTGAAGCAACTGCTCCGGGCCAATCCTTCTGGGTCGGTACCGGGTTGGACACTCTTCACCATGGCGCTTACCGACCACAGTGGACGCATGACCTTCTATGACACGCCCCGTGTATTGCAGAAGGGTTATGCCTGCCTGGCCGACGTGAATGTGCCCAAGGACGGCATCCCCGGCGAGGTGGAGGTGACCACTGTGGACGCTCATTGCGCGCTTCATGGGATCGACCGCGTGGATTTCCTGAAGCTGGACATCGAGGGGTCGGAGCTCCCAGCCTTGCACGGTGCGAAGGAGATGCTCGCTCGGCGGGCCATCTCCACGATCCTGGTGGAGGTGAAGATGACGGCATCCACGCGGCAGCTTACAGCGGACATCGACCAATTGCTGCGCGCGGCGGGCTTCGCCTCGTACCTACCCAAACGCGATGGCACGCTGGTACCCATCGAGGTGATGGAACACCCGCGACTGGATGCCGACATCATCTGGGAGTCGCAGCCAGCTTGATGCGGTCCAGGTTCAGAGCACGGTGATCTCCGTACGCCGGTTCAATGCGCGTCCCTCCTCGGTGTCGTTGGTGGCGATGGGCTTGGTGCGCCCGTAGCCTTTCGCGATGATCCGGACGCCATCGATGCCATTGGCCATGAGATGGTCGCGTACCGCCTGGGCACGCCGTTCACTCAGGGCCATGTTGGCCTCATCTTTTCCCACGCTGTCCGTGTGCCCACCAAGTTCGATGCGCAGGGTCGGGTTGGCCTTCATCAGTCCGGTGAGCTTGGATAGTTCCGCATTGGAGGCGGGCAACAGCTCATGGCTCGCGGTGTTGAAGAAAATGTTGCGCAAAGCGATCGCGCTGCCCTTCACCAACGGACTGAGTTTCACTTCCAGCGTGTGCGGAGCATCCACCGCACCATCCGGTACGGCGTAGGTCTCCGAATGGAAAAGGTAGCCTTCTGCCCCGGCATTCAGCGCATAGTCGCGGCCGACAGGCAGGCATACAAGGAATTCGCCGGTCTTGGGATCGCTGTAAGCGGCAGTGGCGAGTTCACCGGTCATCAGGTCATACAGCTCCACATCAGCCTCCAATGGTGCCCCGGTCAAACGGTCGCTCACATGACCGCGGATGTAGGTCACTGGCAGAGGCCGTGCTTCCGGGTACAATTCAAAACTGTAGAGATCAAGATCACCGAAGCCTCCGGGGCGGTCGCTGGCGAAGTAGGCTACATCTCCCGCAGCGCTCACCAAAAGACTGTTCTCATCCGCACCGGTATTGATCGGGTAGCCCAGATTGAGCGCCTGTCCCCAGCTACCATCCTTCTCCTTTCGGCTTACATAAATGTCCAGCCCGCCCATGCCGGGATGACCGTTGCTGCTGAAATAAAGCGTGCGACCGTCGGGGTGGATCTGCACGCTTTCTTCCTGGAATGGCGTGTTGATGTTGGGTCCGAGCTTCTCGGGTGGGCTCCAGCTGCCGTCGTCCCGCAATGAGGTCCTGTAGATGTCCGTATCGCGCACGCCATCGCGCGCCTGCACGCCACGCACGAAGTAGAGCGTGCGGCCATCGCTGGCAAGGCTGGGCTGACTCTCCCAGTGACGGCTGTTCACCGGTGGCCCCAGGTTTTCTGGCGGGCTCCAACGCTCTCCCACGCGGCGGCTGATGAAGAGATCACAGCTGCCCAAGCCCTTGCGGCCTGTTCCATAGGTTCCATCGGCATATGCGCATGCGGTGAAGATGATGAAGCGGCCATCGGGCGACAGCGTACCGGCGCCCTCGTTGCGGTCGGTATTCACAGATGCGATCCCACGCGATGGCCCCCATGCGTCATCCTGGCCCCGGTGGCTCACAAAAAAGTCCTCCTGCTGACCCGCCCGGATATCCTCGGCCTTGATCCTTCGCGTGAAAAGCAGCGTACGATCATCCGCGGTGATGCAGGGATAATACTCCGGATCGGCGGTGTTCACCCCCGGGCCCAGGTTCAATGGCTCGAAGGGCACGGGCTGCTGGATGGCCCGCCTTGCGAAGGCGCAATTGTCCAGGCCCATGCGTGCGCGGGTACGGCGCTGCGGATCCAATTCTGTTTCCATGTATGCCGTGTAATTGCGTTCGGCATCATCATACCTGCCGTTGCGGAATTCAAGATCGGCCAGGTGCAACTGGGCGGAAGGATGGAAGCGCGGTGCGATGGCCATAACCTCCTTGTAACGCGCGATGGCCTCTTGATCCCTACCCTGATCGCCAAGTAACTCGGCCAGCATCAAGCGCGGTTCCACAAAATGTGCATCCGCCTCGGCCGCTTTGGTGAATTCTTGCTGGGCACAGTCCGCATCGCGCTGCCGCATGCAGTTCACACCTGCCTCGTAGTGCTTGAGCGCCTTTTTATCCTTGCTGGAATAGCCACCAGGCTGCGCGAAAGTTGGCAGGGTGGCCAGGATGAATAGCGCCAGCCATCCAAGGGAGGCACCGCTGGGCCATGCGAGAGAGATACAGGTTGTGCGGAGCGGTGCCGGGGTCAGACGGCGCCCCAACTGCCAATGCTTGCTCACGGGATACCGAGATACTTGTGTGTCTGCAGGGAGATGCGCCATTCCGGATGAGCTTTCACATGTTCCACGATCAGCGGGGTCATGGTCTCCCGCCTGTCCCATTCCGGTTGCAGATAAAGTGCACAATTTGCGCCCACCTGCGCGGCGTGTTCCCCGGCCCATTTCAGATCGTGTTTGTTGTACACCACCACCTTCAGTTCATGTGCGGCCCTATGGATCCCCGGCAGCGGTGCTTTGAACTTCTTCGGGCTCAAACAGATATGGTGCCATTCGCCGGTGAGCGGATGGGCGCCGGAGGTCTCCAGATGTGTACGGAACCCCGCAGCGCGCAGTGCCATTGTCAATGGCCCAAGGTCATGCATCAAGGGTTCACCACCAGTGACCACTGCGATACGAGGGGGCTGGGCCGATGCTTCGGAAACGATGTCGTTCACTGTCCATTGGGGATGCGCCTCCATGGGCCAGCTATCCTTCACATCGCACCAGGTGCAGCCCACATCACAGCCTCCCAGGCGGATGAACCACGCGGCCTGCCCGGCGAAAAGGCCTTCCCCCTGGATGGTGTGGAAGGACTCCATCACCGGCAGGTCCGAAAAAGGTCGGATGGTGCCGGCAGGCAGCGGCAACGAAGGATCGGCGGGGGGAGGAGCGCTCACGCAGGGACAAAAAAAGCCCACACAGGACCGAAGTGCAAAGAACCCATGTATCACATGAGCGGGTCGGACAGAAAGGGGTCAGTAATCCGCGTTGTGCCCGTAGGCATCACCGGCCGAAGCTGGTGCGCGGCCCGCCTTTGCCCTTTGGATCTTCCGACCCTGAGGTCGTAGTGTTGGTTCAAAGACTTATGGCCTGTGTGGGCTGTAGGTTGAACAGCTTACGGCTGTGAAAGAACGGAGCGTGGGTACGAATGTAACATATGCGCAGGCGACCGTGTGGTCATGTGCTCATATGAACATATGCTCATGTGATCATGCGGCCGAGAGCGAGCGTTCTGAGTTGCGTCCCGCCGCAGTGCTTCGGTCCGGTGCTGAGGTGAAGGCATGCATGCCTGAGTGAGCAACATGGGCACATGGTGCGACGGACTTGCGGGTGGGACCATATGGTCACATGCCCCTACCCCTCCCCTTTCTGCCCTACGAAGTGGTCCTCCTTGTCCTCGAAGAGGATGTTGAACGTGGTGAGCGATCCGTAGCAACGGGTGATGTATTGCTGCAACTCCACCTTGTCCTGCTCGCTTAGCTTGGGGTGCGCGTTGACCTTCTGCTCCAGCACACGGAAGCGGTCGCGTATCATCACGATCTTGTGGAAGAAGTCCTCAATGGGTACTTCCTTGCTCTTCAGCGCGGGATCCCGGGGTTTGATCTCCAATGATCCGCCTTCGTATTTGCCGGCCATTTCCACAGGACGCTGGGGCATTTGCATTTCCTCCAGGACGGTGCGAAGTGCTTCCTCCACAGCCTCCATGTCCAGTTCCGCACCGGGGAGTTCAGGTCCGGGTGCGATCACCTCCAGGCCCTGGAAACTGCGGCTGATGGGTTGGTCGCCATGCTCACTGAAAAAAATGTGCATCGTGCGCCCGTCCATGTCATAGACCACACCCTTGCCCATCGTCGGGTGCTTCACCCGTGCGCCGATGGTGACCGTGTACAGTTCCATGGATCGATCAGCAGATGTCCTGGATGTGGTACGCTACCTCATTGAAGCTGACCGTATCGCCCTTGCCATGGCCGGTGAGGCGCTGGATCAGCGGGGCACGGGTGGAAACGCCGAGGTAGCGCTTGCCGCCAGCGTCGAATTCCTCCAGGCTGGCGGCGATCAGGAAATTGCGCTGATCGGTATGCACCACGGCACCATACTGGACCACATCAAGCTTCACCGCCGGATCGATCAGGTCCAACTGCTCGATGTCCCGCAGGGTATGCTCCAACTGTTCGCCGAGCGATAGCATCAGCTCGACGTCCGATCCGCGGGTACTTTCGGTCTGGCTCGCACTCTCGGCATTGTCGTCGCCGATGGTCACGGACTTCAATTCTTCGATCCGGTCGCGTAGTTCGGAGGCGGTAGCGTCCAGGCGGGTGCGTGCCGCCTTCAGTACGCTGCGTTTGAGCGCGGTGTGGTCCATGGGAAAGGGTGTGCGTATGGCCCTAAGGTAGTGTGTGGGGGGCAACCATGCATATGACCGATGCCAGTTGGCTTCCAAAGGGCGCGGCGCGGTCCGCTTAGCTTTGGCCCATGGAGAAAAATATGCGCATTCGCCTGCGGCACTTGAAGCTCGATGATTTCCTCGCCCTGCGCGAATCGATGGTGAAGGCCTATCCCGACATGGATTCCGCCATCTGGCGCGAGGATCACATCCGCACCCTGATCCAGATCTTCCCCGAAGGCCAGTTGTGCGTTACCGTGAACGGAAAGGTGGTCGCCGTGGCGCTGGCCATCATCGTGGATTACGACCTCTATGGCGACGAGCATACCTACAAACAGATCACCGGCAACTACACGTTCTCAACCCACGACCCCGAAGGGGATGTCCTTTACGGGATCGACATTTTTGTCGACCCCGACCACCGGGGCATGCGGCTGGCGCGCCGGCTGTACGAAGCACGCAAGGAACTCTGCGAGCGGCTCAACCTCCGGAGCATCGTGGCCGGTGGACGCATCCCCAACTACGCCGATCATGCCGACAAGCTGAAGCCCCGGGAGTACATCGAGAAGGTGAAGTTGAAGGAGATCCACGACCCCACCCTCTCCTTCCAGCTAAGCAACGATTTCCACGTGCTGAAGGTGATGCAGGGCTACCTGGCCGGCGACACCAGCTCGATGGAATACGCCACGCTGATCGAGTGGAACAACATCTACCACGACAGACGACCCAAGATCGCCGGGCGTGCCAATGAAGTGGTGCGGCTCGGACTGGTGCAATGGCAGATGCGCTCGTTGCCCGATCTGCAGGCCTTGTATGACCAGATGGAATTCTTCGTGGATGCCATCAGCAGTTACCAGGCCGATTTCTGCCTGTTCCCGGAACTGTTCAACGCTCCACTGCTGGCCGAATTCAATCACCTGGACGAGGCGCGGGCCATGCGCGGATTGGCCCAGTACACCGAGCCTCTGCGCGACAAGTTCATCGAGTACGCGATCTCGTACAACGTGAACATCATCACCGGCAGCATGCCCTGGGTGGATGGTGAACATCTGAAGAACGTGGGCTACCTGTGCCGCCGCGATGGCAGCTGGGAGAAGTTCGAGAAGATCCATATCACGCCGAACGAAGTGCAGTACTGGGGCATGCTGGGCGGCAATGAGGTGCGCGTGCTGGACACCGACTGTGGCAAGATCGGTGTGCTCATCTGCTACGATGTGGAATTCCCCGAACTGCCGCGCCTGCTGGCCTTGCAGGGAATGCAGATCCTCTTCGTGCCCTTCCTTACCGACACCCAGAACGGCTACATGCGCGTGCGGCGATGTGCCCAGGCACGTGCCATCGAGAACGAATGCTACGTGGCGATCGCCGGCAGCGTGGGCAACCTGCCGAAGGTGGAGAATATGGACATCCAGTTCGCACAAAGTGCGGTGTTCACCCCCAGCGATTTCGCCTTTCCAACGAACGGGATCAAGAGCGAGGCCACACCCAATACGGAGATGACCCTGATCGTGGACGTGGACCGCGACCTGCTGAAGGAACTGAACGCCCACGGCAGTGTACGCAACCTGCGCGACCGGCGCAGCGATCTGTACCGGCTGGAATTACGCCAACAGCCCGATGCGGAGAAACGGCGGCGCAGTGCTGCGAACCGACCGGTGCGCAAACGGCCTACTGGATAGCAGTTTTTATCACCGCACCCGCATCAGCGGGTACAGACGGTAGCCCGGCTCGTGATAGGGCGAACGCTTGTATACCCACTCCAACTGCGCACGCGCATCAGTTGCGAAGGCGGGATCCCTGGCCTTGCGCTCTTCCAGTGCCCGGCGCATCGCAGCATCCTTACCAAGCAGGTCCGCCGCGATGTCCTCGAACACGTAGCTGCTGAAGTACTCCTTCTGCTGCAACACGCTGTCGAAGTAGCCCCAGGCGAAGAAGCTGTCTGAAGCGCGCGGCTCCAGGATCTCCATCACCAGCCGGTCCGTGGCGTGGCCCATGGGTACCAACACATCGCCGGGTTGAGCCTCGAAGGTGCCGGACTCCATCTCCGTGGTGATGTCATAGTGCAGGTACCGGCCTTCGTAAGGTGAACGTACCGTGCTGAAGTCCACGATGCGCTCGTATTCCACCGGGAATGAGGTGCGTTCCCGGACCACCTCCATTGGCACGCCATCCCGTTCCAACCGGTCGATCACTTCGTGCCATGCCTGCGGGATCAGGTAGGCCTTGGGCTTCTCGATGGTGAAGGCCGGGGTGAAGCGGTCCATCCACGGCACAACGGTGTCGGTGGGCTGCGTACGGTCATAGTACAGGCGCGGCATGCCACTGACGACGCTGGGTCTATGGCTTGCACGGTAGCCCTTCCACGGCAGTTGTTCCACGTGTGTGGTATCCAGCGTATAGTTGAAACCAAAGGACTGTGCATCCGCCGTGTTGCGCCGCGCTTGTTCCCGCGCTCTCGCCAGGCCCTCCCCTTCCCGGTCCAATACGGCCAGTGTGGCGAGCATCAGTTGGAAGGTGGCGTTCACCCGATCGGCGTAGGGCTTCAGCATATGCGTTTCGCTGAGGATGCCGATGCGGTCGCATAGTCCCGCATGTCCCGTGCTGTAACGCGGCCCATCGAGGAAACCCTCAAGCCCTTGCTCCGGGAAGTCCTTCACCGTCTCGAAATATGGACACATCAAGTGTCCGCGCTGGTCCATCCATTCGTAAAGGCCAGGCTTCAAGGAAGCTGCCAGGTAACTGCGCAACGCGGGGTCCATCCTTTCCGGGTGCGTAGTGAGTAGTTCCATCACGTACTGATGATCGGCGCCATTGCTCACATGCGTTTCGAAGTAGATGTCGGGATCCCAGTGTTGAAGTGCCTTCAGCAGATCACGGGTGTTGCGTGCATCGGCCTTGATGAAGTCGCGGTTCAGGTCCAGGTTGCGGGCATTGGCACGGAAACCATATTCCTCAGGGCCGTTCTGGTTGGCGCGGCTGTGGCTGTTGCGCTGCTGGGCACCGCTCACGTTGTATACCGGTACGATGCACACGGCCGTATTGACCAGCAGGCCCATGTATTGGTCGCTGTGCAGCAGGGCGCGGGCCAGCAGCAGACTGGCATCCACTCCATCAGGTTCGCCGGCATGGATGCCGTTGGTGATCCAGAGGATGCGCTTGCCCGCTGCCCGTAGACTGTCCGGATGTGGCGCGGTACCGTTGTGCAGGATGAAGAGGTGGATGGGCGAGCCGTTGTCATCGGCACCCAGCACAGTGAGCGTGGCGCCGGTGTGCGCATCAGCCAGTTCGCGGAACTCCCCTGTCGCCTCGGCCCAGGTGGGTGTGGTGGTGCCGGTGAATATCCATTGGGGATGGGCATTGACCGAGAGGGCGATCCCAGCGACTATGGATGCGATCCGCATGGCGAAAATGGGTGACCGCCACCGTCCGGTGACCGGCGCATGGAAGTGACCAAGATCGGAAGGGCGTTCAGTTGAATGTCACCGTCCCGAACCGGTGTGTCTTCTTCCAATTCGCGTAGATGAACAGGCGGTCATCCCCGATCTGGACCCCGGCCTTGGGGCGTGTGATGGCTTCACGTTTATCCTGGGCCAGAAGTGCTTCGCGGAACACATGCCCCTCACTATTGATCGTGGCCAGGGTGATCAGCATGTCCTTGCCATACTTGAATTGCTCCACCTTATCGCCGGGTTTGAGGAAGAGGTTCTTTCCGCTGTCGTTGAACATCAGGTGGAGGTGATCCCCTTTCACCGTCATTGCGAACGAGGAGTAACGGCCACCATCGTTGGTGCTGTGTTGGCGTTTGGGCACTTTTGCGGCCCAGTCGATGTTGCCCTGCGGATCGACGTTCACCACGATGATGTCGTTGTACACATAGTGGTAGATGGTCCGGGTGGTGGTACGGCCATTGGCGTCCGTGGTGGTCACCGTGGTGATGTAGAAGCGGTACTGTTCACCCACCATCACGGCACCGCCATCATCGCGTCGCACGATATCGCGCAACTCGTAGTTGTACATCTCCACGTCCTCCCCCTTCTTGTCGGCCTTCTTCGTGGCCTTCTTCTCCTCCTTCTCGGTCATGTATTCGGTGATGAAGTCCCGATCGAATTCCTTGAAGCTGGAGTGGATGATCTGCTTGCTGTTGCGGTCCAGACGCAGGAAGAAGGTGCCACTGATGGCGAAGCTGCCCTTGGTCCCATAGAATCCTCCGCATAGGATGTCCCCTTCGGTGCCGATGTTCAACGTGAGGTCCTGCAGGAACTTGTCGGGCACGGCGATGGTATGGTCCTCAGGATCGTCGCGATCGGCATGGTAGATCAGCAGGTGATACTCATAGGTGGCCTTGCCATCCTTTTTCAGTTCCCTGGCCTCACGCTTCTCAGCGTACTTGTTCCCGATCATCAGTACCGTTCCATCATCCATCACACGCGTGGATTCCACAGAGAATTCGACGTCGCGGTAAGGCAGGTCCACCTTGCGATCCCACATCGGGTTCATATCGCTGTCGAACACCTTCAGGCTGAAACGCTCCATGCCTTCCTTTTCCGGGGGAACGGACTGGCTGATGAGTACGGCCTCTTTGTCCGGAGATATCCGGACGAGGAAGCCCCCTGCGTTCCGACGCTTTTCCGCATCGATGGAAGCCAGGCGTTGAGCCCTCCCTTTGGGCTTCATGTCGACCTCATTGAACACACGCAGGAACAGTTTATTCGCCTTCTCCTTCTTGTCGAAGAATGTGGTGAACACCAGGATCTGGTCGCCAAAGACGACCACCTCCTTCAAGCTGTGTTCATCCTTGTCCATGGTAAGCGGGATGAGCTTCTGGTAGATCACCTTATGCCGCCCATCCATCTTGCGCAGGAAGATCTCCTTCTTGTGATAGACGGTCATGTACACATGGTCGTCCGTGAAACCTACGACCTCGTCGAATGCGCCATCCTTGTTATCGTTCAACTCCTCACCCCAGCTGACCGAAGCCCGGTCCGTCTTGGTCTGTGCATGAACGGCGGGTACCAGCAGGCCAAGGCTAAGCCCTGCAAGAAGTAATGTCAGTCTCATGATCGAAGTGCTTGTGGGTAAGGGGTTGAAGATATCAGGATCTGGCGAAGAACGTTCGGGTGCCAAGTGATGGGCGACACCATCCGGATCACCCCTTGATGTTCCCGGAACCCTGCATCAGTGTACCACCAACTTCAACCAATGGGGCCTGCCCTCCTGGAAGAGTATGCCCACGTGGTACAGTCCCCGGGCCATGCCATGCAGCGGCACCTCCACATCTCCTGTCGCATTGTAGTGATGTTCGGCCACCTGTTTGCCGGACGCATCGATCAACACAACTCGGATATCGCCAGGGGCCTCCATGAAACGGATGGTGAAGCCCTGCCCCGCATCGGTGGGATTGGGCAGCAGCAACACGTTACGTTCCGGCAGTGCGGGTTCGGGAACGTCCACCGATCCGGTGATCGTGGTATCGATGTTCACCACGATCCCAAAACTGGGCCCCCAGGTTCCTTGCGGATCGCGGGCACGCATCCAGAGTACGTTCACACCGGCTACCACCGGTGTAGGAATGGCTCCACCGCGGATGGCCTCGAAGGCATCGGAAAAGTTGCCATCCGTGGCGAGCATCGGCGTGGCGAAACCCGCACCAGGGTCAATGTTCACGTAGTACTCGGAGGCCGTGATCCGGATCTGCGGGAAGCTCACCGCCCCGGGCAGCACATCCACCACCACGCGGAACACCGGCCCCCAGTTCAGGTTCGCGTCGCGTGCACGCATGCCCAACACATGGGCACCAACTGACGGCAATGCGCCGGTCTCCACCATCACCTGCTCCATCGCATCATTGAAATTCCCATCGAAGGCTACCATCGGTGTGCCATTGCCCGCACCGGGATCGCTGTCCCAGAAGAATTCGGCCAGCGTCACCAATATCTCTGGTACGCTCTGCAAGGAAGGCTCCACCACGATCACCGTGCTGAACACCGGTCCCCATGCATTGTTGGCGTCGCGCGCACGGATCCCAAGCGTGTGTGGCCCGATCGATGGCAGTGCGGCTGTCTCGGCCAGAACGATCTCCAGGGCACTATTGAAGTCCCCATCAAAGGCCAGCATCGGAGTACCGTTCCCCGCGCCGGGATCGCTGTCCCAGAAGTATTCAGCCTGCGTGACTTGGATCTGAGGCGCCTCGAGGATGGAGGGATCCACAACCACCACAATGGTGAAGAGAGGCCCCCAGTTGTTGTTCACATCACGTACCCGGATGCCGAGGGTATGCGGCCCAACGGCAGGCAAGGTGGAGGTTTCCAACAGGATGGCTTCAAGGGCATCACCAAAGCTGCCATCCACGGCGGCCACCGCCGTGCCATTGCCGGGTCCCGGATCGGTATCCCAGAAGTATTCAGCCGCTGTGAGCCCCTGCCCCACCAGCGCGATGGACCAGAGACCTGCGGCCGTCAAAAGGAAATTCCTCAGCATGATCATGGCGCGAACTGCCTATCGGTCCCAGGCGTTGGCCTTGACACGCAGCGTGGCACCCTCGCGGATGTTGTAGGGGTGACCAGCCAGATACACGCGGGCCGCACCGGTGTGTTTCGGGTGGAAATTATCCAGGGTATAGCTGCCGCCATAGGCACCGCCATCACCAAAGCTGAGATCCAGGTCATAGAATGGAGCCGCGGGGTTCACACCATCAATGGCCGGGCTACCGGGCGGCAGGCTGCCATCGGCCTCCAATGTCACGGGTTGGTCGGTGGTGTTGTTGCCCACAAAGGTGAAGCCCGTTGGAGAGATGGTCACGGTCATGCCCGCGTCCACCACATTCCAGTAGACGTTGATCTGCCCACTGTTCCCGCCTCCGTTATAGATGCCGCGGCGTGTCCCAACCGCCCCGGCGGTGATCACATTGTTCATCACTTCCCACACGGAACCTGAAGCGGTGCTGTTGAGATAGATCGCATGCGAAGTGCCCGTGTGGGTGGTCTGCACGGTGTTGTTCCATACCAGATTCTGCACCCCCTGGGTGTTGCCGCCCATCACGTTGATGCCGTTGTTCATGTGGCGCACCCAGTTGTTGCGCACATGCACCACCTGTGCACGGGTGTTGCAAAGGATGCCGTTGCCGGACGTGCTTGTGTTCAGCACAATGTTTCCCATGACGGCGGCGGTATCGCTCTGGAAGGCCGTACTCGACGGTGTGTAGCGGATCAGGTCATTGCCACTTGCGGAGGTCATTTCACAGCCGATGACATTTCCGAAGGAGAGATGGACATATCCATTCAGGAAGGTGCTGCCCACCACATCCACCTTGAAGATGTCGCTGTTCAGTTGCACATTCCCCTGGACGAAACGGCTGTCGATGATGGACACGCGGGCGCCGGCCACGGAACCCGTTCCCGCTGCGATGATGCTGCCGCTGGTGTTATGCATGCCGATGATCCGGATCACCCGGCCATTGGCGCCGGTCATGGTCCATTGGCCCTGCACGATGAAGAAGCCGTTGTCCTGGAAGCTGAGGAACTCCAGGCTCTTGTTCACGTTGATCGTCTCGATCCACGGAACGTCGCCCGCGCGATTCTTGATGATGATGCGATCACCGTCGATGGCGGCGCTCACAGCAGCGGCAATGTTGGCATAGGCCGGTGGCACACCGAATTCTTCGACGATGCGGTCCACGGCGGAGGCTTGCAGGGCGATACCCACCAAGGCCAGGGTCAGGAAATGCTTCATGTGATCGGTTTCGGGTGGCGAAGGTATCCGACACTCTGAAACACCGCTGGCCGTGGTGGAAAATAGCGACCCCGGTGCCAGGGCAGCGACACCGGGGTCTGGGGAACACAGACCGTATGGCCTGGGATCTTTGCGGTCAGCGATCGCCGATCACGGCGAGATCGAGTTCAAGGGTAGTGGGATCGTCCTGGGCATCCGGTGCAGCCACCTCGATGACCGGGAGGTCGGATGGTGCCGGGATACACTGGGCGAACAGTTGTTCATCATCAGTAAGACAGAGGAGCAGGGTGATGGTCTGAATGGGCCACATGACAGGGAAAGGGGGTTACGGCTTCCCTGAAGAGTGGGCGCAAGTTGGCATGTATGGATCGGATTGTCAAGATGAATGTGGAAAAAGTATCGATGAATGTGGAAAAATGATAGTCGGAGCAAATGTCTGAAGGTCGACTACCGGGCCGCCTTTGGGCACCATGAGGTCGTTGCGCCAGGGATCCGCAACTTCGTGGCATGCGCAATGACCATCATCGCCTCCGTACCCAGGCCGAATACGACAGCGCCTTTGCCGCCAGCATAGAAGGACCCGAGGCCTTCTGGGCCGCACAAGCCGAGCGCTTCACATGGCATAAGCCCTGGAACAAAGTGCTTGAATGGGATTTCGAGAAGCCCGATGTGCAGTGGTTCATCGGCGGTAAGTTGAACATCACCGAGAACTGCCTGGACCGCCACCTGGAGATGCGCGGCAACAAACTGGCCTTGATCTGGGAGCCGAACGACCCGCAGGAACGCTACAGCCGCCTCACCTACCGCGAGCTGCACGAGAAGGTGTGCCAGTATGCCAACGTGCTCAAACGCAATGGCGCGAAGAAGGGCGACCGCATCTGCATCTACATGCCCATGGTGCCTGAGCTGGTGATCGCCACGCTGGCCTGCGCGCGCATCGGGGCCATCCATAGCGTGGTGTTCTGCGGATTCAGCGCACAAGCACTTTGCGACCGCATCCAGGATGCACAGGCGAACATCGTGCTCACCAGCGACGGCCTGAACCGCGGCCACAAGCAGATCCCCGTGAAGCGCGTGGTGGACGAGGCCCTGGAGAATTGCCCCAGCGTGCTAAAGGTGATCGTGACCGAGCGCTTGGGCTGGGCCGTGAACATGGTGGAAGGCCGCGATGTGTGGCTGCACGACGAACTGACCCATGTGGACAAGCATTGTCCGGCCGAAGTGATGGACGCGGAAGACCCGCTCTTCATCCTCTACACCAGCGGCAGCACCGGCAAACCCAAGGGCGTGGTACACACCTGCGGCGGCTACATGGTGTACACCGACTACACCTTCCGCAACGTGTTCCAGTACGAGGAAAGCGACATCTACTGGTGTACGGCCGACGTGGGCTGGATCACCGGCCACAGCTACATCATTTACGGTCCGCTGCTGGCGGGCGCCACCACACTGGTGTTCGAGGGCGTGCCCACCTTCCCCGATGCAGGCCGCTTCTGGCAGGTGATCGACAAGCACGGGGTGAACATTTTCTATACGGCACCCACCGCGATCCGCAGCCTGATGGCCCAGGGGCTGGACCACGTCCTCGCCTACTCGCTCGATAGCCTGAAGGTGATCGGCACGGTGGGCGAGCCCATCAACGAAGAGGCCTGGCATTGGTACAAGCAGCACATCGGTAAGGGCCAATGCCCGGTGGTGGACACGTGGTGGCAGACCGAGACCGGCGGCATATTGATCAGCACCATGGCCGCTGTGAACGACGAGAAACCCGCGCACGCCGCGTGGCCGCTGCCCGGTGTGCAACCCGTGCTGCTCACACCCGAGGGCAAGGAGATCACCGAGAACGAAGTGGAGGGCCTGCTGTGCATGAAGTTCCCGTGGCCCGGCATCCTGCGCACCACCTGGGGCGACCACGAGCGCTGCCGCCAGACCTACTTCAGCAGCTACAAAGGCTACTACTTCACCGGCGATGGCGCCAAGCGCGACGCCGACGGCCGCTACCGCATCATCGGTCGGGTGGACGATGTGATCAACGTGAGCGGCCACCGTTTCGGCACGGCCGAGATCGAGAACGCCATCAACCAGGCCAAGGGCGTGGTGGAAAGCGCCGTGGTGGGCTTCCCGCACGACATCAAGGGCCAGGGCATCTACGCCTACGTGGTCTGCGAAACACCCATTGCCGCCGATGATGCGCAGGCCATGGAGAACATGCGCGGCGAGATCCTGGAAGCCGTGGTGGCGGGTATCGGCCGCATCGCCAAGCCGGACAAGATCCAGTTCGTGAACGGGTTGCCGAAGACGCGCAGCGGCAAGATCATGCGGCGCATACTTCGGAAGGTGGCGGAGAATGAGTTGGGGAGTTTGGGGGATACGAGCACGTTGTTGGATCCGGCGGTGGTGGAGGAGATCATGGCGGGGCGGGTTTGAGTGTTTGTTCTGTGCAAGGCTACATCCACTCTTCACCTCTGAATGATAGCTGCGAGAACCATTGTTCCGTTGTGCGGAGAGATCAAGGCAAGTGATACTGGGCCTACCCCGTATATTCGCTCTCCTAACAGATAAAAGCACCCATGCGTACCCCCCCCCCCCCTTCGTCCTGATCGTTGCTATCTCGCTGTTCCTGGGCGCCTGTAAGAAGGACAAGGATGAACCACAACCTACGCCGACCCCTCCACCCTCTGGCAATACGGCCACGGACATTGACGGCAATAGTTACAACACGGTCACGATCAGCGGACAGGTGTGGATGGTCCAAAACCTGCGCACCACAAAGTATCGCGATGGCAGTGCCATTACCAACGTAACGTCCCACACCGCTTGGGGCACGTTGACGACAGGCGCCTGGGCTGCCTATGACAATGATGCGGGCAACGTCTCCACCTACGGACGCCACTACAACTGGTACGCGGTGAACGATCCACGCGGCCTGTGCCCTCAAGGCTGGCATGTGCCAACCGATGCCGAATGGAAGACCTTGGAGACCGCCTTGGGCATGCCTGCCGCCCAATTGAACCAGAACGATGCCATGCGCGGCGGTGCGCAGAACGTGGGAGGCAAGATGAAGAGCACCACCAACCATTGGTTCCAACCCAATACAGGCGCCAACAACGAGAGTGGATTCACCGCATTGCCAGGAGGAGTTCGCTACTCGGACTACGAACCGGGTGTTGACCCATCCTCCTTTTTTGAGATCGGTGAAAGTGGTGCGTGGTGGAGTTCTACGGCGAACGATGCGAACAGCGCTTGGGCCCGGCAGCTCCTGCATCAGGACGCTGGTGTATACCGCGGCCATGAAGTAAAGGAGGAGGGATATTGTGTGCGGTGTGTGCGGGATTGAGCCCCAACGACAAGCGGAACCTTGAATGACACTCCGTCTTCAAGCCACTGCACCATTTCCCGAAAACGGTTAAGCAAGGCCATCCGTCAAACCTTCATCAATTCGACTTCCGCCTTCCGCTTTCGGAAGTGCTTGTCCTGCGTGATGAGGGGGATATGCCAGTGTGCGGCGGTGGCGGCGCTCGACCCCTACTTGTCCGGCCCGATATTCTCCAGGTCATCCAGGTCCCGATGACGGCCTGTCGCCCGCTTGTTCTTCACCAGGTCGTAGTAGCCGATGAAGTTCATCGATAGCCCATCGAAGCTTACCTCTTTGCGGTTGGCGTAACACTCCGAGAAGGTCACGCCGTCGATGGATGTGAGCAGATCGATGCGGAGCGGAGGCTGCCCGAACTGGATGACGTTCCCTTCCTTGGTCAGGTCTTCGACCGTGAGCTTGAACGAGCCGAATCCAAAATCCACGATCGCACGCAAGACTTTCTCCGCATTCTCCGGTGATGGGTCCAGCCAGATATCGAGGTCGCCGGTATAGCGCGGATAGCCGTGGACACCCACTGCGTAGCCCCCCACGATCATGTACGCGGCGTCATGCTCTTTGAGCAACGCGACAAACTCTTTGAAGTCTTTGCTCAGCATGGGTGGCCTTGATGTACTGGAGACGGAGCATCTCGATGGCAAGCAGGCGCTCGGCCACCGGCCTTGAAAGCCAGTATTCGCGGTCGCTTCCGGCTTCGTTCATGCGTACTATACGCACCTTCCGTTCCATGCCGTGAAGTTACGGGAAAGCGTTGCTACACCGTCCATCTCGATACTCTTGAGCCGCTGGTTGATCCAATTCTCAGAGTACCCCAAACGCAGATACTGCTCCAAGGCCCGGTCGATGGTAAGTTCGGGGTCCTGCATCTCGTCCAGCCCCTCCGATGCCACTTGCGCCAACCACAACTTGAAGGGTTCGGCCTTGGGTGAAGGGATGGACTGGATGAGGCGGAAGAGCTGCTCAGTGTCGGCGACGTCGGTCTTGTAATTCTTCCCGTCGGCTGAAGGCAATTTCAGTTGTCCGATTTTATCGGACAGTTCACTTCCCTCCCGCATGAGCTTGGTCTTCAGGTCGTTCCAGTACTTGCGCGGGCGGTCGTTGCCGGTAAGCGCACTGATGACGTCGATGATGGAGAAGAACCACTTCTCCTGTTCGGCGTCCTATACTGTACGTACTTGCTTCTCCTCGAAGATCTCTTGCTTGTTCATGCTTTGGACGCCGAAGCCCGGCGTAGGCGTTGGCGGTGGAAGGAATGTCCAAGGTAGGGAGTGGGGACGGTGGTAGTGGAGATCACGGCGGTATGTGTGTGATATCTTTGAAGGCATGAAGCGCTCCACCATCAAAGGCGTAAAGCTGATCACGGACGAGACCGAGAACCGGCGCTACGTGCAGATCGACCTGGCCACCTTGGTAAGTGAGCCCGAGGCAGTGGAGGAGTACCTCGATGGCCTCATCGCCAAGGCCAGGCGTGATGAGCCATCCGTGCCGCACGATGAAGTGATGCGTGCTGTGTACAAGCGAGCCAAGCGGAAGTGATCTATCACATCGAATGGATGCGTAGCGCGGTGCGTGAGCTGAACGCTCTTCCCGCGAAGACCGCAATCCGGGTCGGTGAAGCGGTCGGTCGCTTGCCGGAAGAACCGAGACCTGCTGTTTGCAAAAAGCTCTAGGGGCATACGGACCTCTGGCGCATCCACATCGGCAACTACCGGGTGGTCTACTTCATCGGCAATGCGATCAAGCTCGTGCGCATCGAGAAGGTATCGGACCGAAAGGATGCTTATCGATGACTGATCGGACTCTGCCGATCTCAGTAGCGGTTGTTGGTGATCACAGCCAGGCATGTACGAATCCCCCCTTACCTACCTTTGAAGCATGCTGCGCGAGCTGATCTCCCGTGACCCCGAGGGGTTCAAGCGCCTGTGCGAAGAGCATCAGGTGGCTTCGCTGCATGCCTTCGGTTCTTCGGTGCACGGCCCATTCAAAGCGGATAGCGATGTGGACCTCGTGGTGGACCTGAAAGCCCGCGACCCGCTCGCATTCGGCGAACTGATGCTCGATCTGTGGGACAAGCTGGAGGCCTTCTTCGGCCGTCGTGTGGACCTGCTGACCATGCGCTCGGTGAAGAACCCTGTGATGCGCGAGGTGATCGAAAAGACCAAAGTGCTCGTGTACGATGGAGACCAAGCGCAAGTACTGGTCTGATATCGTGCTCGCTTTGGATGCCATCGACATCCATTTGCAGGGCATCACGACCTATGAGCAATATGCTGCGTCCATCACGATTAAGGACGCAGTGGAGCGTCGGCTGATCATCATTGGGGAAGCCGTCAACAAGTTGATGTTGCTCGATCCGAATGACCCGATCGAGGATGGGCAGAAGATCCGGGCCTTCCGGAATCGGTTGGTGCATTCCTACGATGCTACGGACGATATGACGGTATGGGCCATCCTGCGGAATCATTTGGCACCGCTGCGGAAGCTGGCTAAGGTCAGGGCAGAATGAGTGCCCCCATGAAGATCCTCCTCACCGGTGCCAACGGATACATCGGCAAGCGACTGTTGCCGGTCCTGCTGGCCGAGGGGCATGAAGTGGTCTGTAGCGTGCGTGACCGCAGCCGCTTCCAAGTGCCGGAGGGCATGGCGGACCATGTGCAGGTGGTGGAACTGGACCTGCTGGACCCCGCCTCCTTGCAGAACGTCCCGGCCGACATCGATGGAGCGTACTACCTCGTTCACTCCATGTCGTCGTCCACCGACTACGGGACCTTGGAGCAGCGGTCGGCCGTGAATTTCCGGGAGGCCATGCACCGGACCCAGGTGAAGCATGTGGTGTACCTCAGCGGCATCATCAACGAGACGGCGCTCTCCGAACACCTCCAATCGCGCAAGGTGGTGGAGGAAGAGCTGGGCAAGGGGAGCTATCATTTCACCACGTTGCGGGCCAGTATCATCATCGGCTCGGGCAGTGCGTCGTTCGAGATCATCCGCGACCTGGTGGAGAAGCTGCCCGTGATGATCGCGCCCAAGTGGCTGAATACGCGCTCGCAGCCCATCGGCATCGCGGATGTGATCACCTTCCTCACCCGCACGCTCTTCCACGAAGGCTCCTACGACCGCAGCTTCGACATTGGTGGTCCGGACATCCTCACGTACAAGGAGATCCTGCTGGGCTACGCGCGCGTCCGCGGCCTGAAACGCTGGATCGGCGTGGTGCCGGTGATGACACCCAAGCTCTCCTCCTACTGGCTCTACTTCATCACCTCCACCTCCTACAAGCTTGCCACGGCCTTGGTACACAGCATGAAGGTGGAAGTGGTGTGCCGCAACAACGACCTGGCCGAATTGTTGAAGGTCACCCCGATGCCCTACGAAGAGGCCTTGCGCCGCACCTTCTCGGCCATTGGCGATGCCCGGATCCCTTCCAGTTGGACGGATTCATTGATCAGTGGTCGCTTCGAGGGCAACCTCACGCCGTTCCTGGAGGTGCCCACGTTCGGGTGTTTGTTCGATAAGCGCACGGTGCAGGTGAAGGATCGCAGCACCAGCATCGATCGCATCTGGGCCATCGGCGGGAAGACCGGCTGGTACTATGCTGATGGGTTGTGGAAGATCCGCGGCTTCTTGGACAAGCTTGTGGGCGGCGTAGGACTGCGGCGTGGCCGCACCCATCCCACCCGCATCGCCGCCGGTGATTCCATCGACTTCTGGCGGGTGCTGCACGCCGATCGTGCCGCAGGCAGACTTCTGCTCTTCGCTGAGATGGCCTTGCCCGGCGAGGCTTGGCTGGAGTTCAAACTGGTGGGCGATACCCTTCACCAGACCGCCACCTTCAGGCCCAAGGGACTGTGGGGCCGCATCTACTGGTACAGCGTGGCGCCGCTGCACGAGCTGGTGTTCGGCGGAATGGCCCGAGCGATCGCCAAGTGAGCCAGGGTGGCTTTTGGAGGTCCTGTTCCAGTCGATCCTCCGCAGGTCTCCTTCTTCGGAACGCTGCGGCCTTGCTCGAAAGTAACTGCACAAGACCAATGACACACCTCCCTCAACTCCAACTCCCCCTTCAGCTTCTGGAAGTGCTTGTCCTGCGTCATGAGCGGAATGTGCCAGTGTGCGGCGGTGGTGGCCACGAAGGTGTCGGCGTTCCTACGATGATGCGGGGCGTTTCAAGGGTCGTTGGGACAATGGGCGCATCTATGATGATGCAGGCCGCTTCCGGGGACGGATGGATGGTGTCCGCGCCTACGATGATGCAGGACGTTCCATGGGCCGTGTGGACAATGACCGTGTGTACGACAGCGCCGGCCGCTTGATGGGCCGACTGGACCCACCCGATGAGCGCTACGCCGCACTGTGGTTCTTTTTCATTGTGTGGCGATAAGACAGCCAGATGTACCAGATGATCAGGCGCCCGGTGCCGGTCCCGGGCAGGGCATACCTTTGCGGCCCACACCCCGCACCGATGAGTACTCTCACCCAGCACAAGGTCCACAACTACAGCGCCGGTCCATGCATCCTGCCGCGCGAGGTCTTCGAGCAGGCGGCACAGGCAGTGCTGGACTTCCAGGGAACCGGCCTTTCCATTCTGGAGATGAGCCACCGCAGCAAACCCATCGAGGAGGTCATGTCAAAGGCCCGCAGCCTGGTGAAGGAGCTGCTGGGCGCACCGGCCCATTATGAAGTGGTCTTCCTGGGTGGTGGTGCCAGCATGGGTTTCCATATGGTACCGTTGAACTACCTGCGCGACGGCGGTCGAAGTGCCTATGCGAACACGGGGGAATGGGCCACACGCGCCATCAAGGAAGCGAAACTCGCTGGCGACACGCTGGTGGTGGCAAGCAGCGAAGACCGGAATTTCAACTACATCCCCAAAGGCTACGCGGTGCCCAATGATGTGGACTACTTCCACTGCACCAGCAACAACACCATCTTCGGCACGCAGTACAAGACTTTCCCAAAGGTGCAGGTGCCGATGATCTGCGACATGAGCAGTGACATCTTCAGCCGGCCGGTGAACGTGGCCGATTTTGCGCTGATCTACGCCGGGGCACAGAAGAACCTTGGCCCGGCCGGCGCCACCGTGTACCTCTTCGACCCTGAAAGAACAGGCATTACCGGCCGCAAGATCAGTCCCATGATGGACCTGAAGAACCACGCGGCCAAGGACAGTATGTATAACACCCCGCCTGTATTCGCGGTGTACGTCAGCATGCTCACCCTGGAATGGTTGAAGGCCAACGGCGGTGTGCGTGCAGCCGAAGAACGCAACAACGCAAAGGCGCAACTGCTCTACGATACTGTTGATGCCTCGCCGCTATTCGAAGGCACCACCGCCGTGGAGGATCGCTCGCCCATGAACGCCACCTTCGTCTTGCGGGACAAGACATTGGAGCCCGCTTTCGATGCGCTGTGGAAGGAAGCCGGCATCAATGGACTGCGCGGTCATCGCAGCGTTGGAGGATACCGGGCGAGCATGTACAATGCGCTGCCCATGGAGAGTGTCCAGGTGCTGGTGGACGTGATGAAAGAATTCGCCCAAAAGAACGGATAGACCATGCGTGTACACGCCAACGACGGAATCGCTGAAAGTGCCAGGACCGCCCTGCGCGAGGAGGGGTTCATTGTGAGCGCCGATGCCGTGCCGCAGGACCGCCTTGCGGAATTCATCAACAAGGAACAGGTGGAGGTGCTGCTGGTGCGCAGCGCCACCAAGGTGCGCAAGGACCTGATCGATGCCTGCCCCGGACTCAAGGTCATCGGTCGCGGTGGTGTTGGACTGGACAACATCGATGTGGCCCACGCGCGCACCAAGGGTATCGAGGTGATCAACACCCCCTCGGCCTCCAGTATCAGCGTGGCCGAGTTGGTCATGGCCCACCTCTTTGGCATGGTGCGCGGCCTGCACAAGAGCAACCGCCGCATGCCCGGTGAAGGCAGTACCAGGTTCAAGGAGTTGAAGAAGGAATATGAGAAGGGCTCCGAGCTTCGCGGCAAGACCCTTGGCGTGATCGGCTTCGGACGCATCGGCCAGTGGACGGCGCGCTACGCACTGGGCGCCGGCATGCGGGTGATCTACGTGGACAGCCACGCCATCGCAGAGGCCATCGAGATGGAGATCGGCGGCCAGAGCGTGCGTGTGCCGGTGAAAATGGTGACGTTGCCAGAGCTGCTGGCACAGGCCGACGCCATCAGTCTGCATGTACCTGCACAGAAGGATGGTTCGTCGCTGCTGGGCGAGGCTGAACTGGCACAGGTGAAACGCGGTGTGGTGATCGTGAACACCGCACGCGGTGGAAGCGTGGATGAGGGCGCCCTGCTGAAAGCCATTGCCGACGGCCGCGTGAAGGCCGCTGCCCTGGATGTATTCACCAACGAGCCGGAGCCTAGGACGGACCTGCTGGCCTGTGCCGACCTCTCTCTCAGCCCACACATCGGCGCTGCCACGGCTGAAGCCCAGGGCCGCGTGGGCCAGGAGTTGGTGGACCGGATCGTGGCGTGGAGAAGCACCGTGCAGGTGAGCTGAATGATCGCACTGCGGCCCTTCCGTGCCTGGCGCCCCCCGCCGGACAAGGCCCATCTGGTGGGTTCGCGCAGCTACGTGTCCTATACCTCGGGTCAGCTGGCCGAAAAACTCGCGGGCAACCCCTATACCTTCCTGCATGTGATCCACCCGCCCGGGGTGGACGATTCCTCGCGTGAGGATCGCTTCCACGCTGTGCGCGCGGTTATCGCCGGATTCTGTGATGCAGGCGTGCTGCTGCGGGATGAGCACCCGGCCATGTACGTCTATGAACAACGCGACCGGGGCAACATCTCGCGCGGGTTGATCACCGGGGTGTCCGTGAAGGACTATCAGGAGGGCCGCATCAAGGCGCATGAACAAACACTCACGGCACGTGAGGACCTTTTCGCCGAATACCTGGGAGCCACGGGCATCAACGCCGAACCCGTACTGCTCTGTACCCCGGAAGGCACGGCCTGGGAGGCTCTGCTCGACCCCCTGCTCAACACCCGTCCGGCGTACGACTTCAGCACCACCGACCGCGTACGGCACCGCCTGTGGGTGGTGGCCGATGACGCATTGCAACTGGCGCTGCACAAGGCCTTCGCCCGGATCCCTGCGCTCTACATCGCCGACGGCCACCACCGCATGGCCTCCAGTGCGCAGCTGGCGCGTTCGTGCGGAGCCACACCGGACGATCCCCGGGCCTGGTGTCTGGCCTTCATCGTGCCGCGCGACCAACTCTTCATCTACAACTTCGATCGCACGGTACGCGACCTTGGCGATCTGGACGAGCGGACCTTCCTGCAGGGGCTCTCGGCTGTGGGCTCCCTCTTCCCCATGGCGGCCCCCTGGTCCGAGCCAGGGCTGGTCGCCGTACGCACGTCCACAGGATGGCACGGCCTGCGGCTGCCTGCGGCTGCAGAGGGTACACCGCCCGATGCCCGTCTGGACGCGGCCCGGCTGAGTGAACTGGTGCTGGGGCCGATCCTCGGCATCCACGATCTGCGCACCGACCCGCGTGTGGGCTTCGTGCCCGGCACCCATGGTACCACCGCGCTGGAGGAACTGGTGGCGCGTGGCGAAGCCGCTGCGGCCTTCCACCTTCATGCCGTAGGCTTCGCCGAATTGAAGGCCGTGGCCGATGCCGGCGGATGCATGCCGCCCAAGAGCACGTACATCGCTCCCAAACTGCGGAGTGGACTGATCGTATACGGCCTGGGCCTTGAGGATAGCTGATGCACATGGATCGCGCAGCACTGAAGCAACGCTACGAGCAGGTGAAGTCCGGACTTCCACCGCATGTGACCCTGGTGGCGGTGAGCAAGACCAGAACGGTGGAGGAGATCCAGGCGCTTTACGAACTGGGCCATCGGGACTTCGGGGAGAACTATCCGCAGGAATCGCGCGACAAACAACCGTTGCTGCCGGATGACATCCGGTGGCACTTCATCGGCCACCTACAGACGAACAAGGCGAAGTACATCGTACCCTTCATCCACCTGGTACATGGTGTGGACAGCGAACGCCTGCTCGAGGAACTGGAGAAACGCGCCACAGCGGCAGGGCGTACCATCGATGTATTGCTTCAGGTGCGGATCGCGGCCGAGGATACCAAGCATGGACTGGAGGCGACGGATCTTCCGCCAATGTTGAAAGCCTTCAGCGACGGGCACTGGCCCCACCTGCGCCTGCGCGGGTTGATGGGCATGGCCACATTGACCGATAACAAGGACAAGGTGCGCGCGGAGTTCGCCGGGCTGGGTTTCTTGTATCGCGCTCTGCGAGCGGACGGGGCGGTGGACCGGCGGAGCTTCGACACGCTGAGCATGGGTATGAGCGACGACTCGGATCTGGCCATCGCGGAAGGGGGCAACATGGTCCGTATCGGAACGGCCATTTTCGGACCCCGGGGCTGATCGGGCAACCGGTGCACGAATGGCCGTCTTTCACATGTAGTTTTGAGGTACCGTTCACAGCCCATGCACCGCGCCACCCTACTCCTATTCGCCCTTCCCTTCGCCCTGTCCATTCATGGCCAGCGCAATCTCGAAGTTGGCGTGGCCCACGGCATGACGCACTACTACGGCGACCTGGGCAACATCGATGGGCCTGTACAATGGAACAGCGCAAGACCCGGTGTCACCCTCACCTTCCGCGACTTCCTCAACAACCGCAAGCGTTACGTGACGCGCTCGCTTTCCACCGAGGCGCGCCTCAGCTGGTTCCGTGTCGGTTATGACGAACGGGCGATGATCCCCGGGATGCCGATCGCGGATATGAAGAATCTCGGCCGTGGATTGAGTTTCCGAAATGACCTGGTGGGCGCTTCGGGCCATCTGGTACTCAACGCCTACCGCGAGCCATACCAGCCGCTGTTCCAGCAGCGGTTCTTCATGTATTTCCACATCGGCCTGGGTGTTTACCACGGCCGTCCCAAAGCCGACCTGTTCCGGGGGGATATCGACCCCGCCAACCGCTACTGGTTCTGGGATGATGGCACGACCCGCGATGCCCCACCGGGCACGCCTGGCGCCAACGAGATCGAGAAGGACGGCAAGTACGAGACGGACCTTTACAGCTGGCTCACCCAGGCTCCCGATGGCTCTGGTGAGAACGTACGCACCCGGCGCGATTCGCCCTGGCACCTGGCTATCCCCATGGGCGCAGGGGTGCGGTACATGATCACCAAGGAGATCAGCCTCGGGCTGGAGTACCAATACCTGATGTTCTCCAACGACCGCATCGACGACGTGAGCGAGCGATACGCCACCTGGGCGGAGATCGACGCGGCCTATCCCAACGATCCCGTGAGCCAGGAGCTGGCACGCTACATCAGCGACCCCACCGGCCGTGGCACCAATGGTGAAGAGGGGATCTACACCAGCCGCCGTGGCAACCCCGGCCTGCTGGACACCATCAGCTTCCTGAGCCTGGAGGTGAGCTACAAGTTCAAGCGCAAGCCCACGCGCCGCAGCTTCGTACACCTCTGACATCGCAGTTTAGAGGACATTCTTTGACGGGCCCTATGCGGGCCTGTCGCACATTCCGGGGCTGCCTTGCCCTTCTGCACATGCGTACCTTGTGGCTCGGTCCTACTCCTGCACCCACATGCGCAACGTTCTCCTGCTCCTTCTTCCATCCCTCTTCCTTGCATATCCAACATACACGCAAGGGCAAAGCATCGAGCAGCACAGCCGTGTGAAGGTGTGGTACGATGACATCCCCAATGGTCTGCAGCGTCTGGGAGCCCTTGGTCTGGCAGTGGACCACGGTACCGTGAAGCGTGATGTATGGATCGAGACCGACCTCTCCGTGCAAGAGATCGCGATCGCCGAAGAGAACGGATTCCATTGCGAGGTCCTGATAGAGGATGTGGCCGCTTACTACGTGGCACGCAGCGCGCTGCCTGAAGATGAAAATGCCGGTGGCGCGCGGGACGACTGTGGGGGACCACCCCACTATCCGGTACCTGCCAATTTTGAATTGGGTTCCATGGCCGGGTTCTACACCTGGCAGGAGATGCTTGACATACTCGATGACATGCACGCCCAATACCCCGGGCTGATCTCCGCGAAGCAGAGCATCGGCGAAAGCCTGGAAGAGCGACCCATCCACATGGTGCGGCTTTCCAATGCGCCGGATGTGGAACAGGGCAAGCCCGAGGTGTTCTACAATGCGCTTCACCACGCACGCGAGCCGGGATCCCTCACCCAGCTCATCTTCTTCCTCTGGCATCTGCTGGAGAACTACGGCAGCGATGCGGAAGCCACCTACCTGCTCGACCACTTCGAACTGTACGTGGTGCCATGCGTCAACCCGGACGGCTACGTGTTCAATGAGATCATTGAGCCCGAAGGCGGTGGCATGTGGCGCAAGAACCGCAGGCCCAATGGTGGCGGTTCCTTCGGCGTGGACCTGAACCGCAACTATGGCTATGAATGGGGATACGATGACAATGGCTCATCGTCCAACCCGAACTCGCAGGTGTACCGGGGCCCATCGCCTTTTTCGGAGCCAGAGACCCAGGTGCTCCGCGACTTCTGCGAGAGCCGCCAATTCCGCCTGGCGATGAACAACCACACCCATGGGAACCTGCTGATCCACCCCTGGGGTTTCATCCCATCCTTCTTCACGCCGGACTCAGCCGTTTTCGCCGAGTATGGCGCGCACCTCACCGAACATAACCGCTACCTGCACGGCACCGGAGATCAGACGGTGAATTACGTCGTGAACGGGGGCAGTGACGATTGGATGTACGGCGAGCAGGACAGCAAGCCCTTGATCTATGCCATGACCCCGGAAGCCGGCAGGGGATCTGACGGCTTCTGGCCCTCCATCGCGCGCATCGTGCCCATTAGCCAGGACCTGATGGCCAGCAACCTGCGCACCGCGCACCTCGCCGGGGTCTATGGCCAGGTCCGGGACCGATCTCCCGCGATACTCGGTGCACCGACAGCGCACGTGGCCTTTGAGGTCATGCGCCTGGGTCAGGAGCCGGGCGACCTCACCGTTTCCTTGGAACCATTGGAGAATGTGCTCTCCGTTGGAACTCCTGTCACCTTCGCTGAAATGGAACTTCTGGAGACACGCCTCGATTCGATCACTTTGAGCCCTTTACCAAGCCTGGCACATGGCGATCCCATGCGCTTCGTGATCGCCATCAGCAACGGCTTCTACACCCAACGCGACACGATCACCAAGTTCTTCGGAGCGCCATTGGTGCTGCTGGCCGAGAATGGATCTTCCATGGACCAATGGCAATCCGGTAGCTGGGACTTATCCACCACATACTGGTACTCTGCTCCTTCTTCCATCACCGATTCGCCCTTCGGCGACTATCAGGATAACACCAACAGCACGATCACCCTCGCCGAGACAATCGACCTTACGGATGCCACTGCCGCAGTGCTCACCTTCATGGCCCGCTGGGACATCGAGGCGGAGTATGACTTCGCGCAGGTGCTGGCCTCCGCCGACGGTTTCAACTGGACCCCGCTCTGTGGGCGCTACACACGGCCTGGCACGGCAGTGCAGGATGATGGCGCGCCCATCTATGACGGGCAGCGCTATACGTGGGTGCGTGAGGAGATCCCGCTGACCGGCTTTCTGGGCGAAGAGCTCCGGCTGCGCTTCCGGATGGTTTCCGATGAAAACGTGGAGCGCGACGGATTCTACTTCGATGATCTGCGCGTGGTGAAGACGGCAGCCATCGGCACCGGTCTTGACGAGCTTGCACCGGTGCAGCTTGTGCTTGCACCCAATCCGGCCACCGACTACACCTGGATCACCTGGACCGGTGCCCAGCTTGGATCGGGACATCTGGTGATCCGTGATGCACTCGGGGCCACGGTCCATGAAGGAAGACCAGGTAGTGTACAGGGCAGCATCCGTGTGGATACCGCCAAACTACCAGCGGGCGTATATCTGGTACACTTCAGTGACGACCTTAGTACCGCACCGGCCATGCGACTGGTGGTCACACGCCCTTGATCACGTCCATGACCTCACCGCGCGGCAAACGTATGGACCTCGCCTTCGCAGCGCTGCTGAGCGATGATGATGTGCAGGTGCTCGAAGCCCTGACCCGCATCGGGGAGAAAGGTGATGCACGCGCCATCCCACATCTGCTGAAAGCCCTCGTGCAGGCACGTGAGGAGAGCGTGCGGCAGCGCATCACCGCCCTGCTCAATGAGGTAAAGACCGAAGGTGCGATCGTGGAATTGATGGCCGCGCTGGAGGATCCGGCATTTGCCACCATTCGTCCGGTGATCCTTGGCGTCTTCTGGAATGCGGGTCTGGACGTACGCGAACACCTGGACCGTTTCGTTGACATCGCGATCACTGGCAATGCGCAGGAATGTTTCGAATGCCTGACGGTGATCGAACATCAGGAGATCTGGCCGGAGAAGGCCGCACGTCTCGCCGCAGCAAGGGTGCGCAAAGCCCAACCCGCAGAGACCGATGCTTACAAGGCCGCCATGCTGCGCGATCTGGCCACCGTTCTGGAGGAACGACTCGGCATGACGCTGTGATGGGCGGCACGTGGCTCATGCCCAGGACAATGGGCATTCCCTGCCCGGATCAAGATCAGATCCAGGTGCGCCATCGTTCTGGATACCTCACCGGCTGCGTAGTTGAACGATGTAATACCCGCTTAAAAGCGAAAGCCCCACCCGGATCTCCGGGCGGGGCCTTCATGCTTGGCGCAGTGGGGCGCGACGATCAGCGTTGGATCACCAGGCGGCGGGTCTCACGTACGTCACCGGCGGTGATGGTCGCCAGGTAAGTGCCTGCAGCGATCCCATCGAGGCTCAACATGGTGTAGAGGTGTCCGCCTTGTGTGGCGACTTCACGTGCCAGGATACGTTTGCCGCTGAGGTCGTAGATGTCCACCGAAACGGTCTCCACATCGGCCGCCACCCGATCCAGCGAGAGCCAGATCTGGTCGCCGTTGTTGGGGTTGGGCCACAGGACCAGGTTCGCACCGACCTCATCAAGGACCATGTTCTCCTGGCCGGGCGCGGCGACGTCTGCGATGGTCACCTGGCATGTCCAACCCCAGTCGCACCAGGTGGTACCCTTGCGGGCACGCACCAATACATCATACTGCTGACCCGGGGTGAGTGCGGGACCGGCACTGATGGGCCAGTTCAGGTGGCGTTGCACATTGTTGGAGAAGCGGCTGAAGTCGAGGCCCTCATTGTCATTAAGGAACCTGAATTCATACTCATTGGCACCCGCCACCGAACGTGCATGGATCCGGTTGGCCGCACTGTTGGGCCCGCCGAAGGTGCGCTGCACACCGCAGCTGAAGTTCGGATGTCCGGGAATGTCCTGCAGACCGGTGGGCGGGCAGGCCGCAAGCGCGTCATCCAGCACCACCTGGCAGGCTGGACCGAAATCTTGATCATCAGCCAGGGGGGCACCGTTCACCACGCCACGGATGCGCACATTGTAGAGGGTGTTCTGCTGCAGGTGGTTGGCCGCCGCCCAGTTGTTGAGCTGGATGTGGCAGGCGCGGGTGGCGCCCACATCGCCAAATCCGTCACTCACCGCGTGGCTGCGCAGCTTGCGGAAGTTCAGCCCGCCGTTGGGGTCGAAGAACCAGAACTCGTAGCCGCTGTTGGCGCGCAGTGGATCACCGGGAAGAGTCGTGTTCCACACATTGGTGACCGCAGCATTCTCCGAGGCCACCAGGAAGTTGCCGCTCTGCCACCAGTTGCGATCGCAGCTGGTATAGATCGGTCCATCGTTGCCCGTGGGGATGCAGAAGCCATCGTTGTTGCTGATCCCACTGCCGGCCATGGCGCCTAATGTGAGGTTGCCCGTGTTGTCGATCAGGCGCTGGTTACCGTATGCACCCACGCTCTCGGCGGTGAGCAGGCGGTAGCCGCCATCGATCAGGTTGCCGGCGCTGTTGGTCACGCGCAGGTAGAAGCAGCCATCGGGAAGACAAAGGGGCACGCTGCCCTCACCGGGGTTGATGCCTCCACTGGCCACCACCGCATCATCGGTCTGGTCGTAAATGGTCCATACCAGATCTTGATAATTGGTGGTCTCGTCGTAAGCGAAGAACAGGTCGGTGGTGCAGGGGGCGCCGATGACGGAGCAGGCGGTGATCACATCGTTGCCACCGATGTCAGTGATCGTGGCGGTGAAGCCCTCTTCGCAGGCGCAGGTGATCACGTCGAAGTTGGGGATACCATCCACGGCCAGGGGGCAAGGGTCGATGCAGTTGGGGACACCGTCACCATCATCATCCGGGGCATCGTCATTACTGAAGCCCGGGGTGGCGCACCAAACCTTCCAATCGGCGTTGTTATCGTCCGTGTCGGTGCCATTTGGTACACGTGCGATCACCTTGCCAACAGTGCTGTTGTCATCAGCACCAGTGAAGCCGTTCCCTTCAATGTATGGAGCACCACTATTACCTTCATAGCTCACCGCATCGATCATGGTGTTGTTGGCAGCACGTAGCCCGATGGCATCCGGAGCTCCGTTCTGGATCAGGTTGGGGGTTGGGGTGACCACGAGGTCCACTGCGGCATTGCCTGCGTTGTTGCCGATCACATAGTAGCCCCCGGCGGGCAGGATCACAGCAGGAAGCACGATCGTGTTATACAAGACGGCGCCGCCTCCGGCCCCATTGACCAATTCCAGGAAAACGCCATTGAGATCCACGTCTTCCGTCCCGAAGTTGTAGAGCTCGATCCACTCATCATCATCGGTACCCGGATTGTCATAATCCACTTCATTGATCACGAGCGTGGGAAGGGGCGGCGGCGGGTCACAGTCCGGCGCGCCACCAAAAATGTTCAGGGCATCACAAGGTGTGGTGAAGGTCACATCAAAGTCGTCCGTTTCATTGATGCCACTGATCACGATCGTGCCATCGCTGACCAGGGCGGGGTCGTCGCCCCCCACGGTGCCTGAACCGCTGTTGTTCACCAGGGTGATGCCAGCCTCGATGCCGGTATAGGGAATGCTCAGGTCATAGGTGTCACCATCACCTGCTGTGATGCTGTTGCAAACCGCCACAGGTGTACCCACTGAGATGCCGCATGAAGGCCCGCCGTCAGGTGCCACGGAACCACCGATCGCCAGGTCGTTGCCTGCCAGGCGGCCTATGGCGAATGTTCCGCCGGTGGCAGAGGCGCCCCACCCGAAGAGCCGGAAGGTGATGGTGGTGGTGGATGGAACGTTCTGCAATGCAGGCAGCGAGCTCAGGTCGATCTGGGCTTGCGCCACACCGTTGCTTGCTGTGGAAGTAAAGCTGATCTCCGGACCAACATCCACCCCGGCCGAAGCGAAGCCATTGAGGCTGTACTGCCATTGGAAGGCATTGGGACCGGTACTGGAGCGGCGGAAGTTCGCATCCAGTGTGCTGAGCGAGACGAGTGATCCGGGGTTCGCAGTGATGGAGAACTCCAGATACTTGTTGCCACTTTGTGCGCCAACGAGGCCCGTGTTCAGGAAGTTGGAAGAACTGAATGCATTGGCCAGAGCCGATGCAGTAAGTCCCGCGCCGCGTGATAGCACGCCAACGGTCAGGTCGGGATCCGCAGTGGTGGCGGCCACAGTGGCTTCGTTGCCTGCCAGGCCGGCGGTCTCCCATGCGGCCACTTGCGCACTACCCACGATGGTGGTCAGGAACAGGGAACAGGACAGAAAAGCACGCGCCCAGCCCGGGCGGGAGATGTATTTGATGTTCATGGTATTGTTGGTATTGATGAGGGAACGACCCTGTGTTCCGGTGCGGGGGCAAAGTTGCCCGCAATGCGTTGGGGCCCCTGTTGCCAGCATGTGAACATTACATGGTCATTCAGGGAAAAAGCCGATGGTCCTGCTCACGGTGGATCGATCGGGCTCGTTACCGATCGATATATCGCCATACGATCGTAGCCTTTCACCGCCCTCCGGTGTCCCATGCGCACCATCATCCCCCCAACATGGAAAAGACATTGGAGAGCACGTCGTTGATCCGCTTCCCGGACTGCGACCCTTTCAACCACCTGAACAACGCGTGCTACCTGGACTACTTCATCAACGCGCGGGAAGACCACCTGATGAAGGAACTGGGCTTCAACATTCATGCGTACGCCAAGGAGAGCGGCACAAGTTGGTTGGTGGGCATCAACCGCATCGCCTACCTGCGTCCGGCCATGCTGATGGAGACCGTGGCGATCGACAGCACCATCATCGCCTGGCGCGAACGCGAGATCCTGCTGGAGATGCGCATGTGGGACCGTGGGAAGATCACGCTGAAGGCCCTGCTCTGGTCCACCTTCGTGCATGTGGACATGCGCACGGGCAAGGCCATCGCACACAATGACGACCTGACCGCACGTTTCAAGCCATTGGAGGCGCCACTTCCCGATCCCGCCACCACCTTCGAGGATCGCATCGCGCAGTTGCGCAGCGGTACGAACTAATCTTCGGGCAGCGGAAGTCCCGTATCGAAGAATCCCTCAGGGAAGCCCTTGTTGGCTTCGATGCGTTCCGCGATGAGCGAGGTACGGCCATGCACACCCCCGCGCTGTTCGATGCGATGCGGGAACAGTACGCCCATCACGGGTCGGTGATCCAGAAGATCCGTAGTGATGGTGAGGCCGCGGCCATGCATGAATTTCTGGTCCACGCGACGCAGGCGCATGCCACTTGCCACATCGAAATAGTCGGACCAGGTGGTTCCTGCGCGGGTCTTGACCTGCAGCTTGTATACCTGGCGACCAAGCAGGGTGGTACGGCCGCTAACGTTCATGCGCTCCGCTACACGGACCATGTCCAACTCGGGCACAGGTGCTGCGGTAAGGCCCGGATCGCGCAGGTCGATGTCAAAGAGTTCCTCCACCTCACCCACGGAGCGGCGTACGGCGCGTTCTCCATCATGGATAAGCTCCTCGATCAATTGGCCATCGGCGATCAACTGCCAGCGATAGCGGCCCCGCGTGGCGAACCATTCACGCACCTGTATCGGCCTGCCATCCATGCTGCCGTTCCATGCGATGTGCAGATCGTCGATGCGCTCCGCCTTGGATCGCCCGCCAATGGCTTCCAGATATGCTGCGATGACCGAGTCCGGTGTAACATCGGGAGCCCGGGATAACACCTCCTTCACCGGCTCGCCATGCACATCGATCTGTACGATCGGATCGCGCACCTCCGCGGCGATGCGTTCCAGCCCGTCGCGCACCACCTCAAGATCACCCACCACCAACACATATGCGCCATCCGGCCGCAGGAACGCTTCCGCAGCCCCATGCACCTCGGATCGGCCCACGGCCGCAAGGCGTTGCAGGTATGTCTCGTAGTGATCCGGTGGAAGGCCATTGAGCTGTAGGTTGAGCGCGAAACGCGCCACAGTGCGTGGATCCTCCAGACTGCGGCCGAAGCCACCAGCGATGGTGCTGCGCGCCAACTCGACCTCCTCTGCCGAGACCATCTCGGAACGCATGCGTCCCAACTCGTTCAGGATCTCGGCCACGGCGCTATCGGTCACTTCGGTGCGCACGCTTACCGACACTACGAAGTGCGCATTGTGACGATCGGGATCGAGGCTGGAATAGATGCCATAGGTCCAGCCCTTGTCCTCGCGCAGGTTCTGCTGGAGGCGTGTGTTGAACGCCGCGCCCCCCATGATGGTGTTCATGACCCGGGTGTCGAGCACACGGAGATCATTGGGCTTGAGATTGACGGGATAGCCCACCCGGATCACCGATTGACTGGCACCGGGCCGGTCCACCACGAAGATCTTACGGCTCTCTCCCGGAGTGCGTGTGCGTCCCATCGGACGCACCTTGCCCAGTCCGGGCACCTCTTCGGCCTGGGTCTTGTCACCACCACCTTTCGAGAGCGGCGTGGCCTTCCACTTGCCGAAATGCTCCTTGGCCAGTGTGCGTGCCTCCTTCTCGGTGATGTCCCCCACGAACACCAGGTAGCCCGTCTCCGGCCGGTAGAAGCGTGCATGCCAGGCCCTGGCATCCGCAGCTTCGAGTCGCCCCAACGCGGCATCCGTGACCACTTCACCATAGGGATGTGCTTTCCCGAAGATCGCTGCGCGCGTGACGGTCTCGGCGATGGCCTCCGGATCGCTGTCCCGCTGTTTCACGGCGGAAGCCAGGCGTTGCTGTGCCTGCTTGAACTCATCCTCGGGGAATGTGGGAGAAATGACCACCTCCCGGACCAGGGCCAGCAACCCGGACACATGCTCCTTCAGGCACGCGGCATAGACCCCTTCACTGGAAGTCTGGAAGGTGGCACCCATCGCGTCGATGGCGTCATCGATGGCCGCCTTGTCGCGCTTTTCCGTGCCGCTCGCAAGGGTCTCTCCCACCAGGTCCGGCAGACCGGCCCTGTCCTCCAGCAGTACAGGTGCCATATCGGCATGGAACTGCACGCCGACCAGGGGTAACTTGGTATTTTCCACAACGATCACGCGCAGCCCGTTGGACAGGGTGAAGGTGCTGTGTTCGCCCACATGCACTTCGGGGGGAGGCCCGGGAGCGGGCGGGAGGCTACGGTCGGTCTGTGCGTTCATCGAAAGTGATGCGAGTGCGCCGCAGGTAATGGCCAGTGCCACGGCAGGAGTGGTAAAGGTGAAGTACGGATGGCTTGTCATGATCGGGCAGTGCTGTTGGGTAGGTAGTGAAGCACGACACGCCGTGTGGGATCGAACCAGGACCCCGCCGCAGCACGAACATCCTCGGCGCTCACAACGAGTGAACGGCGCAGATCGTCGCGCACCCAGCTGGCGCCTCCCATGAGCGTATGCGCAGTGGCGAGTTGGTGTGCGATGCCGGCCACGCGCGTGAGTTCCATCACGGAGGCGGTCTTCAACTGTGCGCGCACACGATCCATCTCGCCAGGGGAGATGGTCTCCTGTCGCACCCGGTCCACTTCCTCATCCATGGCGCGACCCAATACATCCGGCGCCACACCTGCGTTGGCGATGGCGAAAAGCACTGCGATGCCGCCCTGCTCGAACGGCAGCGTGAAGGCCCCCACCTGCACAGCCAGGCCATGGCGATCCTTCAGGGCACGTTGCAGCCGCGCGGAGTTGCCCGCCGACAGCGCCCGGGAGACAAGGTCCACTGCCGGGAATCCCGCGTCGGTGGCAGGCGGAATGCGATAGGCATGCACCACGGCCGGCAATTCGATCTGATCGAGCACCACATCGCGCACCTCACCATCGATCGTGGCGAAAGGCATGGGGGGATGGGCCACCGTGGCACCCCTTGGGATCGATCCAAAATAGCGGTGCACAAGGTCCATGGTCCCCTTCGGGTCCAGATCACCGGCCACCACCAACACGGCATTGTTGGGGACATAGTAGCGCTCATAGAAGGCCCGGTAGTCCTCCTCACCCGCCGCTGCCAGGTCTTCCATATGGCCGATCACCGGCCATTGGTATGGATGGTCGGAATAAGCGCGGCGCAACACCTCGGGCAGGATGCTGCCATAGGGCCGGTTCTGGTAGTTCTGCCGCCACTCTTCCTTCACCACTTCGCGCTGTGTATCCACCCCCTTCTGATCCACACGTGCATGCAACATGCGCTCGCTCTCCAGCCACAGACCCAGTGCCAGTTGGTTGCTGGGCAGCAGCTCATAATAATAGGTGCGATCGCAACTGGTGTTGGCATTCAGCTGACCACCTGCGCGCTCCACATGGCGGCTGAATTCGCCCCTCCCGATATGTTTGGACCCTTCGAAGAGCAGGTGCTCGAAGAAATGCGCGAAACCACGGCGATGCGGTTCGTCGTTCTTGCTGCCCACATGGTACATCACCCCCACCGCAACGATCGGAGTACTGCGGTCCTGGTGCAGGATCACATGCAAGCCGTTCTCAAGCGTGTACTCCTCGAAAGCGATCTCCGGAAGGTCCCCATAGCGCGAAGTGTCCTGCGCACCGGCGGATTGATGCACAACATTGGAGTGGAGGGGATGACGTGCCATGCGGAGCGGCCAATTTAAGCGGAAGCCCGTGGTGCGGTGATAACTTTGAAGCATGCCCGCCTCAGTGGTCCCTGTGCGCCCCGCCACCCGCCGCCGAATACGATCGCGCGCCCTGCGCTACGCCGCGACCTTCACTGCTCCGCTGCTGGCGCTCGCGGCCTTCACGTGGGGCGGCTTGTGGAGTTGGACCCTGCCGGTCTATGCCTTCATGATGATCCCGCTGATAGAGCTCTTCCTGCCCACGGGGCACATCGCGATCAGCGAGGAGGAGGAACGCGCCGCGCTGGAAGATCCGCTTTTCGACCTGATGCTTTATGCTGTGGTCCCTGTGCAATGGGCCTTGCTCCTGTTGTTCCTGATGACCATTGACGATCCGGGCATCCCCGGATGGGAAGTTGCCGGACGCATCTCTTCGATGGGCCTGCTTTGCGGCATCTATGGCATCAATGTGGCCCACGAACTGGGGCACCGCGCCAGGCGCTGGGAACGCGGCCTCGCGCGTGCACTGCTGCTCACAAGCCTGTACATGCACTTCATCATAGAGCACAACCGCGGCCACCACCGCCGTGTGGCCACTGCGGATGATCCCGCCTCCGCACGTTATGGCGAGACGGTCTTCGCCTTCTGGGCACGCAGCATCGTGTACAGCTTCCTCAGTGCCTGGCACATCGAGGCCGACAGGCTGCGTAAGTCAGGCGGATCATCCTACGGGGCAGGGAATGAAATGATCCATGCCATACTCTGGCAGGGCGCATTGCTGGCGGTGATCACGCTCGTCTGGGGACCGTTCACCCTGCTGGCCTTCGTGGCTGCGGCGGTCATTGGCATCCTGCTGCTGGAAACGGTGAACTACATCGAGCATTACGGCCTGCGGCGTTCGCGCACCCCGGGAGGTGGCCATGTGCGCGTGATGCACCACCACTCCTGGAACAGCGATCACTTATTGGGCCGGTTGATGCTCTTCGAACTCTCGCGCCACAGCGACCACCACTGGAAGGCGAGCCGCAAGTATCAGGTCCTGCGCAGTCATGCGGGCGCACCACAGATGCCCACGGGCTACCCTGGCATGATGGTGCTTTGTCTGGTGCCACCGCTGTTCTTCCGTGTGATGCATCCCCGTCTGCACAAACTCGCTGCGGACCACGCGCACCTGGAACTGGCGGCTTGAGGCGATCACGCGGATTACTTTCGTGCCGCGCCGGGCCGCTCCGATGCCCATCCCGCGAACTCATTTGAAGACCGAGGCCGATCTTACACAGGAGCGATCCCTGAGTCCCGGGGTGCGTTCATTGTTACACGCATTGCAAGGCTCTTTCGAAGCGGGTCGACAGGCGCTACTGCGCGTGAGGCAGGCCAGCAATATGGGCTTGAAAGAGGGTGTGATATCCTTCCGCCCTGAGACCACGGCACTACGCAAGCGCGATTGGAAGGTGGCCCCGCCCCCTGAATCCCTGCTGGAACGTCGGGTGGAGCTGATCGGTGGCGCCTCGCGGCAGGACCTGGTCACCGGCTTGAACACCGGGGCCAGAAGCTATATCGCCGATCTGTGGGACCTGTGCGCCGGGGATGGGTGGAGCGTGTGGCGCGCCCACCGCAACCTGGGCCGTGCGGCGCGCCTGGACCTTGCCTACCTCCCCACTGATGGGGGCCGCATACGCATCAATCCATCTTCCACCGTGCGCCTCATGGTGTCGCCACGCCCAATGGCTGTTGAAGAAACGACCCATGCACGGGGCGCGGAAGCGGTATCCGCCACCTGCTTCGACCTGGCGCTGCTCATGACCGACTGCGCTCCGGCACTGGTCGAACGGCTGGGCGGCATGTACCTGTATGTGCGTGATGTGCGCAGCCAGGAGGAGGCACGCTGGTGGGCCGGGCTGTTCCACGCGCTGGAGGAGCGCTTCAGCCTGCCCACCGGTACCATTCGCGCCACGGTTATGGTGGACAGCGTGCCGGGCGCGCTTCAGGCCGAGGAGATCCTCTTCGAACTGGCGCAGCACTCGGCCGGTCTCTCCTTCGACCCGCAAGCCTATGCCGCTGACCATATCGCCCTTTTCCATGATAGGGGCCATGCAGTGATGCCGGACCGCGAATCCATCGGACTGCAATGCTCCTTCCTGCGATCGCTGAGCCTGCACCTGATCGGGGTATGCCACCGCCGCGGCTGCCATGCCATCGGCGCCCCCTCCTTTGTACTACCGCCGCTGGAGCCCGATCGCGTAAAGGCGGACTATCTCGCCATGTTGGCCGACAAGGAACGGGAGGCGGTCGATGGTCATGACGGTACTCTGGTGGTTCATCCGGACACCGTGAACGCTGCGGTCATGGAATTCAACAAGAGCATGCCGCGTTCCCATCAATTGGAATTCCAACGCACGGACACGATCTCGGCCGGGGACCTGGTATTGCCGCCCACCGGTGAGATCACCGTGGAGAGCCTGGTGGGCATGATCCGCATGGCGCTGCGTGCCCTGGTGCAACACCGCACCGGCAAGGGGCGCGTCATCCAGGGTGGTCGCCTGCACGACCGGTCCTCCTTGCGGCTCGCCCTGCGTATCCTGTGGCAGTGGCTGCATAGCGAGAAGGGGGTCGTCACCGCGACCGGTTTGGAGATCCACGCGGAACTGATCGGCTACCTGGTGCGCAAGGAATCGGGAAAGCTTTTCGTGCAGGAGCCGCCCGAGATCCAGGCATATGCAGGCGATGCGGCCGACCGCTTGCTCGCATTGATCATGGGGGATGAGGTGCCCGTGGAACCGCTATAGCGCCGGGCCTCCGACCCTATCTTGGCCCACTGTAGCCGCCCCGCATGAGCGAATGGACCCCCGTAAGTGAACGCCTGCCCGAGGATGGCCAACGCGTGTTGTGCTTCCTGCCGGAGAACGGCGTTTACCTGCCGGGAAAGTCGGGAACCACCGAACAACGTCAGGTGGTGGTGCTACGCTTTCTGAAGGACCACTTCTTGAAGCATAGCAGCAAGACCGGGTATACCGGCGTCGCTCACTTCTGGCAGGGTGAAGGCTCCAGGAACCACTTCTTCGCGGATGTGACGCATTGGATGCCGCTTCCACAAGAGCCGCAGCAATAGGGGTGGCTCAGAATGAACGCGGAGGACCCTGGGCCCTCCGCGTTCAGTGCTTATCGATGTTGCCTGTTATTCTACTATCTCGATAAGCTCGATCTCGAAAATGAGCACACTGTGGGGTGGCAGATCACCCCCGGGGCCGCGGCTTGGTCCATAGGCCAGATCACTGGGGATGTGCAACTTCCATTTGGAGCCGGTGGGCATCAGTTGCAAGGCTTCCACCCAACCCGGGATCACCTGCGTAACGCCGAAGACGACAGGCTCACCCCGCTTTACGCTGCCGTCGAATTCCTCGCCGTTGATAAGTGTGCCCACGTAATGCACTTTCACACGGTCGGTGGCCGTGGGCTTGGGGCCGGTGCCCATGGTGATCACTTCGTATTGCAACCCGGTTCCTGTGGTGGTCACGCCCGGCCGCTTGGCATTCTCCATCAGGTATTCCTCACCGACCACCCGGTTGGCCTCGCCCTCCTCGCGTTCCTGGGCCTGGCGCTTCTCCTGTAGTCGCATCATGTAGTTCTGTACCACGGTCTGCATGGTCATCTCGTCCATTTTCACCGTGCTATCCAAACCGTCGCGCATGCCTTCCCGCATGGCATCCAGGTTCACACTATCCAGTTTGGAGCGCTTGAAATTGTTCCCGATGTCAGCGCCGATGGCATAACTCACCGAGTCCATCTCGGTCTTCAATGGTGTGCGGCCTTTCTGGCCCTGGGAACAAGCGCTCAGGACGGTCATCGCCATTGCGGCGGATAGGATGCGGATGGTCATGTGGTGGTTTTGAAGGGCGCGAAGTTAAGCGCTTCGTGACGGCGGTGCGGGCACAGCGCGGTCCGGGCCGGGCGCCAACAACCTCCGCAACGTCTTCTCATACTTCCTGAACCGTGCCAGGTCACCATGATGGCCCTTGGGGAAGGTGATCATCTCGCGCGGCACATCGGCAGGAATAAGGGCATAGAGGCGCAAGGCGCTGTTGTAGGGCACCATGGTATCGCGCTGACCATGGAAGATGTACACCGGGCAGCGCACCCGTCGGATGGCCTTGTCGTTGCGAAAGGGATAGCGCAACAACACGCGGTACGGAAGGATCGGCAGGTAGGACATCGCCACGTCCTGAAGGTTGGCGAATGGCGTCTCCAACAACAACATCCGTGGGGCATGTATGGCTGATAGTGGCGTGGCCATGGCACTGCCCAGGGAGCGACCGTAAATGATGATATCGCGCTCCTGCCATCGCTCCAGCAGGCTTGCGTACCACGCTTCGGCATCGGATAGCAGGGCAGCTTCACTAAGACGGCCGCGGCTCCTGCCGTATCCGCGATAGTCGGGCATCAATACGTCGTAACCCAGCTTCGTGAATCGTGGCGCCAGCCGACCCCAGCGCCGCAAACTGCCGGTGTTGCCGTGGAAGTAGAGGATCACACCGCGCGGCTCTTCGGCCGGGAAGTACAATCCATGGAGGCGTGCGCCATCGGTGGCTGTAAGGAAACGCTCTTCATATGGGAACTGGAAGCGCCAGCGGTAATTCATCCCTACACGGAAACGGATGAAGATGAAGCGCTCCTGGAAGACCCAATAGAACAGGCACAGCAGCAGGTAACCCACCAGCAACACACCCAACAACACCAGCAAGAGGGCCATGGTGCGAAATTACCGGCCACACCGGCTTGGCCATCTTTGTGCATGCCACGCCGGTTCCCCATCCTTGTCTTCGCGACCTTGATGCTCTTTGCGACAGGGGCGACCTTACAGGCGCAGGCGGTGCGTAAAGGCAACCTGGTCACCAGCCTGGGTGGCGGTGGCGGGATACTCCGGTTAAAGAGCGATGCGGAGGGAGTCAGTGGGCAGGAGGTGAACTGCGGTGCGGTGCGCTTCGCCTTCGCCCATGCCTTCAACGACCGGGTTTCGCTGGGACTGCACTATGACCGCCTCGGCAGCGACGAGTCTGGGGCTCCGTTGGAGCGCCTGCGCATCACGACCTACATGTTGGAAGGGGTATGGCGCCCCTGGACAGGCGAGCGTGCCGCGCTCGAAGTCCATGCCGGCTTGGGCACCTCGATCATCGCTCTGCGTCCTTTGGCCGGCAGGCTCCCCTACACGGCCAACACCGGTGTGGTCGCAGTGGGCGCGCGTTACCTGCACTTGCTCTCCGGTAGCATCGGAGCTTTTCTGGCGGCAGACCATGCGCTTGCCGGTCAGGGAGCCCTGAGCCTCGATGGCAAGGTTCTTCGGGATAATGCGGGTGAAACACTCACCATGGAGTGGTCGTCATCACGCATGACGGCCGGCCTGCTGCTCCGCTTCTAGCGACGATCACGCAGGAATACCAGTTCGGTGTCCGTGCTGTTCTCCGCACTATAGTGGTATCCATTGCCTGTGTACGACTTCAGCTTGCGCGGATCGAGAATGCGGTGTTGTATGATGTGCCTTGCCATGGCCCCGCGTTGCTGTTTGGCGAAGACCATCACCACTTTGTAGCCCGTGCCAGCTCGGTCCTTGAATACGGGGGTGACCACAGTAGCGTCAAGTTCCGCAGTACGCACCGCTTTGAAGTACTCCTGCGAGGCCAGGTTCACCACCACGTTGCCGGTATGCTTCAGGTCGTCATGCAGCCCATCGGTGATCCGGTCGCCCCACCAGGCGTAGAGGTCTTTCTTCCCGCGGCCCATGGAGAGCGCGGTACCCATCTCCAGCCGATAGGGCAGGATGAGGTCCAACGGCCGCAGCACACCGTACAGGCCCGAAAGAATGCGGAGGTGGCGCTGCGCGAAACGCAGGTCATCAGCATCGAGTGAACGAACGTCCAGACCGCGATAGACCTCGCCGTTGAAAAGAAAGGCCGCCAGCAGTGCCTTTTTCTTGTCGAAAGGCACCACCCATTGCTGGTAGCGCGCATGGTTCAGTGCGGCCAGCTTGGGGTTGATGTCCATCAGCTTGCCCAGTTTTTTCGCACTCAGGCCCCGCAGCTTGTCGGCGAGGGGAATGCTGTGCTCCAATAGCCGGGGCTGGGTAGTGGGTTTCACACTCTTGACCGGAGCCTCATTAAGGTCCTTGGCGGGAGAAAGGAGGATGAGCATGTGGGTGGATGGGCAGTTGTGGGGTTGAGTATGTTGATGGTTGCTCGCAGCGTGAACGTTCTTAACCTGGCCGGGACCGCTCCAACCTGCAACCTGCAACACCTCAAATTGTGTTCACTACTTCATGCCCCGCTGTTTCTGAATGGACTCATAGGCCTGTTGCACCTTCTTGAACTTCTCAGCGGCGGCCTTCTGCACTTCCTCGCCCAGTTGGGCCACCTTGTCCGGGTGGTACTTCATGGCCATGCGTCGATAGGCCTTCTTCACCTCCGCTTCGCTGGCGTTGGGTTCGACCTCCAGGATCTGATAGGCGGCCGCTGGATCCTGGGTACGGAACATGGCGCTCAGTGATGCAAGATCCTTGTCGCTGATGCCCATGTCTCGCGCCATGCGCCGCAGCAGGTCGAATTCGAGAGGGTGTACGCGGCCGTCGGCATGTGCAAGACCGATGAGGTAGTGCATCAACTGAAGCCTCGCGGGATGCGGCATGTAGTGCCTCACCTGCATGCATACATCGTGTACTGGGACCTCGCGCTTCAGCAGATCGCGTAGGATCATCAACAACTGACCTGCCTGTGCCTGGCCGAACTGCTGGAGGAAGAAGCGGCGTACGTGGTCAAGCTCGGCGCGCGTCACCGTACCATCGGCCTTCATCAGCGCGGCCGAAAGCACCACCAGGCTCATCGCCAGATCACCGGCTGTGGTGGTGGTACGCCGGGGCCCTTCCTCGAGCAGTGTGGGGTCCTCCTGGCCCCGCATCCGATCGATCATGGAACCCACAGCGAAGCCCAGCAGCCCACCGATCGGACCGCCGAAAGCCCAGCCGAGGCCCCCTCCTATCCATTTGTTGAAAGCCAAGAGGTGTTGAGGGGTTGAGGGGTTGAGGGGTTGAGAGCCTGCCTGCCGCAGGAAGGGTTGAGGAGTTGAGGAATTGAGGAGTTCTCCTTTGTTTTTTCGGAGTGACAAGTTGCGTGTCCTGATCACAATTGGTAGGTCGCGGGATCGGGCATGGTGGATCACATTACCATCTACCACCTGCACCGCCTCCACCGAAACCACCGCCGCCAAAGCCACCGAATCCACCACCGCCACCCATGCGCCCCATACCGCCACCAAAACCACCACCATGCCGGCCATGTTTCTGTTGCGTTTGGGCCAGAAGCCACATGGCTGTCCAGAAGTCGACCTTGTTGCGGCTGGCATAGCGCTTCACGCCACTGCGCCAGCTAAAGATCATGATCACAATGATCCCCAGAAAGAAAAGAAGCACTGGCCAGGGCACGGAGCGTTTACCATAGCTCTTCTCATCGAACTCACCCTTGGCCAGCGCCATCAACACATCGGTGGCCTGGTCCACGCCCTGGAAGTAACGCCCCTCCCGGAAGTGCGGGATCGCCTCACGGTCCACGATCCGTTTGGCGGTAAGGTCGGGGATGACACCTTCCAGCCCATAGCCCACGGCGATGAACAGGGCGCGCTCGCCGGGTTTGCCGAAAGGCTTCACCAGGAAGACGATGCCATTGTCGAAGCCCTTCTTCCCGATGCCCCACTGTTCGCCCACTTCGAACGCCAGGTCCGACTCGGGGTAGCCACACAGCGTATCCACCACCAGCACCAATAGCTGGTTGCTGGTCTCCCGTGCGAATTCCACCAGTTTCGCATTGAGGCGTTCCACCTCATTGGGTTTGAGCCAGGGCTCGCCGTACTGCCATACCAATTTGTCCTGTTGGCGCTCGGGTGGCGGCTTCAGGCCGCAGTCGAATTGCGCGGCCCGTGCGGTGCCGAACAGCAACAGCGTGACGAGCAACAGGATCCTCATCGCGTGCCGATGCTCACTTCGTTGCTCAATTCATCCCTGTCATCACCGCGCACGGGGAAATAGGCCGATAGCTGAGAAGCCACCATGTGCACGGCCTCGCAAAGTCCTTCAGCCCGCCTTCCGGCCGCGAAGTGCAGCTTCATCACACCTACGGCACGGTCCCAATAGCCTTCAGGTACCCGATCGTTGATGCCCTTGTCGCCAACCACGGCAACCAAACGGTCGGCCACAGATATATAAATGAGCACGCCGTTGCGTTCGCGTGTATGCTGCATGCCCAGTTCTTCAAAAAGGTACACGGCATGGTCCAGCACATCCTCTTCGATGTGATCCTCCAGGTGCACCCGGATCTCGCCACTGGTGCGCTGCTCAGCCTCTCCGATGGCCCGTGCCACCAGGGCACGTTCCTCTTTGGTCAGGAATTCCTCTGCGGTGAGCACGACGTCAGAATGCGATCTGTGGGGCCTGGTCGGTTCCCTCGCGTGCCTCAAAGTAGCCCTTCTCGGTAAAGCCGAAGATGCCCGAGAGAATGTTGCCTGGGAAGCGCTTGATGCGCGTGTTGAAGTTGCGGGCCACCTCGTTGTATTTGCGACGCTCCACGCCGATGCGGTTCTCCATGCCTTCATACTGGGCCTGGAAATCGCGGAAGCCCTGCACGGCCTTCAACTCGGGGTATCGCTCCACGGTCACCATCAGGCGCGAGAGGGCGCCGGTGAATTGGGCCTGGGCCTCTTCAAAGGCCTGGATGTTCTCGGGGGTGAGGTTGTCCGCGTTGACGTTGATGCTGGTGGCCTTGGCACGCGCTTCGATCACACCGGTGAGGGTTTCCTGCTCGAAGTCCGCAGCGCCCTTCACGATGGCCACCAGGTTCTGCGTCTTGTCCGCACGCAACTGATAGGCATTCTCCACGTTGCTCCACTGCTTCTTCACATCCTCATCCAGTCCGATGGTGCCATTATAGAAACGCATGCCCCAGAAGGCGAGAATGGCGATCACGCCCAAGGCTATCCAGAAACCCTTGTTCTTCATGTTCTTGTGTAGTTGATGGGGCCACGAAGGTAATCGTGACCCACAAGCGCCGATCAAGCATCGTTCCAGCGCAGGATGCCTGTCAGCGTGGCAGGGCTCAACGCGTCACCATCAGGCGTGTGGACCAATGAGCAGTGCCCTGCACACGAAGATGATAGGCACCGGGCGCCAGACCTTGCAGGTCAAGTTCGATCACTGCGGACGGGCGCACCGGAATTCCTGCGCGCACCACACGGCCCATGGCATCGTGCAGGCTCAGATCGCCCTGCCAGCCTTCGGGGATGTTCACCCGTACGACATCCGAAGCGGGGTTGGGGAATACATGCGGGACCGCCGCATATGCCATATGCCCAGGCACATCGGTGACATTGCCCGGACCATAGAAGAAGCGCGCGGCGTTTGGTACGCCAGCCACGGTGGTCACCGTGAGCACGGGGATGTCCATGCCCTGCGCGATCCACTTGTATTCGATGGTCTGCGGTTCATCGAAAGCGAATCCGAGTCCCAGCTGGTCTACGAACACGGTGTCCCAGCGATCGAGTACTGAGCGCACCCGCAACACGTCGAACGTATCGGCAGGCAGGTACAGGGTTCCCCAGCCGTCCACCTGGTTCGTGCGTGTCTGTGTCTGCCCAAAGAAGCCAAGGGTTGGCACTTCGATCTCGAACGCGCTGAACGAAACATGATCGTCTCCGAACTCCATGGGGAAGAGGTAGACCTGATCGACAGGGATCCGGCGCACCGAAGCAGGCAATCCGTTGATGGTGGCACCGAAGCCCACGTTGTGGAAGCCTGTAGGACCGTTCTTGAAATACTCGAAGACATTCTCAAGTGTGATGCCCTGCAAGTTCAGGTCGGTGCCCTTGACGGCGTAGCTGGCCGCATGCGCGGGATAGAGGACCGGGTTGTTGAAAAAGAACTGATAGAGGAAGGGCGTGGAGCTTACCAACACGGCCGTATCCGCACCGGGCAGCAGCGGTTCCAACTGTCCGTAGTCCCATACAACGCCGGGTCCTGTCTGTTCCAGGTCCAGCCCATCAGGCAGGGTGGTGTGGAAGCGCATGGTATCCCCTGCACTGGGCATGTCCGCCTGGCCAATGGTGATCTGGCCGAGCAAGGGTAGTTGGAGCGCAAGAACGCCCGGGAGCAGGAGGTGTCGCATGTGTGGCCGGATGGGTCGGGGATGGGCAAAGCTATCCGGTGGAGCGGCACCGCACAATGGCCCGGTGCTTGCCCGGAGGGGCGCCTACCTTTGCATCCATGCGCATCCTGTTCCTCGTGCTGCTGCTTGCGGCCACTATAACACACCGGGCACACGCCCAGGAAACCAAACCTGATCTGGTCCAGTTCAGTGGCGTGGTGGTCACGGACAGCCTCACACCGGTGCCCTTCACCAATATCCTGGTCCGGAACAGCTTCCGTGGCACCATGAGCGACGTGTTCGGGTATTTCAGCTTCGTGGCGCAGGAGGGCGACACGATCCTGTTCAGCGCCGTGGGCTTCCAGCGCTCGCAATATGTGATCCCGCGTCAGTTGCAGGAGAACAAATATTCGATGATCCACGTGATGAGCCGTGACACGATCATGCTCGATGAGTTCAGCGTTTATCCTTGGCCCTCACGCGAGCAATTCCGGGAGGCCTTCCTCAACGTGCGTCTACCGGACGACGACTTCCAACTCGCCATGCGCAACCTCTCCCCCGCCGAGATGATCCAGCGCATGGAGAACCTCCCACCGGACGCGTACCAGAGCTTCTCATACCAGATGGCCATGGACCGCACGCAACTCTATTACTCAGGCGGCACCCCAACGGTGAACCTCTTCAACCCCATCGCCTGGGCGCAATTCCTGCAAGCCTGGCAGAACGGGGATTTCCGGAAGAAGGACTGAGGCGGGCAGTGGTCCGCTTACCGGGCCGCACCCTGCCCGCCCCGTACCTTCGGGGCATTGTCGAAGCCATCGTCCGATACCGATGCCGCACAGCCTTCCAAAGCCAGGCGGCCCAAGCTCCGTGCGCTGCTGCGGGTGCTGCTGGCGCTACTCCTACTACCCTTCCTGCTGGTGGCCCTGGCGGTCCTGTTGCTCTACATACCGCCCGTACAGCATTTCGTTCGTGGCAAGGCGGTGGACATCCTCACCGAACGCATTGGCACCAAGGTGGAGTTGGAGCGTTTCCATTTGCGCTTCCCGCTGGGCGTGCGCCTGAAGGGCCTGTATGTGGAGGACCAAATCGGTGACACCCTGCTCTACGCCGGGCAGGTGAAGACCAGCGCGGGCCTGCGGGAACTGATCGGTGGCAAGCTCCTATTGGACCCGGTGGAGTTGCGTGATGTGCGTGCCTCCATGCATCAGGCGGCCGACAGCACCTTCAACTTCGACTTCATCATCGACGCCCTCGCAGGTGACGATGCCGACGTGGACAAGGCACCCAAAGACACCACGGACGGTTTCGAATTCTCCATCGGCACGGTGCGGCTGGAACGCATCCATTTCGACATGCGAATGGAGCCATCGGATCTTTCGCTGGACCTGCGGCTGGGCGAGCTGGCACTGGACTTCGACCGCTTCACTCTGGCCCCCCTGGCCTTCCATGTGGACGACCTCGTTCTCCGGGATACCCGCCTGGACATGCGCAGCAGCAGTGGCGAACAGAAGCCACGGCCCTACCCCGCGTTGGAGAACCCGCTGGCCGACATCGATGTGCGATTTGAAGGCATCGAATTGGATCAGGTGGCATTCACCATGATGACGACCGACACCGGCGACAGCCTGTGGCTGGCCGTGGAGCATGCCGGGCTGACCACCCGTAGTATGGATCTGACACAGCAGCAACTCGCATTGGAAGAATTCGACCTCGACGGCTTCACCCTTGGCATGCTGGCCATGACACCTGTAGCCGCACCGGATACGATGCCAGCCAGCGACCCGCTGTGGCTGGACCAGGACGATGGCTTCCGGTATTGGACGCAAGACTGGGATCTTGCCATTGAACAGTTGCGTATCAGCAACAGCAGCATCTCCCTGCACACGGACAGTATCGCCTCCCCTGCCCTGCTCTTCGATCCGGCGCACATGGTCCATGCTGTCCGCCAGCTGGAGGCCCATGACCTGGTGGTGAACAATGATCGCATCGCCCTGCGCCTGGATCAGCTGGAGGTAAGTGGAGGCCCCGATACGACCGTGGTGCACCTGTCCGCCTTGTTGGAGGCCACACCGGCCGTGGTCAGGCTGCACGACGGCAGGCTGGAGGCCATGGACAATACGATCACCTTTCAGTTGGAAGCGCGACCCGGCGACCTCAGCACCGCCTACCGGGAACCATATGGCGTGCCGTTGGAAGTGGAGGCCGCTACCGCCTTGCGGATGGACGCTCTCCTGCCTCTGCTGGCCCAATTGGGCGTGGAACTTCCCACCGGCGCCGCAGCGGACGAAACATGGGACACCCGTGTATGGTCGAGCGGTACGGCGAACCGTGCCGACAGCATGGGATTACACCTCACCGGCGACCAGGGCAGCCGCGTACGTCTGGAAGGCAGCACCCGGCGGACCGACCATTGGCCGCACAACAACTTCGCGCTACAGCTGGACGAATTGGTGATGGGCCGCGGCATGTACCAGGTGGCACGCGCCTTCAGCCCGCCGGGCATCACCCTGCCGCAACGGCTTAGCATGCAGGGAAACGCCCGGGGTGAGGCTGGGACCATCCGGACCGCTTTGGCCCTGGACAGCGATATGGGACGCGTGAACGGCTTTGGCGTGGTGAGCGAGTGGAGTGGCAGCGTGCCCAATGGTCTGGAGTTGGCGATCACCGTGGCGGATCTTCAGTTGGGCACCTTCATCGGCGACACTGCGCTGGACCCGATAAGTCTCAAGGTTCTGGCAAGTGGCGAGCGACTGAACAACACCGACCGACGTGGTTCGCTCAACATCACCCCCGAAGTGTTGACCTACAACGAGAATGACCTCTCCAGCCTGCGGGTGGGCGCCACGGTCCAGGGCGATTCGATCCGGCTGGACCTGAGCGCAAGCGCCGAGCCCGCCGATGTGCTCCTCACGGCCAAAGGCACATGGCCCGAGGAGGGTGACAGCCTTGCCGCCGACCTGGACCTGGTGATGCGGCGGTTGCACCTGGAAGAACTTGGTGTGGTGGAACATGCGATCCATGTGGCCGGTCGCCTCAGTGGGCGGGCGGCCTTCACCGCTGATGGTTTTGGAATGGTGCGGCTCCAGGGAGATGACCTCGAACTGTCCAACACGAAACAGGACTTCACTTTTGAACGCTTCCGCGTGATGGGTCTGCTGGCCACGGACAGCACAGCTGTGGAACTGGACAGCGATGCGATCACCCTGGACTATCACAGCAACCTGGGCATCGACAGCCTGATCCCACGCGCCCAGGAAAAGCTCCTAAGCTTCTTCCAGGAGGAGGGCACCTTCGTGCCCGTACCCGGAAGGCGGATGGACCTTTCCCTGACACTGCCGCGGACCGACTGGCTCACCGAGATCATCGTGCCCGAACTCGATGACATCGATCTGCGCCGCTTCGAGGGCAGCTACAACAGCGATGCGGATGAACTGAAGGTGAACATCGATGTGCATCACGTGGCGTACGCGGGTATCGATCTGCATGGGCTCACCGTGGATGCCGACGCCCTCGGTAACCGGCTGAATGGCGCCATACGCGTGACGCGTGCGGAACGCGACTCCCTGTTCCTCGAGAACCTTTCGGTGGAAGCTTCCACCGCGGAGGACACGCTCACCACCACGCTGCGCATGATCGAGGATGAGACCGAACGATACCGGATCGGCGCCACGCTGCGACGCCAGGACGATATGCGTGTGGTACACATGCAGGAGGAATTCGTCCTGAACTTCCGCCCATGGACGGCCCATCCGGAGAATGCGCTATTCCTTACCCCCGAGGGTCTGCGTGCCGAGCACTTCGAGTTGCGGAACAATGGTGAGCGCATGGCACTGCGCACCGGGGAGCGCCGCAATCACATCGAGCTCACTGCATTCCAATTGAACAGTCTGACCGAACTGGTGGGCACCAACGATACGCTTCCGCTTGTGGATGGTGTGATCGACGGCACCATCAGTCTACCATTCGTGGAGGCGGGGCGCCTGGAAGCGGACCTCACCATCGCGGACCTGGCGGTTCAAGGTGTCGCGGTGGGCGATCTCCATGTGCAGGCCGCGGAAATGTCCGGCAAGCGATACCAGGGCCAGTTATCCCTCGAAAGCCCGGGCAACCATTTGAACGCAAAAGCCAGCGCCGACCTCGCCGGTGAAGCACCGCGGATAGAGGCCGATGCACAACTGGACCTGGGCGATCTGCGCTTCCTCAAACCCTTTGTGCGCGAATACCTCTACACCGTGGAAGGGGGTATGTCCGGGAACCTGCGCTACCGGCAGGAGGGTAAGGACGTCCGTGCCACCGGCCGTGTCACCTTCAATGATGCGGGCGTAGGCGTGATACAGACCGGCAGTACATACCGCCTGCCCAAGGAAACGATCGTGCTGGATGACAAGGGCCTGCAATTGGACAACGTGACGGTGCTGGACAGCGCAGGGAATCGTTTCCGCCTGGATGGCCGCGTGCATACCGCTACGCAGACCGCGCCCCGGCTGGACCTGCGCCTGCGCACGGAACGTTTCCAGTTGGTCAACAGCACGATCGAGGAGAACGCGATGTTCTTCGGCGACCTCTTTGGCAGCATCGACCTGCGCATCGAAGGCACGGCCAACTCACCTGTGGTCCGGGGCGACGTAGGCATACTCGAAGGCACACGTTTAAGCATTGTGCTGCCCGGCAGCCGGGTGGAACTGATCGAACACGAGGGCATCGTGATCTTCACCGACGACCTTGATGCGGTGGACACCCTGTTGGTGAACACCGACAGCGAAATGCTCCGCGATTCACTGGCCGCACAGCTGCCCGGCGTGGAGTTGGACCTGCGCGTGAAGCTGGATAAGCGCGCCGTCTTCGCCGTGGTGATCGACCCCACCACAGGGGATGAGGCCACCTTCAGCGGCAGCGCGGACCTGGTGTTCCGTTATGCGCCGGACGGCGACATTTATCTCAGTGGTCCCTTCACCGTGGCCAGTGGCGGATACACACTGGAGTTCTATGGCCTGGTGAAGAAGCGCTTCGAACTGGTGCCCGGGGGTACGGTGGTATGGGAAGGCGATCCGATGGGAGGCCGTATGAACATACAGGCCCGCTACCGGTCGGAAACGGCGCCCTTTCCATTGGTGGCCAGCGCCGGTGGTGGCGTGAGTGAAAGTGAGCGGAACCGCTTGCAACAGCGTCTGCCCTTCGAGGTGCTGATCAATATCGACGGTGGGTTGCAGTCCCCGGATATCGGCTTTGGGCTGGCGCTGGACCGGCTTTCGCGAAACAGTTTCCCGCAGGTGAGCAACCGCCTGGATCAACTGGCCCAATCATCCAATTCGGAGGAACTCAACCGGCAGGTGTTCGGGCTTCTGGTGCTCAACACTTTCATCCAGGACGAAGGGGCGGGTGGGCAGCCCAGCAGCGGCCTGGCAACCACTGCGGCGCGCAACTCCGTGAACAGCATCCTCACCGACCAACTCAACCGCCTGACCGGGCGGATGGTGAAGGGCATGGACATCCAACTCGGCGTGAACACCTACGACCAGGCCACGGCAGGCGAACTCTACCAGCGTACCACAGTGGACTACCGCGTGAGTCAGCGCCTGCTGAATGACAGGGTGACGATCGAAGCCGGCGGGTCGTTGGGCGTGGATGAACGCGACCAGGACGTGAGCAACCTGAGCAACACCCGCGCCGCGCAGTATGCCATCCTGTATGATATCACCAAGGACGGACGATTCCGTCTTCGGGTGTATCACGAGAACGCCTTCGACCTCTATGACGGGGAGATCTTCAATAACGGCGTCGCCATCATGCTCACCCGCGAATTCGAGGAGAACGCACGCGACAGGGAACGGCGCAGGAAGGCGATCATCGAACAGCGTGAAGCCACCAAAAGCGAGGAGGAATGAAGAGGGGGCCGGTAGTTGGCGGTTGGCGTTTGGCAATTGGCGGTTGGCAGTTGGGAGTTGGGAGTTGGTGGCTGGTGGTGATGCTGGCTTCGTCCTGCACCGGGCTCAAGCATGCCACGGAGGAAAAACCTCTCTTCAAGGGCTTCGCGATCAAGTGGGATGATACACCGCCTCATGAGGCCACCCTGGCATTACAGGAACTTGAGAGGGTGGTGACCCCCACGCCCAACAACAGCATCCTCGGCATGCGGCCCACCGTGGCCCTGCACAACATGATGAAGGAGCCCCGTAAGCAGAAGGGCTTGCGTCATCTGCTCAAGTACAAGATCGGATCACCGCCGGTTTACTTCCATGAATTGCCACTGGATGACATCAACGCCGCGTTGGTGAACCGCATGAACAACCGTGGGCACTTCGCCGCGTCAAGCTCCTACAGCGTGGACCACCGGGGCAGGTTGGCTTCGGTGACCTACACGGTGACTGTACGGGAACCGCACCTGATCCGCTCCATCATCATGGGCGACAGTACTGGCAGCGGTGTGGACAGCGTGATCGCGACCCATGAACGCGACCTGCGTACGGTCGAGGGAGCACCATACCACCTGGAGCGGCTTGCCGAGGATCGCACAATGATCGCCGATCGCATTCGCGACCGTGGCTGGTACCGCCTCCGCCCCGATGATCTGGTCTGGATCACGGACACTACCGTGGGGGGCAGGCAGGTGGATGTGCATCTGCGCGTGAAAGCAGGAACAAGTCTGGCCAAGCGCATCCCCTACACCATCGGTACGGTAACGGTGATCGGGGACCACGACGAAATACTGCCTCCACGTGACTCCATCATGGTGGACAGCATGCTTTACGTGAGCCATCTCAATATGTACCGTCCGCATACCATTACGCGCGGGGTGTTCATCAAGCCCGGCGACAATTATTCCCTGCGCCGCAGTGAGGCCACCAAGCGCTACCTCACCAGCTACGGCGTGTTCCGCAATGTGCTGGTCAACTATCATGACGACAGCACGCATCACGACCTGCTCCATGCCGAAGTGCGGCTGGTACCCCAGAACCGCTTCTCACTTTTCAGCGAACTGAACGCCGTGAGCAAGAGCAACAACTTCGCTGGACCCGGCCTCAAAGTGGGGTTCCGCGATCGCGACCTGTTCCGTGGTGCCGAGCAACTCACCGTGGACCTCAATGGCCGTTTCGAAACACAGATCGCGGGAGAAGGCACTGGCACCAATGCCTATGAGCTGGGTGCGAAAGCCGGTTTACAAGTGCCGCGCATGCTGCTCCTGCCATTCCTGCGCACTACACGTACCAGTGTCCCATTCACACATTTCGCACTGGGCTATGGCCTCTTCCGGCGCATCGGCCTCTTTGGTCTGGAGTCGGCCAGTGCGGGCATGAGCTATACCTGGCGGGAGGACCGGCGCACGTGGCATGACCTGCAATTACTGGAGGTGAGCTACAACAACCTGTACTATGCATCCGAGGAATTCGACCTCTTCCTCGACGAGAATCCGGCCATCCGCCGCAGCTTTGAGGAACAGTTCATCATCGGCTTCGGGTACAGCTACACCCGTAGCTCAAAACAGCGCGATACGCAGCGCAACTGGCTCGTGTACACCGTGGGTGGTGATGAAGGCGGCAACATCGCTTCCTTGATCTCCAGGGGCATCGAGGGCCCGCGCCCGGAAGAAGGCTACAGCATCTTCGGCGAACGGTACTCCCAGTATGTACGGCTGCGCCCCGAGATACGCTTGTACCAGAAGGTGGGAACACGGGGAAGCATGGTCGCCGCGCGCGTGCTGGCGCATGGTGCATTCGCTTATGGCAACAGCACCACGGTACCTTATGTGAAACAGTTCTTTGCCGGTGGCACCAACAGCCTGCGTGGTTTCCGGGCCCGAAGCGTGGGTCCGGGCAGTTATGTGAGCGATGCCACCAATAACCTGCTGATCGATCAGGTGGGCGACCTGAAGTTCGAGGCGAACCTGGAGTACCGCTTCACCATGTCCGGCATATTCAAAGCTGCGCTCTTCGCCGACGCCGGGAATGTGTGGTTGATCAATGATGACCCCCAACGGCCTGGCGGCCAGTTCAACAGGGACGAAGTGATCGATGAGCTTGCCGTGGACGCAGGATTCGGACTGCGCATCGACCCGGAGGTGATCGTGGTGCGGCTGGACCTGGCATTCCCACTGCGCCGACCGGACCTCCCTGCGGGCGACCGATGGGTCTTCGACGATCTGGATACGCGTTGGAACAGGAACTTCATCCTGAACATCGCGATCGGTTATCCGTTCTAAGGGTGTTCTCATGTCCTATGTCCCATGACGGTCGACTATTGTACCCATGGGGCGACAACCGTCATGGGACATGAGACAGCCCACCTCCTCCCAGCAACGGAATGGTTCTTGCACCGTAGAAAGCCCCATGCTCGACCGCACGCTCCGCATACTCGATGCCGCATCGCCTGCCTGGAAGGTGTTCATCACCATCACTGCCACGTTGCTGTTGGGCAGCACATCGGGCTTGATCACCGCAGGCGCCGTGGAGGGCTGGTACACCGAGATCGAGAAACCGTCCTTCAACCCGCCCAACACCGTATTCGGTCCGGTGTGGACAGTTCTCTACATCCTGATGGGCTTCGCGGCAGGGCTGATCTGGAGCAATGGCACCGAGGATCCCAATGTGCGTCGGGGTCTCGCTTTGTACGGCGTACAACTCCTCCTGAACGTATTATGGTCGCTGTTTTTCTTCGGCCTCAAGAGCCCGGGGCTCGCCTTGGTGGACATCACCCTGCTGCTGATCACCATCATCCTCTGTATCCGGGCCTTCCACCCCATTGATCGCTGGGCCGCCTACCTCATGGTGCCCTACCTCCTGTGGGTCAGCTTCGCCAGTGTATTGAATGCGGCCATCTGGGTGCTGAACTGAGCTGTCCCGAGCTGATCTCCCTCAGCCACCAGCCTGGCATGCTCGGTACATTCGCACCATGCGTACTTCATCAGGGGCGTTAGCGGTGCTCCTTCTTCTATCCGGCTGCGCCGACAAGCGCCCGTCGATCAGTGCCACGGTCGGCCCCATCACCGATGCGGTTTATGCAAGCGGTGTACTGAAGGCACGTGACCAGTACCAGGCCTTTGCCGCGGTGAACGGACTTGTCGCATTTGTGCATGTGGAAGCGGGCGACAGTGTGAAGAAGGGAGACGCACTTTTCACCATCGACGATCGCGCCAGCAGCCTGGGCAGCCAGCGCGCCGAACTTAGTGTGGATCTGCTGCGGCAGAATGCCGGGGCGGCATCGCCGGTATTGGAGCAGCTGAACCTGAACGTGGAGCAGGCACGCACCCGCCTTGCCAACGACAGCCTGATGTATGTGCGGCAGCAGAACCTGTGGGACCAGCAGGTTGGCAGCAAGGCCGAGTTGGACAACCGCGAACTGGCCTACACCAGCGCCCGCAACGCTTTCCAACGCGCTCAGAAGGCGCTGAGCGAAACGCGCACCCGCCTGCGCAACGAACTGCGCATGGCCGAGAACGAACTGGCCATGCGCCGCGCGGCGGAAGGTGACCACACAGTGCGCAGCCTGATCGACGGACGGGTGTACGATGTACTCATCGAGCGCGGGGAACTGGCCACCACCCAGCGGCCACTTGCCATCGTGGGCAGGGCGGATGCCTTCGTGCTTGAACTTCAGGTGGACGAGTACGACATCGTGCGCATCTCCCCAGGCCAGACGGTCTGGGTGAACATGGACAGCTACAAGGACCGTGTGATGGAAGCCACCATCACGCATGCGGACCCGATGATGAATGAGCGCAGCCGCACCTTCACCGTGGAAGCTGTGTTCAAGGACCCGCCACCCCGCCTCTACCCCAACCTGACACTGGAGGCCAACGTGGTGATCGATCGCAAGGAACAGGCCCTCACCATCCCCGCAGCCTATCTGGTGGATGGCCGTTATGTGCTGACGGGCGAGGATGAACGGACCGAGGTGGAGGTGGGCCTGCGCGACCTGCGACGAGTGGAGATCCTGGCGGGCATCGACAGTAGCACCAAGATCTTCCGTCCCTGACCGGCCATGGGTCTACGTCTGCTCCTTGGTATTTCCACCACCCTGCTGCTGGCCCGCTTGCGCCAGAGCATCGTGGCGGCTGTGGGCGTCACATTCAGCATCGCCATGTACATCGCCCTCAGCGGTTTCATGAATGGGCTCAATGGCCTGCTGGATGGTTTGATCCTGAACCGCACTCCCGATGTACGACTGTACAACGAGGTGCGTCCCGCCGACCAACAACCATTGGAGATCGCTTTCGAGCAACATGGAGCGGCGGGGAACGGGGAGGCACATCATTTCATCCGTCGCATCAAGCCCAAGGCTGAGCAGGCACGCGTTCGCAACGCTTTGGGCATCATGGATGCCCTGCGGCATGATGAACGCGTGAAGGGCATCGCGCCCAAGGTGGTGGCACAGGTCCTGTTCAACGTAGGCACCATCGAATTGAACGGTGTGGTGAATGGCATCGAACCCATGGAGGAAGACCGTCTTCTGCACTTCAGCGATTACCTGCTGGGCTGCACGGTGGAGGACCTCGCACAGAGTGGCAACGGGATCGTGCTTGGCAAGGGACTGGCGGACAAGATGCAGGTGGAGATCGGCGATGTGGTGCATATCACCACCATACAAGGGGATCGCAACATGCTCAAGGTCCTGGGATTCTACCAAAGTGGCATGGCCGACTTCGACAACGTGCAGTGCTACGCCACGCTTTCCACGGTCCAGAACCTGTTGGTGCAGCCCCGCAGCTACATCACCGATATCCAGGTACGCCTGTACCACCTTGAGCTGGCTCCTGCCATGGCACGCGAATTCGCCTTGCGCTTCGGGGTGGAGGCACTGGACATCCAGACGGCCAATGCACAATTCGAGACCGGCAGTTCGGTAAGGAATACGATCTCCTACGTGGTGAGCGTGGTGTTGCTGGTGGTGGCCGGGTTCGGTATCTACAACATCCTCAACATGCTCATTTACGAGAAGTTGGATGCCATTGCCATTTTGAAGGCCACGGGTTTCAGCGGTGGGGACGTGCGCACCATCTTCATCAACCTATCATTGATCATCGGGGTATGCGGGGGCTTGGTGGGCATTCTCCTGGGCTGGGTACTCGCCAGCCTCATCAGCAGCATCCCCTTCGAGATGGAGGCCCTCCCCACCATCTCCACCTATCCAGTGGACCACCATCCGAAATACTACTTCATCGGCATCACCTTCGCGTTGGTCACCACCTTCGTGGCCGGTTGGTTCCCTGCGCGCAAGGCGAGCAAGATCGATCCGGTGGAGATCATCCGTGGCAAATGAAAAATTCCAAGGGTGCGAGGGTCCAAGGGTGCGAGAACTTGAACTACCGAAGTGATGATCGGGAGTACCCTTGAATCCACACACTCAGGCACCCATTGGGAGAACCTGATGTGAACGGCACCCAGCACAAGCGTTGGAACCCATGAGCAAAGGCGACCCCGTCATCGAGACCAGAAAGGTCAGCAAGTATTTCCATGACCCTGTGACCTTGCAGGTGCTGAAGGAGGTGGACCTGATGGTGCAGCGGGGCGAGTTCGTGAGCGTGGTGGGAAAAAGCGGCTGTGGCAAGAGCACGCTGCTGTACATCCTCAGCACCATGGACACCGAATACGAAGGGGAGCTTCTGCTGGACGGTGCGATGGTGACGGGCCAGGACCACGAGCACCTGAGCCGTCTCCGCAACGAGAAGATCGGTTTCGTGTTCCAATTCCACTATCTCATCAGCGAGTTCAGTGTGCTGAAGAACGTGATGCTGCCAGGCTTGAAGCTGGGCCGCTACAATGCGGAGGAAGTGGAACACCGCGCCATGGAACGTCTGCGCATGTTGGGCATTGAAGATCAGGCGCACAAGGGGGCGAACCAGGTCAGCGGCGGCCAAAAACAACGCGTGGCCATTGCACGTTCACTGATCAATGACCCCTTGATCCTCATGTGCGATGAGCCCACGGGTAACCTGGACAGCCGCAACAGCGCCATTGTCTTCGACATCTTCAAGGACCTCGCCGCCAGGGGCCAGAGCCTGTTGATCGTAACGCACGATGATGAATTCGCTGGACGAACAGACCGGATCATCACGATGGATGATGGGAAGATCGTGTGATCGCCCCAACGTCACCGGCCCACCATCGGCAGGGCCTCCACCACCACCCTGCCCGCCACCGCGGCATGCACCACTTCCTGGATGCGGGTGCGGATGCCGGACTTCACAAGCTTGTTTGGTTCCGCATCGGGGTGTACCCGGTTGCTGAGGAAGACATAGACCACGCGGCTTTCGGGATCGGCCCATGCCATGGTGCCCGTGAATCCGGTATGCCCGAAACTGGCGAAACTCACACAGTCACAGGTGGGTCCCTTGCCACCTGATACCGGCCGGTCGAATCCCAGCGCACGCCGGTTGCCACTGCCATCGGGCTTGCAGAACTGGCACTTGGTGAACTCCTTCACGGTGGCCTCGCTGAAATAGCGATGTCCGCCATAGGTTCCGCCTTCAACGAGCATCCACATCACCTTCGCCAGATCATACGCACTGCCGAACAGCCCCGCATGACCGGCCACGCCGCCCTTCATGGCCGCGCCAGGGTCATGTACATCACCCTGAATGAGCCGTTCGCGGAAGAGGGTGTCGTTCTCGGTGGGTGCGATGCGGTCCTTCGGAAAGCGCTCCAACGGCCGGTAACCCAGCGTGACCGCGCCCATGGGACGGTAGAAATGCTCCTCGACGTAGCGCTCCAATGGCATGCCCGCGTGGCGCTCCACAATGGCCTGTAGCAGGTAGTAGCCCATGTCGCTATACAGGTAATCGCCCTTGTCATTCAACGGGGTGTCGAGCACCCAGCGCAACAGGCTGTCCGTGTATGCATGGTTCAGGTACAGCCCTTCGGCCATGCGGATCGGGAACTCGTCGCTTCGTGTATCGCTTACGAGACCTGGCTTGAAACCGCCGTTCTTCCGGATCCTGGTGTGGAAGGGAACGAAGGCTTTCAGCCCCGCCTGATGCGTGAGGATATCGCGGATCGTCATGCGCGCATGCTTCGGATGGCTCTTCTCCAGTTCAGGAAGATGTTGGCCAAGCGGGTCGTTAACGGCCACGGTACCTTCATCCACCAGCTTCATCAGCGCCAGCGTGGTGGCGGCCACCTTGGTGATGGATGCCAGATCATAGATATCGTCGTTGCGTACCGGTCGGGTGCCATCGTAGGTATGGTGGCCATAAGTGCGGTCCACGATCACCTGTCCCTCCAACACCACCACCACCTGGCAGCCGGGATATGCTTTGGAAGCGATGCCTTCCAGAGCGATGTTGTCGATCGGCGCCAGCATGGCGGACCGAATGCCCACCGCCTCGGGTGGGCCATGGCGAAGACGTCCGATGGGCCGCAACGCCAGGCCATCGCCGGAGCGGAACATGGCCGAGGCGGTCACCGGCAGACGCCCACTCGATCCGGTGGCCCCAAAGATCACGTCGGCCACAGCCTCCATCGCATCATCGGTTTCTTCATAGGCCACCACGGTCGTGGCCATCAACTGCGGCCCGTGTGCCTTGGAAAGCCTGTAGGGGTTGGCGAAGTGGACATACACCGTTCGTTTGCGGGCGGCCACCGCACGCACGATATCGAAAGCGGTCTCCGGGATGCCGTATTCCTTGGCGCCACGCCAGGTGGTACCGTGCACCGACACGATCACCCGGTCGAAGGGTTCAAGTTCCTTGAGGAGCTTCTGCAAGGCGTCCATGCCGATCGCCTTGTCACAGCTGAACGTGGCCACCTCTGCATGGCGCTTCAACGCACGCTGGAAGGTGTTGTCCTGCCGATCGCCGATCACCAGCGAGGCGATGCGTTCCGCTTTCGGCAAGGTCGATCCGCGCAACGGCAACAAGCCGTGGTGATCGTTCACCACGGTGATGGAAGCATCATAAAGATTCCTGCGCAGCGAGCGTGCCTCGGCGTTGTCCATGTCATCCGCGATGCCGTTCAAGACCATTGGTACACGTCGGGCGAGGCCGGCCCATTCCTTTGCGCGAAGGATCTTCAAGCAGCTATGCGCGATGCGTGCGCTGTCCACCTCGCCATTGGCCACCGCCTTTTTGATCCGCGCGATCGCCTTGATCGGGTCCTGGGGGAAGAGCATCACGTCATTGCCGGCGAGGAGCGCACGCAATTCGATCTCTCCCGGTTTCTCGGCATCCGCCACGCCCTTCATGTTCAACGCGTCGGTGAAGACCAGGCCCTGGAATCCCAGATCACCAAGGAGCAGGCCGTTGATGATGGGCTTGCTGAGTGTGCTTGGAAGACCCTTGGTGCTGTCCAGTGCGGCTACTTCCAGATGGGCCACCATCACTGCGGAGAGCCCTGCACCCGTCATCTCACGGAACGGCCAGAGTTCCAATGAATCGAGGCGTGGGCGTGGATGGCCGATGAATGGCAGGGTATGGTGTGAATCGCTCTCCACATCGCCATGACCCGGGAAATGTTTGGCCACGGCAAGCACGCCACCAGCCTGCAGGCCCCGCATATATGCGATGCCCTTGCGTGTGACGTTCGCGCGGTCCTCCCCGAAGCTGCGGTCGTTGATCACCGGATTACGCGGATTGTTGTTCACGTCCACCACGGGACTGAAACTCACATGCACTCCGATGCGCTGCATCTGCCGCGCGATCTCCAGGCCCATCGCCTCGATCAGCGCCTCGTCGCGATGTGCACCCAATGCCATCTGGCGTGGGAAACGCAACGTGCTGTCCAGCCGCATGCTCAAGCCCCATTCCAGGTCCATACCCAGCAGCAATGGGGTCTTGGCCACTTGCTGCAAACGTTCGGTGAGCCGCGCCTGGCGCACGGGGCCGCCCTGGAAAAAGATCAGTCCTCCGATGTTCTGATGACGCACCAATTCCTCCAACTCGGCCTCGTGCTTCGCATTCTTATTGCTGTATGCCGCCACCATCATCAACTGGGCGATCTGTTCCTCCAACGACAAGGTGGCCAGAACTGAATCGGCCCAAGGCGTAGGTCCCACGAGGAAGGGTGGAGGCAGGGGCACCGCCGCTACCGTATCATGACGGGCAGCTTGCTCCGGAGGTTCTGGAGCCTGCGAACCGCTCAGGGCCATGCCACCTGCGATGATCAGGAATAGGACACGTGAAGGATGCTCCATGGAATGATAACGCGGCGGAACCGCACATGGCATGTGCCACATGCGTGCCATGGCGACAAAGCTACCCGGGGGTGGAAGGGATCCGTGTCAAAGGGGTCCGGCAGTTCTCAACACTGCACACGGTGTATCGGGATCCGGATGCATGCAATGGGTCTTCTAGCCATGTGCGCAGCACCGGGCCATGCGTTGAAGGACACCTCCCTCCTGCTGAAGCAGTCCACCAGATCACAAAGAAAAAGCCGCCCCCTCACGGAAGCGGCCTCTCACAAGTTCAGCAGGAGGGTCAATTACCCAGCTTATCCTTCATCTTCTGGTACTTCTCCTGATCATTCGTCTTGGCGTACAGCTTCATCAACTGGTTGATGGTCTGCTTGTCATCCGGACGTAGTTCGTGCGCCTGCTCGAAGTAGGGTTTGGCCTTCAGATAGATGTCATCAGCGACCTTCTTGCACTTCATGTACTCGGTGTCGCTCTTGATCTTGTTGCATTTCTCATACTCGAAGGCCGCGCGGTTGTTGTACAACACACCGATGTTGAAGTAGGCATCGAAGAACGTGGCGTCCTTGGCGATACTTTTCTTGTAGGCCTCCTCGGCCAGTTCGTACCACTTCTTCATGCCGGCTTCATCGCCGGCTTCCATGGCGGCATTGGCCTTCTTGTCGAATAGGCTTCCTTCCACCGAATGGAGCACGGCATTGTCCGGGTCCTTTTCCAGGGCCAGCTTCACGATCCCCTCTGCTTCCTCAGACCGGTCCACGATGAGCAGATCGCTCATCAGGTCCAGGATCAAGTCCTTGTCGTCCGGGAAGGCTGCCATGCCTTCCTTGGTGGTCGCGATGGCCGCTTCACGATCTTCGGCTTTGCGCTGAAGGCTGGCGATGTACCGGTAGATCTCCGGCCTGGTATACCCCAGTGCCAGCGTTTCACGGTAGCGCTTGATCGCCATGTCCGCATCACCCTTGGACTCATGCGCCAGTGCTGAATTGAAGATCGCATTGGTGTCCACCTGGCCAAAGGCGCTGGCGATGCGTTCGGAATTACCGTAGAGATGGACAGCGCGGCCATAATCCTTGGCGGTGAACGCATCGTTGCCCGCATTCAGGCTCATGCCCTGCAAGGCGCCCAGGGCCTTCACGTTATCGATCTTGTAGCTGCCCTTGGTGTCCAGCTCGTTGGCCCGCAGGTAGCTGTCGATCGCCTTGTCCAATGCATCCGGGAACTGCTTCCGCAGGTCCTGATCCTCGCTGGAGGCGATCAGGCGGTAGATGTCTCCCCGGTAACGCCACGTCTTCTCGCTGGCGCCGGTCTTGGCATCAGAGATCGCAGGTTCGATGTATTCGGCGGCCTTGGCAAGCTCACCGCTCTTCATGTGGTTGTAGGCATTCACCACGTTCACGTTCTGGGCGCCTGCCTGCCGCGGCAGGGCAAGACCCAGTGTGGCGAACGCGAGCCCTATGGTCAGGGTGGTCTTCATGGTATGTTTCCTTTCAGCGGTGCTGCTTATTCCGTGGCGTCTGTATGCGCAACATCGGTGCCATTCAATGCTTCACCATCCTGGCCGGGATCCGCAGCGCCTTCCTCCTCCTTCAGATCGCTGTCGATCTTGGCCACGGCGGCGATCTGGTCGTTCTTGCGCAGCTCGATCAGCCGCACACCCTGTGTGGCCCGGCCCAGTATGCGCATTTCATCCAGTCCCATTCGGATGGTGAGGCCACTGCGGTTGATGATCATCAATTGGTCGTCGTCCTTCACGTCCTTGATAGCGATCAGCCCACCGGTCTTGTCCGTCACCTGCAGGGTCTTCACGCCCTTGCCGCCGCGATTCACCATACGGTAAGCGTACTCGCCATCCTCATCCAGTATGGAGGAACGTTTGCCGTAACCCTTCTCACTGACCACAAGCACCTGCCGGGTGGATAGTTCCGCACTGTCCACGGCGATCATGCCAATGACCTCGTTCTTCGCACCGCTCCCGAGGTTCATGCCGCGCACCCCGCTGGCATTGCGGCCCATGGGTCGTACGTCCCCTTCTTCGAAATGCACCGCACGGCCCTCGCGACTGGCCAGAATGATGTGGCTTGTGCCATTGGTGAGCTTGGCCTCCAGAAGTTCGTCGCCCTCCCGGATACCCACGGCGATGATGCCATTCGCACGCGGGCGGCTGTAGGCTTCCAGCGTCGTCTTCTTGATCACACCCTTCTTGGTGCAGAGCACTACGAAGTGCTTGTCCAGGTGCTCCTGATCCTTCAAGTCTGTGACATTGAGGTAGGCCACCACCTTGTCTTCCCCCTCGATCTGCACCAGGTTCTGGATGGCCCTGCCCTTGCTCTGACGGGTGCCTTCCGGGATGTCGAATACGCGCATCCAGTAGCAGCGGCCGTTCCGTGTGAAGATGAGCAGGTAGTTGTGGTTGGTGGCCACGAACAGGTGCTCCAGGAAATCCTCGTCACGGGTGGTGCTGCCCCTGCTTCCCACACCGCCACGGCTCTGTGTGCGGAACTCGTGGAGGCTGGTCCGTTTGATGTAGCCCAGATGGCTGATGGTGACCACCACGGCTTCGTCCGCGATGAGGTCCTCCATGCGCATGTCGCCACTGGACTCCAGGATCTGGGTGCGGCGCTTGTCGCCATATTTCTCCTTGATCTCCAGGGTCTCATCCTTGATGATCTTCATCCGAAGGCCCTCGTCGGCGAGTACGCTCTTGAGGTAGGCGATGGTCTTCATCAATTCGGCATGTTCCTCGCGGATCTTGTCGCGTTCCAGGCCCGTGAGGCGCTGCAATCGCATGTCGAGGATCGCACGCGCCTGGATCTCGGAAAGACCGAATTCCTTCATCAGGCCTTCCCGGGCCTCGTCCGGGGTCTGGCTGGCGCGGATCAACGCGATCACGGCATCCAGGTGGTCCAATGCGATCAGCAGTCCCTCCAGGATGTGGGCGCGTTCCTCGGCCTTGCGCAGATCATACTTCGTGCGGCGCACCACAACATCGTGCCGGTGATCCACGAAACGGACGATCATCTCCTTGAGCCCAAGGAGCATGGGCCTGCCCCCCACCAACGCGATGTTGTTCACGCTGAAGCTCGTCTGCAGGGAACTGTACTTGTACAACTGGTTGAGGACCACCGTACCCATGGCCTCGCGCTTCACTTCATACGCGATGCGGATGCCGTTGCGATCACTGTAGTCGTTGACATCGCTGAGGCCTTCGATCTTCTTGTCGTTCACCAGGTCGGCCACACCTTTCACAAGTTGCACGGCCTTGTTGGTCTGGAAGGGTATCTCCGTACAGATGATGGTCTCACGCCCGGACTTATCGTCCTCCTCGATATGGCACTTGGCCCGTAACACCACCTTGCCGCGCCCGGTCTCATAGGCCTCGCGGATCCCTTCCGTACCACGGATCACGCCACCTGTGGGGAAGTCAGGGCCTTTGATATGCTGCATCAGGCCCTCCGTGTCGATGTCCTTGTCGTCGATGTATGCCATGATCCCGTCGCAGACCTCACTGAGGTTGTGCGGGGGCATGTTGGTGGCCATACCCACGGCGATGCCCGCCGCGCCATTCACCAGAAGGTTGGGGATGCGGGTCGGCATTACGCTGGGTTCCATCAGCGTATCGTCGAAGTTGGGACGCATGTCCACTGTCTCCTTGTCGAGATCGGCGAGCACCTCCTCGGCGATCTTCTTCAGGCGCGCCTCGGTGTATCGCATGGCCGCCGGGCTGTCACCATCGAGACTGCCAAAGTTCCCCTGGCCGTCCACCAATGGATAGCGCAGGCTCCACTCCTGGGCCATACGCACCATGGCATCGTACACGCTGCTGTCGCCGTGCGGGTGGTACTTGCCGAGCACCTCACCCACGATGCGGGCGCTTTTCTTGTAAGGCCTGTTGCTCAAGACCCCCAGGTCCTGCATGCCATAGAGCACGCGGCGGTGTACCGGCTTCAATCCGTCGCGCACATCGGGCAGGGCCCGGCTCACGATCACCGACATCGAATAATCGATGTAGGCGGTGCGCATTTCGTTCTCGATGTTGATCTGAATGATCTTCTCTCCGTCGCTCATGTTCTGTCAGTTCGTCACTGGCCCGATCCTTGTGTCCCGGGCCTCCAGAAAGGGAGCCCGAAAGTAGTCCGTTCAAGCCATGCTGCCGACCCTGTTTTTATCCACAACCACCAAGCACCATGTGGATAACGACCGCACAGGGCCGTGTGGATAAAAGGAAGGGCCGCGAACAGGCCGCCGACCAGGCCGTTGAATAGCTTGCCCCGCACATCAGCGGGCCTAACTTGGCACCCTCGGACGGCCTTCGGGCTGGATGCAAGAAACTGAAGCACACGACACCAACGCATGGACGCCAAATTCTCACCACAGGTCAGGGCAGTGATGACCAACAGCCGGAACGAGGCGTTGCGTCTGGGCCACGACCATATCGGCATCGAACACATCCTGTTGGGCATCATCCTCGATGAGGGCGGCAACGCCGTGCGCATCCTCAGGCGTCTGGGGGTGGAACCCGAGGAGTTGCGCAAGCGCCTGGAGTCGTCCATGGCACCCGCAAGCCCGGTACCCGCTCCCAGCAAGGACAAGCTGGGCTTGGTGAAGCAGGCCGAGAAGATGCTGAAGATCACCTACCTGGAGGCCAAGCTTTTCAAGAGCCCACATATCGATACGGAGCATCTGCTGCTGAGCATGCTGAAGGACGAGGACAATCTGGCCACCCGCACGTTGCACCTGTTCCATGTGGATTATGAGAACGTGAAGCAAGCCGTGGATGCCATCCTGGCCGATGGTGGTGCCAACGATCCCGGCACGTACACCAGCAAGCCTCCCAAGGCACAGGCGCCGCAGAGCGCCGACGACGATGACGACGAGAATGCCGGAGGGTTCGCACAGGGCGGTGGTGGGCGCAAGCAGGGCGATGCCAAGAGCAAGACCCCCGTGTTGGACAATTTCGGCAGGGACCTCACCAAACTGGCAGAGGACGGCAAACTGGACCCGATCGTGGGCCGCGAGAAGGAGATCGAGCGGGTGAGCCAGGTACTAAGCCGCCGCAAGAAGAACAATCCCGTCCTGATCGGTGAACCTGGTGTGGGTAAGAGCGCCATCGCCGAGGGCCTGGCCCTGCGCATCATCCAGCGGAAGGTGAGCCGTGTACTCTTCAACAAGCGCATCGTGGCCCTGGACATCGCCAGCCTCGTGGCGGGCACCAAATACCGAGGCCAGTTCGAGGAGCGCATGAAGGCTGTGATGAATGAATTGGAGAACAGCCCGGATGTCATCCTCTTCATCGATGAGATCCATACCATCGTAGGGGCCGGTGGGGCCAGTGGTAGCCTGGATGCGAGCAACATGTTCAAGCCCGCCCTGGCGCGTGGCGAGATCCAGTGCATCGGTGCCACCACCCTGGACGAATACCGGCAATACATAGAGAAGGATGGTGCGCTGGAACGCCGTTTCCAGAAAGTGCTGGTGGAACCCACCACGGTGGATGAGACCATCCAGATCCTGAACAACATCAAGGAGAAGTACGAGGACCACCACCACGTGCTCTTCACCGAGGGCGCCGTGGAGGCCTGTGTGAAACTGACGAACCGCTATATCACCGACCGGCACTTGCCGGACAAGGCGATCGACGCGCTGGACGAGGCCGGCAGCCGCGTGCATATCAGCAACATCGTGGTCCCGCAGAACATCCTTGAGATCGAGCAGAAGATCGAGGACATCAAGGAGGAGAAGAACAAGGTGGTGCGCAGCCAGCGCTACGAGGAGGCCGCCAAACTGCGCGACAAGGAACGCCAGTTGCTGGAGGAACTGGACCGTGCCAAGCGGCAGTGGGAGGAGGAAAGCAAGAGCAACCGCACCACCGTCACCGAGGAGAATGTGGCCGAAGTGGTGGCGATGATGAGCGGCATTCCGGTGACGCGCATCGCCGAGAAGGAAAGCGGCAAGCTGAGGCGGATGAAAGAGGAGATGCAGGGCAATGTGATCGGCCAGCCGGATGCGGTGGCCAAGGTGGTGAAGGCCATCCAGCGCAACCGGGCCGGCCTGAAGGACCCCAAGCGCCCGATCGGCAGTTTCATCTTCCTGGGCCCCACGGGCGTGGGCAAGACGCAACTGGCCAAGGAACTCGCCCGGTACCTCTTTGATTCAGAGGATTCTCTGATACGCATCGACATGAGTGAGTACATGGAGAAATTCTCCGTGAGCCGCCTGATCGGTGCGCCGCCAGGATATGTGGGCTATGAGGAAGGCGGGCAGCTCACCGAAAAGGTGCGCCGTCGCCCCTACTCGATCGTGCTTCTGGACGAGATCGAGAAGGCGCACCCCGACGTGTTCAACCTGCTGCTGCAGGTGCTCGATGACGGCAAGATGACCGACAGCCTCGGCCGCCACATCGACTTCAAGAACGCGATCATCATCATGACCTCGAACCTGGGGGCGCGTGAGCTCAGCGACTTCGGACGGGGGGTGGGCTTCGGCACCACGGCCACCGCAGCTTCGCAGGAGGCGCATAGCCGCAGCGTGATCGAGAAGAATCTCAAGAAGGTCTTCTCCCCGGAATTCCTGAACCGCATCGACGACATCGTCTTCTTCAACACCCTGAAGCGTGAGGACATCCACCTCATCATCGACATCGAGTTGGACCACCTTTACAAGCGCATCGGCGATCTGGGTTACGAGATCAAGCTCACCGACGAAGCAAAGGACTTCCTGCTGGACAAGGGCTACGATGAGAAGTTCGGCGCACGGCCGCTAAAGCGGGCCATCCAGCGTTTTGTGGAGGACCCATTGGCAGAGGAGATCGTGAATCAGACGGTGGAGGAAGGCGACAAGATCACCGTGAGTGTCAACAAGGACAAAACCGACCTGGTGATCAAGATCTCCAAGGGCCGGAAGAAGGTGGGCAAGCCCGACGGGGACAATAAGGAAGAGCCACCAGCCCAAGGTGGAGATCCATCGTGATCAGGGGATCAGCTCACCAGCCGCGTGGCCCCTCATCGCTGCGGCGTAGCCGGGTGCTGAAACCCATGCTCACCAACAGGTTCCGGAAGTTGCCGCTTTCGGCTGTTTCGATCCGCCCGGGGAAGCCTTCCAGGCCAAGATCGGTCGCGCTGAAGCGTGTAGCATCCGTTTCATAGCCCAAACCAAGGCTGAAGGCTAGGTTGTCCGAGGCGTGCAGGAAGTAGGTGGCGTTGAGGGCCCAATGGAACACCGTGCGGCGGCTGTCATCGGAGCACGTGGGGCAAATGAAATCATAGGTGCTGGGGCCTGCGCGGGCGCTCAACTCGTAAAAGGTGCGCTCACTGGTATATTGCTCGTATTGTACTTTGCCCGTGAAGGTGGTCCTGCGTATGTCGCCGCGCGTCACCAGCGGTGCAAGGGCACGCTCCTTCACACCGAACCAGGTCATCTTCGCCCCCACTCCCACCCCAAGCCCTTTCCATAGCGGGACCTGGAACACGGCATCCAACTGCCCCAGGGTCTCTGTCACGCTGTTGAACAAAGGATTACCCAGGGGCACGGGCAACACCAGCGCTGCTTTCACCGTGGGCGACACATCCGGCAGGCGCGCTCCACCCTGCGAGAAGCCCATCCATGGGGCCAGTATCAACGATCCAATGAAGGCGGTCCTGCGCATCATGCGTGACGAAGACGAAAGAGGCGCACGGTCCGTTGCGTGTCGGTGCGCATCTCCAGGTAATAACCTCCATCACGCAGGTCGGGCAGGTCCTGTTCCAGCAGGTGCTCCCCGGTGGCCAGATCTCTCTGCGGCCAGTGATGGACCATCTGGTGCTCCACATCGAGCAGGGCGGTATGTACGGTCTGCTGTCCTGGCACTTTCAAGTGAACGCGCAGCCGGGCCGGGTGGTACATCACCTCCAGGGTGATCAATTCCGCATGCGATACGACCGGCAGGTCGCGCCGCACCACATGATCCCGGAACCGGCGCCACAACACCAGTACCAACGCGATGGAAAGCGTGATGATCAACGCCGTTCGCAGGGTCTCCAGGTCCATGTTCACAGGATGATGACCCCCCCAATATTGGAGGCTTCTTCGTAGCGCTTCACCACTTCATCCGCATTCATCATCACCTCGCGCACGGTAATGCTCAGGTATTTGCCGCCGCTGGAATATTTGCGCAACACTTCACTCTCCGGCGGGAACAGGCCCAGCACAGCCTTCAAACGTTCCTCGTCCGGTTCGAAGATCATCTTGAACATGTACACCGATGGCCACTCGTGCACCTCGTTGAGACGCATCCGCAATCGGTCCATCGCTTCCTCGCTCGGCATGGGCTTACTTTACAAAGGTAGACGCACCTCCGGGATCGAACCTTCCGGCACGGAGCGTGTACGGTTACACGGATCCCGATCGCCCATGCGCATCTTCTTTCTTCTGACGCCCGCCCTACTGCTCTGCTGGACCAACCGGGCCATGGCGCAGGTGCAGCCCCAGCAGCGTGCCCCGGTGATGAACGACGCCGTGCAGGGCGGCTGGCGGCCCGCCGACCTCCGCCATGACGTGGATCTCTGGTCCGCCATAGTGGAGGAGCACCCAGGGGACCAGCAAGCCCGGCTGAACAAATTCCGAAGCGCACGCAACGAGGCTTTGGCGCGCAACAAGGGTGAACTGCCACCCGCCGATCGCAAGAACTTAAGGACCCTGGCAGAGGACATCGCAGCGGTCGATCCCAATTCATTCGAGACACACCTGGCCCGCTTCCACCTGGAGTTCCCGGCTCCAGGCGCATTCATGCACCTGGACCTTGCCAAGGCCCGTGACTACGACCGGCCGGAGCTGATCGCCCCGCTGTTGGTGGACGCCGCGCGGCGCGCCGATGACAATGCCATGATGAGGCATGGCAAGGCGCTGCGCCAGCAAGCCGGGGTGGCCGAAGGGCTGTGGGCACTGGCCGACGATATCCTTCGCTCGGTGGACCAGGGCGCTATCCTGATCGCAGCCGGGGAAATGGACGCCTACCCTATATGGGCACGACAATTCGGTGAAGGGCACCGCCGGGATGTGCTTACCGTGGACATGCGAATGTTGGTGGACGCGGCTTACCGGCACCGCATATGGGGTAAGGCGGGTGCCAGGGGAACGGTCCCTGACCATGGGTCGAAATTCATCGAACTGCTCGCACAGGCGACCGACAGGCCGGTGTTCCTTTCGATCGCGCTGGGGCCGGACCGCATCGCACTCCTGCGGGACCGGGTATATGTCACCGGCATGGCACTGCGTTACAACGATGTACCGATCGACAATATCCCGGTGCTAAAGGAGCATTGGAGCAAAATGAACAAGACCACCGAGGCGGGGCCGTTGGGCACGAACTACCTGCTGCCGGGGGCCGTGCTGCTCAGACACTACCGTACCATGGGCGATGAACGCAACAGCGCCCTCCTGGAGCATGAACTGCGCGCATTGGCCCGTGCCTACCAGGCCACAGACAGGCTGTATAGCACCGGCGTGCTGGAACATTGAAGCATGGGATCGTACGGCGGACCATACCACGAATTGGGCGATGAACGCCTGATGGCGCTCGTGGTGCGTGGCGATAAGCGCGCCTTTGCAGCCGTGTATGACCGGTATCACCGCAGGCTGCTGGGCTATTTCCACCGCATGTTGTGGCAGGACCATGATCTGGCGCAGGACCATCTGCAGGAACTCTTCACCAAACTGGCGCAGCGGCCCACGAGCTACGATCCCTCCCGGCCATTCACCACCTGGCTTTTCAGCGTTGCGAACAACATGTGCAAGAACGCCTACCGCCACCATGCCGTGGTGAAGCAGGCCGAGACCCACTTGCGCAACGGATCGGACCGCGTGGAGCCCAACGCAGGACGGGCCGTGGACCACGCGCATTTTCGCCAGCGCCTGCAAGGGGAGTTGGATCGTCTGGACCCCGATCACAAAGCCACCTTCATCATGCGCTTCGAGGAGGACATGGCCATCAAGGAGATCGCTGCGGTCTTCAACTGCTCGGAGGGCACGGTGAAATCACGGATCTTCTACACTTTGAAAAAACTGGCCGAACGCCTCAAGGAATTCAGCCCACATGCCACACTGAACGATGGAACGTCACGAACGATACGACCCTGAGGACATCGAGATCCTGCTGCGCGAGCGGGATTTTGACGCGCTGCTGGAGGAGGAGCGGGCCTATGTGTTGCGCCATGTCAGCGGGCCGGAGGAATACCGCGCCATGCGCGAACTGTTGCGCACAATGGCCGATGACCCTTCCAGGCCCGGCCCCCCGGAAGCGGACCCGCGTGTGCGTGCCGCGGTACTGGAGGCTTTTCAGCGCGAGCAACGACCGCACTGGCGCATCTGGCTGAATGTCCTGGCCAATGCGTTTTGGCCACCGGCCGCGGCAGCCTGGGTACGCCCTGCCATTGCGCTTGGGACCTTGGCCGTTCTGGTGATGAGCAGCGTGGCGGTGGTACGTTGGATCGGCGATGGCGGTGTTGGGCAGGGACTCGCCGAAGTGAAGCCGTTGCGGCAGCAGGAAAGCACCCCGTTGCTGGATGCCCGTAAGGATAATAGTAGTGACCGGACGCTTGATACCGTGACATCGCGCATTGTGTTGGAGCGAAGCACCCCGCCATCACCGTCCTTATCGAGCGGGGTGAAGGAAGAAGCATTGAAGGGGTCTGAAGCGGAGGAGATGGAATACTTCACCCGCTCGGCCGGGGCCATGGCCGATCTTGACGAAGCAGAAGTGGCTGAAGATGCACAGGTGCCCGCAGCAGCCGAACCCGTGAGCACCGGCCATGTGGTCACTGCGGATGAGCTGATGCGGAATATGTCACTGGTGCATGCCGCGCCGTCCGGTGCCGTATCTGAACAGCGCGCCAAAATGACCAAGGCGGCGGATGCTTACAAAGCCGGTTCAGGGCGCAGTCTTGGTCAGGATGCCGCGCTGCTGGACCTGCTCACCGCAGGTTGGTAAGCCGGGGCAGATGTTTCAGGAGGACGGATCGACAGCGTGGTCGTGTGGACTGTCCTCCAGTCGCGTTCCATTCTTGTCCGTAATGGCATAGTTGAAGCCCGGATGAAGGCTCCATGCTCCGATGGCACCATCCCGGCGCAGTGCCAGGAACCCCACCTGTTGGTCACCCAGATCCGGATTTTTTTTCAGGATGCGACCAACGGCTTCCCGGCAGGCATCGGCGGGCTCCGCACCCTGGCGCATAAGTTCCACCACGGCATGGCTTCCCACGGTGCGGATCACCAATTCGCCTACACCGGTCGCACAAGCTGCACCCACATCACCATCCACGAACAAGCCCGCCCCGATGATCGGCGAATCACCCACGCGGCCATGGACCTTCCATGCCAGCCCACTCGTGGTGCAACTGCCAGCCATGGTGCCATCCGCTGCGAGACCGAGCATTCCGATCGTGTCGTGGTTCTCGATATTCGCAACCGGCTTGTACTCACCCTTTTCAAGCCATTCGCGCCACGCCTGTCGTACTTCAGGGATCTCCACATCGATATTGCTGAAGCCATTCTCGCGGGCCCAACGCTCGGCACCGCTGCCCACGAGCATCACATGGGGCGTGCGCTCCATCACCGCCCGCGCGATGCGGATGGGATGTTGGAAACGTTGTATGAAGGCGACGGAACCCGCTCGTCCCCCATGGTCCATGATGCACGCATCGAGTGTCACGATGCCATCGCGATCCGGCCAGCCGCCAAGCCCCACACTGCGATTGGTGAAGTCCGCTTCCACCACTGCAACGCCCTGTTCCACTGCATCGAGGATGCTGCCGCCCCCATCCAGGGAACGCTTCGCATGGTCATTGGCGATCAGCCCATGATTCCAGGTCGATAGCAGTATCGGACCACCTCCACCCTGTGCCGCGGGCCGCGGCAGGCTGGAGTCAGGTCCCTCCACGGTGGTGCATCCAGCGGCGAGCGCGGCACCACCCGCCAGGCCGAGTTTGATGAATTGACGACGGTCGTGGCCCATGTGATCTCTGAGGTGATGTTGGCAATGTAACGCCCATCTTTGGCTTTCTCCAATGCGTAGCATCGCCCCTGATCGCTCCACCCTGCTGCCCCTTGTGGTGGTCACCGCGCTGTTCTTTCTCTGGGGCTTCATCACCGTGCTGGTGGATGCGCTTATCCCACGCCTGCGTGAGATCTTCGCACTGACGTACTTCCAGGCCGGGTTGGTGCAGTTCGCATTCTTCATCGCCTACGGACTGTTCTCCATCCCTTCCGGTGCGCTGCTCTCGCGCATCGGCTACCGCAACGGAATGATCGCCGGGCTCACCACGATGGGCATCGGCTGCCTGCTGTTCTGGCCCGCTGCGGGCTGGCGTCTATTCCCGCTGTTCCTACTCGGGACCTTTGTGCTGGCGGCAGGCATGACGGTGTTGCAGGTGGCCGCCAACCCATACGTTGCCGTGCTGGGCGATGAGCGAACGGCCAGCAGTCGCCTCAATCTGGCCCAGGCCTTCAACTCTGTGGGTACCACGATCGCACCGATCGTGGGGGCCATGTTCCTCCTCAGCGACCGGATCCTCGACACGAAGGCCTTGAGCATTCTCGATGGCGCTGGACGCAAGTCCTATCTCGAAGCGGAAGCCTCTGCCGTGCAGCTTCCCTTCATCATCATCGCGGGTGTCCTGTTCATCGTTGCGGTGGCCGTCCGCTTGGTGCGGCTACCCGGAGTGGGCGGAACGGCTTCCACCGGGACCTATGCCGAAGCATTGAAGCGGCCACGATTGATGTGGGGCGCCATGGGGATCTTCCTGTACGTGGGTGCGGAGGTGGCCATTGGCAGTTACCTGGTGAGCTACTTCCTCAGTCTGAACTTGCCCGAGATCATTGGCCAGAATACCCGCCTTTCCGCCATGGCATCGGGCATACTGGGCAGACCACTGGCGGAGGTGGATGGCAAGGCTGTGGCGGGTGCGTTCGTGGCGCTCTATTGGGGCGGTGCGATGGTGGGACGGTTCATCGGCGCCTGGCTTACACGCATCTTCCGGCCCAGCATGGTATTGGCATTGTTCGGGATGTCGGCCATCGCTTTGATCGTCATCTCCATGAATTCACAAGGCCTGGTGGCAATGTGGAGCATACTGGCGGTAGGTCTATTCAACTCCATCATGTTCCCCACCATCTTCACGAATGCCATCGAAGGGCTGGGGGTGTTGAAGCCACAGGGCTCAGGGATCCTTTGCACGGCGATCTGTGGCGGCGCATTGATCCCACCCATGCTTGGTTGGCTCGCCGACGGCTTTGGTTTCCAGGCGGCGTTCACATTGGTACTGGTCTGTTATGCCTATATCGTTCACTTCGCATTGCGCTACGACACACGGACCACATGATCGCAGGGATCGATATCGGTGGCACCACCAGCAAGATCGGGCTGGTGAACGAAGAACGGATCGTGGCACGTGCACGCATCTCCACCGCCGGCCATGCCGATGAGCACGCCTTCTCTGATGCTTTGGCCGAAACGCTGATGCATCTCGCTGCCGGACAAGGACAGGCGATCACTGCGATCGGCATCGGTGCGCCCAATGCCAACCAGCTCAAAGGCATCATCGAGATGGCGCCCAACCTGCCTTGGAAGAACGATGTTCCCCTGGCACGCATGATGGCCGACCGGACCGGAGTGCCATGCACATTGGGCAATGATGCCAACGCGGCGGCATTGGGTGAATGGCGTTTCGGCGCTGGCCGGGGCATGAAAGATCTGCTTGTGGTGACGTTGGGCACGGGGGTGGGCAGCGGCTTCATCGTGAACGGCCACCTGGTGCTTGGGAGCGCTGGTAACGCCGGTGAACTGGGACATATGACATTGCATGTGGACGGCAGGTCATGCACCTGTGGGCGCCAGGGTTGTCTGGAGGCATACGTGAGCATCCGCGGCATGCGGCGCACCTATTCGGAATTATCCGGGATCAAGGAAGGTGAAGGCCTTCTGGCCAGCGATGGCGTGCTGCCCATCGCCGAAGCAGCCCAGGGTGGCGACCCCATCGCACTGCGGACATTCAGCATGACAGCGGACCATCTTGCCGTGGGATTGGCCAATGCGGTATGCGTCACAGGACCGCAGCGCATCGTGCTGTTCGGTGGCATCGCGCGGAACGGCGACCTATTGATGGCCCCGCTACGCGAAAGATTCCGAAAGAGACTCCTCAACATCTACCAGGGACGCGTTGACCTGTCGCTCTCGGCACTTCCGGAGGATGATGCGGCATTGCTCGGTGCCGCAGCATTGACCGCCTACTCCAACCATTGATGATCATGTTCGAAAGAGACGACCTGCATCGATCTGATGGATCCGCTCCACACTGTGCGCGAGCAGGATGGTCGATCACACCATCCCTGATCGCGATCGTACTGCTGGCCCCGGCGCCTGGGTCGTATGGCCAGGCCGACATCGCCCGCGACCTGGTCGATCCCTTCATCGGCACGGGAGGCCATGGACACACCTTCCCGGGTGCCTGTGTACCGTTCGGCTTGGTGCAGCTAAGCCCGGATACGAGGCCGGAAGGGACCCATGACTGGGATGGTGCGAGCGGCTACCACTATAGCGACAGCATCATTTATGGGTTCAGTCACACCCACCTCAGCGGCACTGGTGTTTCGGATCTGTGCGATGTGCTGCTGATGCCGGTGATCGGACAGGCTTCCACCGATCCGCAGGACTATCGGTCACTCTTCCGGAAAGCGACCGAGCAGGCACACGCAGGCTATTACAAAGTGCATCTTGATGGGCCTGATGTCACCGCCGAGCTTACCGCAGCGGCCCGCACCGGTGTGCATCGCTACTCCTTTCCTGCGGGTCGGGATGCATCCCTGGTGATCGACCTCGAGCATCGCGATTTTGTAAGGGATGCCAGCATCGTGCGTGTCGGGGAGCGTGAAGTGGTGGGCGAGCGGAGATCCTCCTCCTGGGCCAGCGACCAGCGTCTGTTCTACTGCATCCGTACCAGCCATCCGATCGCGCCGAGGACCACGGATAACCCACTGGCGGAGGCCATCGCCGCGCATGGCAGGACAAGGGATGTGCTGCGTTTCGGCGACCTTGGCAACGCGCCGCTCATCGTGAAGGTGGGCATCAGCGCAGTGAGCATTGAAGGGGCCAGAAAGAACCTGGAGGCCGAAGTTCCTCATTGGGATTTCGACCAGGTGCTGCAAGAGGCCACAGCGACCTGGAATGAAGCGTTGGGCCGGATCGAACTCAAGGGCGGCGAACGTTCGCAACAACGGATCTTCTACACCGCGCTCTACCATACGATGATCGCGCCGTACATCTTCAATGATGTGGATGGGCACTACCGCGGCATGGACGGTGAGGTTCACCAAGCCGAACATGATGTGTATACGGTGTTCAGTCTCTGGGACACGTTCCGTGCACTGCATCCCCTGATGACGATCCTGGAGCCGGACCGCACCAACGACTGGATCCGCACCATGCTTCTCCACTACCAGCAGGGAGGCCGGTTGCCGGTATGGGAACTCTGGGGGAATGAGACCGATTGCATGATCGGATACCACAGCGTGAGCGTCATATCAGACGCTTATATGAAAGGGATCCGTGGATTTGACGCCGATCTTGCGCTGGAGGCGATGGTAGCAAGTGCGGAGCTGGACCACTTCGGTCTGAAGGCCTACCGCGAGCGTGGGTACATCAGCAGTGAGGACGAGCCCGAGAGCGTGAGCAAGACCTTGGAATACGCATACAACGATGGTCGCATTTCCCGCTTCGCCGATGCCCTTATGCAGCCGGGTACGGCCGAACGCTTCAGGGTCCGGTCGCGCAACTGGCAGAACCTTTTCGATCCGGACACCCGCTTCTTCCGCCCGCGCCGCAATGGTGGTTTCATCACCCCCTTCGACCCCCACGAGGTGAACTTCCACTACACCGAGGCCAATGCATGGCACTACGGGTTGTTCGTTCCGCACGACATGGAGCGGTTCATCGAACTGCTTGGGGGCCGCGATGGTCTGACGGAGAAGTTGGATGCACTTTTCACCGCCGATGAACGGACCACGGGACGTGATCAGAGCGATATCACCGGCCTTATCGGTCAATACGCCCACGGCAACGAGCCCAGTCATAACTACGCATACCTCTATGCGCTTTCCTCCCGTCCCTACAGCATGGACGTGTACCTGCGACGGATCATGGAGGAGCTCTACACCGACCAGCCCGATGGCCTTTCCGGCAATGAGGACTGTGGTCAGATGAGTGCATGGTATGTGCTAAGCGCCCTGGGCCTCTACCCCATCGACCCCGGCGACCCATGGTACACCCTGGGACTGCCACTGTTCCCGGAGGCGATCATTCACCTGGGCGATGGCCGTACACTGCGGATCAACAGCGAGGCCGGGGCAGGGTCGCGCGCACATGTGGTGGATGTGCTTTGGAATGATACGCCGACAGAAGCTTTCCGGAGCATGGACCATGCACGGTTGATGGAAGGTGGCACACTGCTTTTCCAGTTGGGGCCGCGACCCGGATCGGCACCAGCCCCCGGTGTTCGCGAGGAGGAACAGCGCTTGCGCGGTCCGCTTCCCGCACCCATCATTCAGGCCGAGGGCCAGGCCTTCACCGATTCGATCCAGGTGGTGGTCACCAGCATTCCCGGGCCCTGGCACATCGTCATCACTACTGAGCATGACGTCTTCGACCCCAAGCGCAACCCACGTGTGGTAGGCGATACGGTGACCTTGTACCGGTCCGGACAGGTGCGTGCCATCTGCGCCGATGGTACGGGTGCCAAGGGTCCTGCTGTGATCGCCCGTTTCGTACAGCGGGACACAGAACGCACTGTGACACTTGAAAGCAGCTATGCGTCACAATATGCCGCCGGAGGTGACCAGGCCCTGGTGGACGGGTTGCGCGGTGGCAAGGACTTCCGCACCGGGGAATGGCAGGGCTTCCAAGAACAAGACCTGCTGGCCACCTTAGACCTGGGGCGGCCGATGCGGCTCCGCAGACTCGGGTTGGGTGTGTTGCAGGACACCAAGAGTTGGATCTGGTACCCTTCCGAAGTAACCTTCGCGGTAAGCACCAACCAACGCCAATGGAGCACGCTCACTGTGACCAACCCAGTGTCCAGGGAGGCGGAAGGAGCGCTCACCCAGGACCTTTGGACGGAGGCATTTGACAAGCGTGTACGCTATGTCAAGGTCATTGCTACCAGTGCGGGTCCCTGCCCGGAATGGCATCCGGGTGCAGGTCGCCCCAGTTGGATCTTCGTAGACGAGATCCTGGTCGAACCTTATTGATCGGGTACCTGATCGAGCGCCGGACCGGCGCGAGCGATCCTCTGTGGAGCATAGGAACTTCACCCGCAACAAGTAAGGCGGCCAGTTACCACATGCGAACAAGGTCATCTGGCACGCCCGTATGCTTCCCGCACGGCATGGAAAGCTGGCTTGCGGCGTCCTTTATGATCGATGATGGACCAGCTGGCGCCGGGCCACACATCGTTGAGTTGCCACAGCAGCGTGCCCATGCAACGTGGTCGTTCCGCCCAATGCGCATCGATGGCCATTGCGTACGCAAGCGCCTGTAGTTCCTGGCTCTTTTCTACCAGGTCGCGCCGGTCGCGCACAGGCCCCAGGTAGTGTTGGGCAAGGCGTTCAATGGCCGCGTCGCCCTTGTAGCTCAACTGACGGGTACGCCAGAACTGTGTATGCTCGGCCAGGTCATCTTCCGAGGCGTACTCCGCCAGGGTCTCCCATACTGGATACGACTGGAAACCATACTCACTCACGAAACGACCCACGTTGCTTTGGAAAGTCTCGAAGAGCGCATCACCGTGCCACACGCCCCAGTAGTGAAGATCGCCATGGCGCAGTCCTTCGCTATTACCCCAATTGCTCAAAGGCGAGGTGGGGATGTAGGGCCGGTCATCCAGCGCAGCGATCCATGCGGGCAACTTTTGTTCGAACAAGCCCTGATAGGCATTCCACATGCGGGTGGAATCATCCGGGGTGATGGACCAGGAATGCTGCCAGCCCCAGTTGTGCCAGGCCACGTCGATCTCGTTGTTGCCACACCACAGCGCAAGGGAGGTCCTGTGTTGCAGTCGCCCGACCTGCTCTTCAACCTCTTGCCGCACGTTGTCCATGAATGCTTCGTCATCAGGCACCATCGTATTGGCGAACATCAGATCCTGCCACACCAGTATGCCGGCCTCATCACAGGCATCGAAGAACACATCCGGCGCATACACTCCCCCACCCCAGACGCGCGCCATGTTCATGTGGGAGTCGCGCATGGCTTCCACGAGTGCGATCCAGGCACTGTCACCGGCCCGCGGCAGGAATTGATCCGGGGGGACCACGTTGGCCCCAAGTGCGAAAATGGGACGGCCATTCACCAGGAAGGTGAATGAAGTGCCGAAGCTGTCGGGTTCCTGACGCAGCTCAATGTCCCGCAGCCCGATCCGGCCATCCCAGGTGGAGCGTATCACATCGCCTTCAAGAAGTTCCACACGCAGATCCCGCAGCTGCTGTTCGCCGTATCCCGCAGGCCACCACAGGCCGGTGTCCGGTATGACCGCAGTAAGCGGGGCCACATGCGAGCCTTCTGAGATGATCTCGTTATCCATGACCACACGCAGCCGTGCATCAGGTGGTAGAGCTCCATCCAATTGCGCATGGAAAGCCAATGTCCGCATGCCTTCCGACGCATGTTGTGCTATTCGTACCTGCTGAATGCGTGCGCCGTCCCAGCCACGCAGGGTCACAGCACGCCAGATCCCACTGGTGACCAGTCTGGGCGCGAAGTCCCAACCAAAATGGACCCCTGCCTTGCGCACGAAAGGAGCCACTTTCACCGCGCCCTGGTCGTTGTCGGCCGGCAGGGACCGCCCGTAGGCCGTGAGCAGTTCCTCTCCCATCCGCATGGCTGACCGAAAGCGGATCTCCAGGAGATTGCCCTGCCCGCGTAGCACATGCTGCAAAGGGAAACGCCAGGTGCGATGCATGTTGTAAGTGTCGCCAAGTGGAACAGCGTTCAGCGACACGCTTGCGTAAGTGTCCAGCCCTTCGAATTCCAGCAGGACATGTTCGCGGTCCAGCAGGTCTTCCGGCGCATCGAATTGGATCCGATAGGTCCAATCGCGCTCACCCACCCATTGCACGCTGTCGATATTGGTACCGTGGTACGGATCGGGGATGAGGCCTGCACGCATCAGGTCGGTGTGTACTGTGCCCGGCACTTCGGCAGGATGCCATACATCGGTGCCCGTCTCGCTGAAGGTCCAGCCTGAATGCAGGGAGTGACGGACCTCCGCATGGTGGTGCACTTTGCTTCTCCCGCAGGAAGCCACCAACATTGCCAACATGATCCAGACCGTGGTCCTCATCGCATTCCTGCATTGGCGAGTGCCTCAACAATCGCATTGACCTTGCTTCTGTCGGCCTCGGTTTCCCAGTTCATTCCACTATCGGCGCTCATGGAAATACCGCCCACTTTGGTCCTGACGGGTCTTCGCGCCGCAAAATGCACCTCCCGGACATGCGTGCGCTCCACCAGTTCTACTACATGGTCAGCCTGGATACCACCGGCTGCTGCCACGGACAGGCGATCACCGGCCTGGCGCACCGCTTTGGCCAGGACCTCCGAGCCATCCAGGGCGCGGGTATGTCCTCCTGAGGTAAGTACCCTTTGCACGCCCATGTCCATGCATATGTCCAGCGCTCGTTGGAAGTCGGTGGCGTGATCTATGGCACGGTGGAAGGTGACTTCCACGTTGGTGCATAGGTCCAACACCCTTTCCATGAAGTTCGTATCAGGCAAGCCGGCGGCATCTAGTGCCCCGATGACGATGCCCAATCCCGAGGCTTGCCTGCGTATGGCCCGGACCTCTTCAAGCATGGTCTCCTGTTCATCCATGGTGTAGTGAAAATGGCCGGGAGTTGCCCGCACCAACACACGGATCGGCACACGCACCTTGTGGCGCACTGCTTCGAGCATGCCTGCGCTGGGTGTTGTACCGCCGCATTCGGGCCAGGTGCACAATTCGATGCGGTCCGCGCCGCACTCCACGGCGGCCAGGGCTTCTTCGATCCCAGCCACACAAACTTCGGCATGTACATGCATGGTCCAAACTTACGCGCGCATGCCTTGCGCGAAGTGCGCAACCATGCAGCCGTCCTTGCGTACGAAGGGGCCGTCATGATATCCATCTCGCGCCGCATCATCGTCCTGCTGACCCTGCATCCCCTCCTCTTCTTGGCCGTGGCGCTGGCATCACCCCCGGAGGATGGTCTGCGCATGGCGCTTGCAGGCCAGGCACCCGCGATCAGCAAAGCCGAAGCCTTGGTCACACTGGCCACCCGCAGTATCACGACCGATCCGGCAGGCTCCCTGGGCCATGCACGCAATGCCCTGCTTTATGCCGAACGCAGCGGAGACACACGGGCCGAGCACATGGCCCTGCATGCGAAGGGCGAGGCCGAACTCAACCTGGGTCTCTATGCCGAAGCATTGCGCACCTGGTTCCAGGCGCTGGAAGTCGCACGCGCCACGGGCGACGTGCGTGCCATCGCCAACGATCTGATGGGGATCTCGGATGCATATCGTTTCAACCAGAACATGGACAAGGCCGTGGAGGAAGCCCGCAACGCACTTGCCATGCTGCTGGCCACGCATGATGAGGAGGCCATCGACAAGGCACATGGCACGCTGATGCGCTGCCTGATGGAAGCCGGCCGCTATGATGAGGCCATCACATTGGGAACGACGGCATTGAAACGCCTGGAGAGCCAACCGGATACTCCGGCCAAGGCAAGGCTCTGGCAACATATCGCCCAGGTACTGCTGGCCCAGGCCAAATACAATGATGCACTGCCATTGCTGGTCAAGGCGGAACGTGTCCTTGAAGTACATGGTGATGTCCATGATGGATTCATGCTGGACATCGATATGGCCAGGGCTCATATCGGCATCGGCCTTCATGAGATCGCTACCGAACGTCTTAGACAAGCCGAAGGCAGCCTGCCTGCCGCACCCGCATGGCGCAATACCGATCTGCTGCTCGACACGCGATATCAACTCGCCTTGGGCCAGGAGCGATGGCAGGAGGCCCTGGGTCTCCTTCAAGAGAAAATGGCCCGGGAGGACTCCCTGGCACAAGGCCAGGTGCGCCTGAAGATGGCTGGTATGCAGGTGTTGCATGATCTGGATCTACGCGACGAGGACAACGCGCGGCTGCTGGTGCGCAACGTGATGCATGAGGAGACGATCGCCGACCAACGCGCCCAGAACCGTTGGCTGGTCGCCATGTCGGCCGGGCTGCTGACGCTAACCATCGTACTGTTCATCACAGTGCGACATGCGCTGCGCATGAACCGGCGCCTGAAGATGAAGACCGCGGTGATCGGCAGGCAGAGTGAAGTGATCAGCGCGAAGAACATGGAACTGCAAAGGCAGAACCTGCGACTATCCGAATCACTTGTGAATGAAGAGGAACAGGAAATGCTGATCAAGGAGATCCACCACCGGGTGAAGAACAACCTGCAGGTGGTGGACAGTCTTCTCTCCATCCAGGGCAGCCAGCACATGGATCCCGTGCTGGAGAAGCAATTCCGCGAGGCGCAGGGGCGCATCCGATCCATGGCCCTGGTGCACGAACACATTTACCGTTCCGGTAGTGCCAAGGGCGCTTCCCTGAAGACGCACCTGGAGCAGTTGGCCCGCAGCGTGCTGGTGGCCTATGGCATGCACGACCGGATCTCGGTGAGTGTGACGAGCCCTCTGGATGGTTTCCCGGAGGACATACAAATGCCCTTGACCCTGGTTGTGAACGAGCTTCTCACCAATGCGGTGAAGCACGCATTCACAGGTCGCGAGCAAGGTCATGTGCGTATCGTGGTACGTCCGGCCGCGGAGGGCTACGAACTGCTTTTCAGCGACGATGGCCATGGCCTTGGTGTCGAAGGCGGATACCTCCCGGACAGTTCCTTCGGCATGGAACTCGTGGGGATCCTGGCGCGCCAGCTCAATGGCGAGGTGCGCCTGCTGAAGGGCCTGGGCACCACCTTCAGCCTCACATTCGCGCCGGACCGCAAGGCCATGCGCGCGGCCTCCTGACCGGCGCGGCCCCAGCGACCTATCTTCGCGGATCGGCAATGCGGCCTTGTAGGTCGCGGACCAGCCGTCCCACAGAAATGGATTTCAGCACCCTGGGTCTCAGTGAAGACCTCCTTTCCGGTCTTGACTCAATGAAGATCAAGACCCCCACCCCCATCCAGCAACAAGCCATTCCGGCCGCGCTGGAAGGCCGGGATCTCATCGCCTGTGCGCAGACCGGAACAGGCAAGACCGCAGCGTTCCTCCTGCCACTGATCGACGTGATCACCGGGTATGCTCCCCGCGTGGAGGGCTCCATCCGGGCCTTGGTGGTGGTGCCCACCCGAGAGTTGGCCCTACAGATCGATCAGCAGATGCAGGCCATCTCTTACTTCACCCCCATTACCTCGATCCCCCTGTATGGCGGAAGTGATGGCAGCACCTTCGATCAGCAGAAGCAGGCCCTCACCGGCGGGGTGGAGGTGGTGGTCGCCACTCCTGGCAAACTGCTCAGCCACCTCAATCTGGGCTATGTGCCCATCAAAGGCTTGGAATTCCTTGTCCTCGATGAGGCCGACCGGATGATGGACATGGGCTTCGTGGACGACATCAACCGCATCATCACCTTTCTCCCCAAGGAACGCCAGACCCTGATGTTCAGTGCCACCATGCCGCCGCCGATCCGCGAGCTGTCCAAGCGCATCCTGCACGATCCCGTGGAGATCTCCATCGCGTTGAGCAAACCCGCCGAAGGGGTGGACCAGCAGGTCTACGTGATCTTCGAGATGATGAAGGCGCGCATCCTGGAGCATATCCTGAACACCAGCGAGGCGACCAGCATCCTGATCTTCGCCGGCCGGAAGATCGAAGTGAAGAACCTGGACCGCCACCTGCGCAAGAAGGGTTTCGACTCCAGGGCCATGCACAGCGATCTGGACCAAAGCGAGCGTGAGGAGGTGATGCTCACCTTCCGCAACCGTAAGCTGCGCATATTGGTGGCCACCGACGTGGTAAGCCGCGGCATCGACATCGACGACATAGACCTGGTGATCAATTACGATGTGCCCCGCGATCCCGAGGATTATGTGCACCGTGTGGGCCGTACCGCGCGTGCTTCGCGGAAAGGCCAGGCCATCACATTCGTCAATGAGAAGGAGATGCGTGAGTTCGGCCGCATCGAGTCCCTCATCGGTTATGAGGTGAAGAAGATGCCGCTTCCGGAGGAAATTGGCCGCGGTCCGACTTACGACCCCGGCGCCCGTGTTCCACGGGAAGCCGGAAAAGCGAACGGCCACCGCCGGGGTGGCGGTGGCCGCAGGCAGGGGCGTGTGGCGGGCAGGCCCTAGCGCGCCCGGAATTTGTCCTTGTGCTGCTCAAGTACTTTCAACGCATCGAAGGCCTTGGCCTCCTTGCCGATGCGCTCGATGGTGACCTTCTCCATCCGGATCTCCTGATTGGGCCGGTCGCGCTGATCGCGCGGTGAAGCGGCGATGGCATCCACCACATCCTGTCCAGCGACCACGTAACCGAACACGGCATGGCGTCCATTGAGATGCGGCGTTGGGCCATTGGTAAGGAAGAACTGGCTTCCGTTGGTGGCAGGGCCGGCGTTGGCCATGCTCATGGTACCGGCGCGGTCGTGGATCAGATCCGGATGGATCTCATCAGCGAAGGCGTAGCCCGGGCCACCGCTTCCGGTACCGGTGGGATCACCCCCCTGGATCATGAAACCCGGGATCACGCGGTGGAAGATGATGCCGTCGAAATAAGGCGTTCCCTCGGGCTTGGCGGTGTTCTTCACCTTCCCCTCGGCCAGGCCCACGAAGTTGGCCACGGTCCATGGGGTCCGTGCATGTTCAAGCTTCACGCGGATGGTGCCTTTGCTTGTCTTGATCACGGCAAAGAGGCCGTCCTCGGGGTTTTGTGGTTCTGTCATGGTACGTGTTTCGGGTGCGGGTGGCGCCGTTTCGGCGATGATGGAGCCGGGGGCATCATTGCTGCCACAGGCGGTGAAGGCAAGGCCTGCAAGGGCCAGGATGGAACTGCTGATCGGCATGGTCATGATCGGGGATTTGTTCTTGAACGGGGGACGAATTTAACCGGGGCTGCGTGGCGGTGGATCTCAATCCATCAGCACTTCCTCGATCGCATCAAGTTTGTCGTGCGTGAAGGCACCCTGGGTGCGGTGGATCACCCGGCCATCCGCATCGAGCACGAAGAAGTATGGGGTGTCCTTGTCCGCCATGCCGAAGCTGTTCTTCAAAACCTCGACATCGGCCTTGGAAAAGAGCACATGCTTCACGATGTCCGGCGATGCGCTCTTGCGGAATTTCTTCAGGCTCGGTTCATAGGCCGCCTTGTTCAGGCCGGTGAAGAGCGGTATGAACCATACCTCCACATCATAACTCCCGGCGAAGAGGCCGTGCTTCGCGACGAAACGCAGGTAGGCCGGTTCATACCACGACTCCAACTGCGCCTGTGCCTTCTGTCCGTAGGCGATCCCGATCAAGGTCAACGACTTCGCGCCGGACTTGGGCAGCGTGACTTGATCGCCATCGGCGGTCTCACCCTCCAGCGCCGGGAATGCTCCGCCTTGCGCCTGGAGAAGGGCGGTGGACACCAGCAAAGGGACCATTAGGAGGGAACGCATGGAACTGGAATGGCGCATGGCTGCGCGTGCCAGCGAAGGCCGTGCCGATCATCGCACCCCATCCTGGGGGTTGCGGCCCTTGTGAGGCCTGAACCAATCCTTCATGCGCACGATGTCGGCTTCGGGGTCATCGCTCAGATCGAATGGTGCGGTGAGGATCACCAGCTTCTGTGCATAGTCGAAGGTGCCCAGGATGAGGGGCACCCTGGACCGGGTGGCGATATGATGGAAACCCGTCTTCCAGTTGGGCTGGTACCTCCTGGTGCCCTCCGGTGTAATGGCGATCTTGTCGATCTCGCCCCGGTCGAACATGGCCACCACGGCATCCACCAGGTTGGAATGGCGGCTGCGATCAACGGGATAGCCCCCCAGGGCACGGAACAGCCAGCCGAAGGGCGGCTTGAACAGGGAGTTCTTCGCCAGGTACTTCACATCTCCCATATTGGCGAGACGGCGGACGCAAAGGCCCACAAGGAAATCCCAATTGCTGGTGTGTGGCGCCACCACTACGATATACCGCGGCAGGTGGGCAGGGCGCTCGTCCTGGATGCGCCAGCCCGCCAGGGTGATGAAGAAGAAATGGTAGATGGCACGCATCGCAGTTGGTGGGCGCGCAATTTAGCCGCCATGCCGGGGTGGGCAACCCCGCCTCTTACAATGGCGTATGAAGCCGCCATGGATCAAGGGCATTTCGTGGTGGTGGATGTGGAGACCACCAGCGGCGATCCCACCTCCGGACGGGTGATGGAGGTGGCACTGGTGGACGCCCAGGGGAAACTGCCCGAATGGAGCACGTTGGTCCGTCCCCGCACGGAGATCCCACCCTTCATCGCCCGGCTCACAGGCATCCGTCACGAAATGCTCATCGATGCTCCGCTTTTCCACCAGGTGGCTCCGGTGCTGCTGGACCGCAGCGAGGATCGTATCGTGGTGGCGCATAACGTACGCTACGACATGACCGCGCTGGGACACGAATTCGCCCGATGCGGACTGGTCTTCGACCGGCCAACCCTGTGCACGGAACGGCTTGCGCGCACCATCTTCCCCGGCCTCACGCACTACAACCTCGGCAGCCTTTGCCGATCGCTCGGTATCGCATTCACCGCCCGCCACCGCGCGTTGTCCGACGCCCAAGCCACGTTGGCGCTGTTCCAGTGCATGCTCGATTCCCATGGCATGGAACAGGTGCTGCGCCATGTGACGCCTGTGCAGCCAATGGCACGGCGAGCGTGATAGGCTTCGGTCTACTTGCGCGGCAGGAAGGGCAGTACGTCACGCGCCCAAAGGATCCACAGCACAATAGACAGGGCCAGGCCCAACACGGCGAGCCATGTTCCCCAGCGGCTGTGTTGGATCGAACTGCTTGTGTATATACCCGGGCGACGATGCACCAGCATCCGGCCCAGCACACCGAACAGTATGGCCAGAACAGCAAGGACAAGGGCCAGCGAGACCAGGTGCCGCGCGAAGGACAGCGGAACGCTCAACACTCCGAAGACCAATGTGACCAGACTCAGCGGCAGGTTCCGCTTGTCAGGCCCCTCCTGTTGCGGCATGGCTCAGCGCTTCATGGGTGGCCAACACCTGGGGGATCACCAGCTGCTGGTCATCGTTCACAATGATGTGGTGCGCGATGCGCTCACGGTCCGCATCGGTGCCTTGCTGACGCATGCGCGCACGCACAGCCTCCTCCGTGGTTCCGTCGCGTCGCATCACCCTGCGCAGTCGCAGATCTTCCGGCGCAGTTACGAGCACGATGCGATCGAACGCCTTGTGGCCACCGGACTCCGCAAGGATGGCCGCCTCCATCAGCACATAGACCGCTTCTTGTTCTTCCGCCCATTGGCGGAATGCCGCACGCACCGCAGGATGCGCGATCGCATTCAGATCGGCCAATGCAGCGGGATCCTTGAACACCACTTCGCCGAGCGCCTTGCGGTCCAATGCTCCCGAGGCATAAAGGTCCGCGCCGAAACGTGCGACGACCGCTTCCCGCACCGGCCCCTGCGCGTCAAGCAGACGGCGGCCTTCTGCGTCGGCCTCGAAGACCGGCACACCGAGCACGCCGAACACGCGTGCCACAATGCTTTTACCACTGCCGATGCCACCGGTAAGACCGATCTTCAGCATGTGCCGGGTCGTTCTATGGGCCGATCAAGTGGCCCGGGATGTTCAAGACTTGGCGGGAGGCTGCTCAGCGAGTTGTGCGTTCCCATCCGGCGAGATCGCCGACTTTTCAAAACGCAGCTTCACATTGGAATCCACCTCCACCAGCACGGTGGTGTCGGCCACCTCCACCACTTTTCCGTGGATGCCCCCGATCGTCACCACTTTGGCACCCTTCTGCAGCGCCTCACGGAATTTACGGGCCTCCTTTGCTTTTTTCTGCTGGGGGCGGATCATGAAGAAGTAGAACACCACCATCAGGAGTCCCATCATCAACCAGAAGCTCATGGGGTTCTCCTGTTGGGCTTGCAGTACGATCGTATTCGAGATCATCTTCTCTTGGTTCAAGTTTTCATTCCACGGGCACCATTCCTGCCGGTCCCACCACCTCGCCACCGATGGTGAGCACATTGCTGGGGGGTGAGGTGTTGGCCACCACGGTAACGGTCTTGTCCTGACGGCCGGTGCGCCCTTCACTATCAAAGCTTACCTCGATGCTTCCTTTCTCGCCGGGCTTCACCGGTTGGCGCGGCCACTCCTTCCCTACCGTGCATCCACAGCTACCCCGCACATCAGTGATCACCAGCGCACTCCTGCCTGTGTTCGTAAAGACGTACTTATCGGTGAATCGCGTTCCCTGAACGATGGTGCCCATGTCGATGTGCGTGCGCTCAAAGGTCATCACCGGGTGGTCCTTGGTGTCGGCCTTCTCGTAACCTGAAGCCGGGAAGCGGATGTCGTCCGGGGTGATCTCACGCTCGCTGTGGTCCGTGATCCAGCAGGAGCTCATCATGAGCATCATCACCATGGCCGTGATCCAGGTCATGGGCACACGGGCACATGAACACATGGGCACATGATGGTATTGGGATCTGTGTTCGTTCATTGCTCAACTCTCCAACAGCCCCCGGCCCACCTTTTGGATGCGGCCATCGGCTTTCATATCCAGGAACAGCTTGTCCAGTACGCCATTGATGAAGCCCTTGCTCTTGGGCGTGCTGTATGCCTTGGCGATCTCGATGTATTCGTTCAGGGTCACCTTCACCGGGATCTGGTCGAAGATGCGCGCTTCCGTGAGTGCCATCTTCATCAGGATCATATCACTCAATGCGATGCGGTCCGATTCCCAGTTGCTGGCGCGTGCCGCGATGGCCTCCTCATGCTCGGGACCAAGGACGATGGTCTTTTTGAAGAGTGTGGAGGTGAAGGCGTACTCCTCCTCCGGTGCACGGTCCAGATCGCCCCAGGTGGGTCCGATGCGCGGATCGTCCTCGCGCATGCCTTCGATGATACGCTTCACCATGGTGGCGGCCAGGTCGAGTTCCTCCATCCAATGGATGCTGCGGTTCTCGAACACCTCCTGCAGGTCCTCACTGTTGGCGATGTGTTCCGTGAACACATGTACCATCAATGACTGGCGCTGGCGGAAGGTGCTTGCTGGGATGGCCATGAAGGCGAGGTACTTCTCATCGGCCTCCAAGGTCCGGTACATCTTGGTGAAGACCTCCTGGTGCCCGGTCCAGGATACACGGCGCTTGCTGGCTTCGATGCCCAGGCGTTCACTGTCGGCGATGGCCGTGAGGATGGGGTCCTCCGCGAAGCGTTTGTTGGGATTGAGATCCGATTCGGTGGGCAGGTGCTTGCGCAGGCGCTCTTCGATCCGCAGGCGGGCCATGTGGCGCAGCTCGCCAAAGACCAGCATCAGCGCCAGGAAGAGGTCGTAAGTGCGTTCGATGCTGGTGAGCATTTCGCGCTCCAGCCGTGCCGCGCTCGCCTCATCACTTTGCCAGTACGCGTAAAGCGCCTGGAAGACCTTGATGCGTAGATAGCGGCGGTTCAACATCGCTGGTCTCAGAATCGGATGCCAGCGGCGCGGATGCTGCGGATGCGTTCCTCGGCGGCCTGATTGGCGGCGAGGTAGGTGGGAATGCCCTCGTCCTTGCTGGTCTTGAGGATCCGCAGGGTGGTGTCGTAGATGGCCTCGGTCTGGCCGAGTGCCGCCTGCCGGTTGTAGCCCTTGCGCTCCCAGGCGCAATTGATGATCCCCCCGGCATTGATCAGGAAGTCGGGTGCATAGAGAATGCCCTTCTCCATCACGGCCCGGCCATGCACCTCCTCCTTCGCCAGCTGGTTGTTGGCGGCGCCGGCGATGATGCTGCACTTCAGGCGTTTCAAGGTGTCGTCATTCACCGTGGCGCCCAGCGCGCAGGGTGAGTAGATGTCTACATCAAGGTCATACACCGCCTCGGGATCCACCAGTTCAATGGCGGGGAATTCGGCCTTGATGGCCTGGAGCTTCTCCGGGTGGATATCGGTGAGGTAGACCATGGCGCCCTCCTTTACCAAGTGTTCCACCAGATAGCGGCCCACGTTGCCCGCACCCTGCACGGAGACCTTGCGGCCCCGGAGGTCATCACTGCCGTAAGCGGTCTTGGCAGCGGCCTTCATTCCCACATACACGCCATAGGCCGTCACCGGGCTGGGGTCGCCACTGCCGCCCATCTCCTCGGGCAGGCCCGCCACGTTGGTGGTCTCCTTGCGGATGTTCACCATCTCGGTGGTGCTCATGCCCACGTCCTCGGCCGTGACATAGCGGCCGTTGAGGCTGTCCACGAACTGACCGAAACGGCGGAACATGGCCTCGGTCTTCTGGGTACGTGCATCGCCGATGATCACGGCCTTGCCGCCGCCGAGGTCCAGCCCGGCCAGTGCGCTCTTGTACGTCATGCCACGACTCAGGCGCAGCACATCATGCAGGGCCTCGGCCTCGCTGGCATAGGGCCACATGCGCGTGCCACCCAACGCGGGACCGAGCGTGGTGTCGTGGATGGCGATGATGGCACGCAGGCCGGTGGGTCGATCGAAGCAGAAGAGCACTTCCTCGTGGTCGTGCTTTTCCATGCTCTCCAATACAAGGCGCTGGGGCTGTGCAAGGGTTGCGGTGCTGGACATGTGGGGGGTGACGTTGGAACGATCTTACCTGGCCCGGTCCCTGTCCGTGGAACGCTCCCCGGCACCTGCCGGACCACGCGCCCGGATCGCTGCTCCGTGGCCCTCGACCCTACCTTTGGGCGCTTGTGTGGCGCGCCTTCCGGGCAGGTGGCGCAAAAGTAGCAAGTTCCTTTCCTCCGCATGCGACCGCTTCTGAAGCTGAACCCCTACTTCGCACGGTATCGCGGCCGCATCCTGCTCGGGGTGCTGTTCATCGCCCTCAGCAACCTCTTCGCGGTCTACTCCCCACAGGTGATGCGCGAGGCCATCGACCTGATCGCCGAAGCCATCGCACAGATGGAACTTCCCGCCGGAGAACGCGCTCTGGCCGGGCCCGGGCTACTCGTTACCTGGCTCGGTTGGACAGGTCTGGACATGGACGGTCTTATCGGCGACCTCGGCACGGACAACGCGGTGAAAGCCACCGTGGTGCGGCTCGCAGGGCTCCTGGCCATCCTCTTCCTGGTCTTCGCCCTGCTGAAGGGCTTCTTCATGTTCCTGATGCGGCAGACGATCATCGTGGTGAGCCGCCTGATCGAGTACGACCTGAAGAACCGGATCTACGCCCATTACCAGCAGCTGGACCGCGCCTTCTACAAGCGCAACAGCACCGGCGACCTGATGAACCGCATCAGCGAGGATGTGGGCCAGGTGCGCATGTACCTCGGCCCCGCCGTGATGTACACCATCAACCTGGTGGTGCTGTTCATCATGTGCATCGGCTTCATGCTCCATGTGAACCCGGAACTCACCCTGTGGACCTTGCTGCCACTCCCGGTGATGAGTTTTCTGATCTATCGCGTGAGCGACACGATCAACCGCCGCAGCATGGCCGTGCAGGAACAGCAGAGCAAGCTCAGCACCATGGCGCAGGAGAGCTTCAGCGGCATCCGTGTCCTGAAGACCCACGCCAAGGAAGCCATGGCGGTGGAACGTTTCCGGGAGAACGCCGCGGAATACAGGCGCCGCAGCCTTGCACAAGCCCGTGTGGACGCGCTGTTCATGCCTTCGATCATGTTGCTGATCGGCCTGAGCACAGTGCTCACCATCTTCATTGGTGGCATGAAGTTGATCGAGGGCGATCCCACGGTGAGTGTGGGCAACATCGCCGAGTTCGTCATCTATGTGAACATGCTCACCTGGCCCTTCGCCTCGGTGGGATGGGTCACCTCGCTGGTGCAGCAGGCCTCGGCGAGCATGACGCGCATCAACGAATTCCTGGACACCCCGCCGGGCATCGTGGCGGAGGCCGATGAGGTGAAGGACATCCGTGGCGACATCACCTTCCGCAACGTCTCCTTCACCTACCCGGACACCGGATTGCAGGCGCTGGATGGGGTCTCCTTCCATCTGCCGGCCGGTGGCACCCTGGCCATCGTGGGGCACACCGGGTCTGGCAAGAGCACCGTGGCGGACCTGATCGGACGACAATATGATGCCACCGGCGGCGAAGTGCTTATCGATGGGGTGCCCATCCAACGCATCGCCCTGCATCGTTTGCGCAGCGCGCTGGGCTTCGTACCACAGGACGTGTTCCTCTTCAGTGACAGCATCCGCAACAATATCGCATTCAGTGTAGATGATGGGGCTGATGTGGATCGCCGGGTACGCGAAGCGGCCCGCACGGCGCAGGTGCACCAGAACATCGAGGGCTTCCCACACGGCTACGACACCCTGCTGGGCGAACGGGGCATCACCCTCAGCGGGGGACAGAAACAGCGGGTCAGCATCGCACGCGCCATTCTGGGCCGGCCGCGGATCCTGCTGTTCGACGATGCCCTCAGCGCCGTGGACACCGCCACCGAGGAAGCCATCCTGCGCGAGCTGCGTGCCGTGATGAAAGGCCGCACCACCGTGATCATCAGCCACCGGATCAGCGCGGTGCGTGATGCGGGCCATATCCTGGTGTTGGAACACGGCCGGGTAGCCGAGGAAGGCACGCACGAGGAGCTTGTTCAACGCGGTGGGATCTACGCTGGCATGCACGAGGAACAACTGCTGGAAGAGGCCCGGGAAGGGGCTGTGGAAGACCCCGCACGCGACTGAGCCCTTGCAGGTTCGGCCATGCCTTCTATATTTGGGTGCGCCGAGGCCCTTGGGTCAGCACCAGTTCGATGATGAGCGACGATCGCGAGGACATCTATTCCAAAGCCGTCAGGGCGGGTAAGCGTACCTACTTCTTCGACGTGAAGAGCACACGTGGACGCGACCTCTATCTCACCATCACCGAGAGCAAGAAGCACACGAACTCGGACGGCAGCGCGCACTACGACAAGCATAAGATCTTTCTGTACAAGGAGGACTTCGACAAGTTCCTGGACGGCCTGCACGATGTCTTCGGTGAGATCGAACGGCTGAAGGCGACCGGCGAGTACGTCCATGAGAACCACGAGCGGCCCGCCCGTCAGGATGATGAGCCGCCTACCCCGTTCACCGATGTGAACTTCGAGGATCTGGACCGGAAGGACATTTGAGCGGAGTTACAGGGTGCGAGGGCGCCAGCGTGCGAGGGTGAGAGAGTGACGGCACTTCGCGATCAACCGTGATGGCATCGATCCTCAATGGATCGGTATTGCCCTCTCGCACCCTTGCACCCTCGCGCTCTTTCTTACTTCTCGATAAGCTTGTTCAAAACTCCCACACTTATCAACACGGCCAAGCCCACTGCATGCCGGTACTTTGTCGAGGACTAAGCGTTGACCCAACGCTTCACTCGCAAGCCACCGGACCATGACCCTCACCTACTACGGCCACTCCTGCGTAGGCGTGCGCACCGCCGGCAGGGACCTGCTCTTCGACCCCTTCATCAGTGGCAACCCGCTGGCCAAAGACATCGATCCCGGCACCATCCCAGCCAATGTGGTGCTCCTCACCCACGGCCATGGCGACCATGTGCTGGACGCCGAGGCCATCGTGAAACGCACCGGCGCCACCCTCATCAGCAACTACGAGATCGTCACCTGGTTCGGGAAGAAGAGCATCGCGGGTGGCATCGGCCTGAACCTGGGCGGTGGCACCACGCTGGGCGATCTGCGCGTGCGGATGACCATCGCCCACCACAGCAGCGAACTGCCCGATGGCAGCTACGGCGGGAACCCCGGCGGCTTTGTGGTCGAAGGACCAGAAGGCGCCTTCCACCATGCGGGTGATACTGCACTCACGCTGGACATGCAGCTACTGAAGCGCTTCGACCTGAAGTTCGCCTGCCTCCCCATCGGCGACCATTTCACCATGGGTGTGGCAGACGCCGTGGAGGCCGCCCAACTGATGGGCGTGAAGCAGGTGGTGGGAATCCACTACGACAGCTTCCCTCCCATCGTCATCGACAAGGAAAAAGCCAAAGCCGCCTTCCAGAAAGCCGGCATCACCCTGCATCTGCCCAACATCGGCGCATCGATCTCATTTTGATATGCGCGCGTACCCCGTGACCACTAAAGGCGATCTCTTCTCCCGCAACTGTACCGTCGACCCACTGGGTCGACTTACCACCACTCCATAGCCCCAACCTCCCATGGCCAAGATCATCTCCATCGTGAACCAAAAAGGCGGCGTGGGCAAGACCACCACCGCCATCAACCTGGCCGCCAGTCTGGGCGTGCTGGAGCGCCGCACCCTGCTGGTGGATGCCGACCCGCAGGCCAACGCCACCAGCGGCACCGGCTTCGATCCCCGGCAGGTGAAGGCCAGCATCTACGAGTGCATCATCAACGGATCCCCGGCAAGCGAGGTGGTGGTGGCCACCGACAACCCCAACCTGGACCTGCTGCCCGGCCACATCGATCTGGTGGGTGCCGAGATCGAGATGATCGACATGCCCGAGCGCGAATATCAGATGAAGAAGGTGCTGGAGCCCCTGCGCGAACTGTACGACTTCATCATCATCGACTGCTCGCCCAGCCTGGGATTGGTGACGGTGAACAGCCTGACCTGCGCCGACAGCGTCATCGTGCCCGTGCAGTGCGAATACTTCGCGCTGGAAGGGCTGGGCAAGCTGCTCAACACCATCAAGATCGTGCAGCAGCGCCTCAACCCGGACCTGGTCATCGAGGGCATGCTGCTCACCATGTACGACAGCCGCCTGCGCCTGGCCAACCAGGTGGTGGAAGAGGTGAAGACCCACTTCCAGCAACTGGTGTTCGACACGGTGATCCACCGTAACGTGGCGCTGGGCGAGGCCCCCAGCCACGGCCACACCATCATCATGCACGATGCCAGCAGCAAGGGTGCGGTGAACTACCTGAACCTTGCGCGGGAGATCCTGCAGAAGAACAGCCTCACCCGCATCCCGGACAGCGAGCGCACCATCCCCATCGAAGAAGAACAATGAATCCGGACCGTACATGGACAGGAATGGACGTGAATTTGAATGCGGCGTCTCACGGACAGTGCGATCGGAGTTCTGCCATTGACGTCCATTCACGTTCATTCCCGGTAAAAACCACTGGTGGTCGATCATACTCAGGCGGCGATGAAGATCCGGTCGAACGAGCAGGTCAGTGCCGATGGATAGAATGGTGAAAAAGTGCAAGGGTGGCGCACTCTTCCACCCTTGCACTCTTCCACCTTTCCAGAAATGGCCGACCTCATATTTCTCACCGACTCAACAACAATGAAGAAGAAAGGACTTGGTCGCGGGTTGAGCGCCCTGCTGGACGATCCCGCCAGCGACCTCACCACCATGCAGTCGCCCGCTTCGGCGCAACAGCCCCGCCCCACCGGTGGTGTCAATGCCTTGCCCATCGCCTGGATCGAAGCCAATCCCTTCCAGCCGCGGACGCACTTCAGTGATGAGGCGCTCTCCGAACTTGCACAGAGCATCCGCCAGCTGGGCATCATCCAGCCGGTCACCGTGCGCAAGGTGGGCTATGACCACTACCAGCTCATCAGCGGGGAGCGGCGCTTCCGGGCCGCGCAACTGGCCGGCCTCACCGAGGTGCCCGCCTACGTCCGCATCGCCAATGACGAGGCCATGCTGGAAATGGCCCTGGTGGAGAACATCCAGCGCGAGGAACTCGATGCCATCGAGGTGGCCATCAGCTTCCAACGCCTCATCGAAGAGGTGAAGCTCACCCAGGAACAGCTCAGCGAGAAGGTGGGCAAGGACCGCAGCACGGTCACCAACTACCTGCGGCTGCTGAAGCTGCCGGCGGAGATCCAGCTGGGCCTGCGGCAGCGCCACATCGGCATGGGCCACGCCCGCGCCCTCATCGCCATCCCTGATCCCGTGCGGCAGCTGGCGCTCTACCACCGCATTGTGGAGAGCCAGATGAGCGTGCGTCAGGTGGAGGACATGGCCCGCCAGAGCAGCGCCGCCGCCCGGCACGAACGCACACCCGCATTCGCACCGCGCGCCAACAAGGAGCTGGCCCGCCGCATCGCCGA
>JBGTES010000025.1:0-15538 GCA_041747675.1 Flavobacteriales bacterium
CAACCTATCCACCGGCGTGCTCAACTTCAATGGCGCGCTGGACCCGAACATTTCCTGGCAGGCCACGGTGAACAATGCCGGCACGGTTCACAAGAATAATCCGGGTAAGTTCACACAGAATTCTGGCTCGTTCAACAATCAGGCGGGGGGCACCGTCAGTGTGAACGAAGGCGAACTCCGCATCGGCGGAAGTGGTGGCACCAATGCCGGCAACATCACAGGCTCAGCGTTCCTACGACTTATCGCAAGCACCTTCACCAACCTGGAGGGTGGCAACGCGAGCACAGGCCGCATCGCCGTGGACGGAGCCGAACTGGCTGCCAACGGATCGTTCCTTGTGCAGCATCTTTCTCATGTCAATGGCCAGATCACAGCGGCACAGCCGGTGGAAGTGTCTGAAAGCTTCATTTGGACCAATGGATCGATCAGCTCCACGGCCAACCTGCATATCCTCGAAGGTGCCGTGGCCAACTTCAACCCCACCGGCGCGCGGACCCACTCCGGCATCATCCAGAACGCGGGCACGTGGAACCACAACAGTGGCGATCTTCACGGCAGTGGCACTTTCAACAACCTGCCCACCGGGGTACTGAACTTCAATGGCAACAGCCAACCTAATTTCTCCTGGCAGGCCACCGTGAACAACCAAGGCACGGTACACAAGAACAACGCGGGGGTCTTTACCCAGAACTCCGGCTCGTTCAACAACTTAGCGGGAGGAACCGTCAGCTTGAACGAAGGCGAACTCCGCATCGGCGGCAGTGGTGGAACCAATGCCGGCAACATCACTGGCGCCGCATTCCTGTATTTGGTCACAGGCACCTTCACCAATCTGACGGGTGGCAACGCGAGCACCGGACGTATCGCCGTGAACGGGGCCGAACTGGCTGCCAGCGGATCGTTCCTCGTGCAACATCTTTCACTGATCAATGGCCAGATCACAGCGGTACAGCCGGTGGAAGTGTCCGAAAGCTTCACTTGGATCAATGGATCCATCAGTTCTACGGCCAACCTGCATATCTTGGAAGGTGCCGTGGCCAACTTCAACTCTACCGGCGCGCGGACCCACTCCGGCATTATCCAGAACGCCGGCACGTGGAACCACAACAGTGGCGATCTTCACGGTAGTGGCACCTTCAATAACCTGCCCACCGGGGTTCTGAACTTCAATGGCACCAACCAACCTGGATTCTCCTGGCAGGCCACGGTGAACAACCAAGGCACGGCACACAAGAACAACGCGGGGCTCTTCACCCAGAATGCCGGTGGTTTTGTGCAGCAAGTAAACGGGGTCCTGCAGGTGAACGGAGGCACCCTGAGCCTGATAGCTGCTTTCGCCACACCCAATGGCACCATCGAGGTAGCCACGGGTGCCACGCTCAACACCAACCAAAGCCCAAACTTCATCGGCACCGCTGTGGAGAACAACGGCACCATCACCGCGACCCAGTTCAGCTTTGGCGGAAGTGCGACCCAGACCCTCTCCGGCACTGGGAGCTTCAACAACCTGCGTTTCAACAACGCCAGCGGTGTGCTGCTGGAAGGCGACCAGACGGTGAGCAACACGCTGACCCTGGCCAACGGCACCGTGACATTGGGCGATCACGACCTGACGCTGAGCAACAGTACCCTGGCCAGCCTGGTGGGTGGCACGGCGGCCAACCACTTCATCACCAACGGCACGGGGCGTTTCCGCCGCGCGGTGAACGGCGTCAACTACCTATTCCCACTGGGCACAGCAGGCAGCTACAACCCCGTTACGCTGAGCCTCACCGGCGGCCCCCAAGAGACTTTCGGCGCACGGGTGCAGCCCGGAGTGAGCACCGACTACGATGCCCCGGGTGAAGCAACCGGCACGGCGCTCACCAGTGACGTGGTGGACCGCACCTGGGTGCTTGACGAGGCAACGCACGGAGGCAACACCTGCACGGTGACACTGCACTGGAGTGCGGCCGATGAACTCTCTGGCTTCGACCGGAACAACAGCGCCATGGCGCTCTATGATGGTTCCGATTGGACCAGCGGGCCGTTGGGTGCCGCGAGTGGAAGCAACCCATACTCCCGTGGATTGGCGGGGGTGAGCAGTTTCCGGGAGTTCAGCGTGGTGGACGAGGATGCGGAGATGAACACCGTGCCCGTGATCGGCCTGGCCCTGCGCGTGGCGCTCGAAGGTCCCTACGACCCCTTCACCGGTCTAATGGAGGACGCGCTGCGATCGCTCCCTGATTTCCCGCTGGGACATCCTTACGCGAATGCGCCTTTCGCGCATCCCGGCGCGGAGACCATCGACCCCGCGCTCCTGTACCACCTCGGCCCTGACGCGGTGGTGGACTGGGTGCTGGTGGAGTTGCGATCCGACATGGACAACACATTAGTAGTGGAAAGCCGAGCCGGTCTTCTGCTACGCAACGGCGACGTGGTGGAACCCACAGGCATCGGTCCGCTGGCATTCGGCGATGCAGTAGCTGGTGACTTCTATGTGGCCATACGGCACCGCAACCATCTGGCGGCCATGACGCGCGACCCGATCACCCTGGGCAACATGGTGACACAGCTGGACTTCTCGCAGGGATCGCTGATCACCTTCGGTGCGGCAGCCCGCAAGTCCATCACGGGCACCTATCCAGCAGAGGCGCTATGGGCGGGCAACGTGGTGCAGGATGGCTACCTACAGTACACCGGTTTCGGCAACGACCGTGACCCCATCCTATTGCTGATCGGTGGGTTGGTGCCCACGGCCACAGAGACAGGTTATCATCCGGAAGATGTGAACCTGGATGGCGTGGTGAGGTACACCGGTTTCGGCAACGACCGTGATCCGATCTTGAGCAACATCGGGGGCACGGTGCCGACCGCGACCCGGGTTGAACAACTGCCATAGACCCTGCCGTGGATCATGCGCGATCGCATCGATAGTTGACCGTGGCGGTCCACCCTGTGGTATGAACTCCGGCATGCCTACACCATGGGACGCACTACGCCTGTTCTGGATAGCGCCTGAAGGCCACTATCCATGCGCTGCGCTCAGCAAGGATCTCATGGAAGAAAGCCAGCAGCGTTGGCCCACTTAAGCGCAACTGATCCTCCAACCGCGTGGATAGTCCATCGCATTCTTCACACCCTCATCCGCACCACTCCGACCCCGCCGAAGCTTTGCTGTAGATACCTGCATCATTGGGCACAGCCTAAGGGACCGCACCAAATGCCCCCAGCGTAACAGTCACAGGTATTGCAGGGATCCCACTCTTCGGATAGCGTTGGGGTGCGCGCTCAGGGCACCTGCTCCATCCGCACATTCGTAGGCACCAGCCCCCCGAGATTCTGCAGGATCGGGTCGCGGTCGTTCCCCGCGCCCGTGTACCTCACCGTGCCGTCCATGTTCACATCGCCACTGTGATAACCGGTGATCGTGTTCGTGGGGACCAGCCCGCCAACGGCCTGTAGGATCAGGTCGCGATCATTATCCGGACCGGTGTATTTCATCTCCCCGTCAAAGCTCACATCGCCGGCCCAAAGCGCATGGGTCCCAGCCATTTCCTGCTGGGCGTTGGTACCGAAGGTGGCGGTGCTGCCATCAGTGAGATCCACCGCAGTGGTAACGGCGCTGAGGGGGATACTGTGCAGGGTCATCACCCCAAGATGGTTGCGGTGGCGCAGGGCCACGTGGTAGTCCCCCGGGTCCAGGTCAAAGGTCACCGCCGAGATCCCGTCCAGGTCCACGACATCACCATCGCGTTGGAGCAGGGCACTCCGGCTGGCCACGATCACCGAGGGGTCGATCGGATCGCGCAATTCAAGGAGCACCCAATCCACGATCGCATCGGGACCACCTGCCGCCACAACGGCTGGTGCCAATTCTGCCATTGACTGTGTACCGGCGTGCGCATATCCGATCCCCGGATAGGGGTCCATCAGCGGAAAGGTGCCGAGGCTCCGGAGCGCATCGTTCATCAGCCCGGTGTTGGCGTCGTATGGGCCTTCGAGGACCACCCGCACTGCGAGCCGCACCTGTGCCGCTTCGCTGCAGAAGAGTTCGCGTAGGAATTGAAGCGCTTCCGGAAACACGGTGGCCTCATCATGCACTTCATGCGCATTGCCCGCATGTTCACGAAAAAAATACCGTCCCGGTGCGGGGGCCTGCCCTTGCACATGTTGATCGGTCACGCAGGAACCGAACAGATAGGGATAATTATCGCCCACACCCAGCGGCATGCCCCACAGTCCCTGCTGGTGGTAACAACCCACCACGGGGTCGCCGCTTTGATGATAGAGGTACAATGCCGGATCGAGTGGTTCGGTCACCAGGTTGGTGTCCAGCAAGCCACCGTAGAAGGAAGCCACGCCCAGTATCGAGGCGTCCGTTCCATTCTGGTTCAAGGTGCCTTCGTAGGGGCCGAGGTCGGGCCGTGGATAGGAGCTGAGGAAATGCACCACATTGTTGATGCTCCCGCAGGAAGCAGGTTTTTCGCTGGGATCATCGACCAGTGTGGCATGGAGCGCCGCGATGGCCCCGGCGCTGAAGCCCCACAGCATGACGTTTTCCGTGCTCGTGCTGTCCTGTGCGCTACGTGCCTTGAGGAAACGCACCGCCCCGCGGGTGTCCTGCTGGGCACGGTACGCGGCACGCACCACCTCCGCCGGGTCATAGGCCCAGGGGCTGCTCAGGAGCCAGGTGCCGTAGAAATCCAGGCGGTAACTGATGGTGGCTGCGGCCCAGCCCATGCTGGCCAGTTCGCGGCACAGGTTATTCTCGTCGTTCCGATGTCCTCCGGTGAACCCGCCCCCATGCACCACTACGATCAGGGGACGGTCGCTCTGTCCATCGCCCACCGGCTTGAAGAGGTTCAGGCGAAGGCTGTCCGTGGCCCCGTTATAGCGGATGGCGGTTCCGTAGAAAATGCCGTGTTCCTCCTGGACTTCGAAGAGCGGGGTCGTAAAGGGTATGCTGCAATCCTGGCCCTGGGCGCTTGATGCGGCGAACATCAAGGAGCAGAGCCCGATCTGGTGGACGACCTTCCGCATGTGGGAAAGGTAAATACAAGTTTCCGCCTCAGTTGTCCCTGTCCGATGCTGGGACCTGCCCGACTTGGGCGATCAAGCTGAAGCGAGCGTTCCATACTCGATGGACCTCCCGCAAGGAAGTGTCGACCCGACAAGGAGTTGATCACTACAAGCCGGATGGATGCTCCAGCAAAGGCCACCCGCGCTCCGCGACGCCCGGCGGCCGGAAACGATATGTGGTGCGTAAATGCATGGTCAGCCACCCAAGGATCGGCGATGCGTAACCCGCTCGGTGGGGCCTGGACTCGCATCTTTGACAGGAACCCATCAACATGCGTCAACGCCTCCTTTGCCTTCCGCCCGCATTCGCCCTGGTCCTTGCACTCCATGGCCAGGGCCCGGACCTGGTGGGCTATTGGCACAACTGGAACGACGCTAGCGCACCGTATCTGGAACTGAGCCAGGTGGATGAGCGCTACACGGTGGTGTGCGTGAGCTTCGCGCTGCCTGCGCCCGGCACCACGTGCGACATGGTCTTCACGCCGCAGGAGACCACGCCCGCCAACTTCATCGCTGATGTGGACGCCCTTCAAGCGCATGGCAGAAAGGTGCTGATCAGCATCGGCGGGGCCACTGCCACCATTCATCTCGATAGCGATGATGAGCGCGACCAGTTCGTAAGCAGCATGCTTGGCATCATCGCCACGTACGGCTTCGATGGCATCGACATCGACCTGGAGGGCGCCTCGGTTTCCATCAGTGGCGGTACCATAGCCGACCCCATTGATGCCCGCATCATCCGCCTGATCGATGCGGTGAACAGCGTGGCCGAACAATTCGAGATCACGTACGGCATACCGATGATGCTGACCGCGGCACCGGAGACGGCCTACATGCAGGGTGGACAAAGCGCGTACGGAGGCATCTGGGGAGCCTACCTGCCGCTCATCGATGCGCTCCGCGACCGGCTGGACATCGTGCAGGTACAACTGTACAACAGTGGAAGCATGTATGGCATCGACGGTGGCATATACACCCAGGGCACGGCCGACTTCATCGTGAGCCAGACCGAGGCCTTGTTGCATGGATTCCAGACCGGCGGCGGCTTCTTCGCCCCGCTGCCACCGGAGAAGGTGGCCATTGGCCTGCCTGCCTGCCCCAATGCGGCCGGCGGCGGCTTCGTTCCACCGATCGTGTTGGAGCAGGCCGTGAACTACCTGCGCGGCATGGGTCCCCAGCCAGGAAGTTATCAACTCGTGGCCGCCTACCCTACCCTGCGCGGACTGATGACCTGGAGCATCAACTGGGATGCGGTGGACGATTGTGGAGGAACGGATGAATTCGCCCAGGTCTACGAGGCCCTTTTCGGTGATATCAGCACGGAAGTCCCCGCAACGCAAGGGGTCGATGCACGGATCTGGCCGGTGCCGGTCGCAGCAGGTGGGGTGCTGTGGACCGAAGGAATGGGGGCTGGACAAGTCCTCGAACTGTATGACCAGCGCGGCACCTGGGTCGCACGCACCGCATTGGGCCTGGATGGGACCTTCATCACGTCTGATGGTCTGCCAGCAGGTACGTACATCTTGCGCACGACGGATGGCCTTCATCGCTGGCCATTGCCCATCATCCATCCTTAGCACCGGTCCGGGGCTTCGTCTTTCCTGACCTGTTCGATGGACATCCACGATGTACCCAGCGATGATCCTGTATCCCCCTCCTCTACGATCCGTGAGAAGATCGATCGCTTCATCGGCCAGATGAAAGGATCAGGGCCGATCCGGGTAGGTGCGGACTGGGGGGCCTACGAGATCGCCATGCAGGCCTTCGATACGATGCAGAGTACCATCTCGCGCCAGAAGCTTGCCGCCTACCCACCGGACAGGGTCATAGAGATCGCCCGCAACGCGTGTCATACACTGGAATTCGACCGGGCTGCCGAGATGATCGCCTTGGGTTATCGAAAGGCGGAAGAATGCCTGGCCGCATATTGGAAGTAGGTATGAACAGAAGGCTATCAGTCGCGCCCTCACACCACCTCCCCTCTCAGATCATGCTCATTCGCCTCGGTGATGCGCACCTCGGCGAAGTCACCGATCCGGAGGTATGCACCAGCCCCCTCCCGGCCTCCCCCAACGGGGGAGGGCCCGGTAGGGATCAGCACCTCGTTGTCCACCTCTGGTGAATCGAATTCGGTGCGGGCGATGTAGTGACCACTTTCAGCCTTGTCCACAAGGACTTTGAAGGTCTTGCCAAGCTTGGCCTGGTTCAGTTCGAAGCTGATGCCGCCTTGCAGCTCCATGATCTCCTGGGCGCGCTGCTCCTTCACTTCGGCGGGCACATCGTCGGCGAAGGTGTGCGCGTGGGTGTCTTCTTCGTGGCTGTACGTAAATGCACCGAGACGGTCGAAGCGCATGCGTTCGATCCACGCGAGGTTGTCGTCGTGATCGGCCTGCGTTTCACCGGGGAAGCCCGCGATGAGTGTGGTGCGGATGGCGATGCCGGGCACTTTCTCGCGGATGGTGCTGACGAGTGCTTCGGTCTTCTCCTGGGTGATGCCGCGCCGCATGCGGGTGAGCATGCGCGTGCTGCCGTGTTGCAAGGGCATGTCCAGGTAGTTGCACACGTTGGCGCGCTCGCGCATCACGTCCAGCACCTCCATGGGAAAGCCGCTGGGGAAGGCATAGTGCATGCGGATCCAGACGATGCCCTCCACATCGCTGAGGCGGGCCACAAGTTCATGGAGGTTGCGCTTCTTGTAGAGGTCGAGGCCGTAGTAAGTGAGGTCCTGCGCGATGAGGATGAGTTCCTTCACGCCTTTCGCGGCCAGGTCGCTGGCGTTGGTGACGAGCTGCTCTACGGGCGTACTGATATGCTTGCCGCGCATCAACGGGATGGCGCAGAAAGAGCACTTGCGGTCGCAGCCCTCGCTGATCTTGAAGTAGGCGAAGTGGGCCGGTGTGGTGAGCAGCCGTTCGCCCACCAGCTCGTGTTTGTAGTCGGCCTTCAAAGTCTTCAGCAGGCGGGGCAGATCGCGCGTGCCGAACCATGCGTCCACCTGGGGGATCTCCGCTTGAAGCTCGGGTGCATAGCGCTGGCTGAGGCAGCCGGTCACATAGACCTTCTCCACCTCTCCCCTGTCCTTGGCCCCGGCCCAGCTGAGGATGGTGTCGATGCTTTCCTGCTTGGCGTTCTCGATGAAACCACAGGTGTTGATCACCACCACGTTGTGGTCGTCGTGCTCGGCCTCGTGCTCCACGGCGATTCCATTGGCCTTCAACTGGGCCATCATCACCTCGCTGTCGAAGGTGTTCTTGGAGCAGCCCAGGGTGACGACATTGACCTTGGTGCGCTTGCGGGTGCGGGCTTTCATCGCCGTCAGGCTTGCTTGAACAGGGCCTCCACGAAGGCCTTTTTGTCGAACACCTGCAGGTGATCGATCCCTTCGCCCACTCCAAGATACTTGATGGGGATGTTGAACTGCTCGCTGATCCCGATCGCCACACCACCCTTCGCGGTACCATCGAGCTTGGTGAGGGCCAGTGCGGTGACATCGGTGGCCTTGGTGAATTGGCGGGCCTGTTCGATGGCGTTCTGGCCGGTGCTGGCATCGAGCACGAGTAAGACTTCGTGCGGGGCATCGGGGATCACCTTGCGCATCACATTGCGCACCTTGGTGAGTTCGTTCATCAGGCCCACCTTGTTGTGCAGACGCCCGGCGGTGTCGATGATCACCACGTCCGCGCCCCTGGCCTGGGCATGCTGCACGGTGTCGAAGGCCACGGCGGCCGGATCGGCATTCATGCCTTGTTGGACGAGTGCAACGCCGACGCGTTCGCTCCAGATGCGGAGTTGGTCCACTGCGGCGGCGCGGAAGGTGTCGGCGGCGCCAAGCACCACACTGCGGCCTTCCTGCTTGAAGGCATGCGCGAGCTTGCCGATGGTGGTGGTCTTGCCCACGCCATTCACGCCCACCACCATGATCACATAGGGCTTGATCGCAGGATCCATGGGCACGGGGTCCTTCATCAGGGCGGTCACTTCCTCGCGCAGGATGGCGTTGAGTTCGCCGGTGCCCACATACTTGTCGCGCTGCACCCGTGCCTGGATGCGTTCGATGATGCGCAGGGTGGTCTCCACGCCCACGTCGCTGCCCACGAGGATTTCCTCCAGGTGGTCCAGCACTTCATCGTCCACACTGCTCTTGCCGGCGATCGCGCGGGTGAGCTTGCCGAAGAAGCCCTCTCGGGAGCGTTCCAACCCGGCATCCAGTGCCTGTGCACCTTCGGCGGCCGCTTCGCCCTCCTTCTTCCTGCCGAACAGTCCGAACAATGCCATGGATGGGTCTACATGCGCGAAAAGGCCTCCGCACGCCATGGGCGGGCAGCGGCCTTTTCAGGTTTTGTCGATCGGGTCACTTGCCCGACAGGACCTTCTCGGCCTCGTCATTGGGCAGCACCTGCTCCACGAAGGAGTACCCCCCCCCGGAGTTCCTCTTCACCATGCGGATCACCTTGGTGAACACCTTGGCGTCCGCCTTTTTCAGACTGGCAACGGTCTTCTTGGCCATGGCTTACTTGATCTCTTTGTGAACGGTCATCTTGCGCAGGATGGGGTTGTACTTCTTCAACTCCAGGCGCTCGGTGGTGTTCTTACGGTTCTTGGTAGTGATGTAGCGGGACGTGCCAGGCTGGCCCGAGGTCTTGTGCTCGGTGCACTCCATGATCACCTGGATGCGGTTGCCCTTTGCTTTCTTGGCCATGGTTCAGGGGTCGTTGAATGCGTGATCAGGCGTTGAGGTAGCCTTTGGACTTGGCCTGCTTCAGGGCGGCGGCCAGGCCGATCTTGTCGATGGTGCGCATGCCGGCGGTGCTGACGCGCAGGGTCACCCACTTCTTCTCCTCGGGGAGGAAATACTTGCGATCCTGCAGGTTCGGCGCGAAGGTGCGGCGCGTCTTCCGGTTGGAGTGCGACACTTTGTTGCCGGTGATGACGTGTTTACCGGTGATCTGGCAGAGCTTGGACATGGCTTCTGGAGTAACGGGGCGCAAATGTAGTGGATTTTGTGGTTGGAGGTTGCAGGTTGGAAGTTGTATGTTGGAAGTTGCTCCTCCCTGGACCAACCTTCAACCCACAACCTGCGACATTCAATAACTACAGATTCTCATCCACCATGGGCTTGGCCACGGGACGGTCCAGCAGGGCGCGGCGCAGCATGTTCAAGGAAGCCAGGGCGCTGCGCTTGATCACCAGGTCGCGGGTGCCGGGGAAATGACCCTGGGCGCTGCGCACCCCCTCAGGACCCGCCACGGCGAGCCAAACGGTGCCGACAGGTTTATCCGCCGTGCCGCCTTCAGGACCTGCCACACCACTGATGGCGATGCTCCACGTGGTACGCAGGGCCTTGCGCACGCCCTGGGCCATCTGTTCCACCACGGCCTTGCTCACCGCGCCCTCCAGCTCCAGCATATCCGCCGGGATGCCCAGCTCCTCCATCTTCACAGCGTTGGCATAGCTCACCACGCCGCCTACGAAATAGGCCGAACTGCCAGGGATACTGGTGATCAGATGCCCCACATAACCGCCGGTGCAGCTCTCGGCCAGCGACAGGGTCTCGCCACGTTGTTTCAGCAGGCGTCCCAGCACCAGTTCCAGCTTCTCGTCCCCCTCGCCGAAGATCAGTTCGGGGATCAACCGGTAGAGTTCCTCGGCCTTGCGGTCCACACAGGCACGTGTGGCGGCGGGGTCGTTGCCCGCATAATTGCTCAGGCGCAGCTTCACCAGACCCGGACTGGGCAGATAGGCCAGCTTGATGCCATCCTTCGCCAGGCTCTCCTCCCACGTCGCGATGCGCTGTGCCAGGTGGCTCTCACCCAGGCCCGTGGTGAGTATGGTGCGGTGCACGATGGCCGGAGGGGCGAACACACGCTGTAACTCTGGAAGCACGTGCTGCACCATCATGGCCTTCATCTCATACGGTACACCGGGCATGCTCACGAACACCTGGTCTCCCGGCTGCAAGGGGGTCGCTGGATGGGTTTCGCCCGACCTCTTCCTGTAGAACCACATCCCGCTTGCCGTGCCCCGGTCATTGGGGATCACGGTGCAGCTCTCGGGCAAGTCGGCCTGGGCCCTGTTCACCTCCAGTGGTTCGCGGCCGATACTCTCGAAAAATCCTGCGATGTGTGCTTCGATCTGCGGATGCCGGACCAGGCTGGTGCCGAAGAACTCACACAAGACATGCTTCGTGATGTCGTCCTTGGTCGGGCCCAATCCGCCGGTGATGAGCACCACATCCGTTCCGGCATTGGAAAGCGCATCGAGGATCTCCTGGCGATCATCCCCAATGGCCAGCACCCGCTTTGCCCGGATGCCGATCAACGACAACTGCTCACCGATCCATCCCGCATTGGTGTTGATGGTCTGGCCGATCAACAGTTCATCGCCGATGGAAAGGATGGTGGCGGTGATCTCCTGGGACATGGCGCGAAGGTCGGAAGGCGGATCAGATGATCAGTGCTACCCATGCATCGTTGGGGCCGTGCCATAGCGCCCAACCACCTCCGCCTCATAGGCCAGGTATTCCTTCCAGCGCTTGTCCACATCCACCTTGCCACCGAACTGGCGTGCGAAACCGATGAAGGTGGTGTAGTGCCCCGCTTCGCTGATCATCAGTTCGCGGTAGAACTCACGTAGTTCGGTATCGTCCACTTCCCCGGTAAGCACCTTGAAGCGTTCGCAACTGCGGGCCTCGATCATCGCACTGAATAACAGGCGGTCCACCAGTCGCTCTTCGCGGCTGCCATCCTTGCGTACGAAAGCCATCAGCTCGTTCACGTAGTGGTCCTTCCGTTCGGGGCCGAGCGTCCAGCCGCGTGCATGGATCTTCTGCACCACCTGGCCGAAGTGCTCCAATTCCTCCCGCGCGATGCGGGTGAGCTCTGTTACCAAATCGCTCAATTCCGGGTAGCGCACGATCATGCTGATCGCGTTGCTGGCTGCCTTCTGCTCGCACCAGGCATGGTCGGTAAGCAAGGCTGGCAGGTCGCGGCGAACGAGTTCCGCCCAGCGGCGATCGGTGGGAAGTTGGAGACCGAGCATTGTTAGGCTGGCTTGGAATGACCTCCAGTGTTGGATAAAGGAATACAGGGCCGTTCTACTGCCTTGACCAAGCTATGCGCCATAACGAACAATGGCGATCCGTTCCCTGAGTTTCTCGAAGTCGCTATCAGCGGTGAGTAGCGGAACATTCAGGAAGATGGCGGTCGCTGCGATGATGGCATCGGGTATCTTCAGACGGAATTCCCTACGAAGCACAATGGCTTGATCCATGATGCCTCTGTCCATATCCACCATTGGCCACTCGTTCAGGAATGCCTCCACACGCTTGACTTCCGCCTTTGTCATACCAGGCTTGCTCAACAATTCCATCCGTGTGATGAACGAGATGAATACTTCCTGCCCATCCAAAGCGTCGGCTGCGGATCGATCACCCCGCAATAGGTAGAGCGCCACGTTCGTATCGAGCAGGAGCTTACTCCCACTCATTGCGCCATTGGCGTTGCAGTTCCACCGGGTCCTCCTCCACCTTCAATACTCCGAGGTACTTGTACACATCCACCTTGCGCTGAGGCGGAGTGCTGTGCTTACGCACCTGTTTCCAGAGCGCTTGAATGCGCTGCCTGGACATACCACGTTTGATGACAACTACCATGCGAGCAAAGATAATGATGCTCTTTCGCACGGCGTCCAGAGACGATCAGTGGGGGATCTGGAGACCGATCATTGTCACGGATCTTGTCTGAGCCCAAAGGTCAGATCCGATCCGGACCTGATCACGCACTTCGCCATGCGCCATGCCTTTCCCAAGTATGCAGTTGATGATGGACTATCGATCATCATGCTTCGACCTTGTCCGCTCCACCACCTTTGCCGTGCCCAATGCGCATTCCCGGTCTGCTGCTGATCACGCTTGTCTTCCCCACCACCCTGCGGGCCCAGGGCGATGTGCATGACCGGGAGCTGTGGCTGGGCTACATCGGGTCCATCCGTGTGGCCGACAAATGGTCGGTGTGGCAGGACTACCATTTCGTGGCCGATGCCTTCGCCGTGGCGCGCTACGGACTCACCTACAAGTTGAACACACGGGTGCAGGCGACCGGCGGCCTCGGCTTCGTGTGGACCTCGGCCAGCTTCACCGATGCGTTGGTACGCAAGGAATATCGGCCGTGGGGCCAGATCTTGGGGCAGACGCGTTTGGGTGAATGGCTTTCAGGCCAGCTACGCCTCCGTTACGATGTGCGATTCCGCCAGAAGCTGGATGAGGGTATGGTGCTGGACGAATACGCGATGTACAGCAGGTTGCGCCTGATGGCCCGCGTACGGCACGATCTGCGCACCCTGCCCAACGGCGATGTGCTGCACCTGAACCTGATGGATGAGCTGCTGTACAACACTGGCCGCAATGTCGCCGCTGGAATCGACCAGAATCGGCTGTACCTGCTCCTGGGCTTCACGCACAAGCAGTACACCCTGCTGGGAGGCTACCATGTGCGCATGATCCCTGCAGGCACCGGCGGCATGCGCTACAACCACGGACTGACGCTCTGGTTCCTGCATACCATCGATATCCGGCATCGCTTCAAGCGGACGATCGAGGAGGACGTACCGCTGCCGCACGGTGGGTAGCTTCACCGGATGCGGATGCTTCCAGCACAGTCGTCTGGCGACCTTTGTGAGCGATGATCAAACGCCTGCTGCGGATCCTGCTGGTCCTGTTGCTGCTACCCATCGCCTACGCACTGGTGGCGCTGTTGCTGGGCTTGGTACCGCTGAACCGATCGGGCATCACCGGCGGGGACCAAACGATCCACCTCACCACCAATGGCGTCCACCTGCAACTCATACTGGCGCGTGAGGATCTTTCCCCGGCCCTGCTTGACGGACTTCCGCTGCGGCCTGACACGCGGCACGTGGGTTTCGGCTGGGGCGATGCGGACTTCTACCTGAACACACCGGAATGGGCAGACCTTACAGTGAAGCGCGCCGTGGTGGCAGCCTTCCTGCCCAGCCGGACGTTGGTGCATGTGCAACGGCACCGGGCCACGGGCAACGATTGGATCGCCGTGCCCGTGGACGACGATCAGATCGCTGCGTTGAATGCTTTCCTACTGGAGAGTTTCCAACGGGATGAGGCCGGTGCGAAGGTGTTGTTGCCCGAAGCGGGCTACACGGCGCACGACGACTTCCTACGTGGAACCGGGCGATACACCGCGTTGCGCACCTGCAATACCTGGGTGAACGATGGCCTGCGCCGGGCCGGACTGCCCGCCAGCCTGTGGACGCCCTTCGACTTCGCCGTGCTGCGCTGGTATCGCTGAAGCACTTTGGCAGGTCCCCTACCTTCGCCATCACCCACTGATCGCCGCCGCCAGCCATGGGCGTCTTCGGTCTTCCACCTGCGGACCTGGTGCGATGATGATCGGACGAAACCCTCCCTCCCGGCCACGGCGCTTGCTACATCCCCTCCTTTTCGGACTTATCCCGGGCGGCCTGCTGAGCATCTGCCTGGTGGTGAGCCATTGGGTGCCGGGTACCTGGTGGGTGGAATTGCTGGGCCTGGCCATGCCCCTGGTATTGGTCAGTGTACTGGTGGTGCTGGTCGCCGCCCTGATGATGCGCCCGCCATTGGGCTATCGCATCCTGCCACTGCTGGCATTCGTGGCGGCCATCAAACCGATGCGCGAGGCCTTCGCCCTGCGCCTGCCCAAGGCCCGCGGAGCGAGCGACCTCACAGTCATGAGTTTCAACTCCGCGCTCTTCAACCCCTACCGGCCCAGCACCCTGGAGAGCGACCCCGGTCTGTACGACTCCTTCTATGCATATCTGTGCGGGGATCCGGCGCCAGACGTGCTGTGCATCCAGGAGTTCTACCACTCCAACTTCAATGATGAACTCACTGTGGACTCCATCCTGCATCTTGGCGGATACGGGCATTTCTTCACCAATCCCCAGTATGATGAGGACTATGGTGGGTTGGTCGGGGTGATGACCTTTTCGAAGTACCCCGCCGTGGCCAGCGGCCGTGTGGATCTCGGCCAGGCGGATGTACACAATGCGCATTGGAACGACTTCGTGATCGGCACGGACACCGTACGGATCTTCAACATCCAGCTGCGTTCCATGAGCATCCGATGGACCTCACATGAGAACGTCTCCCCCTTGCGCAGCCTACGCATGAACCTGGTCAACTTCCACGACCGGCTGCTGTACGGTTATCGGGCACGGAAGAAGGAAATGGCCAGCATCGAGGCCCACCTGGCCGCCAGCCCCCATCCGGTGATCATCTGTGCGGATCTAAACGCACTGCCCTGGTCGGACACCTACCAACGGCTGAAACGGAACTATCACAACGCCTTCGAGCATGCGGGGGCGGGCTTCGGACATACCTACCACCACTTCCCCTGGTTCATTCGCATCGATCACCAGTTCTACGACCGCCGGATCGGCATCCGCTATTTCCGCACGCTGGACGAGATCG
>JBGTES010000026.1:0-111716 GCA_041747675.1 Flavobacteriales bacterium
GCGCCGGCCCTGCTGCTGGCGCCGGTGTACGGCACCATGGTGCTGGCGGGCATGACGGAGATCCTCTTCGGGTTGCTCGCCGTGCTGGTGCTGCGTGCACTTGCGGATCAACGCCATGTACTGGCGGCGGTGATCGCCTCCTTCATGCCCTTCGCCCGGCCGGAGTATGTGGTCTTCGTGCCGGCCGTGCTCCTTTGGCTGGCCTGGCATCGCCAGTGGCGCGCCCTGCCCTGGCTGCTCATCGGGCATGTGCTCTATGGTGCGGTGGGGGCGGCGGCGCTGGGCGATGTCCTTTGGTACTTCCACCTGGATCCCTACAAGGGTGCGGCCGACATCTACGGCAGCGGAGATCTGTGGCATTTCTGGGAACGCCGAAAACACATCCTCGGCAGCCCGCTGTTGTGGACCTTCGTACTCGCACTACCCCTCGCCGCCCTGCTGTGGTGGCGCAAGGCGGAGGAGCGCCCCATGTTGCGGCTCCTGCTGGTGGTGGGCCTGCTGCCTGCGTTGGGCATCGCGGCACTTCATTCCATCCTTTGGTGGAAGGGCCTCAAGGGATCGCTGGGGCTGGAGCGGGTGCTGGCCACCGCCATGCCTCTACTGGCACTTTTCGTCGTGTGGGTGCTGGGGCGTTCACTGTCGCTTGTACTGCGGCCGGGCTGGCGGCTGGGGATCGCATCGGCGCTTGTCGCGATACCCCACATCGTCTGTGCGGCAAGGTTCTTCCAGTTGGAACAACCCATCCCTGTAGCGGCCAATGCCGAGTTGGAATTCCTGGAGAGGGTCGGTGCGCAGGTGGCCGCCATGCCAGAGCCGCAGGGCAGGACCATCATGTCCCATCCCTACATCGCCTATCGCGCCGGTATCGACCCTTTCGACACCGAACGGAACGGGCAGTACTGGCCGGGGCAGGAGGGTTTCCGGGCCGGCGACCGCCTGGTATGGGATGCCCACTTCGGTCCCGGTGAAATGGCACTTCCGCTGGAGGAACTGATGTCCGACAGCACAATGCGGCTGCTGGCCACCTTGGTTCCCAAGGAGCACATGCTTCGCTACCATGGCCTTGCGATGGAGGTACACATCTTCGAGCGTGGACCGGGGCGGCGTTGGCAACGCACCGATACCTTGATGGTGGGAGTGGCGCCACACGGGGTTGAAGGGCTGCGCGCCGATACCATCGCTTGTGCGATGGATGCCATCTGTTTCTACGGCGGGGAGTTCCCCTTTGAGATGGAGGGGCTACAGTTGGAACATCCGGGTATATGTTTCGCCGACCTGGTGATCCGCGGTGAGGTGCTCTGGACGCAAAGGCAGGGAGAAGCGAATTTGATCTTTGCTGAGGAGCATCCTTCAGGTTCTTTGGGCTATCGATCCAGCGCGTTGGGCAGTGGCTTCTTCGAGCACCGCTACCGCGTACCGCCCCGCCCACCCGGCACAACCAACAAGCTCTATGTGTGGAACCTGGGGAAGCAGCCCTTCGCGTTGCGCGGCTTCACCGTGGAGGTGGTGCGGACCTTCCAGGAGGATCAGGCACCCTGACCCGGGATCGCCGCGATGAGGCGTTTGGTGTAAGCCGCCTGTGGGTCTGCGTACAGGGCATCCGCCGGGCCCAATTCCGCGAGGCGCCCCTGCTCCAGCACCAGGATGCGGTCGCAGAAGTACTTCACCACGTTGAGGTCGTGGCTGATGAAGAGATAGGTAAGGCCGTGCTCGTCCTTGAGGTCGTTGAGCAGGTTGAGGACCTGCGCCTGTACGCTCACATCCAATGCCGCCACGCTTTCGTCGCACACGATCAGGCGCGGCTCCAATGCGATGGCGCGCGCGATCACCAGACGTTGACGCTGGCCACCGCTGAACTGGTGCGGGAAGCGGTCGAAGTGTGCGGCTTCGAGGCCCACGCGTTCCAACAATGCGGTGATGCGTGCGCGACGATCGCGGTCACTGCTTCCGATCCCATGCGTGCGCATCGCTTCCATGATCGCGCGGCCCACGGTGATGCGCGGATTCAACGCGGCGTAGGGATCCTGGAAAACGATCTGCAAGGCACGGCGCAGACGGCGCATGTCCTCCGCTTCCAGTGTGGTAAGATCGCGTCCGTCGTAGCGTACACGTCCGGAGCTGGGCTCGATCAGCCGCAGGATGCAGCGCCCCAGGGTGGTCTTGCCACTGCCGCTGCCGCCCACGATGCCGAGCGTTTCACCGGGGTACACATCGAAGGAAAGATCGTGCAGGATATGCGCGTCCGCTGCGGGCTTGCGAAAGAGACCGCGTGCGCCGGGGTAGCTTTTCTCCAGCGCTTCCACACGCAGCAGCGGCTCCTGCTGCATCAGTATGCGCAACCGCGCATCCCGCGCGGCGGGCGAAACTTGCAGGCGTTCCATCGGCTCGCCTTCCTGTGCAAGGAACTCATCCACCGTGGGCAGCCGCACCGGATGCCTGGCGGGGTCGGGACGGCATGCGATGAGGCCTTTGGTGTAGGCGTGTTCCGGCGTGGCGAAGAGTTCGTCGGTGGTGGCGCTTTCCACCACCCGGCCCTGGCGCATCACCATCACCTGATCCGCCAGTTCGCGTACCACGCCGAGGTCGTGGGTGATGAACAGCATGCCCATGTGGCGATCGCGCTGCAGTTGCTTCAGCAGGTCGATGATCTCGCGCTGCACCAGCACATCGAGCGCGGTGGTGGGCTCGTCGCAGAGCAGCACCCTGGGTGCACAGCTCAGCGCCATGGCGATCACCACGCGCTGTTTCTGCCCGCCGCTGAGCTGGTGGGGATAGCGGCCATAGAGTTCCTCGGGATCTGGCAGCTGCACTTCATGGAACAGCGCGACCACCTGCTTCCGCGCCGTGCGCCGGTCGGCCCCCGTGTGGTGGCGCAGGGCCTCGGCCACCTGTTCGCCAACGGTGTACACCGGGTCCAGCGCGGTCATGGGTTCCTGGAAGACCATGGCGATGTGGTGACCGCGATGCTTTCGCAATTCCTTTTCGTCCAGTGCGAGCAGGTCCACCGTGCCATCTCCAGTGTGCAAGAGCGCCTCTCCGGTGTAACGCGCATGGCGGCGATCCAGCAGTCCCATCAGCGCCATGGCGGTCACGCTCTTGCCGCTGCCGCTGGCGCCCACCAGGCCGAGGCATGTACCACTTCGCAACGTGAAGGACACCTGGTCCACCACGGTGCTGTCGCCGAAGTGCACGCAGAGCTCGCGCACTTCGAGCAGGATGTCGTTGCTGCCGCTCACACCAGCGTGATGTTGGCCTCGGGGATCAGGTCACGGCCGGTGAGGCGCAGGTAGAGCTGCGTGGTGGCCACCACATCCTTTTTGCAATAGGTGGCGATGCGCTTCAGGTCGCGGTCCTCCCAGTACACGCGTGCCACGTCGGCGCCGCTGATGTCGTCCTTCGGTGTGGGGATGCCCAGGATGTGCGAGAGCAGTGGGAGGGAGGTGTAGGCCTTGCGGTCACCGAAGGCCCAGAGCTGCATGGTGTCCAGGTGGCCCACCTCCCAGGGCTTCAGTCCGCCGATGTCCAGCAGACGCGGCAGCGCGACGCGTTGCACCACGCAGCGGCGTGCGATCCACGGGAAGTCGAACTCCTTGCCGTTGTGGCCGCAGAGCCAGTGCTCGTCGCTGTCGTAGTGCCCGTCGATCATTGCCGAGAAACGCTGCAACAGGTCGCGTTCATCATCACCATGGAAGGAAGTGACACGCAATGCGAGGCGATCACCATCCCTGCGTATGGACCCCACCCCGATGCAGATGATCTTGCCGAATTCGGCGAGGATGCCGCCCCGTTCCGGATACAGTTCCTCCGCGCTTTTCCCGCTGCGTTCCTGCTCGAAGCGTGTCTTGTGCGCGAACAGTTCCGCACTGCGTTCATCCAGATCCTTCCAATGCGGCACCTGTGGCACCGTCTCGATATCGAGGAAGAGGATCTTGCCCAGGTCGCGGATATGGTCTTGGCGCATGGTGGGTGGAATTGCTGTGGGAAGGTACGGGGTTGTTTGGTTGGGGGTTGGTGTGGTTGGGGGTTGTCGGTTGTCCCGCAGGTAGATCTTGATCATGCCCAACCCTCAACTACACCAACCCTCAACCCATTCAACCGATCATCACCCCCCTTTTCCCCATCAACGGCAGGTCCGTGAAGTGTTCCTCGTGGATGCTGTCCGGCAGGAAGATGTACTTCTTGTCGTGCAGCTCGCCGGAGATGAAGAAGCTGAGCCAGTACTGGTTGTTCAGCCCGAAGACATCCTCCATGATGCGTTCGATGCGGGCCCAGCTCTTTGGTCCGAGCTGCTCGAGGAAATGCCGCATCTCACTGGTGCGGCGCACCTCGCCTTCCATTTCGCCGTAGCCGCGCGAACTCACCAGCACGTTGTCCAGCGCCACCTCCTGCTGGTTGATCAGGTACACGTACCAGGCCTCTTCGCCATCCTCATCCTGTTCGCGCACCACCGCCATGGCCACCCCTGCCACAGCAGGTTCGTGGATATCCTTTCGCATGGTGCAAAGGTCTGAAGTGCGCGTGCAACAACAAGGTCCTGCCAGCAGGCGGCGGTACCTTCGCGCCAGCAACGTTGATGATACCATGTCCACCGCCACCGCATCCCTGCCCAAGGCCGTACAGTCCCTGATCCACGACCGCAATTTCATCGCAGGCCATTGGAGCGATGCGGGCGACGGCTCCTTCAACACGGTGATGGAGAAGTACCATGGCTTCGAGCTGGCGCGGATCCCGCATGTCACCACCGAACAGATGGGAACAGCGATCGCTGCCGCGCATGCCGCACGCGGACCGCTGCACACGTTGAGCGCCGGGGAGCGCAGCGAAAAACTTGAAGGCCTGGCCGCGCTGCTGAAGGAGCACGAGGAAGCCCTGGCGCAGCTGATCATGCACGAGGCCGGCAAGCCGATCGGCTATGCGCGTGCGGAGATCGCCCGGAGCATCGTCACCGTGCGTACGGCAGCGGCAGAGGCCCTGCGTTTCGGCGGCGAGGTGGTGCCGATCGACTTCGGGGCGGGTGCCGGGAAAACGGCCTTCACCAAACGCTTCCCCATCGGGGTCATCGCCGCGATCACGCCCTTCAATTTCCCGCTGAACCTGGTGCTGCACAAGGTGGCACCCGCACTGGCCACGGGCTGCCCGGTGGTGCTGAAACCCGCGCCACAGGCCCCCCTCAGTGCGCTTGTACTCGCAGCGTTCATCGAACAGCTCGGTTATCCCGAAGGCACTTTCAGCACGCTGCTGTGCGGCATCCCCGTGGCGGAGCAACTGGTGAAGGATGATCGTGTGGCCATGCTCAGCTTCACCGGCAGCGACAAGGTTGGCTGGCATCTGAAGGCGATCTGCGGAAAGAAGAAAGTCGCGCTGGAACTTGGGGGCAACGCGGCGGTGATCGTGGATGCGGGCGTGGACCTGGCCGCCGCCGCGAAGACCGTGGCCACCGGTGCCAACCTCTACGCCGGACAGACCTGCATCAGCACACAACGCATCTACGTGGTGAAGTCCGTTTTCGCGGCGTTCCGAGAATTGTTGGTGGAGGCCTACGGAACGTTGCAAGCCGGGGATCCCAGCGATGCGGCCGTATCCGTGGGGCCGATCATCGACAAGGGCCACTTCGAGCGGATCGGCGCGTGGGTGGACGAAGCGCGCAAGGCCGGGGCGGAAGTGCTGGCCGGTGGTAAGGCCGTGGATGCCGGGCGCAACCTGTACGCCGCCACGCTGCTCACCGGCACGGACGACAGCATGAAGGTGAGCTGCGCCGAGGTCTTCGGACCGGTGGCGATCCTGGAGCAGGTGGAGAATTTCGGCGAAGCGATCGCACGCGTGAACGACAGCGATTATGGATTGCAGGCGGGGGTCTTCACCAACGATTTCGCCCATGTGAGACAGGCGCACGCGGAGCTGGAGGTGGGTGGTGTGATCATCGGCAACGTGCCTGGCTTCCGCATCGACAATATGCCCTATGGTGGCATCAAGGACAGTGGCCTGGGGCGCGAGGGCCTGAAGTATGCCATGGAGGAGATGAGCGAGCCGCGCCTGCTGGTGTATTGATCGGCGCACCGCTGAACGGCTGAATACAACCGCAGATGCACGCTGATGGGTCCACTAAGCCTCTTTTCATCCGCAGGATCTGTCCCGTACAGCGGGATGACGCAGATGTCGCAGATGCCTATTGTAGGGCCTTAGTTGTGGATCGCACGGACTTCTGAAAGACCCGGACCCCCCGCCGATATCCGCGTCCATCTGCGGTTAACACCACTACGGCCGCCGGGCTGCCCGCGGTCATGGTCTGGGATGCGTTAGCAATGTTTAGGGAAGACAAAGCCTACCTCTGGTGCGCTCGTACAACGTAGCTTTGAATGACCATGGACATCCAAAGCGCCAAATTGGAACTCGTCAGGTTCATCCTGGAATTGGAGGACGTTGTGCTGATCGAGAAGATCCGGGTGTTGCTGTCCACAGACCAAAGCGACTTCTGGCAGGGCCTGACCGAGGCTGAGCGCGCAGAGATCGCCATCGGTATCAAACAACTGGATGCCGGCATGCGCACTTCCGCTGAAGACTTTCTCAAGCGCGTGTCGTGAAGGCCTTGCCGGTCTACCTCTCGCCACTGGCGGAATGGCGGATCGAAAGGATTTTGGACTACCTGATGGCCGAATGGGGAGAGGCCGCACGGGCCAAGTTCCTGAAGAGACTGAAGGAAGGTATCACATTGATCTCGCGGTATCCCGGTAGTGCGCCTGTTTCGGAAAGCATGCCCACGGTGCATCGCCTTGTGGTCACTAAGCAGACCTCTTTGTACTACCGGGTCACTGCCGACGCCGTGGAGGTGATCACCGTCATCGACAACCGGCAGGATCCCGATGCCATCGCCGCAGAGATCCGTCGACTTTTCGAGCTTTGACCATCAAGGACAGCGGCCTGGGGCGCGAGGGGCTGAAGTATGCCATGGAGGAAATGAGTGAGCCGCGCCTGCTGGTGTATTGATCGATCGACGCCCCGCAGAACAGCTGAATACGACCGCAGATGCACGCGGATGGTCCTGCCGGCCGGCCGGCGGGCGCTGATGGTTCCACTAAGCCTCTTTTCATCCGCAGGATCTGACCCGTACAGCGGGATGACGCAGATGTCGCAGATGCCTATTGAAGGTCTTTAGTTGTGGATCGCGCGAACTTCTGAACGCTCCGGATCGCCTCCGCTGATATCTGCGACATCTGCACCATCTGCGGATAGATCAGTTTTCTCGAAAGACCCAGATCTCCCACGCCGGTATCTGCGCCCTCTGCGTCATCTGCGGCTAACAACCCTGCGGCCGCCAGCCTGCCTGCGGTAGGCAGGGCCGCCCACCCGTGTGTATCCGTGGTGAAGCGCCAGCGGCAGCGGAGGTGGCCTTACCCCCGCGATCCCGGTGTCACCGCAGTGTTCCCAAGGTATCAAGTATGCAAGAACGGGCGCCCAGGCGTTTGCATCTGAAGGGCCGCCGCCTTAGCTTGCCCACTCGGATCGCTCCGGTGCCTGATCGTACTTCCTAACCAGATACCCTTCCAGGGCGCTTCCGGCCATTGCCAGAACCACCAGTAACCTGCCTGCCATGAGGAAGATCACTACCCGCTACAAAGCCGCCTTTTCCCTCTTCGCCGCCACCGCCGTGCTGGGCTTCACGGCCTTTGAAGCATTCGAACGCAGCGGCCCGCCGCCGGAGGCCGAAGGCGACCTCAAGGGCGTTCCCGCCAACACCTTCGCCAACTTCGAGAGTGCCCATGTACACCCGATGGACATCACCCCGGACGGCACGCGCCTGCTGGCGGTGAACACCGGCAACAACTCCCTAGAGGTGTACCAGATCCTGCCCCAGGGTCTCCTGCACGAAAGCAGCATTCCCGTGGGCATGGAGCCGGTCTCCGTGCGCGCCCGCACCAATACCGAGGCATGGGTGGTGAACCGCGTGAGCGACAACGTGAGCCAGGTGGGTCTGGTGAGCAAACGCGTGTTGCGCACCCTGCAGGTGGAGGATGAACCCGCCGACGTGATCTTCGCCGGTGGCAAAGCCTTCATCACGTGCAGCGAGCGCAAGGCCGTGTGGGTCTTCAATGCCACCAACCTGGGCCAGGCGCCCACCGAGGTGCTGCTGGTGGGCGAACAGCCCCGCGCCCTGGCCGTGAGCAACGATGGCAGCAAGGTCTACGTGGCCTTCTTCGAGAGCGGCAACCAGACCACCGTGGTGCCCGGCAACGAATTCATGGCCAATGGTTTCAAGTCCCCACAGAACGGAGGCGGCCCCGGCACCATCGTGGCCAACGACGTGGCTAAGGCTATTGGGCCGTACGGTGGTCTGCGTCCCGTGCCCAACAATGGCGCCTCGGGCTTTATTCCGGCGATGAACGGAGACAACCCGATCAAGACCGACTTTGCCAGCATGGTGGTGCGCAAGAACGCCGCCGGGCAATGGATGGACGACAACAACCGCAACTGGACCAACCTGGTGAGCGGTGGCCAGGGCGTGCGCGTGAATGGCTGGGATCTGGTGGACCATGATGTGGCCGTGATCGATGTGGGCGATCCTGCTGGCACGGCCGTCACCTACCAGAAGCACCTGGGCAACATCCTCATGGCCATGGCGGTGAATCCCATCACCGGCAAGATCAGCGTGGTGGGCACCGATGCCACCAACGAGGTGCGCTTCGAGCCTAACCTCAACGGCAAGTTCCTGCGCGTGAACATCAGCCAGTTCAACCAGGGCAGCCCCGGCAGCACCACCATCACCGACCTGAACCCGCACCTGGACTACCAAAACTCCTCGGTGGCACCTGCGTTGCGCGAGCAGAGCCTCGGCGATCCGCGCGGCATCGCGTGGAAGGCCGATGGCACCATGGCCTACATCACCGGCATGGGCAGCAACAACGTGATCGTGGTGGATGCCAACGGGAACCGCATAGGCAGCGAACCGATCGAGGTGGGCGAAGGCCCCACGGGCATCAAGCTCGATGAGGCCAACGAGCGCTTCTATGTACTGAACAAATTCGATGGCAGCATCAGCACGGTGGACATGACCGCCGGGCAGGAAGTGGCCCGCACCAAGTTCTTCGACCCCACGCCCGATGTGATCAAGATCGGCCGCCGCATCCTCTATGATACCCATGCCACCTCCGGCACCGGCCACATCAGCTGCGGCAGCTGCCATGTGGATGCCCGCTGGGACCGTCTGGCCTGGGACCTGGGTGACCCCAGTGGTCAGGTGGTGACTGTTAATGCCAAGGAGTTCCACCCCATGAAGGGCCTGAAGACCACCCAGTGGCTCATCGACATCATCGACAAGGGCACCGGTGCCCTGCACTGGCGCGGCGACAAGGAGACCTTCCACGACTTCGCCGGGGCCTTCCAGCACCTGCAAGGCATGGACGCACCGATGGACCCGGCGAGCATGCAGCAGTTCAGTGATTTTCTCGCTAATACATACTACCATCCGAACCCATACCGGAATTGGTATACCTCTGGAAGCAATAGTAATGGGACTGGCTATCAGTTGCGACGAATGAACTCGAGTTCCCAGATCCCTTACGATCGTGTGCGAGGGCCCGGTACATCTTTTCAACCGATCCAGAATGCCGGTCCACTTTTCAACACAATGCATGTAAACTGCAACCATTGCCACCAGATGCAAACCGGACGAAGCAATCACTCACAAGCGGGCAATGAGAACATCGGGGCGGATCTACGTACAGCACACAAAAAGTTGGGCTTTTACTTCCACGCGAACAGTACGGCCGGGTTTGGATATATGTCCGACGGTGCTTTTGCCACACGTGTGGATCAAACCGGCGCGAGCCACTACTTCGGGGACTACCAAGCCGAATTGCTGGCGTGGAATGGTGGTGTGGATCTGATCAACAACTCTCAGAGTTGGACCGTGGAGACGCCATCAGGAGACAACTTGCAACATGACGACAACCACAGCCTGCCCGCTGTGGGGTTGCAACACACGCTGAGCGGTACCATCGGTAATGGATCGGGTCAGCAACCGAACAATGTGAATTTCCTTCGCAGCCTTGCCAACAACTTCCCCAATGATCTGGGTGTGATCGTGAAGGGCACTTGGAATGGCCAGCTTCGCGGCTTCCTCTATGTAGGAAGCGGCACCGGCACCGGCAGCGTATACCAACCGGATGAGAACGGAGCACCGACCGTGACGCATGATGCGTTGGTCGCGCATGCCACCACTGCTGGGAATAACAGTGTGCTCACATGGACCGTAGTCCACAAGCATGTGGCCATGCGCCTGGGCGTGGACCGCGACATGGATGGCATCTACGACTTCGTGGATGGCGACGTGGAGCTGGAGCCGACGGTCTTCCTGGAAGGCCCGATGATCGGCACGGTGATGCGCACCGACCTGCGTGTGAATGGATTGATCCCCACCACCGATCCCTACGGCACCGGCGCCGAGCTGAAGCCCTCCGTGCTGGAGCGCCAGGGCGCACAGGCCCCGGTGGATTGGGTGATGGTGGAACTGCGCGACAAGAACAACCCCACGGTGCTGGTGGAGGAGATGGCGGCGATCGTGCAGGCCAACGGCCGCGTGATCCATCCCGATGGCAGCGGTCCGCTGCGCTTCGAGGACCTGCCGCGCGATGACTACTACGTGTTGGTGGCGCACCGCAACCACCTGCCGGCGATGACCGCCACGGCACAGCAGTTCGGCACCGGCGTGCGCACGGTGGACTTCAGCAGCGGTGACCTGAGCACCTACGGCACCGATGCCCGCAAGACGCTGGGCAACGGCATCCGCGCGCTGTGGGCCGGTGATGTGAATGGCAACGGCGTGATCCAGTACACCGGCGCGGGCAACGACAGAGATCCCATACTGGCGCGCATCGGCGGGCTGGTGCCCAGTGCCGTTGCCCCGGGCTACTGGCCGGAGGACGTGAACCTGGACGGCGTGGTGAAGTACACCGGCCTGGACAACGACCGCGACCCGATACTGGTGAACATCGGCGGTACGGTGCCCACGAATACCAGATCGGCACAGATGCCCTGAGGCGAACAAGTTGGCCAGTGGCGAGTTGGCCAGTGGCGAGTCAGATCGGCCGGTCGGTGATCCCAAAGGGAAGCCGGCCGGCCGATCGGCTTATTGGACCCACAGTGACCTGCCAGCGCGGATGCGATCATAGGTTCTATTCTTTCCTGCCTGTATACCCATCCGCCTTCCATCCGGTCTGGCTGCCTGTCGCCTTCGACGAACACACCCATTGCATCGTCGGATCGAGGTTCGTACTTAATTGATGACCACTAATTGACTGATATACAGACAGTTGGATGATAATATCCATGTCCGGCCATTTCGACAAACGGCTGAAACTCATCGATGGACTTGACATGCCTGTCGATATCACAGAATCTTTGGCCCCTCAAAAAACAACACTCGCAGTATGAAACACCTCAGCACCATCATCGGCCGCCTGGCTCTCCTGCTCCTGCTCCCCGGCGTGGGCATGGCACAGGCGAATGACACGGACTGCAATCTGGACTTCACCATTGAACAGGGCTGCTCGCCCGACGGGACCGGCTACGCACTCATCACTGACCTTGTGAGTGTGATCCCCCCTTATGAGCATGTATGGAGCACCGGTGCCAACACCCAATTCGTGGCGGGCCTCACCAACAACGACTACTCGGTGACACTGACCGATGCCGCTGGCTGCTCGCTGACGAAGTACTTCACGATCGATTGCGAGAAGAAGGACGAAGAGGATCCCAAGGACCCCGAGCCCTGCCAGCTGCGCACGCAGACCATGGGTGGCTGGGGCGCCCCGGCCAATGGCAACAATCCCGGTGCCTACCGCGATGCCCATTTCGCTGCGGCCTTCCCCGGTGGCCTGGTGATCGGCTGCAACTACACTCTGACGCTCACCAGCGCCCAGGCCGTGCAGAACTTCCTGCCCAGCGGCGGACAGGCGAAGAAGCTCACCGCCAACCTGTTGAACCCCACCAACTACAAGAACGTGCTGGCCGGTCAACTGGTGGCCCTCACCCTGAGCGTGGGCTTCGACAACAATGACCCGGATTTCGGAACCGGTGGCCTGCTGGCCAACGCGGTGATCAACAACGGCACCTTCAACGGCTGGACCGTGCAGCAGCTGCTGGATGAGGCCAACAACTTCATCGGCGGCTGCGCTTCGAGCTACAGCGCCGGCCAGTTGAACACTGCCCTGACCATGGTGAACGAGAATTTCGTGGATGGCACCACCAACAATGGCAAGCTCGACTGCTCCGAGGAGGAAGTGGTGGACGACAAGTCCATGGGCCTACCGGGTGAGATGCGCACCGGCGAGCCCACCGGCGACTGCAACCTGGACTTCACCATCGAACAGGGCTGCTCGCCCGATGGCACCGGCTACGCACTCATCACCGACCTGGTGAGCGTGATCCCCCCTTACGAGCATGTATGGAGCAACGGTGCCAACACACAATTCGTGTCGGGCCTCACCAACAACGACTACTCGGTGACGCTGACCGATGCTGCGGGCTGCTCGCTGACGAAGTACTTCACGATCGACTGCGAGAAGAAGGACGAAGAAGAGCCCAAGGACCCCGAGCCCTGCCAGCTGCGCACGCAGACCCAGGGTGGCTGGGGTGCCCCTGCCAATGGCAACAACCCGGGTGCCTACCGTAATGCCCATTTCGCTGCGGCCTTCCCCGGTGGCCTGATCATCGGCTGCGAGTACACCCTTACGCTGACCAGCGCCCAGGCCGTGCAGAACTTCCTGCCCAGCGGCGGACAGGCGAAGAAGCTCCCCGCCAACCTGTTGAACCCCACCAACTACAAGAACGTGCTGGCCGGTCAACTGGTGGCCCTCACCCTGAGCGTGGGCTTCGACAACAATGACCCCGATTTCGGCAGCGGTGACCTGCTCGCCAACGCGGTGATCAACAACGGCACCTTCAACGGCTGGACCGTGCAGGAACTGCTGGATGAGGCCAACAACTTCATCGGCGGCTGCCCCTCGAGCTACACCGCCAGCCAGCTGAACAGTGCCCTGACCATGGTGAACGAGAATTTCGTGGATGGCACGACCAACAACGGCAACCTGGATTGTTACAAGAAGGACGATGAGCCCACCGATGACAAGGCCTTGGAGGTGGCGAACATGGTCGATCTGCTGGCCTTCCCGAATCCTGCCGCCGATCGCTTGAACGTGAACATCACCGCGCACATCGACGGCCAGGTGGCCGTGCTGATGATGGACGCCACCGGCCGCATGGCCCTGCCCACCAGCACGGTGGTGCTTGCCAGCGGTGTACAGCGTACCATCACCATGGACGTGAGCGGCCTGGCCAACGGCACCTACATGTTGAGCCTGGAGCTGGACGGTCAGCGCAGCGTACAGCGCATCATCATCGCCCGCTGATCACGGATCAACGCAACGATAACCACAGGAAAGGCGCTCCCGCAAGGGGGCGCTTTTCTTTTGGGATCGTGCCTCAGCTTTTCGCTGCCTGTTCCAGCTTCTCCACCCGCTCCACGATCTTCTCCAGGTTGCGGAAGTGGATGTAGCTCTTGCGGTACTTCTGCACCTCGAAGGCCGGTGAGCCCATGTAAGCCTCGCCCGCTTTCGTGTGCTTGCTGATGCCGCTCTGCGCCGCGATGATGGTGCCGTCTGCGATCTTCAGGTGCCCGATGATGCCCACCTGTCCGCTGAACATGCAGTTCTTCCCGATCTTGGTGGAACCTGCCACCACGCCGCCCGCCGCGTAGTAGGTGTTCTCGCCCACCTCCACGTTGTGCGCGATGTGGATCAGGTTGTCGAATTTCACTCCTTTCCGCAGGATGGTGCTGCCCAGCGTCGCACGATCGATCGCACAGTTGGCACCGATCTCCACATTGTCCTCCAGCACCACGTTGCCGATCTGCGGGATCTTCGCACCTGCGCCGTCCGGCGCACCTGTCGCGAAACGGAAACCATCGCTGCCGATCACCGTGCCGCTGTGCAGGATGCAGTTCGCACCCACCACGCAATCGGAGTAGATCGTCACGTGGGCGAAGACGGTGCTGTTGTCACCGATCGAAACGTTGTCGCCGATGTAGGCGTGTGGATAGATCTTCACGTTGTTGCCCAGCCTGGCATTCGCACCGATGTAGGCCAGCGCACCGATGTAGCAATCGTTGCCGTAGGTCGCGCCCTCCTCGATCACCGCCTGTGGCGAGATCCCCTTCCTGTCCAGCTTGACGGTGTTGTACATCGCGAGCACCTTCGCGAAAGCGCCCTGCGCATCGGCCACACGCACCAACGTTGTCTTCACCGGACCGGAAAGCTCGAAGTTGTCGCCGATGATCACCACGCTCGCGGTGGTATCGTACACGTACTGCGTGTAGGCCGGATTCGCCAGAAAGCTCAGCGATCCCGGTCCGCCTTCCTCGATCTTGGAGAGCTTGTTGACGGTGGCGTTGGGATCGCCCTCCACGGTGCCTTGGAGGAGTTGTGCGATCTGTGCGGCGGTGAATTGCATGGGGGTGTGATGTGTGCCGCCAAGGTAGGGGAGAGAGTGGCGAGTGGCGAGTGGGCGAGCGGCGAGTAAATACCCCTGGCGATAAGCGCCGGTAAGGGGCATTTACTCGCCACTCGAAGGCCGCAGGCCGAACTCGCCACTCGCCACTTCCTGCCTTAACTTCGTGTCATGTCCAGCGCAGACCTGTTCATCAAGATCAACTCCCTTCCAGCCGAAATGCGGAAGGAGGTCGAGGCGTTCTTGGAACGACTGATCAAGCGCTCCAAGTCGGAGGGGCCTGACAAGCGCAAAGGGGGTGTGCCCGGCCTTGCCCAAGGTCGGATCGTGATCAGCGATGACTTTGATGAACCGCTGGAGGACTTCAAGCCATACATGGAATGACCATATTGGTGGACACCCATGTCTTCCTTTGGTTCATACTTGACGACCCGAAGCTCCCTACCAAAGCTAAGGAGCTGCTGGTGGATCCGGATCACGACCGCTACTTGGGCATTGCCTCGGTTTGGGAGGTCGCCATCAAGCACGGTCTCTCGAAACTTGAGTTGAAGGATGGCCTGCAAGGGTTTATTGATGATATCGGCCGTGCGAACTTCCAGTTGCTCACGATCGGCTTTCCACATATCATATCGCTTTCCACACTCCCCCTCCACCACCGCGACCCCTTCGACCGTATGCTCATCGCCCAAGCCAAGGCCGAAGGCATGCATATCCTCACGGCCGATCCGAATTTCAGGGCGTACGAGGTGCCGCTGGCGGTGTAAGAGTGGCGAGTGGCGAGTGCCCACACATAGGGCCTGCGCACCGAGTGGCAAGTAAATGCCCCCAGGCGAAAGCGTTCCTGTGGGGCATTTACTTGCCACTCGCCCACTCGCCACTCGCCACTCAACCCAGCTTGGACCGAAGACCGATCGCCACAGGCGAAGCCCAACCCCGAACTTTACCCGCCGATGAACCCCCTCGACATCCGAGAAAAGGTCCGCCTGCTGCCGCACACCCCCGGCGTGTACCAGTTCTTCGATGCCGATGGTGCCATCCTCTACGTGGGCAAGGCCAAGGACCTGCGCAACCGCGTGGGCAGCTACTTCGCCAAGGAACACTTCGACGGCAAGACGCGCCTGCTCGTCCGCAAGATCGTCGACCTGCGCGTGATCCACGTGCCCACCGAGTTCGAGGCGCTGCTGTTGGAGAACAGCCTGATCAAGGAGCACCAGCCGCGCTACAACATCCTGCTGCGCGACGACAAGAGCTTCCCCTTCATCCGCATCCGCAACGAACGGTTTCCGCGGGTGGAAGGCATGCGCAATCCGGAGAACGACGGCAGCGACTACTTCGGTCCCTACGCCAGCGTGCGCACCATGAAGACCGTGCTGGGCCTCGTCCACAAGCTGTACAAACTGCGCACCTGCAACTACGACCTCTCGCCGAAGAACATCGAGAAGGGCAAGTTCAAGCGCTGCCTGGAATACCACATCGGCAACTGCAAGGCCCCCTGCGAAGGCCTGCAGAGCGAAGCCGAGTACAACGCACACATGGGCCAGGTGCGCGAGATCGTCAAAGGGCGTGTGGCCGGGCTGTTGAAGGTGATGAAGCCGCTGATGCACGAGCACGCCGAGAAGCTCGAGTTCGAGGCTGCCGAGGAATACCGCCAGAAGATCGAACGGCTGGAGAGCTACCGCGCCAAGAGCACCGTCGTCAACCCCGACATCGGTGACGTGGACATTTACGCTCTCGTCAGCGACCCCGCCAGCACCTACATCAACTACATGCGCGTCATCGATGGCGCCGTGGTGCATGGCATCACCATCGAACTGAAGCGTCGCCTGGAAGAGACCGATGTGGAGATGCTCCAGCTCGCCATCGCCGAACTGCGCAGCCGCTACCACAGCCTCTCCGCCGAAGCCATCGTACCCTTCGACCCGGAGATCGAGGTGCCCGGCCTCACCTTCACCATACCCCTGCGCGGCGACAAGCTGAAGCTCCTGGAACTCTGCGAACGCAACGTGCGCTACTTCATGCTGGACAAGCAGAAGCAGGAGAAGCTCACCGACCCCGAGGGCGCCACCGACCGCGTGCTGGAACAGCTCAAGCAGGACCTGCGCCTCAGCGAACTGCCACGCCACATCGAGTGCTTCGACAACAGCAACACCCAGGGCAGCGACCCCGTGAGCGCCTGCGTGGTGTTCCGGGATGCCAAGCCCAGCAAGAAGGACTACCGCCACTTCAACATCCGCACGGTGGAAGGGCCGGACGATTTCGCCAGCATGACCGAGGCCGTGGAGCGCCGCTACAGCAGGCTCGTTACCGAAGGCGAACCACTGCCCCAGCTCATCGTCATCGATGGTGGCAAGGGCCAGCTCAGCGCCGCCCTCGAAGGCTTGGACCGCCTCGGTCTACGCGGCAAGATCGCCATCATCGGCATCGCCAAGAAGTTGGAGGAGATCTACTTCCCCGGCGACCCCTACCCGTTGCACATCGACAAGCGCAGCAGCAGCCTGAAGGTCATCCAGCACATGCGCAACGAGGCGCACCGCTTCGGCATCACGCACCACCGCGGCCGGCGCAGCAAACGCATCGTGCGCACCGGCCTGGAGGAGATCCCCGGCATCGGCCCCGGCACCGCACAGAAACTCCTCAAACGTTTCGGCAGCATCAAAGGCATCCGCGAAGCCATGCCAGAGGATGTGGTGGCGGAGGTGGGGGCGAAGAAGGCGGAGGTGGTGATGAGGGGGCTGGCCTCCGCGCAGTAGCCCTCGCGCGGGCCCGATCAGATGATCAGAAAATGAGATGATCAGATGATCGAATGCGCGCTTCGATCCAGGTCGGTACATGTCTGCCAGCATTGCTCGCTGATCAAGCTTAGCACACCCTTCCTGATCTCGTCGATCGACCGGCACCCACCGCCCTTGCGGATCAAGCGCGGCAGCACCAAACAGCAAGTGCCTTCTTCCGCTGCCCATTTTCTGATTGTCTGATCATCTGATTGTCTGATCCCTCTGCAAGTGCCTTCTTCCGCAGCCATTTTCTGATTTTCCAATTTTCTGATCTTCTGATCCACATACGTATCCTCCACTACGTATCTTCGTATTTATCCAACAGATGAAGGTGGACCCCCGATGAAGACCAAGCTTACCCTCAGCATCGACCGGCGCAAGGTGGCCATGCTGCGCAAGGCCAGCGCGCGCAAAGGCAAAAGCATCAGCGAACTGGTGGAGAATCTCGCAGAGCAGCTGGACGGCCAAAAGAACGATGAACCAACGGTCGTTGCCGAACCGGGCATCCTGAAGTGGGCGGGCTATCTGGCCGACAAGCTCACCCCCGAGGATTTCGAGGAGGACAGCCGGGGCGGGGCCGAGCTGCGCAAGACCTTGTACTACGAGCGCATGCAGAAGGCCAAACGCAAGCGGGCATGATCCGGTACTTCGTCGATGCCAACGTGCTGCTGGATGCTTTGCTTCAACGGCCTGATCACAGCGAGGAGTCGATCGCACTGCTGGCTATGGGCGCACGTGGTGAAGTGCGCCTGCTCACCACCCCCATCAGCATCGGGGTCGTGCTCTATCACCTGCAACGCAGCGATGCCGACAAAAAAGGCCTCCGCTTGCAGAAGGCCCAGCGTATCCTCGCCGATCTGCTCGCCTGCGTTGAACTCGTCCCCGTGGAGGCGGAGCACTTCCAGCAGAGTATCGTCAGTAGTTTCGGCGATCTGGAGGACGGTGCACAGTATTTCGCCGTCTCATCCGCCGGAACCCTCGATGCCATCGTAAGCCGCGATCCGGACTACGACGGCCACATTGGGGTGAAGCGGCTGAGTGCCAAACAGGCGGTGAAGCGGGTGAAGCGGAAGTAAAGCAGCGTGGCCGGATCGGACGGTCGTGCGACTTCATCCGCAAGGGTGCGGTCTCTCATCGCGCCCGGCACCCTCGCGATCCACCCGAAAGAATGAACAACCCTTTGTCCTCCCCTCACCGCAACTGCACCCCCTTCAGCAGCAGGCGTTGCCAGGCGCTGTGGGTGCGCAGATAATCCTTGATGGCCGGATGGGTGGGAATGAGCTTCCACTTCTTCTCCTCCACGTGGGTCAGCACCTTCTCCAGCAAGGCATCACTGATGCCAAGGGGCTGTAGGGCCCTGGGGATGTTGAGCCCGGTGAGGAAGATCCGTTCGCCGTCGCGGTCGTATTCCACACAGGCACGCAGGCCGTCAACACGCGTGACGAACTGGCGGTTGTCGGGCTCATCGTGCAACTCCAGCACGGCAGGAACGAGGGGTGCGGCCTTTTTTGACATGGCGGCAAAGGTAGGGGGTGCCATGCCGTACCCGGAAAGGGACTTCCGGGGCTATTGGGCCCACCTTCTTTACCGATGGCTATCCTGTGGTCCATATCACGTCCCTACGGGACTGAACTCCACCTGACACACCACGGTTGAGTCCTGCATCAGCCTGCACCGGCGCAGCATCTGGACAGTGGTCAAGGCCGTGGTGATGGTGCCGCTCACCTTCGTGCTGTACATCCTGCTGAGCATGGTACTGGTGAGTGGGATGCTGGGCGCTCCCCTGGGCGAGGTGTTCGTACGGCCCCCGGCTTAGTGTGCGGGGCTTCGCGGCCGGAGCTTGCGCATCTTCGCATCCGATACGATCCCGACCATGCGCGGCCCCTTCATCCTGCTGCTGTTCCTTATGCTGCGCCCCGCTGCGGCCCAGGACTTCGGATGGTGGACCGAGATCCACGACTGGGATGGCGTGACGCACTGGACCCGATATCTGGTCTTCTCGCCCGCCTTGATGGGCCCCAACGCGCTGCCGATCCCGCCGTTGGAGCGGGGCCGGATCGACACGCTGATCCGGGTGGAGCTGGGCGGCCGCGGCCATTTCGGACCCGGTGAGCGGACCCTGGATGCCACCACCCTGCTGCATGTGCCGCTGGCTGGCGGGCGCGTGGCCTTGAGCATGGACTGGATGGCGCTGGAGCACTACGTGATGGACACCGTGGTGCGCGACCTGCGCTATGCGCGCGACCGCGATGGCCGCGGGTTCAGTACCGGAGATGTGAACATCAACACCCTGGTGCAGCTGCTGCCCGAACGTGCGGATCGCCTGGGCCTGCTGCTGCGCATCCGTCTGCGCACCGCCAGCGGCAGCAACAAGATGGGCGCGCGCCACACCGATGCGCCGGGCTACTCCTTCGACCTGTCCGTGGGGCAGTGGCAGGCGGTGGACCGCCCCTGGATGAAGCGGATCCGGCCACACGCCACCCTGGGCATGCTGGTGTACCAGACCAACCGCGATGACTACTACCAGAACGATTGCCTGCTGTACGGTGCGGGATTCCTCGCCGACCATGGCCGCCTGACCAGTGAACTGGTGCTGGCCGGTTATGCGGGCTACATCGGCGACCAGGACCGTCCCGTGGAAGTGCGCCTCTCGCTGGCCATGCAGGGCGGCACGCGTAGCTCCTGGCGGCTGGGGATGTCGCATGGGCTGAACGACCGGCCGTGGACCATGGTGTCCATGACCTATGCGCGCACCTTCGCACCGCCGTCATGGTAAAACGACTCCCCGTGGTGTCCGTGTTGCTGCCTTTCCGCGATGCCGCCAACACGTTGCACGACGCGGTGGCGAGCATCGTCGCACAGACTTACACCGACTGGGAGTTGCTGCTGATCGACAACGCCAGCACGGACGTAGGGCGTACGATCGCGCAGCGCTGGGCGGAAGGCGATGCCCGCATCAAAGTCCTTCCCGAACCGGTGATCGGCATCGCACATGCGTTGAATAAGGGGCTTGCCCACGTACAAGGCAGGTACATCGCCCGCATGGACGCCGATGATGTGACCCACCCGGAGCGCCTGGAGGAACAGGTGGTGTACTTGGACGCACACCCGGCGATAGGTGTGTTGGGCACACGCACGGCCTTCGCCAGCACGGTGGAGAAAAGCAGCGGCATGCGGGCTTTCGTGGACTGGCAGAACGCGATCATCACACCACATGAGCATTACGTGAAGCGTTTCGTGGACGCGCCGCTCGCACATCCAACGGTACTGTTCCGAAGTGGATTGGTGGAGCGTCATGGTGGTTACGATTCTGGCCCCATGCCCGAGGATCACGAACTATGGATGCGTTGGATGGATGCCGGGGTGCGCTTCGCGAAGCTGCCGGAGGAATTGCTCACCTGGCACGATCACCCCATGCGTCTGAGCCGCACGCATGCCAACTACGGCAGGGCGGCCTTCTTCACCACCAAGGCGAAGTGGCTGGCGAAGTGGTACCTGCGCAAGTTCGCCAATGAGCGGCCGGTGATCATCGCAGGCACCAGTCCCATGTGTCGTGAGCGGGCACGGCTGCTGCACGCGCAGGGCATGCGCGTGGACGCCTTCACCGATGTGCGCACGCGGAAAGTGCCGGGCTTCCGTTGGATCCCCCACGACCATTTACCCCCAACGGGCGAAGCCTTCATCGTGTCATTCATCAGTCAGCGTGGAACGGGGGAGAGGATCGCGGGCTATCTGGTATCGCGGGGCCTGGTGGAGGGGGAGGACTTCATCCTGGCAGCATGATCACCCAAGGCCAAGGGTCGCACGAAATCGTTTGGCGTAGCTGCCACTGATCGGCAGGTGAGTTCCCGCGAGCACCACATGGTCACGTTCCACGCGTTCGATGGCATGCAAGGCAACCATGTGCGAGCGATGGATGCGGCAGTAACGATCCGCGGGCAGACGCTGCTCCAGGTCGCGCAGGTTCTCCAGGCTGAGGATGCGGCCCGTGCACGTATGTACGGCCACGTAGTCGCGCATGGCGGAGATGTGTGTCACATCCGTGTGCTTGATGCGCAGCACCTCGTGGCCGCTTTTCAGGAAGAAGTGGTCGGACGCTGGTTGCCCGGGTGTGGTCCTGGAACGTGCGTGCAGTTTCTCCACCGCCACCAGGAAACGTTCGTAGCGTACAGGCTTCAGCAGGTAGTCCACCACATCCAGGTCGAAGCCTTCAATGGCGTGCTCGGCATAGGCCGATGAGAGGATGAAGCGAAACTTTCCATGCGCCAGTTTGATCAGTTGCAGCCCACTGAGCTCGGGCATCCGGATGTCGGTGAATACCACTGCGATGTCTCCATCTTCCAGTCTGTGGAACGCTGCGATGGGATCGGTGAATGCAGCTGCGAGCAACAGTCCGGGTGTGCGTCGCACATAGGTGGACAGCACCTCCACCGCAAGGGGCTCATCGTCCACCACAAGGCAACACAGCGCTTCCATGTTCAAACAGAATAAGGGAAGGAGATCTCGGCGATGTAGCAGTGATCGTTGTCGCTACGGAAGGAAACGGAGGCACGTTCGCCGAAGAGGAGCGCCATCCGGCGTTGCAGGTTGTAGTTGCCCGTGGGCGTGGATCCGTCACCTGTATGCGCACCGATCCGGTTGCTACAGGTGATGTGGATCCGCGCGTGGTCCTTCGCGATGCGCAGGTGGAGGGGGGTCCGGGCATCGCAGGGGTCGCCGTGCTTGAAGGCGTTCTCCAGGAGCGGCAGCAGGATCATGGCGGGGATGCGTGTGTGGCGCAAGGCATCATCCACCTCGATGCACAGGTTCAAAGGACGGTCGTAGCGCAGCGCTTGCAGGGCGATGAATCGGGTCACCTGCTCGAGTTCGCTGCCGATCGCGACGAATTCATCCTGATGATCCGCGATGTAGCGCATCAGGTCCGCGAGGTCCATGAGGGGCGGGCCGAGGTCGTTGCCATGGCGTTGTGAAAGCGCGTAGAGGTTGTTGAGCGTGTTGTAGAGAAAGTGTGGTGCCATACGTGCACGCAGCATGTCGCGTTCGCTGAGGCGTTCGCGGTAGGCCAGCTCCGTGCGCAGCTGGTGCTGCACCAGTTGCTGTTCCACCAGGTATACGAGCGTTGCGAAACCGATGGGCAGCAGGGCGTAGAGGATGTTGTCCAATGCGAAGGAGAGGAAGTTGACATCCGGTGCGTAATTGGGCTTTCCGCCCAAAGCCGGCAGCAGCCATTGATCACCGGCCCAGCGAAGCACGAAGAACAAGCCCATGCAAGCGAGCACACCACCGCCCAGGTGAAGCATTCCGCGTTCGGACCCCTTGCAGCGGCGAAGTACGAGCAGGTGCATCACCACGGCGGTGAGCAAATGGTAGCTACTGAAGTAGAGTGAATACGGACGCCGCAGCAGCGAAGTGGCATCGCCGGTGCGCAGCCACCAGATGAAGTTGGCGCCGAAGCCCATGAGCACCCCGAATCCCACATGCAGCAGAATGGCGGTCCAATCGCGGAAACGCCCATTGCGCTGGAAGAGCGGCGAGCGGAACGCTTGCTCGTGGTGGAGTGACATGGTACGTAGGGATGCCGCACCGAAGCTATTCACCCGCCATTCTCCCGACTCCCCGGGATCTGCGGATCACCCTTTCCGCTCTGCGAATGATCCGCAGAATGTTGTTGCCCTTTTGCCGGGTTGATGGCTGTTCTGCCGATCCGGGAATGTGAACGCGCATTCACTTCGGTAGCCTTGCAGCGTCAATACCATCATCATGCGTTCGATCATCTCCCTCTTCCTGCCGGCCTTCCTGCTGGCCACCACGCCACTCATTGCACAAGGCACCATGCCCGATACGGACAGCATCCTCATCGGCAACGACAGGCTGCCCCATGTGCTGCTGCTTGGCACCTTCCACTTCGGTTATCCGGACCTGGACAAGCACGTTACGGCGAAGGACGATCGGGTGGATGTGCTTTCGCCACAGCGCCAGCGCGAACTGCAGGAGCTGCTTGGTGTCGTGATGCGCTTCAAACCGAACAAGGTCTGCGTGGAGACCAAGGGCGGCTGGATCACACAGGAGTACCGCCGCTACCGTTCCGATGGCACCGCGCTGCGCCGTGATGAGATGCAGCAGATCGGCTTCCGTGTCGCAGAGCTTGCCGGGCTCGACACCCTCTATGCGGTGGACGCTTTCCCGCTGGTGATGGACCTCTACAACAGCCCTGATAGCACACGCTATTTGCCGTGGTTGGACAGCCTGTACAAGGGATGGGACTTCGGTGGGGATGATGAGATCTCCGAACGCTACACAGCATGGTACCACGCCACGGACGCCGCGAAGAAGTACAACAGCCTGTTGCGGATCTTCCTTGCCATGAACGACGACCATGCCCTGGACCGTGGGTACGGCGGGTATCTCAATGGCTACTTCAAGCTTCCTGGTCATCGCGGTGCAGATGTACATGCCATCCATTGGTACAGCCGCAACCTGCGCATCTTCCGCAATATCCAGGATATCACCACTTCACCTGAGGACCGTATTCTGGTGCTTTTCGGTGCAGGGCACATGGGGATCCTGAAACATTTGTTCCAAAGCACCCCGGAGTATAGGCTGGTGCGCCTGGCGGATCTTGTCGATCAGTAGTTGGGAGCGCTTAGCTTCGCCGGCATGGGCGAGGCCATCTCCTGCAAAAGTTGCGGAAGCGCGGTGGTCGGTCGCTACTGTTCCGCCTGCGGCGAGAAGGTCCTCACGCCCGATGACCATACGTTGAAGCACTACCTCGGCGCACTGCTGAATGCTTTCACTTTCGCGGACAGCAAACTGTGGAACACACTGAAGGCGGTGATGCTGCGGCCCGGCGAGCTGAGCACGGCGTACATGGACGGTCGCCGTGTGAAGTACATGCGGCCGGTGGCCTTCTTCTTCCTGGCCAACTTCATCTACTTCCTTGCACCCATCTTCGAGACCTTCAACACGAGTTTGCACAGCCAGATGCACTACCTCAGCCACAGCCGTTGGGTGCGGGCCAAGGTGGAAGGACAACTTGCTTCCACCGGGCAAACGTTGGCGGAGTTCACGGCGCTTTATGAACCCGCCTCAGGGAACAACGCGAAACTGCTGTTGGTGGCGATGGTCTTCGCGCTGGTGACCCCCATACTGATCGTCTTCTTCCGCAAGCGCACATTCATCAGTGCATACGTCACGGTCGCCTTTGAGATGATGGCCTTCCATGTGTGGGTCACCACCATCGCGCTGGGGCTCTTGTTCGCTGTGGTGATGTTGCTGCTGCGCGCGGCGGGAATTCAACTTGCCGACGGAATGACCGATACTTACACGCAATGGCCGGCCTTGGCTTTGCACCTGTGGGTCACCATCGGTGTCGGTCGGCGCTTCTTCGGCTGCTCATGGGTGGGCTCCATCTGGCGTTCCGTAGCCATGCTATTCGGCCTGCAGTTCGCTCTTTCGGCCTACCGCATGCTGCTCTTCGCGCTCACGTTCTGGATGGTGACTTGAACGCCCTGCATGCTGTCGCGCACGGGCAGCGTCCGATCACTCCTCCAACACCCGTTCTCCGCGCACGGGCCGCAGCGCATCGCGTAGCAGCTGCAGGTATTGCTCGTCGCACTCCAATACAGCAGTGGAGCGAACCGGTTGTTCCGATACCCAATGGCGGTATCCGGCGATATTCTCGCGCAAGCAGAACTGGTCCAGGTGCTTGAGGAAGTGCGCGGCGGTCTCCTGGGCATCGGGTCCGAAGAAGTCCCAGTGGAGGCGGATGCGGGGCATCAGGGGAAAAGTTCGTAGATGTCCCGTCGGTTCGCGATCCGTGCGAAAACAACGCGCCCGGCGATCAGATAGAACCCCATACGATGATCGCCAACGCGTATCCGGAACGCGTTGACCTCATGATCGAGCTTCTTCAGGTTCCTTACCCCCGGAAGGGTATGGGCGTCCTTCACTTCCTGTATGACGCGCTCGATGCGCCGCAGGAGCGATCGGTCCTGGATCCGCTTTAGATCAGTGGCGAAGCTCTTGAGGTACTCCACCTCCATCAGCGGCGAAGCAACTTCATCACGGTCACCTCCGAGACCTTCTTCGTCCTGTCCGCCTTGCGCATCAGAACGGCCAGTCCCATATCCAGAACATCGTCCTCAGAAAGCCGGTGGCTTTTCATCCCCATGCGGTCCACCAAGCGTTGAAGCAGTTCCGCCTCTTCGGCGTTCTTCGGCCTGATCAACAAAGCCCCTTGGTTCCTTGCCATAGCTCAAAGTTAAGCCAGCTTATCACTCAGCAACCGCATCTCCATCATGGGTGCCATCCGCTCATACAAGATCCGGTAGGTGGTCTCGGTGATGGGCATGTCCACCTTGAGCTTCGCGTTGATCTCATGCACGCACTTCACGGCGTGGTAGCCCTCGGCCACCATGTTCATTTCCAGTTGCGCGGCGCGCACGCTGTAGCCCTTGCCCACCATGGTGCCGAACTCGCGGTTGCGACTGAAGGTGGAGTAGGCCGTGACCAGCAGGTCGCCGAGGTAGGCCGGTTCGTTGATGTCGCGTTCGATCGGATGCACGGCCGCTACAAAACGCTCGATCTCCTGGATGGCACGGCTCACCAATACCGCGCGGAAGTTGTCGCCATAACCGAGCCCCACACTGATGCCTGCGCACACGGCGATCACGTTCTTGAGGATGGCGGCGTACTCGGTGCCGTAGATGTCATCGCTCAGGGTGGTCTTCATGAAGCGGCCGTTGAGTGCCGAGCCCATGGCCTGGGCTTTGGCGGCATCCTGGCAGGCGATGGTGAGGTAGCTGAGCCGCTCCAAGGCCACCTCCTCGGCGTGGCAGGGGCCGCAGACCACACCGAAATCCTTCTCCGCCACGCCCTTGTGCTCAAAGAGGTAGCTGCCCACGATCTGGTTGGTGGCGGGCACGATGCCCTTCACCGCGCTGAACACGATCTTTCCTTTCAGTTCGGCGGGATCCAACAGGTCCATGGTGGCCTGGAGGAAGGCGCTGGGCACGGCGATCACCAGCACATCCGCGGCGGCCACCACGGCGTGGATGTCGCTGCTCATCTCCAGGCGTTCCACCTCGAACTGCGCGGCGGTGATGTAATCCGGGTTGTGGCCGTACTTGCGGATGTGCTCGATGCTGCTTTCACGCCGCACCCACCAGCCCACCTTCTCCGCATTCGCCGATAACAGTTTCACCAGGGCGGTGCCCCAGCTGCCAGCGCCGATCACGGCGATGCGTTGTGCGGTCATGAAGGGCGAAGATCGTAGTTCCCCGGCAGGCATCATATATCGTCACCGGAAGCGCCTGCCTGCCTGCATTCATTCGCTGGGTGGTCGACCCGGAGGATCGACGGTACCGGAGGGAAGAAGGTACATTCCGGTGGGGTGGGGTGATCAAAAAGTGACGTCCACCATCACCTCCTTCCCTGCGCGCAGCAGCTTCACGGGCGCCGTATCGCCCTTGTTGAATTGGCCCAGGGCCTTCATGTATCCCATCATGTCGGGCACCTCCACCGCGCCGATCCGCAGCACGATGTCGCCCGCCTGTATGCCTGCCGCCGCTGCGGGTTTTCCTTCGGTGACACCATCGATACGCATGCCGGTGCCGCTGAACATGTAGTCGGGCACCACACCCAGGGTCACCTTGAAGCGCGGCGTGGCGGCGGCGTTCTCCTCATCGGTCTTGGTGAACGCCAATCGGCCACGGCCGTCCAGCCGGACCATGAGGTCCTCGATATAGCGCGTGAGCCGCAGCATGCCGGGATAGTTGAGCTTCTCCCATGTGTCGCTGGGTTTGTGGTAGTGCTCATGCGTGCCGGTGAAGAAGTGGATGGCGGGGATGTCCTGCAGGTAGAAGCTCGTATGGTCGCTGGCACCAATGCCACCCAGCGTGGACTTGATGGTGAGTTCCCCCGTGGTGATGCTGTCCACCACGCTCCAGTGGGGAGATGTGCCCACGCCATTGATCCCGATGCTGCCCAGGCTGTCCAGCATGCCCACCATGTCCAGATTGAGCATGTAGTTGATGCTGTCCAGCGGGTAGGTGGGGTTCTTCGTCCAGTGGTTCGATCCGTACAGTCCTTTCTCCTCTCCGCTGAAGGCGATGAAGAGATGATCGCTGCTGCGGGTCTCGTCCATTTCCTTCAGGTCGCGGGCCAGCTGCATGAGCACAGCGGTGCCACTGGCATTGTCGTCGGCGCCGTAGTGGATCGCTTTTTCGCCCCGGTGACGGCTGCCCTCAGCGCCCCAACCGAGATGGTCGTAGTGGGCACCCACCACCGTGCTGCGGCCTGTGCCGTTGTCCAGCAGGCCCACCACGTTGTAGGCAGTGCGCTCCTCACGGCGGATGTCGGCGTGGATCACGCAGGGGTTGTTGTCGATCAGCAGGGCGTGGTGCTCCTCTTTGTTGAGGAAGACCACCGGCACGCTGACAGGCTGGATCCGGTTGCGACTTTCGGCATCGGGTGCCTCCGCGTTCGGGTCCTCGTTGTAGAGCACCACACCGATCGCTCCGCGTTGCACCGCCTGCTCGATACGGCCGCGCATATCGTGATGTGCCAGATACTTGCTATGCGGATGGATGCCGTCCGGCGAACCGATAAGCATGGCTGCGATGCGATCGGTAAGGTCCAGATCCGCGTAATCGTCGTGATCCAGTTCGGGTGCGTGGATGCCGTATTCCACCTTCATGATCTTACCGCGCACGGTGCCGCTGGCGGAATAGAGCGGCGTGATGAAGTCCGTGGTGTGCTCCGGGTAGCTGCGGCCGATCTGCAGGCGGCTGTCGGGACCTGCCACGGCCGGTGCCATGAAGGTGAAAGCCTGCAGGTAGGAGCCCATGTTCCCCTTGGGCTTCAGGCCGAGGCGTTCGAACTCCGCGGCGATGTACTCGGCGGCCAGGCGTTCGCCGGGGGTGCCAGCCTCGCGGCCTTCCAGAGAGTCGCTGGCCAGGTAGCGCACTTCGGTGGTCATCCGCGCGATGGCCACCGAGTCGGGCAGCAACTGCGCGGGGAGCATCTGCGGCCCGAGGAGCAGCAGGGCCGAAAGCGATCGGATCGTACGGATGTTCATGTTGATCCTGCTCTGCAGCAGGCAGGCGCGAAGTTATCCCGGACATACCTTCGGGAACGGCGGCAGCGTTGCATATGACGCTCCCATGACCACATCGCCATGAAACCCATGCTTGTCACCTTCGCCGGCCTGCTGGCCTTTTTCTATCTGCTGAATCCCACCTTCGGCGTATTCGAGTTCCTGCCGGACAACATCCCGCTCGTAGGAAACCTGGACGAGGCCACAGCCACCATGGTGCTGCTTGGTGCGCTGCGGTACCATGGCTGGGATCTCACGCGGGTGTTCACGCGGTACCGGGCGATGGATTTTGGGAGTGCCCGTTAAGGAAGGTGAAGATGGTGAGGGAGGTAAGGGAGGCACTCTCCACCCTCACCATCTTTACCACCCTCACCACCTTCTCCCTCGCCATGCGCTGGTCCCTGCCGATCGCGTTGCTGTTCACCTTCGGGTCCTGTAACAACGGAACACCCGAAACCCCGCCCAACCGCTGGGCCGATGAACGCCTCTGGCCTGTGCTGGAGGCGCAGGAACACCGCGATTCCGAGGCACTCTGCGCGCTGCTGAAACACGAGGCGGCCGAAGTGCGCGAAGCGGCCGCATTGACTTTCGCGAGCGTGCAGGACACGCTGGGGATCCCATGCTTATTGGGCGTATTGCGCGATGAAGCTGCGATAGTACGTGCCACCGCGGTCTTCGCGCTGGGCTTTGTGGCGGACAGCCTCACCATTGGACGCATGGCGGACTTGGCGATGAACGAACGGGACAGCACTGTTCAGCGTGCCTACCTCAGTGCTTCCTTCCTGGCCATGCAACGGAATGGGATGCTGAAGGAACCGGAGGCGATCCTGTATTACTTGGAAAGCAGCAGTGGGCATGAGCGGGTCCGCGCGGCGGATGCCTTGCGGAGGTTGCCGGATAGTGTATTGGTGTCCATGGAAGAGGATCTTCTACAACTTGTGGAAGACGATGATGAACAAGTAGCCGCGATGTTGGTGAGGGGTTTGGCGTCATTCCGAGGCTTGGCATCACGCCAGAAACTGCACGCGTTGCAGCAACCTGGTCATCCCCTGCCCATCCGCATCAATGCGCTCCGTTCATATTCCGCGATGCTCGGTGCAGATGCTCAAGGAATACTGTTGGCGGCGCTTTCAGATCTCAACCCCGGCATTCGCAGAGCTGCCTTGGATGAGCTGGAGCGCCTTGGACCTGCGTTGGACCTGGTATCACTGCGAACGACAAACGTTGATGATGCAGATGCAATGACCTACCTCCCTTGGTTCCGGCTGGTGCTGCGCTCTTCGGAAGGTTCCGATGCGCCCTACCTGAGGCATCCACCTGATCCGCAGCAGACTCCATACGCCTACGCCGAATACCTGGCCGCGAGAATTGAAGACCCGGTTCAGGATAAGCGTCCGGACTACCTGACCATCATGTCCGGAAACCGGCATCCGGCGATCCGGTTAGCCGTGTTCCAGGCCTTGGTGAAAGAGGCGCGCGACCTCATGGCCCGATCACGCTTCGCGAACATCGAAGCACAGTACGCCCGGCTTGGTGAAGTGTTGCGCGCGGCCATCAACACTGGCGATGCCGGTTTGATCTGCGCTGCTGCCGAACTGCTGCAAGAGGAAGAGGCCGAGGCTATCCGAATTCTGTTGCCAACGGAGCTGGAGACCAAGGCCTTCGCGTCATTGCGACCGATACGCGATCTTGAAGCGCACATACTTCTCCAACAGGCTATCGCCAAACGCGAAGGCCTTCCACCGCCCGCCCACCAAACTCCTCCCTTCAACCATTCCATCTCCAAGGAAAAACTCCGCGCCCTGCACCAAGGCCAGCGCTACCGCATCACCACCAACAAAGGCAGTATCATCCTCACCACTGATGTGGACGAATGCCCCGGCAGCTGCCTCGCCTTCGATTCACTGGTCACCACTGGTTACTACGATGGCAAGGCCTTCCACCGCATGGTGCCCAACTTCGTGGTGCAGGGCGGCTGCCCGCGCGGCGATGGCTACGGCGGCATGGACTGGACGCTGCGCACGGAGATCAGCCGCAAGCTCTTCACCGCGGGGTCGGTGGGCCTTGCTTCCGCTGGAAGAGATACCGAGAGCTGTCAGTTCTTCATCACCCACAGCGCTACACCGCATCTCGATGGCCGCTACACGCGCTTCGGTGAGGTGGTCGAGGGTATGGATGTCGTGTGGAGGTTGCAGGTGGGGGATGTGATGGAGAAGGTGGAACGGGGTGAATAATGTCCCGCAGGCATCCTGCCTGCGGCGCACGAGGCACGGCCAGGATGGCCGTGCGACATTACTCGAACCGTTCCGGCCGCATCTGCGGGAACAGCAGCACCTCCTGTATCGCGGGATTGTCGGTCAACAGCATCACCAACCGATCCATGCCGATGCCGATACCCGATGTCGGTGGCATGCCGAACTCCAGCGCACGCAGGAAATCCTGGTCGATGAACATGGCCTCGTCATCGCCGCGCTCCATCAACTTCAGTTGCTCCTCGAAGCGTTCGCGTTGATCGATGGGGTCGTTCAATTCGCTGTAGGCATTCGCCACCTCGAAGCCGGCCACGAAGAGCTCGAAGCGCTCGGTGAGGCGCGGGTCCTCGCGGTGCTTTTTACAGAGCGGGCTCATCTCCAGCGGGAAGTCGGTGACGAACGTGGGCTGGATCAACTCCGGCTGCACCAGCGCGCTGAATAGTTCGTCGATCAGCTTGCCCTTGCCCATGCTGGGCGCCACCTCGATCTTGTGCTTCATGCACAAGGCACGTACATCATTCTCCTCCATGTCCAGCACGTTGAGACCGATCTTTTCCTCGATGCTGCCGCACATGGTGATCCGCTTGAATGGGCTGCTGAAGTCGATCTCCCTGCCCTGGAAAGTGGCCCGGGCCGATCCGTTCGCTGCGGTGGCCACACGCTGGAACACGCCCTCCATGAAGTCCATCATCCAGCGGTAGTCCTTGTAGGCCACGTACAGCTCCATCACCGTGAACTCCGGGTTGTGGGTGCGGTCCATGCCCTCGTTGCGGAAGTTGCGGCTGAACTCGAACACGCCATCGAAGCCGCCCACGATGAGGCGCTTCAGGTAGAGCTCGTTGGCGATGCGCAGGTAGAAGGGCACATCCAGCGCGTTGTGGTGCGTGGTGAAGGGACGCGCAGCGGCACCACCGGGGATGGTTTGCAGCACGGGGGTGTCCACTTCGAGGTAACCGGCCTCCTGGAAGGCGCCGCGCATGGCGTCGAAAATGCGTGTGCGTTTCAGGAAGGTCTCCTTCACGTGCTGGTTCACGATCAGGTCCACGTAGCGCATGCGGTAGCGCTGCTCGGGATCGGTGAAGGCGTCATGGACATTGCCTTCGTCGTCGGTCTTCACCACTGGCAAGGGACGCAGCGCCTTGCCCAGCACGGTGAGCTTTTCCACATGCACGGTGATCTCTCCGGTGCGGGTCTTGAACACGAAGCCCTCCACCCCGATGAAGTCCCCCAGGTGCAGCAGATGCTTCCACACCTCGTCGTAGAGCGACTTGTCCTCGCCGGGACAGATGCCGTCGCGGGCGATGTAGATCTGCTGGTCCCCTGTATGGTCGCGTAGCACGGCGAAGCTCGCCTTGCCCATCACGCGCACACTCATCAGGCGGCCGGCGAGGCTTACCTGCTGCTTTGGCGCGTCATCGCTGGTGGGCTCCTGCCAGCCGGTCTTCACCCCAATGGCCGTGTGGCTCACCTTGTACTCCGCAGCAGGAAAGGGTTCGATGCCTAAAACACGGAGCTTCTGGAGCGCCTCGCGGCGGATGATCTCCTGGTCGGAAAGGGCGTGGGACATTGGGGGATGCGGGATGGAATAAGGGGCCGCGAAGATACCGGCAACACCGCAAGAGCAGGGCGCGTAGGAAGGACCCTAATTTCGTCCCCGGATACCATACACCATGCAGCAGCTCATCGAAGCCTTCCCGAAGCAACTGAAGGAAGCCCTGGAGATCGGCCGCAAGGCCACCTTGAAAGCCCCCGGCGGGCCATACGGCAACGTGGTCGTGACCGGTCTCGGCGGAAGCGGCATCGGCGGTCGGCTCGCTGCGCAGCTCACACAGAAGGAGGCCAAGTGCCCCATCGAGGTGTACAACAACTACTACCTGCCGGGCTACGTGAACCACAAGAGCCTGGTGATCGCTTGCAGCTACAGCGGGAACACCGAGGAGACCCTCGCCGCCATGGAGCAGGCGTTGGGCAAGGGTGCCCGTGTGGTGGTGATCACCAGTGGTGGCAGCATGCTGGAGATGGCCAAGGCAAAGGGCCTGGACCACATCGTGATCCCCGGTGGCAATCCGCCCCGCACCATGCTGGCCTACTCGCTGGTGCAACAGCTCTACGTGTTGCACCACTTCGGCATCATCGGCGATGGTTTCGAGGGCGCGATCAAGACCGCAGCCCACATGCTGGCTGACGACAAGGAGGACATCAAGAAGGCCGCCATGGAACTCACTGACAAGCTCATGGGCAAGCGCCTGGTGATCTACAGCGAAGCCAACACCGAGGCCGTGAGCATCCGTTTCCGTCAGCAGGTGAATGAGAACAGCAAGGAGCTCTGCTGGCACCACGCCATCCCCGAGATGAACCACAACGAACTGGTGGGCTGGGCCGGCGGCAAAGACGACATCGCCGTGGTGATCTTTCGCCACAAGACCGATCACGAGCGCACGCAGATGCGCATGGAGATCAACAAAGGGATCTTCGAGAAGTACACCCCCCACATCCACGAAGTGTGGAGCAAGGGCGATACCGGCTTCGCGCGGCAACTGTACCTGATCAACCTGGGCGACTGGGTCAGCCTCTACTGGGCACAGAAGAAAGGCGTGGACCCCAGCGAGATCGCGGTGATCAATATGCTGAAGGGGAAGCTTGCGGAGGTGAAATAGTTGTCGGTTGTCGGTTGTCCGTCAGCCTGACAACTGACAACCGACAACTGCGCTTACCAGATCTTTGCTTCCCTGTGAGACAAGTCCACTTCCGTGACCTCGGCCTGATCGACTACGCCACCGCGTGGGAGCTGCAGACGCGCCTCTTCAAGGAAACCATCGACCGGAAGATATCGAACCGGGCTCAGCCGGACAACCAACAACGGACAACTGAGGATCATCTCCTTTTCTGCGAGCACCCGCACGTGTACACCCTCGGCAAGAGTGGCAAACAAAGCCACCTTTTGTTGAACGAAACGGAGATGCGCGAGAAGGGCGTACAGTTCTTCCCGATCGATCGCGGCGGCGACATCACCTACCACGGGCCCGGGCAGATCGTGGGCTACCCCATCTTCGACCTGGACCACCACTTCACGGACATCCACCGCTTCCTGCGCACTTTGGAAGAAGCGGTGATCGGTACGCTGGAAGCATACGGTATCAAGGCCGGGCGCATTGATGGCCTCACCGGTGTATGGCTCGACTGGACCGACCCCTTCAAGGCCCGGAAGATCTGCGCCTTCGGCATCCGCGCCAGCCGCTGGGTCACCATGCACGGCTTCGCCTTCAACGTGAACACGGACCTCAGCTACTTCGAGAACATCGTACCCTGCGGCATCGCGGACAAGGGCGTGACCTGCATGGCGAAGGAGCTGGGGGGGCTGGTGGATATCGAAGCGGTGAAGGACCGGCTGAAACTGGAGCTTGCGGATCTGTTTGATGTGGAGTTGGTGTGACGCACGAATAGCTTCGCCCCCGACATGCGCAGGATCATCCTCTGGCTCGCCGCGATCGCGCTGGTTTTCTTCGCTCTCACACACCTCACCGGCAACGCGCATCTGTTCCGCGGGCTGCGCTACACCTACCTCATCGGCCGTGACGCACCGGAGATCGATGACCGCACCTTCTTCCCGTATGCGACGATCCCCGCCGTTGCACCACGGCTCTGGCCGAAGAGCGCACGCTATGGGAAGGTGTCACTCGATCCCGCACAAGAGGATCGCTTGAATGCGTTGTACAGCGCGGCTTTTGTGGTGATCCATCAAGACAGCCTGTTGTTCGAGCGCTACTTCGGCGACTGGACGGAAGACAGTACGATGAATGCCTTCAGCATCGCGAAGAGCTACGTGAGCCTCCTCACAGGGATGGCATTGGAGGAAGGACGCATCCGTAGTGTCGATCAGCCGGTGGGCGACTTCCTGCCGGAGTTCAAGGAGGGCTGCCACAAGGAGATCACGTTGGGACACCTGCTCACCATGAGCACGGGATTGGACTGGGATGAGAAGCCCAATCCCATCGGCGAGAATGCCAAGGGCTACTACGGCGACAACGTGCGCGAACTGAGTTTGTCGCTCCCCTGCAAAGAGCCGCCGGGCCAGCGCTTCGAGTATATCAGTGGCAGCACACAGATCATGGGTGAAGTGTTGGAAGCCGTTTACGGCCGCGACCTCGACGACCTGATGCGCGAGAAGATCTGGACACCGCTACAGGCCGAGCACACCGCCTACTGGGGCAAGGACCGCGTGGAAGGGGACCTGAAACACTTCTGCTGCCTCTATGCCACCGCGCGCGACTTCGCCCGGCTGGGACAAGTGTACCTGGACAGCGGGCGTTGGAACGGACGCCAGATCGTGCCTGTGGAATACTGGCAGGCATCGATCACTCCGGCGGCGATCCTGGACAAGGACGGCCCCAACCGGCGCTACGGCTATTACTGGTGGCTGGCGGAACTGGAGGGCGAACCCATCTACTATGCACGCGGCTTCCACGGGCAATACGTGGTGGTGATCCCGGATGAACGTTTGGTGCTCGTGCGCATGGGCATGAAGCGCGAGGAGGTCCACGCTACAGGGCACCCGACAGATGTATTCGAGTGGATCGCTATCGCGCTGAGCCTGGCGTCTCAAGTTGGCGGGCCTTCCTGAAGGTTGGCGGGCGGAGACGAACGCTCACTTCGCCATGTACCGCCCTACTGGCCTTAGCAGCGTCACCTGCACCAGATGCTCCTCGAATTTCTTGAAGCTGCCCTCCACCTGCTTGCCGGGCCAGAAGACCTTGAAGCGGCCCTGCCCCAGGTCGTAGCTCACCGAGTAGAGCGTACCGAAACCGCGCAGGTATTGCTGGTGGTAGAGCGGGGGACGCAGGAATCGTTTCATCAGTTGCGCCCGATCGATGTTCTCGTCCAGCAGGCATTCCTCCAGGTATTCGCGGCGGTACACGGTCTGTGTGAAGGCGGCGTATTCGTCCCACTCCACCTGCTCCTGGTGATTGGTACACACGGGCCGCTCCACCACTTTGGCCGGGCGGTCGGGGTTCAGATACACCACGGCGTAGCGCCCGCTCTTGTCCAGCAGCAGCACGTTGTAGCTCATGTAGCTGGGGATGCGCTTCAACGCCTCGACCGCCTCGGGCACGGTGCTGCACGTCTCCAGCACGTAGCGCACGATCAGCGGGATGCCGAATCCTTCGCCGCTCACCTTGCGACCGCCGAACGCCAATGCCGCACCGAGGCCATCAGCATTCATGCCATCGAGGATGCCCCAGGCACTGTCCTGGATACCGATCACCGGCTTCAGCCATTCGGTGTAGCGCATGCGGCCGTCGAAGAAGCGCGGGTCGTAATCGTAGTTGCGGATCAGCGTGGGGTTGCCGCGCACCCAGGCGGCCTGCGAGCAACCGGCCATGTAAGGCGGAGGGTTCCACATGCTGAGGAAGCGCGCCTCCACATCGCCCCCACCGGCCAGCTCGCACAGACGCTCGTAGGTGGGCAGCAGCTCGGGCATGTGCTCTTCCAGCATACTGCGGCTGGTGGTATAGCCGGCACGTGCTTCAACGCCTTCGCCCAGGAACCAATTCTTGTACAGTGGCCAAACCCGGTGCCAGAAGCGTTGCCAGCGTTCGCCGGGCTTCGGTTCGTGGATGAGTTTTAGTTGGACGAACATCGCTAAGGTTCTCTATGCGATCAGGAGAGTTGCATGTGGCCGGTTGGCAAGTGGGCAAGCGCATCTGGAAGTGACTCGCAACCTGCCTGCCTGTCACGCGCCACTACATCATCTTAAAGCTTCCGATCTCCAACACCGCCTGATCGCCGTTCGCGCCCATGCCGCCGGGCACCACGCTCTTGTATTGGTCCTTGATCGCGGTGATCCACTTCCGGGCGCGGTCGTTCAACTTGAAGTCGTCGGTCATCATGCGGCCGCGCATCACCAGGATCCCCATGTCGGCACCTTCGTAGAGCCAGTCGCCAATGCGGGTGATGCGCAGGAAAAAGGCCTCATTCTCGTGCTCCACAGCGCGGCGGTGCGTGTCCATGCGGCTAAAGGAGATCGCGCCGTTCTTGTTCATGCGCCAGATGCCGCTGCGCGGTGCATCGGTCACGCGTTCCACGCTGTCCTGCGTGAACTTGATCACCATCTGCCCCCAGCTGTCGATGTTCTCCGCGCGGGCCCAGCGGCTGTTCAGTGCCTTCACGTTCAGCGCGTAAGGCTGGTCCATCCATTCGAGCACATGGAAGAGGTGCAGCGGTGCATCGGCCAGGGCGAACACCGCGTGATTGGTGATACTGCTCGCTCCGGTGATGCGCGGGTTCAGCTCGCCGAGATAGATCTCGCCGTTGTCCTGGTCGATCAGGAAGTCCAGTTCGAAGTAGCCCTTGTAGCCCTCCTTGCGCAACTGATCGCCGAAGCGCTGGGTGTACATGCGTGCCTTGCGGCGGATGCTCGGCGTGAAGGCATCGCCGTAGATCTCGTTGCCGCACCAGCCGCCCTTGTACGGTGTGAGTTCCTTGAATCCGACCAGCTCGGTCATCAGCGGCGCCACGATGGTGCCATGCTGCGTTACGCAAGCCTCCATGGCTGCCCCCCTGCAGTTGATGCGCTTCATGATCTTGCACTCCTTCTCCGCCTCGATCTCCTTGCTGTACTTGTCGTAGTCCTTCTCGCTGTTGATGAAGAAGGTGGTATGGCCGCTGTCGCCGAAGGGCGTCTGCACCACCAGGTCGCTGCCGAGTTTGCTTTTCGCAGTGACCTGCAAGAGGTGTTCGAAGTGTTTCACCGGACTCAGCACGTAAGGCACGCAGGCCACACCGGCCTTCTCGGCGATGCGATTCGTGTTCACCTTGTTGTCCATGAAGGTGCGCAGCTTCGCCGGCGGGAAGATCACCTCCAGACCCAGCTTTCGCGCCAGCTTCTCGGTCCTGTCATCGAACATCAGGAACATCGCCTTGCCGGCGCGACCGCTTGCCCCGAGCGCAGTCGAGGGGATGCGGCTCTCGATGAAGTCACGCACCTCCTTGTGCTCCAGCAGGTAGTTGTTGATGTCCTCGATGCTCTGGAACTCTTCGTGCTGCAACTCCTCCTGTGGCGTGAAGCTGTTGGGATGCAGCCCGTCGAAGCAATCGATGTAGGTGATGAAGCGGAAGCCCTTGATCCACTCGTCGGCACCCAGCACGTTGAAGCTGGTGGCACTGATGAAGTAGATGGGCACCTCGTTGCGGTAGAAGAAGCGGCGGATGTCGCTGACGCCGCGGAGCATCTTGGGCCCTGTGGCCGCGGCCTTCTTCTTCGGGGCAGGCTTGCGGGTCGCGGCTTTCTTTTTCGGTGCAGGCTTTTTGGTTGCTGCTTTCTTCCGGGCAGGCATACGGTCTGCGGCCTTGTTTCTTGTGGTCTTTCTCTTGGCCATGGCGGTGTTGAGCTACGGGGCCAAGGTAAGGGGGTGGGGGGATAGGCGGATCCCTGGCCTTCATACTGAAATGGTCACAGGCATCCTAGATCCCGCTTCATTGCTACTATCGCGTTCAAGCCTGACCTTTGGATCATGATCATCAGCAGGTTGCAACTGAAGAACTGGCGCAATTTCAAGCGGGTGGAGATCGCTCTGCGCGAACGGGTCTATGTCATCGGCCCCAACGCAAGTGGGAAGTCGAACCTGCTTGACGTACTGCGCTTCCTGCGCGATGTGGCCAAGCCCGATGGAGGAGGTCTCCAAAAGGCGGTGAAGGAGCGTGGTGGGATCAAACGCCTGCGCTGTCTCAATGCGCGCAAGGACCCCAACATCCACATCGAGGTGGACTTGGCCGAGAAGGCGGATGCCCGCGCCATTTGGCGATACACGTTGGTTCTTAGGAGCGAAGGCACAGGGCAGCAGCGGCCCGTGGTGGCCAAGGAGGAAGTGGTGGATCTGCGTAATACGAAACCACTGGTCGATCGGCCGGATGATCAGGACAAGAAAGACAAGGAGCGGCTCACGGAAACCCACCTGGAACAGGTGAACTCCAACAAGGAGTTCCGGATGGTAGCCGAATTCTTCAGCTCCGTCACCTATCTGCACCTGGTCCCCCAGCTGTTGAAGTATGGAGAGAAGATCGGAGGTTCGCTCCTGGAGGGTGATCCTTTCGGCCAGGCGTTTCTACAGAGCATAGCGAAAGCGACGCCACGGGTGCAGACATCGCGGCTCAAGAAGATCGAGAGGGCCTTGAAGGTATGTGTACCCAACATGCGGGAACTCGCATTTGAACGCGACCCGATAACAGGTGCTCCCCATCTTAAAGCGCTCTATGAGCATTGGCGTCCCGATGCCGGTTGGCAGAGTGAAAGCGAGTTCAGCGATGGCACACTCAGGTTGCTGGGTATCATGTGGAGCTTACTGGATGGCGATGGCCTGTTGCTGTTGGAGGAGCCCGAGCTTTCCCTGAACGAAAGCATCGTGGAACTCATTCACAAGCTTATTGTGGACATGCAGCGAAGTGCCAAGCACAGCCGCCAGGTGTTCATCACCACCCACAGCGAAGCCCTTTTGCGCGATCGCTCCATGGACCCCCGTGAGGTGATCCGATTGGAACCCACCGCGGATGGTACCGTGGTCCACGGCCCCAGCGAAAGCGACCTCGCGGCCATCAAGGCCGGGTACACCATCGCAGAGGCCCTGTTGCCCAAGGTGAAGCCGGGGAACCTGGACCAACTCAGCCTATGGGATCGATGACCAGGGGAAGGCCTGTCTGGTTGGTTTTCGAGGATGAACTGAGCGGTGCGATACTGCGTCGGTTGGTCTCAGAAGTCCGGCCCCAATTGGCCGTTGATCGTGCCATTACCACACATGGGAATGCCCGCCTGCTTGCCGGGGTGGCGAAGTATGTAGGCATGAGCAGGGCGGGTTTCCCACACATCGTACTCACCGACCTGGACAACTACCATTGTCCACCAGAGCTATTGGATCATTGGCGGGTGCCACCATTGCCCGGCCTTATGCTCTTTCGCATCGCTGTACGCGAGGTGGAATCATGGGTCATGGCGGATCGCTCCGGATTCGCGGCCTTGGTGGGCATCACACTCGCCAAGGTACCCATGGTTCCGGATGCACTGGAGGACCCCAAGCAGACACTACTCAACCTTGTAAGACGCTCACGCCGTTCGGCCTTGAAACACGACATGCTGCCAACGCAAGGATCGGTCGCTTCCATCGGGCCTTTCTACAATGACATCTTGGGGCGTTTTGTCAGAGAAAAGTGGAACATCACCGAAGCGGTGAAACATTCTCAAAGCTTGAGGAAAGCAGTGCTGCGATTGGGTTCCTTCTAACAACCCGCCCGGATCAGACTGATCATGTCCAGGATGTAGTGTGCCAGACTGCGTTTCACGCGTCGTTTGCCCTCGGTTTGAACTGTCAAGTATTCCTTGACAGTTGCTTCAACCTCCAGTTCGCCACTATCCAGGATATTCTGGATATGCAGGCTGATGTTCTGCTTGGTGGTCTGGAACAATTCGGCCAGGTGGTTCTGCGTAAGCCATACGGTCTCCTCTTCCATGCGCACATCGATGCGCGTGGATCCATCGCGGGCCTGGTAGATGAGGACCTCCCCTTGCTGTGCCATGTGGTCAAATTCTTGGGATCATTTGTGCGAGTGCCTGCCTGACAACCTACCCGTCGATCCGGCGTGTTCAAGATAGGCAGACGCTCGATCCGGGTGAGGATCCCGGCACATCCATGTATGCGGCGATCGGAGCTATTCGAACGCGGAAGCGGCAGCCCTACACCTTCCCCTTCCGCATGCCCGGACCCCCATTCCCCATGGCGGTCATGCGTGCGCTGCCGATCGCCGTGCCGGTCATCTTGCGTTTCAACGCCCCATCAGCGAACACGCGCAGGCCAAGCTCAACGCGGTAGCCGTGGATCTCCTTCACGTCCAGCGCGAGCAGGAAATCCAGGATCCCGGTGCTGATGATCTGCCCCGGCACCAGTACGGGGAAGCCAGGCGGGTAGGGGATCACGAAGTTCGCTGACACCAACTGGCGACCGGCTTCCAGGATGCCGAGGCACTCGTTCAGTTTCACGTACTCGCAGTTCTCTTCCTTGTATGCAAGGAAGTAGGCTTCGCGCAGGTTGCCACCGGGCACGTTTGGCACGGCACGGAAGCTGTCGTGGAAGCGGCTGAAATCCGGCAACGGTGGCACTTCCTGCGTAAGCGATCGGATGCGCGCGAGGTGCACCTTCTTCTCTGCGAAGCTCATCGCCAGCACACGTTCCTCAAGTTCGTCGGCGATCTGCAACAGCACACGGATCAGGTAGGCGATGCTTCCGCGCGTGGTGCCGATGTTGGTCATGAACAACACCGAGTTTCGCGAGGTCTTGTTGATCTGGATCTGATGTTTGTCCATCAGATACTTGTTCTTAAAGGTGTCGCCGTCCACGCCGGTCTTGCCCACGTACAGGTTGATCTTGGTGGGGTCCACCGCGAACTCGTCGTTCGCCCAGGCCTCTTCGATCTGGTTCCAGCCCTTGTCCTTGGTGTAGTATTCCTTCAGTCCCGAAGCGCGGTACTGTGCAGGGATCAGGTCCTCAACGGTCACGATGTCGAAATACTTCCGCAGCTTGGGATGGTCGTTGATCTTGCGGCGCAACAACATGCCCAGCTCGATCGCCTTGTCCACCAGTTCGTAGCCCTCGAACTCCACCTGCCTGCGGCCGATGTCCAGGCTCGCCAGGATCTGGTAATTGGGTGAGGTACTGGTGTGCGTCATGTAAGCCTCGTGGAAGGCATCCTCGCTCTTGCGGCGGTAGTCCTCGTCCCAGATGTGGATCATGCTGCCCTGGCGCATGGAGGTGAGCGTCTTGTGCGTGCTCTGGGTGGCATACGCTCGGATGCGGACCTTGTCCGGATCGGGCAGACGTGGTTCTTCGCCGGGTTTCAGCGCAGCGATATGGTCGGCATATTCCTTCCGGTAGGCTTCGCTCCGGTACTTGCGGTGCAGTCGTGCGGCACTGAACATGGCCGTGCGTTGCTTGAAGATGTAGCTGAACCCTGCGAAAGCGAACCAGGCCTCGTCCCACAGGAATATCATGTCGGGCTTGAGGGCCAATACTTCCTCCATCACGCGTTGCACGTTGTACACCACACCATCGAAGGTGCTGTTGGTGAGCAGCAGCATCCTCACCTTGTCCAGACGGCCGGCCTTCTTCAGCTCCAGCATCTTCTCACGGATGTGCGCCAAAGGCACCGCGCCGTACATGCTGAACTCGCTCAGCGGATAACTGTCCAGGTACACCGGATAAGCGCCGGACAGGGCCATGCCGTAGTGGTGGCTCTTGTGGCAGTCGCGGTCGATGAGGACCAGGTCGCCGGGTTCCACCAATGCCTGCAGCACGATCTTGTTGCTGGAGCTGGTGCCGTTGGTGGCGAAGAAGGTGTGCTGCGACCCGAAGGCGCGCGCGGCAAGTTCCTGGGCCTTTTTCAGCGGGCCGGTGGGCTGCAGCAGTGAATCGAGGCCGCCACTGGTGCTGCTGGTCTCGGCCATGAAGAGGTTGCGGCCATAGAACTCGCCGAAGTCCTGGATCCAGCGGCTCCTGAACACACTGTTGCCACGACTGATGGGCATGGCATGGAACACGCCCATGGGCCTGCGGCTGTATTCCGTGAGTGCCGTGAAGAAGGGTGTGGCGTAACGCTCCTGGATGTTGCGCAGGATGGTGAGGTGTAGCTCCTTGTGGTCCTCCTGCCGGTAGAAGATGCGCTTGAAATTCTTCAGCGTGCTGTCTTTCAGGTCGATCACCGGCGTGTCGGTCACGTAGTAGCGATCCACTTCGGGACGGAACCAGCGCATGATCTTGCCCAGCAGCGGACCCATGTCGGCCTTGCTGCGATCGCTCATGTCCGCTTGCTCGATGGTGCGGATGTAGTCCCTGAGCAGGCCCTTGGCATTGGCCGACGCGTAGGACATGCCGTAGCGCACCACGCAGGCCTGTATGTTGTGGTTGAACAGCAGGGCGATCAAGGCATCCTGCACGGTGGGTACCACGATCACATCGTAGGTGAAGGCATCGCTGCGGTCGCGGGCTTCGGCAAGGCGTTCCTTTAGCTGGCGTTCCTCCTCGGCATCCAGTTCGTCCACAAAAAGCACCTCGAAGTACTTCGGCTTGGGCTTGCCGATATCGTTGGGGTCCTCAGGCCCTTCGCTGGCCGCGATCTGCTCACTGCGGAACACACCGCTCACCAACGTGCGCACGGCCTGGGCCACTTCCTTCTCCAGGGCCACATGCTCCTTGCCCTCCAGCAGGACGCGCAGTTGCTGCACGGTGCCCGAACCGGGGAAGGCCCAGTAGCGCTCCAGGATCTCCAAGCTGGCGAGCAACTCCTCAACTTGTTGTGCGGCTTCGCGTGCCGCAGTCTTGGACCGTGCTTCGGCCAGTGCGGTGGTGGCCAGTTTCAGGCGGTCCCACGTGTGGGAGCGGAGGCGGGCTGCGTTGAAGTGTTCCTGGGAGCTTTCGTTGGACATGCAAGGTGGCTGTGGTGGCAAGGTACGGACCACGCCGTGGAGGCCGTATTGCATGCGGCACAACAGCACGTCACTACGCGGATGCGATCAAGCCTTGACCCCCTACCGCTTCTTCGCAGCCTTTTTCGAAGCAGCTTTCTTCACCGCTTTCCTGGCAGCGGCCTTCTTCGGTGCGGGTGTCTTCTTCTCCTTTACCGCTGGTGCTTCATGGAAGGCCAATCGGTTCCCTTCGCTGTCCACGAAGAGTGCGAAGGACCCCGCGCTTTCGCTGATGAGCGTGCGGCCCATCACGATGCGGCCACCTGCAGCTTCCACACGGCTGAGCATGCCGTCCAGGTCGGTGCCCGCATTCAGGTAGAGCAATGTGCCGCAATCATTGGGAAAGCAGCCCGGCCCTTGCACCACCGCTCCACCGATACCGCTGTCCGAAGGGAAGTAGGCCATGGCGTAATCGCCGTTGAAGGAGGTCTCCATCTGGATGCCATACACGTGGTCGAAGAAGGCTTTCGCCCGTGCAAGGTCGAATGCAGGTATCTCGAACCAGTTGACGTAATCCTTTGGTGCCTTGGCCTTTTTGAGGGCCGCGTTCTTTCCGGTATTGGAGGTGGTTCCCATGGTCTGTGCGCCATAGCCTGGCGTTGGCATTGATCAGTCTGTGATGTCGGTCTCGGTGGATGGTCCTGTTGGTGGAGGTCCCTGCTGTCCGGTCGGTATCGAAGGCACGAACACAGGCTTGGCAGGCGAGCCGGTCTCCTCCTGGATCTGCAGGTCGCCCAGTTCCTTCACACGCTTTGGTTTGATCAGCGGGCCCAGGCTGTCGAGGTAGGGCAGTTGCATGCCTTTCTGGTAGATCTCGAAATCGCTGATGTTGTCGCGGAAGCTCTTCAGTGGCTGGCCCAGGCGCAGCACCCCCAGTTCGCGGCTGCGGCGCACCTTCTCCATGTTCATCTCAATGGGGATGATCTCCTCGTTGTTGTCCGCCTGGTACAACACACGCCCCTCGGGACCACACACGATACTCCGTCCGCTGCCGCCCGCATCCAACCCATTGATGTCAAAGAAATAGCACTGGTTTATCGCCGCACTCGCTCGTGCTATGCTCAACTCGATCTCGCGGTCGATGGTCCCCGTGAGTGTGGGGTGCAGGATCACCTCGGCACCCATCACCGCCAGGGTGCGCGTGGTCTCGGGGAACCACATGTCATAGCAGATGCTCACCCCGAAGCGGCCCACGTCCGGGATGTCGAACACGCAGAATTCATCACCGGGCGTCACACCCACCTCGTAAGGGTAGAAGGGGAACATCTTGCGGTAGCGCGCCACCACGTTGCCTTGGGGATCGATCACGCTGGCGGTGTTGTAGATGCGGCCTTCAGCATCCTTCTCGAATACACTGCCCGGCAGAAGCCAGATCTTGTGCTTGCGCGCCATGGCCTGCATCTGCTCCTCGAAATCCTCGATGCGCGTGAGTGCATGATGCGTGAGCGGACCGTACGCGGCCAGTTCGCTGAACATCACCAGATCCACCCAGGGATAGATGTTCATCACGATGTCCAGCTTCAGCTTCATCGCTTCCACATTGCTGTAGGAGGCGCTGACGCGCATTTGGATGCCGGCGATGGAGAAGGCTTTCATTTTCTGTGTTGAGGCGGTTGAGGGGCCTGCCTGCCGCAGGCAGGGTTGAGGGGTTGAGGTAGTTGAGGGGTTGAGTTAGTTGAGGTAGTTGAGGGGTTGGGCCGTTGAGTCAGTTGAGGGGTTGAGGAATGCCGAAGAGGTTCGGGGTCCCGCCAACATTCAACCCCTCAACTCCTCAACCACCATTCAACCAGCGATCTTATCCAACTCTTCCTCCATGATATCCAGCCCCTTGTTCAGCGTGGCATCGTCGATCACCAGCGGGCTCAGCACGCGGATCACGTTCTTATGCGTGCCTGCGGTGATCAGGATCAGGTCGCGCCGGGCGCAAGCGTTCATCAGCGCGGTGCAGGTGTCGGCATCGGGCTGTTGTGGGTCACCGTTCTTCACGAACTCGATGGCGCGCATGGCGCCCAGACCGCGTACATCGCCGATCTGCCTGTACTTCTTCTTCCAGCCCTCGAAGCGTGTGCGGATCACTTCGCCCACATGGCGCCCTTTGGCGTTGATGTCGATCTCCTCCATGTATTTCAGCGTGGCAAGCGCGGCGGCACAGCTCACCGGGTTGCCGATGTAGGTGCCACCGATGGTGCTGGGGCCTGCCTTGTCCATGATCTCCGCACGTCCCACGACGGCGCCGATCGGCATGCCGCTACCCAGGCTCTTGGCCCAGGTGCTCAGGTCTGGCGTAACGCCGAAATGCTCGTAGGCACTCCACGCTCCGGTGCGCCCGAATCCGGCCTGCACTTCATCGAAGATCAGCATCACGCCGTGCTTCGTGCAGAACGCGCGCAAGCCTTTCAAGTACGCTTCCGGTGCCACGTTGAAACCACCTTCGCCTTGCACCACTTCGATGATGATGGCGGCTAAATTGTTCACATCGATGCTGTTCTGCATCGCCTCTTCCAAGCACGCCAATTCAGCTTTCGCGAATTCCTCATCGCTGCGGCCGCTGGCATAGCGGTACACATTCGGGTACTGCAGGCGGTACACCTCCGGCGCGAAGGGACCACAGTTCAGCTTGTAGCCCACCTTGCTTGTCAAGGTCATGGCCATCATGCTGCGCCCGTGGAAGGCATCCGTGTAGCAAAGGACGCCCTGGCGGCCGGTGGCCTGGCGGGCGATCTTGATCGCATTCTCCACGGCCTCGGCGCCGGTGCTCACCAGCAAGGTCTTGGTGGCCCCGCCGTGAGGCAGCAGCGTGTTCAGCTTTTCGCAAAGCGCGATGTAGGGCTCGTAGCTCGCCACATTGAAACTGACGTGCAGGAATTTTTCCGCCTGTTCCTGGATGGCCTTCACCACGGGCGGCGGACAATGCCCTGCATTCACCACGCCGATCCCGCCGGCGAAGTCGATCAGTTCGCGCCCATCGGCATCGGTGATGATGGCGCCATTTGCCCTGGCGGCGGTGGCGTAATTGAACATGCCCACGCCGTTGGGTACGGCGGCCTTGCGGCGGGCGATGAGTTCCTGGCTGCGGGTGAGTTGCTCGGTCATGATACTTTGAAAGCGGGGACGAAGTTCCGGAATGCAACGGGCTTGAGCGCGGTGGTGCAGAGAATGCCAACTGGGGCCCGACTTGGGATCGCCGACCCTCAAGCATCGAGGTGCTTTCGACCCGTATTTAGGGAGTAATGAGAATGCGTTGCGCCCAGCGTGAGCCATCAGTTCCCCCACGGACCATGTAGATGCCTGGGGCCATATCGCTCACTCCCAGGCTGATCACACTGCCCGGCTGCGCGGTCGATCGCACCACCCGCCCGCTCATGTCGTGCAACCATACCGTGCCGCAATCCAGCACCAGCATTCCCTGGTTCATTGAGACGTTCGGTGTGGGGGCTGTGCCGCCTTCCACTGGCATGCCAAGTGTGATGTCCGGGAAGGTGAGCTTGAAGATCCAATAGTCGGTCAGTGGTCCTCCGGTGGTTCCGGCCAGATCGCCGTCGAACGAGGAGGTCCGTGCCACGATCACCACCGAGCCGTCAGGGTCTACTTGAAGGGCGATGCCGGAATCCGTTGATGATCCGCCGAAGCACCAGCTGCCCAACGTCTCGCCGCTCGCGCTCAAGCGCACCAGCCAGACATCATGTGATCCATGATTGCCCGAAACATCACCATCATTCGACCGCGTCCAACCGAGCATGAGGAGGTCGCCATTGGGGAGTTCGCCCCAATGCATGGCCACATCATGATCGGATCCTCCGAGCACCCGCACCCATTGATGGACGCCCTCCGAATTGGTCCGGGCGATCAGCGCATCGTAGTAGGTGCCCGTCGGATCATGATTCCCGGTGCCGTGATGATCGTTGGACAAGGTGGCACCTGCGACCAGAAGGTCTCCGTTCGCCGTGCGGAACAGGAACTCACTGTACTCGAAGTTGCTACCACCAAAGCATGTCTGCCATGTGATGTTCCCTGTCGGGTTGAAGTTGAAGAGGTGCAGCTGATAGTTCCCCCAAGGGCATTGAATGCCGTATTGCCGATGACCAAGGATCGTGAACTTCCCATTCGGCCCCTCCACGATCGACCGCCCGTAGTCGACGCCATTCTGTGTATCGAAGCACCGTTGCCCCGTCAGGTTGCCGTCCGCATCGAGTGTTACGAACCACATATCCGGTCCATTTCCGGTCAACCCGCTCACATCACCATCATTCGATCTCGTGTGGCCGATGAGCGCGACCCCGCCATCGGCGGTGAGTACCATATCATGCAACTCGTCCTCCATGGAACCGCCCAGGCACCGCTGCCAGATCAGATCGCCCTGGCTGTCCGTACGGAAGACCCATCCATCCTTTCCGCCATGGCATCCGGACACATCACCGTTCGGGTTCCCGCCGAAGTTGGCCGTTCCCGCAACGATGAATCCATGGTCCTCGGTCACCACCACGCGGGCGGGTTCCTCCGGCGTGAACGAACCGTAACACCGCTGCCACTGCAACAGCCCTGCGCTGTCGAGCTTGATGAGCCAGATGTCAGCGTTGTGACCATCAGGGTCATGGTTCCCGCTCACATCGCCGTCATTGGAGAATGTGCGCCCCACGACCACATAACTACCGTCCGGGCAGGCGCGTATATCCTCGACGTAATCCCAGTACGAGCCGCCGTAGCGATGGGACCATTCCGTTACGGGTGCCTGCGCGTGGACGACGACCAGGGCCCCGCCAGCCAGGAGCGAGAGCATGACGGAAAGGGTGCGTATTGGATGCATGTGGATCGGATCGAACCGGTGGGCCTGTTCTTCAACGAAGATCGCAAAAGGCCGGCATCCCCCTAATTTCGGCCGGTGAGAAGGACGCTCATCTTCCTGCTCTTGGGGCCGCTGCCCTGCGTCACCGCTTCCGCGCAGTTGCTGATTAATGAGGTCCTGCCTTCCAACAGCGCGACCTGGACGGACGATCGCGGCCGCAGCCCAGATCTGCTGGAGTTGTACAACACAGGTGACCGTCCAGTGGACCTGCACGGCATGCGGCTCGCGTTGGGCGCCAGGAGCCACGTTTTTGAAGGATCACTGATCGTTCCACCGGGGGCGCATAAGCTGCTCTTCGCTTCAGGGCGGGGTCCGTCGCACGGACCGGATCATGTGGCCCTCCGCCTGCCCCGCACTGGTGGCAGCCTATTGCTGGTGGCCGCAGATGGAACCACGATCCTCGATCACTTCACCTGGCCCGCCTTGCCGGTGGATGTGTCCATGGGTCGTCTGCCCGATGGTGCCCGGGACTGGAGCCTTTTCGAAGTGCCCACACCCGGCAAGGCCAATACCACTGATCGCGTGCGCAAAGGTTTCACAGCAACACCTGTGGCCAGCGTGCCGGGCGGGCATCATGCTGGTCCGGTGCAAGTGGAACTCAAGCACTGTGCGGGCTGCTCCGTGCGCTACACGCTGGATGGCAGCGACCCCGGTGGACCTTATGCGACGGTGTATACCGCGCCGATCGTGATCGAGGGCAACGCGGTGCTTCGCGCACGGGCCTATGCCGACGACCGGCTGCCCGGGGGTCTCTTCCACGCCTCGTACATCATTGGGAATGGCGGCCGCCCCTTCATCGCACTGACCATGGCACCCGGGGACCTGCATGGCGACTCGGGCATCTACGGGCCGGGCCTTGCGTCGAACCACACGCGGAGGGGCCGTGCATGGGAACGATCCGCCGTGCTGGAAGGACCCTGGCCGGAGGACCCGATGAACGTGGGCGCGCGTCTGCATGGCAGCGGCTCGCGCGGTCTGGCGAAGCGCTCCTTCAAGTTCTATGCACGTGATCGGTACAATAGTCCGGATGCGCTGCCAGTGCCGGGTGACCTGCAGTTGCGCGAAGGCATCCTGCGTGCTGACGCCAGCCCGCATGCCTTCCTGCGGAACCGCTTGATGGAAAGGATCGTGCAGCGCCACGCTTTGGAGGTGGATGTGCAGCGATCCGAACCGATGCCGCTGTATCTCAACGGCCGCTATTGGGGTCTCTACCGTTGGATGCCCGCCAAGGATCCCGCATGGTCCAGACAGGTGCTGGGCGCAGATGCGGTGGAAGTGGTGGCTGGACCCGCCGCACGGAAAGTCGTCGGCCGCACCGCGCATTTCCGCCGTGCACAGGAAGCGATCATCGCGCGCGCACCGATCGACACACTGAATGCCCTGATCGATCTCACAAGCTTGATCGACCTGGCCTGCATCGACCTGTGGACCGGCCGCGGCGACCATGATCTCAATGTCCGCGCACATCGCGCCGCACATTCCAGTGGCCGGTGGCGCTGGGTGCTGTTCGACATGGATCTGTGGGCACCGCCTGGCGAGAACAGCGTGGCGCGCATGTCCACGGCCACGCTCCCCGAAACGCCCTACCTGCCCTGGCTGCTGGCCCATGCCGAGGTGGCTCCGCGTCTGCTGGCGCGCCTCATCGCCATGCAAGCCACCGCCTTCGCACAGGCAACTGCCGTGGCCATGGTGGACAGCATCCACCTTGCACATGCAGCGGAACTGCAGGCGGATCATCGCCGATGGGACCTCGAGTTGGAGCACCCCGCACCGGAGGCATCGCTGCAGGAAATGAGGACCTTCATCACCCAACGCCCGGCACATCTGATGCGGCACCTCGCCGACCAGACCGGGCACAAGCTGCGCACGATCACCGTGGATGTTCCGCCCACAGGCAACGGCGAACTGTGGATCGAAGGACTGCTGTTACCACCCGGAACTCAGGAGGTGCGCTGCCTTGGGGGCGTGCCCTTACGCTTTAGGGCGGTGCCGGCCGAAGGCTTCGAATTCATCGGATGGAAAGGCGCCGATGAGGAGGCACCGGAGCTGGTGATCGATCCAGCGCGGACGAAGAAACTGCGCGCGATATTCAAGCCTGCGGGAGAGGCATAGGCGCTCCCGCCCAATGCGCTACGCGGCCACGGCCTGGAGCAAGGACTCGAACAGCGCACGGCCGTCGGTGTTCCCGAGACGTTCATCCGCGGCACGCTCCGGATGGGGCATCATGCCGAACACATTGCGGGCGGCGTTGCAGATGCCGGCGATGTTCTCCTTGCTGCCGTTGGGGTTGGCGGCCTCGGTGATGCGGCCCTCGGCATCGCAGTATCGGAAGATCACCTGGTCGCCCTCGTGCAGCGCCTTGAGTGTGGCACTGTCGGCATGGTAGCGGCCTTCGCCATGTGCGATGGGGATCCTTAGTGCGCGATCGGGCACGGCGGCGGTGAGCACCGACTTGCGCGTGGCGGGCCGGATGAATACGTTCTTCGAGATGAAGCGCTGACCTTCATTGTGCAACAGCGCGCCGGGAAGCAGGCCTGCTTCGCACAGCACCTGGAAACCGTTGCACACACCCAACAACAGACCGCCCTTCGCGGCGTGTGCGGCCACCTCGGTCATGACGGGTGAGAAGCGCGCGATCGCCCCACTGCGGAGGTAGTCGCCATAGGAGAATCCACCGGGCAGCACCACCAGGTCCACGCCCTTCAGATCGTGGTCCTTGTGCCAGAGGCGTTCCACCGGGTTGCCGGTCACATCGCCAAGCACCTGGATCATATCCTCGTCGCAATTAGAACCAGGGAAGATGACGACGCCTGTGCGCATGTGTAAGCCTGCTATTGGTGGTGGTGGAGTGGGATGGCAAAGGTACGCGCACCCTTCGGCTCAGGCGCCCCACTGGGCCCATAGCGCCAGGGTAAGCAGGGCGAAGCAGGCTGTTTCGGTCAGCCATGTGCGGCGGTCGCCGAGCAGTGGGTGCGCCAGGAATACCGCCAGGGGCGCCGCCAGCAACACCGGCGGGAAACTGCCATTGAGCAGGCGTGTCGCCAACATGATCACCCCCAGTGCCGCCATGAAACTCATGAACGAGGCGCGCAGATTCTTCAGGCGCATCACCCCGCGCTGGTAGGTGGCGGCATAGATGCCCAGGGCGGCCAGTGCCATGAGTCCCACGGTCACATACAGGAGGACCCGCTGGGCATTGGCCGCAGGCCGCTCCGCAGTGGTGCCGGCGATGGTGTACAGTGGCCGCCAGGGATCCACTCCCTGCAGGTGGAGCGCAGCCCAGGTGAGGTAGAACACCAGTACGCAGCCCAACAGGGGCACGACGTACTCGCGCCAATGGAAAGGACGGATCACCGAGACCGAGGCCCACACCACCACCACCAGGAAGGCATAAGGAAGGTAGAACAGGGCGGCGAGGCCCAGCAGCAGGCCCGCGTCGAACACCTGCCGCAGGGCGCCACCTGCCTGACCGAGGGAAAGCACACGACGCAGGGCCAGCACGACCAGTGGCATCCCTGCCAGCGCGGGCTCCAGCGGGCCGTAGCGATCGAAGGCCGCCAATAGGAGCGGGAAGAGCAGGGCGGGCAGCTGATTGCGTCGGCCCAGTTGCTCCGTGTCATTGGCCAGGCCTGCCAGTTGCACGGCGATACCCATCACGAGCAGCAGACCCAATAACCCGGGCATCCAGCTGGTGAGCCGCGCCAAATGCAGCACCGCGCCATAGAGCGGCATGACGGCATCCGGCTCTGGCGCGGGCCGGGCCAGGGCGCCACCGAAGAGCACCAAGGCCAGTACCGGTACCAACACCAGCACGGCGGGCCGGTTGCTGCGGAAGAGCCCCGCGATCATGGCCACAAGGTGGTGAGTTTGCTCCAACGTGCGGACGCCCCCCGGCACCCCGCACTATATTTGGGCCGCCCAAGCACCGCAACGATGCAAGACATCTCCTTCGCCCTCGCCAAGTTCCTGGAGGCCACGTTCTCCATCCTCCCAGCACTGGGTTGGCTGCCCAACATCGCCTTCATCATCATCGGTGCGCTGGGTATGCTGTACTGGCTGAACCTGCAGGGGAAATACAACCGCAAGGCCGAGCGCGACGGTACGATCGCCTAGGAGCCTTGGACCCCTGCTTTCGCTCCCGTTTGTCCGGTCCGCTGGCTGGGCACCCGCACCACGTCGCGACCGATGTCGGGCCGCATGGTCTTCCCCTCATACACGATCAACGCCGCGCTGGCATAGGCCGCCGCGATGGCCTGCTCCAGGTCCTTCCCGAAAGCTGTCACCGCCATCACGCGGCCACCATCCGTCACCAGGCGACCGCCTTTCTCAGCCGTTGCGGCTTGGAACACGTAGGCGGCACGCACCAGTTCCAGTCCGGTGATGGCATGGCCTGTTTCCACCTTGCCCGGATAACCCTCGGAAGCCAGTACGATGCTCACCGCTGTGCGGTCGTCCACGTCCACATGGCCCTCGCTCAGGGTGCCGGTGGCGATGCCCTCGAACAGGTCCAGCAGGTCGCTGCGTAAACGGGGTAGAACGGCTTGTGCCTCGGGATCTCCCATCCGCACATTGTACTCGATCACGTAGGGCTCGCCACCTACGTTCATCAGGCCCATGAAAAGGAAGCCGCTGTACGGGATGCCGTCCATGCGCAGGCCGCGGATGGTGGGCGCCGCGATGCGGTCGTGTACTTTCTGCATGAAGTCCTTGTCGGCGAAGGGCACCGGCGATACCGCACCCATGCCGCCGGTGTTGGGGCCGGTGTCGCCCGCGCCGATGCGCTTGTAATCCTTGGCGCTGGGCAGCATCTTGAAGGCTTCCCCGTCGGTGATCAGGAAGGCGCTCAGTTCGATCCCATTCAAGTACTGCTCGATCACCACGCGTTCACCTGCCGCGCCGAAGCGCTTACCATCAAGCATTTCCTTCACCGTGGCGGTGGCCACCCGCAGGTCGCTGGTGATGGTGACGCCCTTGCCGGCGGCCAGGCCATCCGCCTTGATCACGTAGGGCGGCGTCATGCGGGCCAGATGTTCGGCCGCTTCCTTGTGCTGGCCTTTCACGAAACTGCGGTGTGCAGCGGTGGGGATGTTGTGCCGGAACATGAACTCCTTGGCGAAATCCTTGGAGCCCTCCAACCTGGCCCCTTCGGCACGCGGGCCGATCACGGTGACCTGTCCGTCCAATGCAGGGTCGTCGGCGATGCGGTCGTGCAGGCCGTCCACCAGCGGGCCTTCGGGACCCACCACCACGATGCGGATCCGTTTCTCCAATAGGAATGCGCGCAGCTTCTTCTGGTCCTTCAGGTCCAGGTCCACGTTGCGGCCGTGCCGCACGATGCCCGGATTGCCGGGTGCCACCCACAACTCATCCAGCAGCGAGCTCTGTGCGATCTTCCACGCCATGGCATGCTCACGGCCGCCGCCTCCGATCAACAATACATTCATCCCGGATACTGCTTTGACACAAAGGAACAGCCTGCGCACCAGCGCCCGGAATGTTTTTATCCACGAATGAACAACGCCGCGCCCCCTGCGGGACGCGGCGTTGCAAATGGTGTGGAAGAGGTCAGTGTTTGTGCTCGGTGCGCTTCACGCTGCAGCCGATGTTGCGCGTGGTCGCCGGATCGATGGGCTGGCCGTTCACCATGTTGAACAGGGCGCTCTTCAGCCAGGGCTCCTTCACCTGTCCGGGGTCCGCCACGTTGTCGTCGATGGCGCCCTTGTAGACCAGTTCCATGTTCTTGTTGAAGAGGAACACGTGCGGGGTGGTGCGTGCTCCGAAGGCATCGGCCACCACATGGCCCTTGTCCAGCAGGTAGTACCCGCCGAGGTTCTTCTCCGCGTAGCGCTTCTTCATGTCCTCGAAGCCGTCGCCCTCATTGCGCTTCATCTCGTTGCTGTTGACGAAGGCGAGGCCCACCTGCATGCGCTGGGCATGTGCCGCCAGTTCGGGGTAGCGGCCCTCCCAGCCCACATTGTCGGCGCCACGGCCGATGATGAAGGGACAGGTATTGCAGGAGAAGATCACCAGCAGGCCATTGGCCCCTGCGATCTCCTTCAGGGAAAGCTCCTTGCCGGAAACGTCCATCATCTTCTGGTCGGCGGCAGGTACTTTGGTGCCCAAAGCAAGGTCGGGCAGGGGGTCGTGCGTGGCACTGGTGGCCAGCACGCCCAAGGCGGCCAGGGAAAGCATCTTGATCATCATGTCGTTGTGTTGGAGGTGTTGCGTTGTCGGAAGGGACCCGAAGGTAGTAACAATGACCGGGCCGGGTGCCCGCGCGTTGCCTGGCGGATATCTGCGGACCTTGGAGCCCCGTCGTAAATGAGCGAGGTGAACATACCCTTGGTGGCGCTTGCCGCTTCACTGCTGACCCTGGTGAGCGGTTTCGGCCTGGGCACCCTGCTGCTGCCGGTATTCGCGCTTTTCTTCCCCATTGAGCTGGCCGTGGCGCTCACCGCCGTGGTGCATCTGCTGAACAACCTGTTCAAGCTCGGACTGCTGTGGCGCACGGCCGATCGGGGGGTGTTGCTGCGCTTCGGTCTGGCGGGCATCGCAGGGGCTGCGATGGGCGCATGGCTGCTCGTGCGGCTGGAAGGGCTGCCCTACCTCTATCCCGGCGTGAATGTGCCGGTGAGCGCCCTGCAGCTGACCATCGCCTTGCTGATGGCCGTCTTCGCGTTGCTGGAGTTGTGGCCTGCGGGGGATCGTTGGGCACTGTCATCCCGCTGGCTGGTGCCGGGTGGCGCCATCAGCGGCTTCTTTGGCGGGCTCAGCGGCCACCAGGGTGCCCTGCGCAGCATCTTTCTGTTGCGCAGCGGAATGGGCAAGGAGGCCTTCATCGCCACGGCCACCGCCATCGCCGTGCTGGTGGATCTGACACGTCTGCCGGTCTACCTCACCCACCTGCCCCTGGACCAACTACAGGACCAGGCCATCCTTCTTACCGCCACCGTGCTGGCCTCCTTCCTGGGCGCCTGGTGGGGCAAGCGCCTTATCCCCAAGATCACCTTCCGGACCGTGCGCCTGGTGGTGGGCATGCTGGTATTGGGGATCGCGCTGGCGCTGCTGCTGGGGGTGATGTGAGCCTCACCTCACTTCACCAACCCCGCCTTGATCGCGATCCTCACCAGGCCGGCCACATTGTGGGTGCCGAGCTTCTTCATCAGGTTGGTGCGGTGGGTGTCCACGGTGCGTGGGCTGATGAAGAGCCGCTCGCCGATCTCCTTGTTGGTGAGGCCTTCTGCCAGCGCAGCGAGCACCTCCACCTCACGCTCGCTGAGATCCTGGAGCAGGCCGACTTGCGCGGCGATCTCCTGGCGCTGCTGCATCAGGCTTTCCATCAGGGCGCTTCCGAAATGTTTCCGACCGGCATGTACGTCGCGGATGGCCAGCAGCAGTTCGTCACGACCGCAGTTCTTCACCAGATAGCCATCCGCCCCCAGTTCCATCACGCGCTGCACCAGCGCCGCTTCGTCGTGCATGCTGAGGATGATCACCTTCACTGCGGGCCAGCGCGCCTTGATGCGCTCCGTGGCGTCGATGCCATCCATCTCGGGCATGTCGATGTCCATGAGGATCACGTCCACGGCGAGGTGCTCCAGGGTCTCCAGTGCTTCCACACCATTGCCGGCCGTGCCGATGCAGGTGATGTCCGTCTCACCTTCCAACAGGCCCTTCAAGCCGTCGAGGATGATGCGGTGGTCATCGGTGAGCAAAACGCGGATCTCAGGGGTGCCTTCGTTCATGCCTCAATGGTAGTGTACAGGGGCACGCGCACAGTGGCTTCCGTGCCCTGCCCCGCTGTCCCGGTGATGTGGAATGTTCCTCCCAATGCGCGGGCGCGATCGCTGATGTTGCGCAGTCCGATCCCGTCGCTGTTGGTGCGTGTCATGCCGCGGCCGTCGTCCTGCACAAGCAGCACCAGGTGCGCTTTGTTTCGCATCAACTGCACATCCACGTGTGAGGCCTGTGCGTGTTTGAGGATGTTCCCCACCAGTTCCTGTGCGATGCGGTAGAGGCCTGTGGCGAGTTCCGGGCGCAAAGCTTCGCCCACGCCGATGTGATCGAAGTGCCAGGCCACCCCGGTGCCATCGAAGGCACGGCGCAGCATTTCTTCCAGGGCGGGCACGAGCCCCGCCCGGCTCAGGGCCTTGGGCATCATCTGGTGGGCGAGGTCGCGCACTTCGCGGCTCGTGTCGTCCACGATCTGGATCACATCATCCAGGGGTGGCATGGCGCCGTTGCCAGACGATCTTCCCTTGAAACTTTCGAGACGGAGTTTCAATCCACCGAGCTGCTGGCCGATGCCGTCATGGAGTTCGGCGGCCAGCCTGCGACGTTCCTGCTCGGTGGCATCGAATGCGGCCTTCAGCCCGGCCTCGCGTTCACGGATGATGGCCGCGTCGCGTTCGGCACGCTGGCGGCGCTGCTTCACCTGGTGGAAGAGCACACTGCTCACCACCACCACCACCAGGGCGGCCAGTGCCAGCCAGACCATCAGCTGGCGTCGCACGGCGGCGGCGCCCAGTTCAGCGATGGCGCGATCCTTTTCCGCCACCTCATAGCGCTTTTCCAGATCGATGATCGTCAGGCTGTTCTTCTCATTGAGCAGACTGTCCTTGATGGCGAAAGCGCGGCGTGTGGTGGCCAGCGCAGCGGTGATGTCCCCACGCGCTTCGTGGCATTCGGCGAGCCGCTCGTTGCAGTACTGCTCCAGGTAGGGGAAGTCCAGGCCTTTCGCACGCCGCGCACCCTCCTCGAAATTGGCGATGGCTTCGGGCAGCCTGCCCCAGGCCTGGAATAGATCGCCGAAGTACACCTGCTGGTCGGCCAGTCCGTGCGCATCGTTGGTGCGTTGGCGGATGGTGTCGGCACGCAGCATCAGGTCGCGCGCCTCCTCGAAGCGTTCCTGGGATAGCAGGTACATCGCCACACGGTTCAGGCCGTAGGGCAGGCCGGTACTGTCGTTCAGGGCCTCCTTAAGCGCCAGTCCCTTTAGTGCGAAGAACAAGGCGCTGTCCAGGTCGCCGTCCAGCTCGTGCAAGGGCGCGTAATTGTTGTAGGCCCGCGTCAGTTCCTGGCGGGCATCCAGTTCCTCCAGGATGGCGATGCCTTCGCGGTAGTACTCAAATGCGCGTGGCAGGTCGCGTCGCTTCAGGCCATGGCCGATGTCGCAGAGCATCACACCCACCATCAGCGGATCGTCCTGCGCACGGAAGATCTCCGCTGCGGCGAGCCCGTGGTAGACCGAGGAGTCCAGTTGGCCGGAAAGTCCGGTGACGGTGGACATCCACCGGTGCATTTTGCCCAGTGCATCCTGGCGCCCCAGTGCACGGGCCTGTGTGATGGCATCGCGCAGGGTGGCCTCCGACCCGTGCAGGTCGCGCACCAGATCATTGTATGGAACGGCCAGCATGGAGTCCACCAGGCCCATGCGCTGGCCCAGGGCCTGCGTGCCGGGGAGGAGAGGCCAGATACCGATCAGAAGCGAGGCGGGCAGAAAACGCCGGAGGAGCATGAGGGTGCCGCAAAGTAGCGATCCGCAACGACGGGGTACAAATGCCGCGCGGGCCGCCCCGGTAGGAGCGGCCCGCGCATGTAAGGCTGGTCCGATACTATTGCAGGGTGACCGAGCGCGAGCGCGAGGCCTGCTTCACGAAGTAGATGGTCTTGCCATCGATCACCTCGGTAGTGCTGTTGTATGGGGCGATCTGCACAAGGGACGGCCCAGCCGCCTGGGTGTTGAGTTCATCGGCGGAGAAGGTGCAGGAGGCCGTGTTCCCGGGCATGGTTTTCACCAGGCTGCCCAGTGTGAACACCACGGAATCCGCATTGAGCACACTGTTCGCCTGGAGGGTGTAGCCATCCGCGCGCACGATCGTCTCGCTGCTGATGATGGCCGCCGCCGTGGGGAAGGGCCCGGTGATGGTGCGCTGGAAGGCGGAGAAACCATTGCCGCCACCCACGTTCCAGGTCACGTTGTTGGAAGCGCTGAGGTCGATGCCCGTGGGGTTGGTCTGGCTGGGTTGGAACACATAGCTGTTGTTGCTCTGTACCGCCAGGGCCTCACTGTTGCAACTCACGGCGCCCACACTTACGAAGCTGGTGAAGGCATCATTGGAGAAGAAGCCCGAGGCCACGCCCAGCATGAGCTCGATCGGGCCGAGGGGTGTGTCCTGTAGTGTGGTGACACGCGTAGCGGCCAGCAAGCCATCGGCACCGGGGAAATTGGGTGTGGTACTGGGGGTCTGGGTGCCGCCACCGCCACCGCCATCACTGGGTGGTGCGGGTGCGGGTGGATCGTCGTCCTTCTTGCATCCGGCGAAGGCAAGTCCGACACTGAGGACCAGCAGGCCGAGGTGTCGCGGGGAAATGTGGGTGTTGAACATGTTGAATGTGTTTCGCAAAGATTTCCCCGTTCAACGTGCACGGTTCATGCGCAAAGGACCGTGATCCCCTACGGTGGATGCCGTAGTGACGCATGTTTCCGCGAAAGAGGCACTGTGGAAAACTCCCCCGGCCTACAGCGGGATGTTGCCGTGCTTCTTCTTGGGGAGGGAGTCCACCTTGTTGCGCAGCATGTCCAGCGCGGCGATGATCTTCACGCGTGTTTCGCTGGGGCGGATCACTTCATCCACGAAGCCTCGTGCGGCAGCTTCATAGGGGTTGGCGAAGCGCTCCTGGTACTCCAGTTCCTTTTCCTTCCACCTGGCTTGTGTGTCGGGAGCCTTGGCGATCTCGTTCTTGAAAATGATCTCCGCGGCACCCCTGGCACCCATCACGGCGATCTCCGCGCTGGGCCAGGCATAGTTCATGTCCGCGCCGATGTGCTTGGAGTTCATCACGTCGTAGGCACCGCCGTACGCCTTTCGGGTGATCACGGTGATGCGCGGCACGGTGGCTTCACAGAATGCGTGGAGCAATTTGGCGCCGTGGTTGATGATGCCGCGCCATTCCTGTTCGGTGCCGGGCAGGAAGCCGGGCACATCCACGAAGACCAGCAGGGGGATGTTGAACGCATCGCAGAATCGTACGAAGCGCGCGGCCTTGATGGAGGCATCGATGTCCAGCACGCCGGCGAGCACGGTGGGTTGGTTGGCCACGCAGCCCACGGTGTGGCCCGCCACCCGCGCGAAGCCCACCACCATGTTGCGGGCATAGTCGGCATGCACCTCCATGCTGCTGTCGGGGTCGATCACCGCGTTAAGGACTTCACGGATGTCGTATGGTTGGTTGGGATTGTCCGGGATGATGGTATCCAGCGCCGGGCGCAGTTCATCGCCCGGGCTCCATGGAATTGCCGGCGGATCCTCTTCACAATTGGCGGGCAGGTAGCCGACCAGGCGGCGCAGATCGCGCAGTGCATCCAGTTCGGTAGGCGAGGTGAAATGTGCCACGCCGCTCTTGCTCGCGTGTGTCGAAGCCCCACCGAGATCCTCGCTGCTCACCTCCTCGTGCGTCACGGTCTTCACCACGTTGGGGCCGGTGACGAACATGTAACTGGTGCCCTCGGCCATGAGGACGAAGTCGGTGAGGGCCGGGCTGTACACCGCGCCCCCCGCGCAGGGCCCGAGGATGGCGCTGATCTGCGGCACCACCCCACTGGCGCGCACGTTGCGGTAGAAGATGTCGGCATAGCCGCCCAGGCTCACCACCCCTTCCTGTATGCGTGCTCCACCACTGTCGTTGAGGCCGATCACCGGCGCGCCGTTCTGTACGGCAAGGTCCATGATGCGGCAGATCTTCTGCGCATGCGCCTCGGCCAGCGAACCACCCAGCACGGTGAAATCCTGCGAGAACACATATACCGGCCGCCCGTCGATGGTGCCATGGCCGGTCACCACGCCATCCCCAAGGAAGGTCTGCTTGTCCAGTCCGAAGGCCGTGCTGCGGTGGGTCACCAGCTGTCCGATCTCCTGTAGGGAGCCCTCGTCCAGCAGCAGGCCCAGGCGTTCGCGGGCGGTGAGCTTGCCTTTCTTGTGCTGTGCTGCGATGCGCTCCGGGCCGCCACCCTGGAGGGCCTTTGCGATGCGCTCCTCCAGTGCGTCGAAATGTTCCTTCATGGTGCGTGGTGGGATGGCGCCCCGGTGGCGGGGCCGGCCAAAGTTAGACCCGCCCGGTGACCTGCCTCTGCCGCACATGCTCCACATGCGTACTTTCGAGGGCCATGGCCTGGCGCTTCGCCGATCTTCCCGTCCGCACCAAGTTCCTGGTGACCCTCGGCATTCCCGTGCTGGGCATGGTGTTGCTCATCAGCAAGCAGGTCGATTCCAGCATCAAGAAGAGCCAGGTCTACGCGTACATCAAGACGCAGAGTGAACGCATCGGGCTGCTCAGTGATGTGATCCATGAATTGCAGCGCGAGAGTGCGCATGCCGTGGCGCGCATCACCAGCGGAAGTGGTGGAGAGCTGTATCTGGTGCAACAGGCCCGCACTGATGCGGTCATCCACGGGCTGCACGACACCCTGGGCACGCGCGGCCCGCAACTGGAGGAGAGCCTGACATTGAGCGGCCTGGGCGTGTTGCGCACCGAGGTGTTGGAGCGGCGGATCCAGGCCCACGCCGCATCACGGGCGTATCGCACCATGACGCAATCCCTGCTGGACGAACTCGGTCGCGTGGGCCGCCTTGCATTGGATCCCGAGACCAAGGACCGGCTCTATGCGCACCTGCGCCTGCTCCACGCCAAGGACGCACTCAGCGCCGTGCATGATCGCCTGAATATCGCGCTGTCCGCAGGGGACCTGCCCTCCGCGGAGATGGCGGCCTTGAGCGAGCGCATCGCACATTACGAGACGAACATGATCCTTTTCGAACGGGATGCACCGCCGGAGGTGATGACCACCTACCGCGCGATGTTCCAGGGATCGGACATCAACCTGATGCGTTCGATCATCGGCACGGTGAAGGAGCGACGCGATATCGATCAGCGCATTCTGGAGCCGGACGCCTGGTGGGACCTCTCGATGCATGCGAACGACCGGCTCAAGCAGGTGGAGGACCATTCGCTGGCCCTGATCGTCGCGGCCACCGAGGCGAACTCCAGCGATGCACGCCTGCGCCTGCTGATCGTACTGGCCGCGTTGATCGGGGTGGTGGGCGCCGTGGCGGTGATGGGGGTGCTGATCATGCGGGGCATCCGCAACACGGTGAACGAGGTGACGCACGCGGCGCGCTCCCTGGCCGTGGGTGATGTAAGCGCCGAGGTGCCCGTAAGCAGCCGGGATGAGATCGGTCAGATGGCCATCTCCTTCAATGAAATGATCGACAACATCCGCTCGCTGGCCAGCAGTGCCGATGCCATTGGCAAGGGCAGCTACGATACAGCGGTCACCGTGCGGGGCCGGCAGGACATGCTCGGCAACGCACTGGCGCGCATGAAGGAGAACCTGAAGGCCGCCCGCCTGCGCGATCAGGAACAGGCCACGGCCCTGCAGGAGGAGAAGCGCAAACTCGAGGATGCCAACGAACGGATCCGGCTTCTGATAAAGGAGATGCACCATCGGGTGAAGAACAACCTGCAGGTGATCGCCAGCCTGCTGCGCCTGCAGGCCGGGACCATCGCCGATGAACGGCTGCAGCAGGCCTTCGACCAGAGCCAGAGCAGGGTGACCTCCATGGCATTGATCCATGAGAAACTCTACAAGGGGGATGAACTCGCCATGGTGGACGTGGCCATGTACATCAGCGAACTCTTCGCGGAACTGGTGCGCCTGAACGATGTGAGCGACCGCATCCGGTATCACACGGACATCGATCCCGAGCTCGCCTTCGACCTGCACACCATGGTACCGCTGGGCCTGCTCTTCAATGAGCTGATCACCAATTCCTTCAAGCACGCCTTCCGCGGCCGCCAGGACGGGCGCATAGAACTGGCCATGCACCGTGTGGACGGTGGCGGCTACGACCTGTTCTACCAGGACGATGGCATCGGCATTCCGCTGGAAAAACTCCAGAACGGTTCCACCACACTGGGCATGTCACTGATCGAAAGCCTCGTGGACCAACTCAATGGCCGCATGACAGTGGAAGGCACAGCATCCGGGACACGCTACCACGTCCGCTTCCGGCCCTCCTGAACTTCACCCTTCCTCCTTCACCCTTCGCCCTTCCCCTGTCATTCCGAGCCTGCCTGCCGGTAGGCAGGCGAAGCGAAGGAATCCCTCCTCCTTCCTACCCTTTCTCCAACTCCTCCGCCACCGCCTCGGTAAGGTCCATGTTGTGGTACACGGCATTCACGTCGTCGTCCTCCTCCAGCATATCCACCAGCTTGATCACCGCGCGTGCAGTTGAAATGTCGGCCGGCATGGTCACCAACGGGAAGCGTTTGAGTTCGGCGATCTTCACCTCCACGCCGAGTTCGTCAAGTTTCTGGTGCATCTGCCCGAAGGACTGGAAGGGCGCGTAGATCGTGAAGCCCTCCTCGTCGCGCAGCACATCGTCCGCGCCACCGTCGATCACCTCCATCTCGAAGGCGTCCGCATCACGCTGGCCCAATGCTTCGGTGGTCACGGTGAATTCGGCCTTGCGCTCGAACATGTGGCTCAGTGATCCGCTGGTGCCCAGGGTGCCGCCCACCTTGGTGAAGAAGCTGCGCACATTGGCCACCGTGCGGTTGGGGTTGTTGGTGGCGGCATCCACGAAGATGGCCACGCCACCCGGCGCGTAGCCCTCGTAGGTCATCTCCTGGTAATCGGCCCCCTCGCCACCTGCAGCGGCCTTCTTGATGGCGCGCTCCACGTTCTCCTTCGGCATGTTCATGCCGCGCGCGTTGGTGATGGCCACCTTCAGGCGGCTGTTCGCATCGGGGTTGGGCCCGCCGGCCTTCACGGCCATGGCGATCTCCTTGCCGATGCGCGTGAAGAGCTTGCTCAGCTGGGCGTTGCGCTTGAAGATCTTGTGCTTGCGCTTCTCGAAGATGCGGCCCATGGGATGGAGGTGTTGCGGAAAGGGGCGCTAAAATAGGGAGGGCGCCGTGGCAGGCGCGCAAAGTGCCCTGCACCTGCGGTGGCCGGGCTTCTGCGCTTCATTCCGCATCATACGTTACCGACCCATGAACACGGATTGAATTCTTCCACAACCAATAGGAATTCGCCCATTGGTGCATTATGTTCGTCCTGCTGTTGCGTTCTGAAGCTCCGGGGCCGCACACAGCACGGTCGATCTATACCGTTGGTGCATGACCCTGTTGAGCAAATATCCAAGTCCGATCTCGCTTCCCGCTACAGGGCTGGGCTATTGCCAGTCACTGCCACTGGCAGGCAGGCAGCGATCCAGCGATCCAGCGATCGCCTTCCATTGCAACAGAACAAGGTAGGCCAGCGGCTTGCCCCAACAAAGAAGCCCCCGGTGCTTGTAACACCAGGGGCCTCGGTCACTCATGCCCCACCAACTCAGGTAAGAAGATGAACACAAGCTGAAGCAAAGGTACAGACCCTTGGGGAGCAGGCGCATGCCCCTGGGAATGGCCGGGTAAAGCGGGTCTGTTACAACACGCCCGCAACGGTAGGCAGCGTATCAAATGGGTACGCTGTCTACCTTACCCAGGTGCGCCGCAACGAGAAAGGAGAAAACAACATGCTCAAAGCACTCCTTCTTTCCTTGACACTCGCTCTCGCCGTGATGGCGACGGCACAGAACCTTGTGGTGAACGGATCCTTCGAGGATACTGTGAACTGCGAAGTGCCAACACAATGCACCTTGTTGAAGGCTGAACACTGGTACAATCCCAATCTGGCAACGCCGGATCTCTTCGATGCGGACCTGGACAGGCTGTGCGGATACGCTATGAACCCCAACCAGCCCACCACTTTCATGGAACCTCAGGAAGGAAGCCGATTAGCTGGTGCCTATTTATGGGATGGACCGACAGGCTCAATTGCTAGGGACTACCTCATGACCAAGCTTGTGGACGCCTTGGATCCAGGTTTGGCATATGTGGTCTCCCTCTGGTACGCCAGGCGGCGTCCGCATAAGTATGCAGTCGATCACATCGGGATCTGGATCGGCCATGATAGCCTGTTCGAGACCACCGTCGGACGCCTCGACGTGGAGCCTCAAGTGAAGCTGCGCGACCCGTACAACACCTATCTGGTGAATGGTGATGCATGGACGCAGCTCACGGACACATTCGTGGCCGTTGGTGGTGAGCGCTGGTTGGTGATCGGCAACTTCGATCATCAGGACTCGGTGGAGTGGATCGTGGCCGACCCCCTTGGTATCTATGGAACCAGCTACTACTACATCGACCAGATCCAGCTAAGTCCATTGGAAGGCCTCAGCGTGAATACGATCCAGCCCTTCGTCACTTGGTGGAATGGATATGGCATGGAGTTCCAGTGGGATAAGCTCCAAGGACCTGTGTTTGTGGAGTTGTTTGATGCCATGGGGCGCCACCTACGTCAGGATGTTGTGTACGCGATGGATGGACACGGTGCGTTCGCTGTCGGATACTTGCCTGCGGGCATATACATGGTGGTGGTACGAAGTGGGGCTGAACATGCGGCAGTCAAGTTCGTCAAGGGGGAAGGAGGGTTTTGAGAACCAACTCGAGACCAAATGAAAAAGTACATAATGCTTGTGGCTTTGGCCATGAGTTCTTTGGGTGGGAACGCACAGTTCTGGAATGACACCGGGAATCCTACTGTCACTCCTGGTACCAACTTTCTCGGAAGCACGAACAACGCGGATCTTGATCTCCGCACGAATGACATCCACCGCTTCCGTCTTTTACCGGATGCCACCTACGTGGTGAACCCCGGCCTGCCGGCCAAGGTGGCCGATGGTTGGGCGCTGCTCTGCCCCGATGTGGTGAATTTCTATGCAAATGGCGCTCCCGGCCCATTCAGCCTGTTGCACTTGGCCGATGGCTTGAACGCCTTCATGACCAGCGACCGTGAGTGGATGAACATCGGGATCACTTTCACGGGCAACCGGGACATGGGCTACATCGGGCAGAAAGCCTACGGCGTGGACCGCACCGACATGGTGTTCCATTGGAGCGACGACCCCGGAGAAGCGGCCGCCGACCGTGCGCGCTTCCTGTTCACCAGCGGCTACAACGCCTCGGCATCCTAAACCTAAACCTCAGCAGGGTCTCCCGAGGAACGAGGGGACCCTGCGTTCATGTTGACGTGGACCTCTGATACTCTAAGCCGAGATGGTGCGGTTCGAAGTAGCTGCTCCCCAACGCGAAGGGCCGCGCGACGCATGCGCGCCGGCGGCCCCATGGGTCCAACTCCCTCGTTGCTCACCGAAGACCGGCCCGGACCGCAGCGTGCGTGCCCGGCGGATGGCTTGCTTAGTTGAACCCGACGATCGTAAGGCCCACGTTGAAGGGCGTCAGTTCCGGCCCCTTGCCTTCGCGGAACAGGGGTGTGAGGGCATATTCGGCGAAGAGGTTCAGCGCCCCGTAGCCCACCCGCACACTGGCGGCGGCGCGGTAGGGCAGCAGCAGGTAGTCGCCCTTGTCGCGGTCCTTGCGGTCCTCGCCTTCCAGCCGGTACTTCTGCTTGTACATGGTGTCGAAGTACCAGCTGCCCACCACACCGGCGGCCAGGTGGAAGTTGCCCTTGCGGTTGAAGCCGCTCTTTTTCCCGGCGGCCAGATCCTCGCGGGTGGGCAGCGGTGCGCGCTTGGTGTTGAACTCCAGCATCAGCGGCACGCGGACGCCCATCTGCCGCAGCTTGTTCTTGCGGAACTCGGGCGCTTCCACCGGAATGCCGTAGACCGAATCCGCGTTGTAGGCCAGCAGCACGTTGTTCTTCAGGTGGTAGTTGGTGAACTCCCAGCCCAGCCCGGTAAGCAGGCCCACATGGTGGCTACCGAACTCGAACTTGCGCTCCATGAAGTTGATGCTGAAGAAGCGTGAACGGCCGTTGTCGATCTGCATGAATTCGGCGTCACCGCTCAGGTCGGCATCGTTGTCCGGACCGAGCAGGGTGTTCACCCCCAGATCCAGTCCGCTCCAGTAGGTGAACTGGTTGCGGCGTTCCACGCGCAGCTCCTTGAGGCGGCCGGTGATGCCCAGGCTGTCGGTCTTTCCCTTGCGCTTGTCGGTGTAGATGCGATAGACCTTGCGCTTGGTCTCGATGGTCACCGGTTCCTTGTCACCGTTCGCACCCTCGCTGGTCTCCACCTTCAGATAGCCACCCTCCCTGCTGTTGTGCCCCATGTGCAGCATCGCACGGCGCGCCATCACCACGGCGCTGTCGGTCTCGCTGCCCTGGCCATCCTTCCGCTTGGTCACCGTGATGTTGTCGCCCCGGTGGTCCTGGGTGATGATGATGGTGGTATCACCCTTCACCACCACGATCCGTTGACCACCGTTGAGGCGCTCGATGATGGCCGTGTGTTCCGTGCGGATCTTCCTGAGGGTGTCGCCCGGAGCGGGTACACCGGGTACAGGTGGTACAGGGGCCACTTGTGGCACCTGCGGCACTTGCGGGATGGCGGGTGCCGGAGGTGGCTCCGGTACTTGCAGGGTGTCATTCTGCGCGCCTGCCTGCCGTGGCAGGGCCAGGGTTAGCGCGGTGGCGGCACAAACGATGGTCAGGAGCGTCTTCATGGCTGAACGGTTGTATCCATGGGACGAACCGGTTCTCCGGTAGTTACAGCAGGTGTGAAGAAAAGTGAAAAGCCCCGCGCAGCGGGGCTTTCATGTGTTGTGGTGACGCCGGTGTTCAGGCGTCGGTACGCTCGGGGCGGAAGCTGATGCGCATATGTGTGGTGCGCCAGAAGCCATCGGGGTTGTCGCCGATATCGATGCGGGCGAGCTTGTTGAGCACATGCTCCTTGAGGCGCTCGTTGGTGGCGTTGCAATCGATCACTTCCACGCGGCCTTCCTTGTCGATCACGAAGCTGACATAGACATCGCCGGTCATGTCGGTCTTCTCCACTGCGGGGAAGGTCATGTGGCGGTTCAGGGCGCGCTCCAGGTTGCGCTCCAGGGTGGTGCGGTTCGATCCGCTTTCCATGCGGACGGGCTCGGCGGCCTGGGCGAGACCCAGTGTGCATACAGTGGCCAGCAGCAGGGCCGAGCGGGTGATGAAGTTGGTGTTCATGGCGTGTGGTGTTTGGTGGTTGTTCTGGCCATGGGACGGCGGCCCCACACCTGCGGTTACAGGCGACAGGGATGATCGGGATGAACGGCGCCGCATGTGTTTGGGCGGCTTTTCTGAAGTGGCGAACTCCTGGTCGGAGAAAGTGGCAAGTGGCGAGTTGGCAAGTGGGCCAGTCGTGATCGCGGCTCAGCGGCCGATCATCGCAACGAGTAGCACGCCCACCTCGACCCGATGTGGGAACTTGCCAACTGCCAACTTGCAACTGGCCAACTCGGCATCACCCTTCCTTTCGCTCCTTCTCCCTTTTCTGCGGCTGCAGCGGGTTGACGGAAATGGCCTTCCAGTGGGCGCGGTTCCGGGTAATGTCCGCAGCGAGCCAGAGCGCGGCGCGGAAGCTGGACGGATCGGCCACACCCCTGCCGGCGATGTCCAACCCGGTGCCATGGTCGGGGCTGGTGCGCACGATGGGCAGGCCGGCGGTGAAATTCACGCCGTTGCCGAAACTCAAGGCTTTGAAGGGCACCAGGCCCTGGTCGTGATACATGGCCAGCACGCCATCGAAGTGCTTGTAGGAACCGCTGCCGAAGAATCCATCAGCGGCGTAGGGGCCCATGGCGGGGATGCCCTCCTCGTTGAGGCGGCGCACAGCGGGCGCGATGCGCTCCTTGTCCTCGCTGCCCAGCGCACCGCCATCTCCCGCGTGCGGATTGAGGCCCAGGATCGCGATGCGCGGTGTGGCGATGCCGAAGTCGCGCTGCAGGCTCTGATGCAGCAGCCGGGCTTTGGTGAGAATGCGGTCGGTGGTGATCGCGGAGGCCACATCCTTCAGCGGGATATGCCCGGTGACCGTTCCCACGCGCAGTCCGTCCGCCACCAGCAACATCAGCACTTCGCTGTCGCTACCGGCCATCTGCTGCAGGAATTCGGTGTGGCCCGGGAAGGCGAAACCCGCCTGTTGCATGCTGTGCTTGTCGATCGGTGCGGTCACCAACACATCCACCTTTCCACTGGCCAGATCCTGTGCGGCGGCCTCCAGACTCTTGATGGCGTACTCTGCCAACGGGCCGGAGGGCTTGCCCGGTTCGATGGCCACCTCATCGTCCCACACGTTCACCAGGTTCAGCTTCTTGGGCAGCGCCTCGCGGGCGTCGTTCACCCGGTGGAACTGCACTTCATCCAGTGCGAGCAACTTGCGGCGGTGACTCACGGCCTTGGCCGAGCAGTACAGCACCGGAGTGATATCGGCCAGCATGCGTGCATCCTCGAAGGTGTGCAGCACCACTTCGATGCCGATGCCATTGAGATCGCCGCAGGAGATCCCGGCGCGGAGGGCTTGGCTTGGTTCCATGGTTTGTTGCGATCCCGGTGCGATCCGGTCATTTCGATCCCGCGCGATCCTTCAGGGTGCGATAGAGAAGCCGTACACCCACGCCGGTGCCGCCCTTGGGCCGGTAACTGTCGCGCTTTGTGGAGAAGGCCGGGCCTGCGATGTCGATGTGGATGAAGGGCCGGGTGGTGAAACGGGCCAGGAACTTACCGGCCGTTTGCGCACCGCCCAGATCGCTGCCCAGATTCTTGATGTCGGCCACATCGCTGATGATCTCCTCGCCGTACTCGTCCCAGAAGGGCAGCTGCGCCACCCGCTCGAACACCTCCGCACCGGCCTGCTCCAGGCGTTTGAATTCACTTTCCGATGCGGTGCCCATGATCACACTGCCATAGGTGCCGATGGCCCGCATGGCCGCGCCGGTGAGGGTGGCCACGGTGATCGCCAGTTCGGCTTCGTACTGTTCGCCGTAGCTGAGCGCATCGGCCAGGATCATACGGCCTTCCGCGTCCGTGTTCATCACTTCCACGGTGAGTCCGCCATGCATGCGTACCACATCGCCAGGTACATACGCGTTGCCCCCGGGCCGGTTGTCCGTGGCGGGGATCAGCGCCACCATATGCAGGGGTAGCTGGCGTTTGGCCACCAGGTACATGGCACCGGCCACTGCGGCGGCACCGGCCATGTCGCACTTCATCTGGTCCATGCTGTTGGGCGTGGGCTTCAGGCTGAGGCCACCCGTGTCGTACACCACACCCTTGCCCACAAGCAGTACAGGCCGCTTGTTCACGGCGTTCTTCGGCTTCCACTCCAATACACTGAAGGTGGGCGGATCGGGACTGCCGCGGTTCACGGCGATCAGTCCGCCCATGCCAAGCGCCGCGATCTGTTCCTTGTTCAGTGTGCGCGTCTTGAAACCTGCGTTGCGGCCCATGTTGCCGATCTCCGCCGCAAGCTGTGTGGCGCTGAGGAAGGAAAGCGGTTCGTTCACCAGGTCGCGTGCCATGGTCGTGGCCTCGCAGATATCGGCCATTTCCTCCAATGCGGCCACGGTGACCTCCCTGGCAAGGACGGAGATCTTGGCCAGGGTGGGCGCACCCTTCGCGTCGCTTTTGTATTTGCGGAAAGCATAGCTGCCCAACACCGCACCTTCGGCAAGTGCCAGCGTAACGGCGGGGTCGTCCTGCAGACTCAGCAGGCGCCCCTCGGTACGTTTCGCGCTGTTGAGGCGCACGGCCATGTCATTGCCTGCCTTGCGGGCCGCCTCCAATTGCCGGCCGCGGTCGCCTTTGGCGGTGAGGTGCACCATGACCAGGCGCCCGCTCACATCGCATACGGCCAGGGACGGATCGGACTTGAGTTGCTCGGTGAGGTACTGCCGGTCGTTGCGCTCCAGGTCCACGCTGCGCAATTGGGTGATGCTGTCCAATACCACAAGGGTATCGCGGGCGGCGGCGGGGCGGGTGGTTTTTTGTAGTACGATCATGGCGGGGAGGCCAAAGATAGCCGGGCCTCCCATGCACCCCGGAGCCGTTCCCGGGCCCGTCCCGCCCGCCCACGATGCCCCCGCTGCCGCAAAGCAATTGAGGACCCCAGCCGGACGTTCCCCGACCGGGATCTACGTACTTTGTATCCCCGATCCGTCATGCGGCCCACACGATCCCTCCTGCTTGCCTTCGCACTATTGGGTGCAGGCACATTGATGGCCACCCACAACCGGGCGGGCGAGATCATCATCTGCAAGGTGGATCCCGACAACCCCTTCGATCTCGAGTACGAGGTGATGATCATCACCCACACCAAATTGAGCGCCCCCGCCGACCGGCCCGAGCTGGTGCTGGATTGGGGCGATGGCTCACCGCTTGATACCATCGCGCGGACCCTGATCACGGATACCCCGCCACCACTGGGGGATCTCCGTCGGAGTGAATATGTGGCCCGGCACACCTATCGCGGCCCGGGCGTCTTCACGCTACAATTCGACGATCCGAACCGCAATGGCGGCGTGCTCAACGTACCCAATTCCATCTCGGTGTCTTTCTGCGTGAAGACCCAACTGGTGATCTCGCCCGTTTCCGGGCACAATTGCTCGGTGCGCTTCCTCAACTCACCCATCCAGGACGCCTGTCTGAACCAGCCCTGGATCCACAATCCGGCGGCCTTCGATCCCGATGGCGACAGTCTCTCCTATGAACCGGCCGTATGCCTGGGCAATGAGTGCCTACCCATCGCCGGCTATACTTTCCCGGGACCCAACTACAGCATCGACCCGATGAGCGGGACCATCACCTGGAACGCCCCTTCACTTACGGGTGAATACAACATCGCTTTCATCGTGCGCGAGTGGCGTAAGAAGAACGGTGTGTGGATCCAGGTGGGCTGGGTGACGCGTGACATGCAGATCACCGTATGGCCCTGCGACAATCAACAGCCCCAGATCGTGCAGTTGGAGGACACCTGTGTGGTCGCGGGAACGACCCTGAATATCCTGGTGCAGGCCAGCGACCCCAACGCCGGCCAGGTGGTGAATCTCACAGCACAGGGACAACCCTTGGTGGTGCCCAGCTCACCAGCGGTCTTCAATTCACCCACACCCGCGCAGAACGTCTCGGGGACCTTCACCTGGGTGACCAATTGCAGCCATGTGCGTGTGCAGCCCTACCAGATGGTGTTCACCGCGCAGGACAACGACCAGCTCGTACAGTTGCAGGACGTGAAGACCTTGATGATCCGCGTGGTGGCGCCGCCGCCGCTCGACCCCCTGGCCACACCCAGTGGTTCATCCATGCAATTGCAATGGTCGCCGAGCATATGTACCAATGCCACGGGCTACCGGATCTACCGGCGCACCGGGCTGTACGGCTATGAACCCGGCCATTGCGAAACCGGCGTGCCGGCCTACACGGGCTATTCCTTCATCGCCAGTGTGGCGGGTGTGGAGAACAGCAACTACCTGGATGCTGGCCCGCTGCTCTTTGGCAACGAATATTGTTACATGGTGGTGGCCACTTTCGCCGATGGTGGGGAAAGTATCGCCAGCGAAGAATTCTGCGCCATGCTGGATCGCCAGGTGCCGCTGATCACCCATGTGAGTGTGGGCGTGACCGACGTTGCCGCCGGCGTCGACACCGTGCGCTGGACCAACGCCTACGACTTGGACACCATCGCGCGGCCGGGCCCCTACCAGTTCCGGCTGTATCGCGGCACAGGCTTCACCACCGCCGAGCAACTCATCTGGACCAGCCCGCTACACCCCTTCCTGGCCCATCCGGATACGGTGTTCATTGACAACGGACTGGACACGCGCAATGAGGCCCATGTGTATCGTGTGGAGTTCCTCGGGGATGGCGGAGCGGATGTCATCGGATCGGCCAATGTGGCAAGCTCGGTATTCATCAGCGCCGTGCCCAATGATGAACAGCTGGAGGTGGTGTGGGAAGCCAACACACCCTGGACCAACACACTGTACGACGTGTACCGCCTGGACGATGGCGTGTGGACCTTCATCGGAAGCAGCGATACGGACAGCTACGTGGATACCGGACTGGTGAATGGTGAGGAATACTGCTACTACGTAGTGAGTTCCGGTGCCTACAGCGACCCGGACATCCTCGCGCCCTTGTTGAACTGGAGCCAGGAGGTCTGCGGCGTGCCGGTGGACCTCACCCCGCCCTGCGTGCCGGAGCTGACCCTGGACAACAACTGCGAGGAACCGCTCAACACCCTTAGCTGGACCAACCCCGCTGAAGTGTGTGGCGATGAGGACACGCACTCCTACAACGTGTGGTTCACACCGACGCTCAACGGCACCCCGCAGTTACTGGCCACACTGCTGGGTGCGGACAATACCATTTACACACACACGGATGGCGCATCGGTGGCGGGTTGCTACGCCATCTCAGCCGTCGACTCCGTAGGCAACGAAAGTGCACTGAGTGTATTGGTTTGCGGCGACAACTGCCCGGAGTACACGCTGCCCAACGTCTTCACACCCAACAACGACGGGCAGAACGACTTTTTCATTCCCTTCCCCTACCGAGGTGTGAAGGAGATCGAACTACAGGTCTTCAACCGCTGGGGGCAGCTGGTCTTCGAAACCACGGACCCCGACATCCTGTGGAACGGCACCCACAAGGAAAGCAATGAGCCCTTGTCCGACGGTGTCTACTTCTATGTATGCAACGTGATCTTCTCCCGCCTTGCGGGCGATGAGGTCGTGGTCCTCAAGGGCTATGTCCATCTCCTGGGTGGGCGGTCTGGATCGAGCTTCAACTGATGTTCACCGGTATCGTGGAAGAGGTGGGCGAAGTGGTGGCCCTGCGCGAGGAGGGTAGCAACCGGCATTTCGATCTGCGTGCACGCATGGCGCCCGAACTGAAGGTGGATCAGAGCGTGGCCCACAATGGCGTGTGTCTTACCGTGGTGGCTGTGGAAGGAGATCGCTACAGGGTGACCGCTGTGGAGGAGAGCCTGCATCGCAGCAATTTAGGCGACCTGCGCGTGGGTGATCCGGTGAACCTGGAGCGTGGACTTCGCGTGGGTGATCGCCTCGATGGGCACATGGTGCAGGGCCATGTGGATACCATGACACAGTGCCTGGGGCTGTGGGAGCGCGATGGAAGTTGGACCTATGTTTTCGCGTTTCCGGAACAGGAACGCTTGCTGGTGCAGAAGGGAAGCATCTGCATCAACGGCGTCAGCCTCACCATCGCTGCCCTGGAGGCGGAGACCTTCAGCGTGGCCGTCATTCCATACACCTTCGCGCACACCACGTTCCACCTGTTGAAGTCCGGCGACCGGGTGAACGTGGAGTACGATGTCCTGGGCAAATACATCCAGCGGATGATGTCCGGGCGTTGAACCGCCTTTACTCCTTCACCATCCTCAGACGCAGCACTTCACCTGCGGTGCGCAACTCCACCGTGTAGCCTCCAGCGGGCAATCCCAGCAGGTCCAGGGTGATGCGCTGATCTTGCACCACCACATCGCGTTCGCGCAGCAGGCGTCCGGGACTGTCGTAGAGCGCCACGCGCACAGTGCCCATCAGGCTTTCGCCTACGTGGATCCAGGCCTGGTCCCCGGCCGGGTTGGGGTAGAGCAGCAGGCGCCCATTTCCGAAAGAGGCCACGGGCACCTGCAACACCAGGTTGCTGCCGCTGATCAGCCAGGTGTCGGGGTCGAACAGGGCGCTGTCCGCCTGGAAGGGCAGGTGGAACTGGAAGACCTCCCCGCTGAAGTTGTGATCCAGCACAACGGTACTGTCCTGCTGTGCATTCTTGAAACGCAGTGGCACAGGCAGCGCAAAGAAGGGTACGCTGGAATGCGAGGTGCTTTGGTGCAGCGCCACCGAAACATTCCCTTCTGGGTCCTGGGTCCATTCCACGGTATAGCTGGGGTGTCCCTCGCCGGTGTACCAGTCGTTGAAGAACTGTGTGAGGTCCATGCCACCGGTAGCCTCCAGGTGGAACTTCAGATCCGCGGTGCGTGCACTGCCATAGGCCAGGGCGGGATCGTTCAGGTAGTCACGGCAGCCTTGGAAGAATGCCGCGTCGCCCAGCACCCAGCGCAGCATATGCAGCACCATGGCGCCCTTGCGGTAGGTGATGCGCACGTCGAAAAGGCTGGGGATATCCAGGGTATCCGGCCGCTGCAAGCTGCCATCGGGTTCGGAGACAACACTGTTCACCTGGGCCTTCACCCAGCCAAGCCAGTATTGCGGTGCCAACTGATCGTAGCACAGTCCGGAGAGGTAGGTGGCGAAACCCTCGTTGAGCCAGATGTCCGTCCATGTGCCGCAGGTGACCTTGTTGCCGAACCACTGGTGGGCCAACTCATGCGCGGCCAGCTCATAGTTCCACACACCCATGAAGCTCATCGTCTGGTGCTCCATGCCGCCCCCCCAACCGAAGCGTGCATGCCCGTATTTCTCCTGCATAAATGGATAGGGACCGAATAGGGTCTCGAATAGAGGCATCTGCTGGGCCACATCACCGGCATTGAGTTCGGCCATGTAGTTCTCACCTGGAGTTCCATAGTAATAGGTGAGCATGGGCAGATCTCCGGCGGCCAATGGAATGGTGGTCTCCAGCACCTGGTAGTCGGCCACGGCGGTAGCGATCAGGTAGTGTGCGATGGGGTATCGGTGGCGCCAGTGCCAGGTGGTGTGGCCGTCCTGCACGGTCTCGTCCACCAGCAGGCCGATGCCCGCCGCTCGGTAGGGCAATGGCGTGGTCACGTACATGTCGATGCTGTCGGCCTTGTCGTTGAGATCCTGCTTGCAGGGCCACCAGTCCTTGGCGCCATACGGCTGGCTGAGGGTCCACAGCAGGGGGCTGCCTTCATACTGACTCACCACGAAACTGCCGAAACCAGTGGCGGCCGGGTTGCCGTGGTAGGTGATGGTGAGCGAGTCCAGCTGACCGGGCTGGAGGGTGAAGGGCCACTGTACCATGAGCGTGTCGCTCGGGCCGTGGGTGAAGTCCAGGGGTGTACCCGCACGTTCCACTGCGGTGATGGTGAGTTGTGTGGAGGCGTCGAAGCGCAGTTGATCAATGGCCTGGGTGGCGGTGAACCAGGTGGTGACCTGCCCGGCGATGGCGTCCACCGCAGGGTCCAGGGTCCAGGCAAGGCGGTAATATGTCACATCGAAGCCATGTGCCACCGCGCCGTCCTTCGGTGTGGCAGGCCGCAATTGGTGCGTGCAGCGCAACGGCGCTTCCAACGGTTGTGCCACGTAGCCAACCTGTGCGTGGAGGACCTCCGGGAGGATGAGCGCGATGAGGACCGGGAGCGCTTTCATGGTGGAAAAGGTACGGCGTTGCGGCGCGCGTTGCGGCGCCCCTGTACCTTGCGGTCCGGCCGGTGCCGGCACAAGCGCATCGTCCATCGCTCCATGGAATTCGTTGATACACATGCCCACCTCTACCATGCACAGTTCGACGGCGATCGCACGGACATGGTACGGCGCGCCATCGATGCGGGCGTGACCCGCATGTACCTGCCCAACATCGACCTGGAGAGTGTGGATGGCATGCATGCGCTGTGCGATGCCTTCCCCGATGCCTGCTACCCGATGATGGGTCTGCATCCCTGCCATGTGGGTGAATATCCCGCGAAGGACCTCAGCGAGGTAGAGCGTCTCCTGCATACCGGACGGTACTATGCCGTGGGCGAAACGGGCATCGACCTGCACTGGGACAAGACCTGGTTGCCGCAGCAGCGCGAGGCCTTCCGGCTGCAGGTGCTGTGGGCCAAGGAACTGGATCTGCCCGTAGTGATCCATAGCCGCGAAAGTTTCGAGGAGACCATCGCCATCGTGGAGGCGGAGAACGGCCCGGAGCTGCGTGGAGTGTTCCACTGCTTCACCGGCACACCGGGGCAGGCGCGGCGCATCATCGACCTGGGCGGATTCATGCTGGGCATTGGCGGGGTGGTCACACACCCCAAGGGCGGTCTGCAGGAGACCATGGCCGCTGTGGGCGCGGACCACTGCGTGCTGGAGACGGACGCGCCCTATCTGGCGCCGGTGCCGCACCGTGGCCGCCGCAACGAGAGTGCCTACATCCCCTTGATCGCTGCGAAGCTCGCGGAGGTCACCGGGCATTCGGTGGAGGAGATCGCGCGCATCACCACGGCGAATGCCGACCGGCTCTTTGGATCGCCACCACCGCCTGCGGCATGAAACGGCCCAGTGTCCTGATCATATACACCGGCGGTACCATCGGCATGCTGGCCGATCCACGCAGCGGCGAACTGCGTCCCATGGACCTGGCCCATCTGGAGGCGCAGGTGCCCGAACTGGCGCATGTGGGCGTGGACCTGGAGGCGGTGGCCTTCGATCAGCCCATTGACAGCAGCGACATGCGCCCCGAGGATTGGATCCGCATCGCCGGGATCATTGGAGAGCACTACGATCGTCACGACGGCTTCGTGGTGTTGCACGGCAGCGACACCATGGCATACACGGCCAGTGCGCTCAGCTTTCTGTTGGAGGGCCTTTCGAAGCCCGTCATCCTCACCGGATCTCAGCTGCCCATAGGCACCATCCGTACGGATGCCCGGGAAAATCTGATCACGTCCATCGAGATCGCTGCTGCAAGAGATGAAGAAGGCCGACCCATGGTGCCCGAGGTGGCCATCTACTTCGAGTACCGGCTGCTGCGTGGCAACCGCACGGTGAAGGTGCATGCCGAGCGTTTCGAGGCCTTCCGCTCGCCCAACTGGCCGCCGCTGGCAGAGGCCGGGGTGCATTTGCGTTACGACCGGCGGTCCATTATGCCGCATCGGCCGGGCACCTTGAAAGTACACGATGCGATGGACGCGCGGGTGGCTGTGCTCTGGCTTTATCCGGGCATCCGCGCGGCCTGGGTGGAGCGCGCGTTGGCGGAGGAGGAACTGCACGCCGTGGTGCTGGCCACCTTCGGCAGCGGCAACGGCCCCACCGATCCCGCCTTTCTCGCCGCCCTCCGCACGGCACGCGAGCGCGGCGTGCTTCTGCTGAACGTGACCCAATGCGTAGGTGGCCGCGTGGAACAGGGACGCTACGTCACCAGCCGGGCCTTTGCGGAGATGGGCGTGGTGCCCGGCGCCGATCTTACCGTGGAGGCCGCCCTGGCCAAGCTCATGTTCCTGTTCGCGCAGGAACAGGCAACGGAGGAGGTGGCCCGGCGAATGGTGACACCGATCCGTGGGGAGTTGACGTTGGCTTAACATGCACGGTGCGCACCGCTTGTCCCGCAAGGCCTGCCGATGCCCGGAAGGCCGGTGGACCGAAGGACCTTTTTGTAATTTGGCCGCCCTTGAACGGGGGCCGGTGCCCGCATCCATGCGAACAACAGGAGAGATGGCCGAGTGGTCGAAGGCGCGCGCCTGGAAAGTGCGTATACCTCTCAAAGGGTATCGGGGGTTCGAATCCCTCTCTCTCCGCCATGGCATGACCTGCGGCGAAGCCGCTCGATCGTTCGCACCGGCCGCGAGCGAAGCTTGCTTCGGCGAGCGGACGGAACGAACGATCCCCGGCCGGCACGGCCGCCTCCATGTAATGAAGCACCTCCGCCGTACGGCGGAAAAGGCCGACCGAAGGGAGGCCAATCCCTCCTTCATGTTGATGGCAACGAGCCGGACTTGCTCGGGCGAGTGGACAGCGGATCGATCCCAAGGCCGGAACGGCCTCGGTCATGCAATGAAGCCCTCCCGCCGTACGGCGGGAAAGTCCGACCGAAGGGAGGCTGATCCCTCCTTCCTCGCGAGCCGAGCTTGCTCGGGCAAGTGGACAACGTATCGAACCAAAGGCCGCAACGGCCACATTCATCCAACGAAGCATTGCTGTGATGCAGCGGAAAATTCCGCTCACAACACAGTTCATTCTTCTGCCATGCTTCCTCTTCCTGCTTCCTTTCCTTCCTTTGGGCCCCGGCCCACCCATAGACCGTGAACCACGGAACCAACCAGATCCAAACCCCACCCGTTAATCGACACCCCAACATGGTACGCAAGTCCCTGACCCTTTGCCTGGCCGGCCTGATGATCGCCGGTCTTGTTTCCCCGGTGCTGGCCCAGGCCGGCGAGGTCGCCGCCGAGGCCGCCGCCACCGGAGACCACCAGATGCTCAAGCAGCGCTTCATCGAGGGTGATCCCCGATTCATGGCCCCGGTGCTGATCTGCCTCATCCTGGGCCTGGCCATCGTGATCGAGCGCATCATCTATCTGAACATGGCCACCACCAATACCACCAAGCTGTTGACCAATGTGGAGAACGCCATGAAGAGCGGCGGAACCGATGCTGCCAAGGAGGTATGTCGCAACACCAAGGGCCCCGTTGCGGGCATCTTCTATCAGGGCCTGGACCGCGCCCATGAGGGTGTCGACATCGTGGAGAAATCCGTGATCGCATATGGCGGTGTGGAAGTGAGCCGTCTGGAGCGGGGTCTTTCCTGGGTGGGCCTGTTCATCGCCCTGGCACCCATGCTCGGGTTCATGGGCACCGTGATCGGGATGATCGACGCCTTCGACAAGATCGCTGCGGCCAACAACATCAGCCCGGCCATCGTGGCAGGCGGTATCAAGATCGCGCTGCTCACCACCGTGTTCGGTTTGATCGTGGCCATCATCCTGCAGATCTTCTACAACTACCTGGTGAGCAAGGTGGACAGCATCACCGGCCAGATGGAGGAAGCCTCCATCGCTTTGGTTGATCTGCTCGTGAAGGAGAACCAGACCAAACACTAAGCGCCCATGAACCATTCTGGCTCCGGTCTCATCGGCCGCATCGCCCAATACGCGGTGGCCTTGCTGGGCATCGTATTCTTCATCATGATCCTCTCGGACAGCGCTGCGGGGATCGATGGTGGGTTGTGGGTCACCTACGTGGCCTTGTTCGTGAGTGCGGGATTGGCCCTGGTCTTCTCCTTCCGTGGACTCACGAAGAAATCCTTCATTGGCTTCGGCCTCTTCGCCGTGCTGCTGGCCGTGGCCTATGTCATGGCCGATGGCAGTGTGAAGCCGGAGTGGGACATCACCCAGACCACCTCGAAGTGGATCGGTGCGGGCATCATCATGCTCACCATCGCCATGGCTGGTGCGGTGGGGGCCATCATCTATGGGGAGGTCACCCGATTGTTCAAGTAGGCCATGCTGAAACGACCCAAGAAGCATCCGCCAGGCGAGATCAACGCCGGCAGTATGGCGGATATCGCCTTCCTGCTGCTGATCTTCTTCCTGGTGACGACCACCATGGATACCGACGCGGGGATCCTGCGCCTGTTGCCGCCCATCGTGGAGGAAGAGCTGGAGATGGACAAGGTGAAGGAGCGCAACGTGTACGTGGTGCTCATCAATGACGCCGACCAGTTGCTGGTGGAAGGGGAGCCCATGGACATCGGGGAACTGCGCGCCGGGGCCAAGGAGTTCATGACCAATCCGGCCAACCTGGAGACCATGCCCGAGAAGACACGCGTGACGCGCAGCCTTTGCCTGGAGCAGATCGCCAACTTCCAGAGCTATGTGGCAAGTGCGCCCGACCCGGAGGCCAAGGCCGGCTATGAGAAGACCCTGGAGCGCTGGCAGGAGAAACTCAGTGCGGTGGAGCTGATCGGGGACTTCATGGAACTGCCGGGATCGGCGGTGATCTCCTTGCAGACCGGTTCGAAGACCAGCTACGACATGTACGTGCAGGTGCAGAATGAACTCGAAGCGGGCATCCGCGAACTGCGCGACGAGCTCTCCATGGAGAAGTTCGATCGGAAGTTCACCGAACTGGATGACAAGAAGGAAGAGGATCAGGCTCGTATCAAGGCCGTGCGCCTGGTGTATCCGCAGCGCATCTCCGAGGCCGAGCCTGTAGAGGTCGCCAAACGCGAATAACAGCAGATCATGTCGCGATTCAAGGACAAAGGAGGGAAAGGCACCCCGGCGATCAGCACGGCATCGCTCCCGGACATCATCTTCATGCTGTTGTTCTTCTTCATGGTCACCACCGTGATGCGGGAAGTGGAGTTGGAGGTGAAGATCGTATTGCCCGAAGCCACCGAAACGACCAAGCTGGAGGACAAGGCCCTGGTGGATTACATCTACATCGGTCCGCCCACCGACGAAAAACTCGGCAGCGAACCGCGCATCCAGCTCAACGATCAGTTCGCAGCTTTGGAGGAGATCGATGCCTTCGTGGTGGATGGGAACACGCGTCGTGATGAGGTACTTCAGACGAAGATCACCCGCTCGCTGAAGGTGGACAAGGAGACCAACATGAAGATCGTCACCGACGTGAAACAGGAGTTGCGCAAGAGCAACGCACTGAAGATCAACTACAGCACGGCCCAGGGCCGCTGACGCACCACGTACCGCACGGATGAACGGCCACCTTCGGGTGGCCGTTCCTGTAATGGCCCGTGCCGCTTCCCGTTGGCCCTGCAAGCACACCCCTACAGTCCGCGTTCATCCGGCATGGGAACGAAACGCACCTTCCGCAGCCGCCAACACCCGATCAACGCAGGGAGCATGGCTGACATCGCCTTCCTGTTGCTGGTGTTCTTCCTGGTCACCACCACGCTGGAACTCGACCAGGGCATTGCCCGCCTGCTGGCGCCCATGTCCGAAGCACCGCCCGCGCCGATCGCACCGCGTGACCTGTTGACGGTGAGTGTGAATGAGGCTGGTGAACTGATGGTGAGGGATCAAGCCACGGACCTGGCCGGTTTGCGTGCTGGTGCGAAAGCCTTCCTGACCAATCCCGACGATCTAGCGGAACTACCGACCATGCTATCCATTACAGAAGCGGAATGCATGCGCCGCATGGCCACCCTGGGTGATGGATCTGAGCGTGCCGTGTGGGAACAACGGCTTGATGCCGTGCGGCTCATTGGCCCCTTTCGTGAACCACCGGCGAAGGCACAGATCATGGTGCGATCCGCCGCTGGCACCACCTACGCCACCTATCTGTCCGTGCAGGATGAGTTGGAAGGTGCCTTGCGCGAGTTGCGGGACGTGATCGCGCAACGGGCCTTCGGTCGGGAATTCGATGCGCTGGATGAACATGACCCGTTGGACCGGGCGCGGATCAAGGCCATACGACGGGCGGTACCACAGCGCATCGGCGATGCCGCGCTGGTGGGACGATAGACCGGCTTTGGCATACCACCTACCTTTGCCGCCCTTCGGAATGGTCCGCATCGGCCCCATAGAACTCCCTGAATTCCCGCTGTTGCTCGCCCCCATGGAGGACGTGAGCGATCCGCCTTTCCGCGCGTTGTGCAAGCAGCACGGTGCCGACCTGATGTACACCGAGTTCATCAGCAGCGAGGGCCTGATCCGCCAGGCGGCAAAAGGCATGAAGAAGCTCGACATCTTCGAGCAGGAACGGCCCATCGGCATACAACTGTTCGGTGGGAGCGAGGATGCCATGGAGGAGGCGGCACGCATCGCCGAGGCCGTACGTCCGGATCTGATCGACATCAACTACGGCTGCCCTGTACACAAGGTGGTGAACAAGGGCGCCGGTGCCTGCCTGTTGCAGGATGTGCCCAAGATGGTGCGGCTCACTACAGCAGTGGTGAAGGCCGTGAAAGTGCCCGTGACGGTGAAGACCCGACTCGGTTGGAACGATGCCACGAAGAACATCGTGGACGTGGCCGAGCGCCTGCAAGACGTGGGTATCCAGGCCTTGAGCATCCATGGACGGACCCGTGCGCAATTGTACAAAGGCCCCGCCGACTGGACGCTGATCGGAGCGGTGAAGAACAACCCACGCATGCATATCCCGATCTTCGGCAACGGGGACATCGATTCGCCTGAGAAGGCCGTGGAATGTCGCCAGCGCTACGGTGTGGACGGTGTGATGATCGGCCGGGCCAGCATCGGGCATCCTTTCATCTTCCGCGAGATCAAGCACTACCTCGCCACGGGCATGCACCTGCCACCGCCCACCATCGCAGAAAAGGTGGAGGCTGCCCGCACGCACTTGCGCAGCTCCCTGGCATGGAAAGGCCCGTGGGAGGGTGTGGTGGAGATGCGTCGCCACTACGGCAACTACCTCAAGGGCCTGCCGCATGTGAAGGAAGTGCGGCTGCGCCTCTGTACCGAGCGGGACCCCGCCGTGCTGGAGTCGATCCTGGATGAGGTGATCGACACCTACGCCCTGGCCGCCGTGGCCTGAAGGAAGCGCCGCTGCAATGCGCGCAGGGGGATGCGTGTGGCCAGCAGTCCGATGCCGAGCACCGTGGCAGCGATCAGCAGCAGGTCCATCGGCAGCACTTTCACCGGGTAGTGGTCCACCACCGAGCCCTCCAGCGTGACCAGCCCGAAGTGCTCCTGCGCCCAGCAGATCAACAACCCGAGCGCCATGCCTGCCGCCGTGCCGATGAGCACGATGAGCAGCCCTTCGTAGAAGAACACGCGTCGCACCGTTCGGGCCGTGGCGCCCATCGCCACCAGCGTGCGCATGTCGCGCCCCTTTTCGATCATCATCATCGTCAACGAGGCGATGATGTTGAAGGCGCCGATGAGGCCGATGAAGACCAACACCATGAACACGAAGATCTTCTCCAACTGGTTGGTGCGGAACATCAACGCGTTCTTCTGGTGGCGTGTGCGCACGGTCCACGCTTCGCCGAGCATGCCACGCAGTGCTTCCGCCGTGCGGTCCATGTTGCCTTCCGGCCCCAACTGGATCTCCAACGCGCTCACCAGACTGTCGTAGTGCAGCAGGTCCGCCGCCAGGTCCAGGTCCACCAGCACGTAGCGGTAGTCGTACTCGGTGTTCAAGGAGAAGGCGCCGCCCATGGCCATGTCCACATGTTCGAAAGCGCGTTGCTGGTAGGTGCTCAGCTTGCGGCCGCGGATCGGTGCGCTGATGCCCAGGGGCGTGAACACGCCGTCGTCCAGGGGTACATTCAGGTCCACCTTCAGGCCGATGCCCAGCAGCGCCACCGGCCCGTGGCGGCCCTGCAGGCTGGGTTCGCCCATGTATATGAGGTCCGCCATGCGGCTCATCGCCATGTATTGGTTTTCCACCCCTTTGAGCGTGGCCACAGCCTGTTGGTCGCCGCTGCGCAGTAGCACGTTCTCCTCAAGGGTGAAGCTCATCCGCGCCACGTGGGGCAAAGCCGCGATGGCATCCCGATCCAGCGCGTTCCGTGGGAAGCTCTTGCCCTCGGCCGGGGTGATCGTGAGGTCCTGGTCGAAAGGGCTGTACATCGCGTCCACCAATCCGGCGATGCCATTGAAGGTGCTCAGTACGGTCACCATCGCTGCGGCCACCACGGCGATCACCCCGATGCTGATGCCCGTGATCACATTCACCGCATTGCGGCTGTGTGGCGCCAAAAAGTAGCGGCGGGCGAAGAGGAGGGGGAGGTTCATGAGGGCATGTGCCCATGTGCTCATGTGCCCATGTGATCATGTGCCCATGTGCCCGTGGCCGTGTGGCGAAGTTCCGCTTTCAGATGATGCGGATCACCGCTCCTTGCGGGACTTGCCCAGGCGCACCTTGTAGTCGTCCGGCTGGCCGGTCACATTCATGGTGAGGTAGCCCTTGAGCGCTCCCTTCTGCCCGCTGATGATCTCCTCTTCGGCGCGATCCAGCTCCTGCTCATCGTCTTTGTTGCGGCCGGTGCCGCGCAGTTTGCCCTTGAGTACATTCCAGCTGGCCTGCTTCACCAGCCCCAGGGGGATGCGCATGGTGTAGTCCATGTCCATGTCCACGCCCTGGCGGCCGCTCAGGTGCATGTATCCGAGCGTGCTGGTGATCTTCATCTCCGGGATGTGCAGCACACCGTCGCGCAGCGTGAAGGTGTTGCGCAGTTCGCCGAAGCGGACATTGTCCAGGTCGCGGTCGCCCATGAATTCAGCCATGGCGTGCAACGGGCCGAAGTTCGCCAGGCGGCCTTCGTCGATGGTGACGTCGGCCACCAGGGTGGTGTGGGCCAGGTCCGGCACCAGGTCCGGATGCAGGTGTGCATCGATGCGCAGGTTCCCGCTCACACGGCCGTGCAGGTTGTTGTGTACCACGTAGTCCTGACCGAAGTTGTCCAGCTTGAACATCACCTGGTCCAGATCCACGTTCGCCAATGCCATGTCGCCCTGCAGGGTGATGCTGTCCGGCCGGGAGCCATCGAAGGTCCCCCGCATCGCGACCTGGCCGCCCGCAGCGCGGAAACGCAAGGTGTCCACGTACACGATGTGTTCCCTGGTGGTGCGCACTTCGCCATGCAGATCCTCAAGCAGACCGCGGTGGTGTTTGATGCGGCCGATATCCACCTTCAGCTTCATATCGGGAAAGGCGAGTGCGAAAAGGTTGAAGGCCTCGGCATGGCTGCTGTCCTCCAATTCCTTCGCGGGGCTCCATCCGGCGATCTCGTCGATGTCCACATTCTTCGCACGCAATCCACCTTCGATGATCTTGTTCTCCAGGTCATCGTCCAGGAAGTGGCGCAGGTACAGGTCGGCACGCAGGTCGCTACGGCCCATGGCCAGCTGCAGATCTTTCAGTGTGATGCAGCCACTGGTGTCGGTACGGATATGTCCATCCACATCGCGCAGTGGCGGAAGGTCGTTCAGCCGCACGGTGAGGTGGTCGATGTGCGTGTCGCTGATGAAGCCCTTTTTCGTGAAGGTGTTGCTCTTCACGGTGCCCGATCCGCGGAAGACCAGGTCGCGCACCACTTCCTCTTCGATGCTGTCGTGTACGAATGCCTTGCCGTCATACACCAGGAGTTCCTTCGCGTTGAAGTAGGGGCTCTTCACGGTCAACACGTGTCGCACGGTCTCCTGCCGGGTACTGTCCAGCAGGGCACCCAGGTCCGCGATGGTGATGCTGGCGTGCAACTTATTTCGGCCGATGGTGACGCCGAGGTCCTCGATCCGCAGCAGGGTGTCGTTCACCGCAAGTCTGCCACTGATGTCACCGATGGCGTGGGGATACTTCGCCGTCCGGAACTCCAGATGGCGGAAGTTCAGCGTGGTGGCGGGGATGTATCGGCTGTTGTCGACCGCGCCCGAGGTGGTGTGCAGGTCCAGGTCGAATTTCAAGTCGGTAACGGTGTCGCGGGCCCAGGGTGCGTCCACCTCCCTGCCATTGAGGGCGAACAGTTCGGCCATGTGCAGTCGCCTGCTTTCGCCGTGCAGCGTCAGGTCCACCGGTGCGTCATGGTGGTGTATGAGGGCGGACACATTCGTGATGGCGAAGTCCAGGGCCAGGTCGCTGCTGCCGATGCGCGCCTTCAAGCCCTCGGTACGGAGATCGTCACCGTCGAGCAGGATGCGGCCGTTGAGACCTTCGATCGGCCGTGCCAGACTTGCCAGCTTCAATTTCACGTCATCGAAGCGGATGTTGCTCGTCACCCCGTCGGTCATCTTGGTGGCGAAGTGCAACACGCTGTCCGGGCCGATGTATTCGTTCAATGTGATGTCGATGGTGACCAGCCCGGAGCCATCCTCGATCGCATCCAGTTCGTAGAAGACCTTCAGGTGCTCCAACTGGAAGTGCGCATGGAAGTCCATGGTGATGCGCGGGTCCAGAAGATTGTCCACACGCAGGGTGCCGCGCATCAGACCCTTCTCCGGCTCCCCGTAGAGGTTCACCAATTCCAGGAAGCCCGTTTCGAGGCTGCCGTCGTCGCCGGTGCGGAAATGCCCGGTGAAGGCCACGTCGCGCAGGGCTTTTTCATACTTGGTGGAGTGGAAGACCGTGTTCTTGCAGCCCAGCCGCAGATCGATCATCGGACTGCGCACATCGATGGGACCCTGCACGATCCCCCGGAATATGATGTCGCCCTCGTTCTTGAATTCCTTCAGTTTCTCCAGCACCTCGGGAGGGGCGAAGGAGATGAACACATCGAAGTTCTTCTTGCGGCCGCCCACCTTCAGGTCCAACATCAGGTCATTGTCCAGATCCAGTGTCCCTTCCAGATCGAGAATGCCGGCCTCCACGCGCAGCAGGCTGGGCAGGATCGTCACCATGCCACCGTCGATGATCATTTCACACTCCAACCCGAAGGGCAGCTCGCGGAACCAGGCGGTGGTACCCGAAGTGTAGTGCTGCACGAAGAGCGCGCTCTTCAGCCCCATGTGCATCGCATCGTCCCTTGCACTGAGGAATGCCGTGGCTTCCAGGATGTCCATCACAAGCTCATTGCCATCGCCACCGTGGTTCACTTCATGCAGGGTGATGTCTCTCAGCACGATGCTCTTCAGGTCCATGTGGGAGGTGCTGCCATCATCCTCCGCGTCCAACCGGGCCTTCGCACGGGTGATGTTGTAGCTGCCGTCCGCATATTTTTCCAGGTACAGATGGCCCCCGCTGAGCACCAGTTTGCGGATGGTGTAGTTCCCGCGCATCAGTTCCAACACATCGAAGCCCACGTACACATCCTTGAACGCGTAAATGGCGTGGTCGTCCGCGGTGTGTTTGTCAGCATCGAAGCGTACGCCCTGGATGTCGATGCTGATGTAGGGGAAGGCGCGGAAGGGTGAGAGTTCCACCCCTTGGTAGGTCAGCTGGCCATCCTGGCCCTCATTGAACGTGGCGATCAGCTCGTCGGCGATCTCGTCCTCGTGGGCGTAGAGGATGTAGCAGAGGATGCCGAATACTAGGGCCACCAATGCCAGCAGGCAGAGGGCCAGTTTGCCGAGGATGCGGAGGGCGCGGCGCATGGGGGAAGCTTGGTGCGAAGATGGGGGCGCTTCGGCTACCTTTCGTCGGCAACATCGTGCCAGGCATGAACAGCGGATCGCACATTGGGTGCCACATGGCGGGGCTGCTACTGGCGGGATCCCTTTCAGCCCAGTGGGAAGTGGGCCTCCAGGCTGGCGCGGGTACCGGACGCATCAACACCGATGTTTTTGCGGTAACAAGCCGGGGCGAATACCAAGTGGTGGACCAACTTCCGTCCTGGACCGCTGGTGCATGGGCGGCCCACCCGATCACGGGGAAGCTGGTCTTCTCAACAGGCCTGCACTGGACAAGCATCGGCGGGCACGACGAACATTGGCAAAGGGATAACCTCTCCAGAAGTACCGACCATCGCTATCATTTCCTCTCCGTGCCCATGCTCGTTCAGGTCGATCTCGGCAAATTCAGGTTCGGGGGCGGTTACCGCTTCGGCATTCCGCTTGGCGGGCACGTCACCTATACGCAACACGCCTGGGAGTTCTCTTGGAACCAGCAGGATGTGGTGAGCACCACGAACAGCCCGCTGCTGGAGTGGGCGGACATGGGCTTTGTGGCCGAGGCCACCTTCCGTGGACCGGCGCGCCTGGAGTTCGGGCTGCGCTATTACCGTGGTTTGCTGGATATCCGTGACCACAGCGATGGCTTCATGGCACCGCTGTACCCCGAGCAGTTCGTACTCACCGTGGGATATCGACTGCTTCCGAAACGGGCCAGCAAGGAAGTCGCGCCACCAGCCTCTCCGGAGCCGTAACACCGTTGCGGACCTACCGCCACGCCTTCACCACCAGCCCCGTCCCCGTCCGGTGCGTCATTCGCACCTCGGCCATGTTCAGGAGGAAGGCGATGGGGTAGGTGAACCGATCAAAGCTCATCCGCCCGCGCGATCACATCGAAGTCCACCCCCAGCGACTCGAAGTGCTTCTTGCCGCAACGGATCTTGTCCGCCTCGCTGGTTCGCAGCTTCAGCAGGTCTTTGTTGCTCTTTGTCTCGCGCACGAAGTACACCTTGGGGTCGTCCGGCTTCACGATGGCCCAATCCGGATTGTAGGTGCCCACCGGGGTGTCCACCTTGAACCAACCAGGGAGCTTCACGAAGAGTTTCACATCGCTGCGTTGGTCGAGTTCCTCCGCGAACCGGCGTTCCACTTCGCTTTCATACACCACATGGTCGTAGATGCTGTGCTCGACACGTACGGCGTTCAGGTAGTCGATCAGCTCTTCGCTCTCGAAGAGCATCTGCTCCCATTCGCCTTCCACGCCGGGGCCGATCCGTTCATATTTGATGCCGTCCACGAGCATGCGGTACAACTCGTGTTGGATGATGCGTGCCACTTGGTCCAGGAAGCGCTGCGAATCGTTGAAAAACTCGGTAAGACGGCCGCTTCCGATCAGCATTTTTACCAGCGTGCCTCGTGTGAGCTCGGTCTCGTTCTGCAAGTAGGCCAGCAAGTCGGGGGTGCTGGATCTTCCGTATGCCGCCGCAGGTTCGCTCACGCTGCTCACGGCCGTGGTATCCACTCCGCCCTGCTTAACGGTGAGCGCGCCGGTCACGGTGATCACTTTAGGCACCTTCACCTCTGGCATGCGCTTGATCTCCGATGTGCATCGTTGGACCAGCAGTTCGTTGTCGAACTCGACGCGGTAGGTTGTACGCGGCTTGATGCGCGCCCAAAGCGCTTGGAACTCCGGCGTGAGTAGAACTTCTTTCCTCAGCTTGTTGGGCCCCTGGTGCCTCTCCCGGCCGATGTGGCGGCTCAATTGGTAGGATGAAAGCAAGTCCACGATGGCGGCGTGCAGGGGCATGAAGGCATCGGGCAAGGCGATCATGAAGCCTGCCCGCGATGGGTCGAACGCAGGAAGCAGACCGCCATCCTCGTCCATCATTTGCACCTTGATCAGGGCGGTCTTCAACTCTGCCGCGCGCGCTTTTCCGATCGGCGTGATTTGATCCCCGAGCACTTCTTGGAGCTTGGCCAAGACTGTCAGCGGCACCTTGCCGAACGTGACCCCGCAATCCTGTTCATACTCCTGCTGGAGGCCGCGAGCGAAGTCCTCATAGCTCTCGGTGGCCATCACGAAGAGTTTGTTGATGCCATCATCGAACACGCGCCGGCCTTCCTGGTCCACCGCCAGACGCAGGCCGCGGCCGATCTCCTGTCGCTTGCTCACCGCGCTACCCGCTTCCTTCAGGGTGCATATCTGGAACACGTTGGGGTTGTCCCAGCCTTCGCGCAGCGCACTATGGCTGAAGATGAAGCGCAGCGGCTCATCCAGTGAGAGAAGCCGTTCCTTGTCCTTCATGATCAGGTCATACACCGCGTCGTCGGCCTGGGAGTCGCCGCGCGTATCCTTCACTACACCCTTCTTGTCCGCCGCGAAGTAGCCGTTGTGCAGTTGCGTCACGGGCAGCTTCAGCCAGTCGAGCGCGGCGTACTTCGGGTCCTGGACGAAATCGGCGATGGTCTCTTCGAATGTTTCGGCGAATTTGCCCTTGCGCGGCTGGCCCTCTTCATCGTAGTCGCGGTAGTGCGCCACGCGGTCTATGAAGAAAAGGCTGAGCACCTTGATGCCCCGATCGCGCACCCGTAGCTCCTTGTCGAGGTGGGCCTTGATGGTGTGCCTGATCTGCGCACGCTGCACATCGTCGCGCATGCCACCGTGGTCTTCACCCAATTTCAGGGTGATCCCGTTACTGAAGCGCACGAATTCATTGTCGGGTTCGGCGTGGATCTCGGCCACTTCGAAGCCCTGCTGGTAGGCCGCGCGTTCCTTGCTCAACCTGTACAGGTCGTCGCCCACCTTCACCTTCTTCGCCTTCTCCACCGGGCCGTTCGCACCTTGCTCGTGGTAGCGCAACTTGGCAGTGATGCCCTTCTTGTACTCCACGTTCTCCACACGCACGAAGGCATCGCCCATCCCGCCTTCGGTCCGGGATTCCCCCACGATGATGCGCTTCACCAGCTTCAACTCGAAGGCGCGCACCGGGTCCAGCCTGTACACCACCTCATAGGGGTTACGGTGCGTTGCACTGTAGCGCAAGGTGCAAAGCGGGTTCAAGGCCCGGATGGCCTCCTGAGCCTTCTCGGTATTGTCCACACTCTGCGGCTCGTCGATGATGACGATGGGTCGCGCGGCCTGCACGAACTCGATGGGCTGTCGGCCGCTGAGCTTGTCGCTCTCCTTGTAGATCACGTTGCTCTCGGCCTTGCGGAAGGCGTCGATGTTCATCACCATCACCTGCAGACCATTGCTCACGGCGAACTGGCGCAGGCGGTTCACGCGCTTGGCGTCGTACACGAAGTGCTCGAAGACCGGGTTATTGTACAGCGTGCGGAAGTGGTCACGGGTGACCTCGATGTTCTTGAGCACACCCTCGCGGATGGCCACGCCGGGCACCACGATGATGAATTTGCGGAAGCCGTAGCGCTGGCTCAACTCCAGGATGGTGCGCAGATAGACGTAGGTCTTGCCGGTGCCGGTCTCCATCTCCACGCTGAAGTGGGGCACTTCGCGCTCCCGGCCGCGCAGAGGGTCGAGCACGTTCCAGGTCTGCATGGTAGCCTCTTCCTCCGCCTCTATGTCGTTGCGCAGTTGGATGGCCCGTAGGTTCTCCCGGAGCTTTTCCAAGGGCAGGGCCAGGGCGTTGCCCATGCCCAGTTCAGTGCGCTCCTGCCCGGCGAAGAGGCCGTCCATACCGCCGGTGCGGATCACCGCCATATCGGAAGCGCCCTGTGGCTGGCCCTCGAACAGGTCCACAACGGCGCTGATGGCGTCGAGTTGGTAGGCTTGGCCGGGGTCGAACTGGAGCTTCATGGTGCTGGGTACAAGGGGACTGGGTCACCACAAGCTTGGTCACTGGAAGCTTGGTCAGTGACTAAGCTGGGACGGCTTGATGAAGTCATTAAAGCCTGATCATCAATGGCATATGCTTGGTGTGGCTTTGCCTTGGCTTGGTCACTGGTAGCTTGGTCAGTGACTAAGCTGGTGACCAAGCTGCGAGAACCTCGGTAAAGTGGTTTATGTGCGGTGGGGCTGAATTTTGTCACGCACGTAAAGTGTTGATAGACAGGGTGTTTGCATTTTGTCCCTTAAAATATGTTCGTTCCGGCCCCCATTTATGTCACACAGGTTTCTGAGTTATTCCATCGGCTGCCTTGTAAGCTTGTTTGGGGTCATTGGACTTGTTGGTGCGTGGAACGAGTTGGCCCTGTTGGCTCATTTGGTAGATGACCTTGCGCATACGGCTAAGCCCGATCTTGAGCCTTATAGACAGCTCTTTGGCACTACGGTAATGGCCCTTCGTTTCTGCCAAGATGGACTGTTTGAGTGCTTCCTCCTTGCTTTGCCTACTGGACTTGACACTTGATACAAGGGACTTGACATCTGGCGCCCCAACAATGTCAAGCTCGGCTGCAACAGCTTGATTTACAGGACTTGAACTTGACACCCCCGAAGCTTGGTCAAGAGGGCCGCCCACCAGTTGATACCATGTTCCCCTACCCGTGCCATCAGCTTCCAAGAAGCCTCCTTGCACCAACCCTCGGAGCATATTGGTGATGTCCACACGATGAAGCGTGAGCACCTTTTGAAGATGATGGTTCGTGATGGAGGGGTTCATCGCTGCGGCCACAACCGTTTGTAGTTCTTCCTTTCCAAGGTCATCGAACCGTTCGCGGAATCGGGCACGGAGACCGTCCAGCACTTCCTTTGGCATCATACTCACCAGCGGAAGAACCAACTGGACACGGTCAGGCCGGTAGGTTTCGCCCAACTGCGGGGATAGCCAATGTTGTTGTAGCCAGCTGTAGCGGATCTTGTCCAAACCGGAACCGGCTTTGTCACCCAGGCCCAGCTTCTGGAACATGCGCTGCAGGTACTTGTTGCGGCACTCGCTCACGGCCCCCTTCAACAATTGCTCTCGGGAAAGCAAGAGCGTGCCGGGGTTCGAGAACTCCATGCGGTCCATCATACGATCTATCACGACCCCGCCCTGGCCGGAATGGTCGGCGTGGATCAATGCGTTCACCAAAGCTTCCTGCAAGGCCTCGTGTACCGAAGTGGTCGGCTGCCTTACACCTTCCGTATCCAGCCTGAACGGACTGGACAAGCCAGGCCCGGTGCGCAGACGCTGCATGACGAGCATATAGAACTGGAACAAATTCCCCTCCCAGGTCCCATCGCTTGTGATGCGGTCGGTCCATCGGATGTTGGGATCGTCCGAGAAGCGTTCACGGTAGTCCAAGTGAAAGCCGGGGAGTCCCTCTGGTGCGGTGATCGCCTCGGTCTTGCCGAACATCAATAAACCGGCTACGGTGAGCCCTTCCTTGCCACTACGCCGGTCCACGCGCCAACCGCCGAGCTTCGTCAGCAAACCCTTGTCGTCCTCCGCCAACCAAGCGTCGTTCGGCGTGCGAGAGGACATGAGATTGCGGTATTGCCTCAACGAGGCCGGATCCAGGTCACCCATGCCAAAACCTTCAAGGATCCTGCTGTCCGCCGGTTCCGCATCGCTCTGATCGGCGAACATGCGAGTTACTTCCTCGCGATTGCACAGGAAGTCACCTTCGTGGTTGCGGCGATAGGTGCCCTTGTAAGGATCGAGGCCGATGTATACGGGCCGCTCCCGTCGGTCCGCCCGTGGCACGTGGATCTTGATCAACGAACGCCCTTCCACTTCCATCACCTGCACATCCTTGTCCGCGATCAGGTTGCGGCTCACCTTGTTGCTGCGCAAAGTGCTCCAGAGGTCGGCCAATTGCTTGTGGGCATCGCGCACTCCATGCATGTCCAGTGTGCCATCATCACGTTGTGAAATGCCAAGCCAGATCCACCCGCCATTGGTGTTGGCGAACGCGCTATACGTTTCCCATAACGAGCCGGGCAGGTCGCTCTTGGCGCCTTTGTATTCGACTTGGATACCCTCGTAGAACGAGAGGTCGTCGAACAGTTCGAGTTGTTTGCCCTTTTCCATCACACCGTCCTGAACACAACCCCCTTCGCCTTGAACAACTGCACCGCGTTGGCCTTCAACTGGTCGTTGCCCTGGAAACCGCTGTCCAGGCACACTGCCCGCTGGGGCTTGCGCGTTGCCATGGCCTTCAGCGCCTCGTGGGTAATAGCATCACTCAGGCAGACCAGCAGTTCCCCGTGGTTCACGTCGTGGGCCTTTACGCCGTCCAGCATCACCTCTTCCACCGGTGCCGTCAGCATGAAACCGCCGCTCTTCAGCATCACCTCGGCCAGCAGGTCCTGCTCGCTACGGCCTTCCAGCACGTGGTGTACATGCAATTGCATCTGCTGCACCAGCGCCTCGGGCTCGCTCACGCCGGCATCCCAGGGCTTGAAGTTGCTCTCCGCCAGCTTGTACACCCGGAAGCCCAAGTCAGGCTTGGCCTCCAGTTGCAACTTGCCCGCCTGCTCGGCCTCCAGCTTCTTGATCACCCGGCGTACACGCTCTTTGGTGATCTCCGCTATGGTCGCGTACTGCTTCAATTGGGTGGGTTCAGGCAGTTGCACAAGGATGAACTTTCGGTTGCCGCCATCGGCTTGGTTCAATTCCAGAACGGCTTGAGCGGTGGTGCCTGATCCGGCGAAAAAATCGAGGATGATGTCGTAACTGTGCGCCTGCGCGCCCCCCCCGATCGTTCGCACCGCTGGTGGCTGGAATCTTGGATCCTGCGTAGGCGATCCAGCGGGCGAGTACTTCGTGGTCTTTGGGATTCTCGAAGATCTTCTCTCCGAACAGGTCCAATAGATTGTTGGATGCTTGCAACGCACTGCGATAGAAGTATGAACCAGCTACTTGGATCGCGAGTTCCTCGTCAGATTCAGAGTCGTCCTCGTCATCAATGCGAACCAAGTACGTCTTGCGTATTGGTGGTTCAGTGTGGTCTTTGCGGAAGACTACTTTGCCCTTCTTTACTTGATCATTGAATTTCTCAATGTTGGAATAGCGCCAACCACCTTCGGGCACAGCACAAGGCAAGCCGGTTTCAGGATGTGGTACGTCGAAAGTTGGTCCACCCCCACCGGGCCATGATATGTTGTCATCCCGCCAGATGCCTTTGCTATCAACGTTTCCGTAGCGGACCAACTTCTTCGATGGGTGGGTCTTTGGCAGTCCAGCATAGAACAGTCGGATGCCTTTCTGAATGGCTTCAATGTCATCCTTGTGTATACCCTTCAGCCGGAGATATTCAGCTTGTACCTCAGCAGCGCCCGGTTTCACTTCACGCCAAAGGATATTGCGCTCGGTCAGGTGCTGCTTGTCACGCGCAATGCACAGCATGTACTCATGTCCAACGGATACCAGCTTCGCATCGTTCTTCCTTCCCTTCTCCCACACTAGCTGCGCAATGAAATTCTCTTCACCGAATACCTCATCACACAGCCGTCGGAGGTTCGTGATCTCGTCGTCGTTGATACTGATAAAGATCACCCCATCCTCCCTCAACAAATTCCTGGCGAGGTAGAGCCTGGGATACATCATGTTCAGCCACTTGCTGTGGAAGCGGCCATCGGTATCGGTATTGCTGCCCCACTTGCGGCCTTCGGCGTCCACTTGCCCGGTGTATTGCAGGTAGGTGCGCAGGTCCTCCGTGTAGTTGTCCGGGTAAATGAAGTCCTTTCCGGTGTTGTAGGGCGGGTCGATGTAGATCATCTTCACCTTGCCCTGGTAGCCCTTCTGCAGCAGTTTCAGCACCTGCAGGTTGTCGCCTTCGATGATGAGGTTCTTGGTGTTGTCGAAATCCACGCTCTCTTCCGGTACAGGACGCAGGGTGGCCATGCTGGGCGCCTGTATGGCTTTGAAGCAACCGGCCTTGCCGGGCCATTGCATCCCATAGCGTTCGCGGCCGGCGTCCACGGTCTCGCCCAGGGCACGCTTCAGCAGTTCGAAGTCGAGCTTGCCGCCCTCGGTGCGGGCCTCGGGAAAGAGCTTCAGCAAGGCTTCGCGCTTGTCACCGGCAATGTCGTGGCTGCGGAGGTCGAGAGTTTCGGGAACGGATACGTCGCTCATGGCCGGTGAAAATAGGACGGACGAGAGAACTTAACTTCCACGCCTTCACCACCAGGCCCGTCCCCGTCCGGTGCGTCATTCGCACCTCGGCCATGTTCAGCACAAAGGCGATGGGGTAGGCGAGGAGGTAGTAGAAAGGAAGGATGATGTAGAACAGGCGGCTGGCATTGAGCATCAGCATGGGCCACTTCATGCTGAGGCGCCAGCTGATCTTGCCCGGCGTGCCGTAGCTGTAACGGGCTTCGACTCTGCTGAAGCCATTGCGCAGGCACTTCGCGCGTATGTCGTCGATGTTATAGCCGTCGCGCACATGCTCTTCAATGAAGGAGCCCTCGCCTTCCTCATGCACGTCGCTTCCGCCCTGGTCGCTCGGCGTGCTGATGATGAGCATGCCACCCGGCTTGAGCGAGGTGCTGTAGCAACGTAGCGCTGCCTCATCTTCCAGGATGTGCTCCATCACGTCCACACACACCACCAGATCGAAAGTGTCAGGCTGTTGGTACCTCGTCACATCTCCCACCTGGAATTCCACCTGCGGCCTGCCGATGCGATGGAAGAAGGCGGTGCAATCCGCGACCTGCTCCTCCTTCACGTCGATGGCCGTGATGCGTGCGTTGGGGAGCTGGCTGCTGAGCCAATAGCTGTACTGCCCGAAGCCCGCGCCGGCGTCGTAGATGTGAATGTGGTTGTCGGTTGTCGGTTGTCGGTTGTCAGGCTGTGTGGGCTTCACGCGTAAGTCGATCCAGGCGCGTAGCTCCCGCTGGATGTGCCAGGCGCGCAACAGCAACAGGTCCAGCAGGTGATAGAACAGCTTGCGTGACCACGGCGATCGATTGAAGACCACGCCCAGCTGGCGTTTGACGGGATCGTACTGCATGCCCATCAAGGGAATGTAAAATGTAGAATGTAGAATGTGAAATGATCAATGGTGATGGATCGGAAGGAGGATGACACGTTGCATGATCCGACATCCGAAATTCTACATTCTACAATCTTCATTCTCCATTCATCATTTCTTCAACAACTTGTCGATCTCTTCCGCCCGGTCCAGCGAATCGTCCAGGTAGAACAGCAGGTCGGGGACCACGCGGAGTTGCTTGCCCACGCGGGTGCCGAGCATGCCGCGCACCCGGTGACCCTGGTCGCGGATATGGTCCATCACCACCTGTTTGTCCTTCACCGGGAAGAGGCTGAGGTACACCTTGGCCAGGGCCAGGTCCGGGCTGACGCGCACGGCCGATACCGTGATGAGGCCGCCGGGCAGCAGGGCACGGTTCTCCTGCTGGAAGATCTCGGCCAGTTCCCGCTGCAGCAGGCTGTTCACCTTGTTCTGTCGCACGCTGTCCATGCGGCGAAGGTATCAGTCCGAGGGTCGTCGACCCTCGGACCCCTGGGTCGACGCCCCTCGCACCGCTTTCGACCCTCGGACTGATACCTTCGCCGCGGCCCATGGGCACCTTCCTCCGCATCCTGCGTTTCGGCGCTCCCTACCGGCACTTCGCGGTGCTCAACGCGGTGTTCAATCTGTTGGGCACCGTGTTCCACCTGCTGTCGCTGCTGCTGTTCATCCCCTTCCTGCGGCTGCTGCTGGGGAATGTGGAAGCCGTTCACGTCCGCCCTGCCGAACCATGGACACGCGAAGGCCTGGAGGGCACCTTCAATTGGGGTCTCACCCAACTCATCCACCTGCACGGTGCCATGGGTGCCTTGCTGCTGATCTGTGTGATGGTCGTCGTCCTGTTCGTGTTCAAGAACCTGTGCCGCTATCTGGCACTGCTGGCCATCACCAACTTCCGCACCCGTATTGTGCGCGACATCCGGCAGCGGATCTACAGCAAGTTGCTGGAACTGCCGTTGCGCTACCATGGTGGCGAGCGCAAGGGTGACCTGCTGGCGCTGATCACCAACGACATGCACGTGATCGAGTTCAGCGTGATGCTGTACATCGAGATGATCTTCCGGGAGCCGATCGCCGTGCTGCTTTTCGTGGGTGCCATGGTAACACTATCGCCGCAGCTCACGCTCATCTCGCTGCTCCTGCTACCCATCAGTGGATTGTTGATCGCCCGCATCGCACGCAGCCTGAAGAAGCGCAGCACCCGCGTACAGGAGAAGGAGGCCGATCTGTTGGCGCGGGTGGAGGAGACACTCGGTGGCATCCGGGTGATCAAGGCCTTCAATGGAGAGGCCGACATGGAGCGCCGCTTCGCCCGCGAGAATGACCTGCTGATGCGTGCCTATGTCGCCATGGTGCGCCGGCTGGACCTCGCATCGCCGCTGAGCGAGACCATGGGCGCGGTGGTGATGGCCGCCATCGCTTACATCGGCGGCAGCTTCGTGCTGGGGGTGGAGCCCACCCTCACGGGCGACAGTTTCCTTGGTTTCATCATCATCTTCTCGCAGCTGCTGGCCCCGATCAAGGGCTTTTCACAGGGCTGGAGCGCCATCGTGCGCGGATCGGCCGCCGGGCAACGGATCTTTGACCTGCTGGCCGTGGAGAACGCCGTGCAGGAGAAGCCGGACGCCAGGCCCATCGCGGACCTCCGGGGGAGCATCGCGTTCGAGGATGTCTCCTTCAGCTATGATGACAAGCCGGTATTGGTGGACATCCGCATCAACATCCCAAAGGGCCGCAGCGTGGCCCTGGTGGGCACCAGCGGCAGTGGCAAGACCACCCTGGCCAACCTGTTGCCGCGCTTCTTCGATGTCACCGGCGGCAGCGTCACCATCGACGGGGACGACCTGCGCGACCTGCGCATCAAGGATGTGCGTGCGTTGATGGGCATCGTTACGCAGGACAGCATCCTGTTCAACGACACGGTGGCCAACAACATCGCCTTTGGTACGCCGGGCATGTCGCAGGCCGACATCGAACGTGCGGCGCGCATCGCCAACGCGCACGGCTTCATCACGGAACTGTCGCAGGGCTACCAGACCAACATCGGCGATGGCGGGAACCGCCTCAGTGGCGGACAGAAACAACGGCTGGCGATCGCACGCGCGGTGCTGAAGAACCCGCCGATCTTGATCCTGGACGAGGCCACCAGCGCACTGGATACCGAGAGCGAACGCCTGGTGCAGGAGGCACTTTTCAAGATGCTCGAAGGGCGCACCAGCCTGGTGATCGCGCATCGGTTGAGCACGATCCAGCACTGCGATGAGATCTGTGTGATGCAGCAGGGACGGATCATTGAGCGCGGCACCCACAACGAGCTGTACGCGGCGGGTGGGCAGTACCGGAAGTTGTGCGATATGCAGGCTTTCGGCTAAAGCCGGTCACTCCTTCTTCCGGAACAAGCGGTCGAAGAAATTCTTGTCCTTCCGCACCGTATCGATGCCCTGCTGGTCGCGGTCCTGCTTCGGACCAAAGAGATCATCGATGAACTTTTGTAGCCCGCTGCGATCGTGGCGTGGATCGCAATCCAGATCGACGTCGTGCGCGGCCAACCAGTCGAAGCCCCTGATGTATCGGCGCCGCAATTCAGTGTTGCCCTGGATGTCCGTCAGCACCATGCCTGCGATGGGCAATGCGAGCTGTGATCCGGTACCGAGCGAGCTGTTGAAGTGGACCGATGGATCGAAAGCGCCCACCCAGGTGCCTACGACCAGACCAGGTGTGTAGGCCACGAACCAGGCATCGCTATGGTCCTGTGAAGTACCTGTCTTTCCAGCCATCGGAACGGAGATCCCATACCGAGAACGCAGGGTGGCACCCGTACCCTGGTCGATGGCGCGTTGCAGCATGGTGGTGATCGCGGCGGCCGTGGCCTCGTGGATGGCCTTGCGGGACTTGGGCTCGCGGGCCTGGTACAGCACCTGCCCACGGGCGTCGGTGATCTTGGTGATCAGCTGCGGCACCACCACCTGCCCGCGCATGGCGAAGGCCCCGTAAGCGGGCACCAGTTCGTGCAGGCTGATGCTCGTGGTGCCCAACGATACGGCCGGTTTGTCCATGTCCCTTGTGGGCAGGCCCAGTGCTTCGAAGGTGCGGCGCAGGGTGTCCGTACCGGTCTTGAAGTAGAGGTCCACCGTGGGGCGGTTCATGCTCTTTGCCAGGGCGTACCACATCGCCACCTCACCCTCGATCGTATCGCGGTCGAAATTGTCCGGCGCCCAGTCCTCCAGATCGGAGTAGGTCTTCTGGCTGTTGTCTAGATAGTCGCAGGGCTGTAGTCCACTTTCGATGGCGGCGGCATAGATCACTGGTTTGATGGTGCTGGCCACCTGGCGCCTGGCGGTGACCAGATCATAGGGCAGATAACGATGGTCGTTGCCGCCCACCCATGCCCGTACGGCACCGCTCGCCGGATCCATCATGAACACCGCGCCATTCAAGAGCTTGTGGTAGTTCCACAGGCTGTCGCGGTGGCTCATCTCCTCCACCTTGCGACCGCCGTGATCGTAGACCTCGCGCCTGTATTTTGCATCGTTCTTCCACCGGGCATCCGCCTTCGCACCGCGTTTCTTCTCCCAGGTCGCCCGGACCTTGCGCTGCCGCAGTTCCTTGTCCAGCTTGGGTTGCATGGTGGCCAGATGCTGGCGCACGGCTTTCTGAGCTGCGCGCTGCAAGGCGGGGTCCAGCGTGGTGTGGATGCGCAGTCCGTCCTTCTCAAGATCGTAGTTACTGCCGTTGCGTGCACCCAGGTCAGCCAGGATCTCACGGGCCTCCTTCGCCACCTGCACATTGAAGTAGCCGTAGAGGTCCAGTGCATCGCCGCCGCTGTAGTTCAGTGTCAGGGGCAGTTGCGCCAGGCTATCCGCCCCGGCCCCATTCAAATGCCCGCGTTCCTGCATCAGGGCGATCACCACATCACGACGGCCTTTCGACTTTTCCGGATAGAGGCGTGGATTGTACGAAGTGTTGGCCTTCAGCATGCCAACCAGCACTGCAGCTTCCTCTATCTTCAACTTCTTCGCCGGTTTGCTGAAGAATCGTTGTGCCGCGCTCTCGATGCCGAAGGTGTTCTCGCCGAAGGGCACGCTGTTGAGGTACAGCAGCAGCACATCGTTCTTGCTCATCACGCGCTCCAGACGCTGTGCCACCAGGGCCTCCTTCATCTTGTTCACCGGTATGGTGAGCGGACCGTGGCGCTGGCGGCCGTAGAGGTTCTTGACGATCTGTTGCGAGATGGTGCTGCCCCCGCCACCGCTTTTGTCCCGGCCCAGCAGGGTGCGGAAGAACACACGGATATAACTGCGGCCATCCACCCCCTGGTGCTCGAAGAAGCGTGCGTCCTCGGTGCTCACCAGCGCATCGATCAGGTGGCGCGGAAGATCATCAAAGGTGACGTTGGTGCGATCCTCTGCGAAGAGCTTGCCGATGGTGCTGCCGTCACTGCCCAACACCAGGGTGGCCTGTTCGTGTGTGATGGAGCGCAGGTCGTCCTCCGATGGCAGTTCTCCGAATGTGCCCATGCGCACGGTCTGCATCAGAAGCAGGAAGGCGAAGAACAGGGCGGCGACGCCGATCATCGCCACCTTTAGAAAGACGAAACCCTTCGTCGAGGACTTCATCTTTTTCCTGGTACTACGCTTGGCGGGGCGGCTGGCCATGGGGGAGATCTGGAGAACGCCGGGGGAACAGAGAAGCGTATCCCCCTGTGACAAGGTGGAATTGGTGGCTACGACCGATCATCACGCGTCCGAAGGGTCCTCGTCCGGCAGGTAATCGTCCTGGTATAGCAGGTCGCTCTCGTAGGGGTACCGCGCCACGTGCAAGGCCTTCACTCGCTCGTACAGCAGCTTACGTAGTGCGGTGATGTTGCTCCGCTCCACGGCGCTGATGAAGATGCATTCCTCACCTTCCATGCGGGCCATCCAGGTCTCCTTCAATTCCTCCAGTGTGTATTGTTCCTCGCGCTTGGGGGCCAGGTCGTCGGGATCGTGTGGCGCCGGGCGGTAGGCGTCGATCTTGTTGAACACCACGATCACCGGCTTGTCGCCCGCACCGATCTCGTTCAACGTGTGCTTCACGGTATGGTACTGGTCCTCGAAGGCATGGTGACTGATGTCCACCACATGCAGCAGCAGATCGGCCTCGCGCGTTTCATCCAGGGTGCTCTTGAAACTTTCGATCAGCTGTGTAGGCAGCTTGCGGATGAAGCCCACCGTGTCGCTGAGCAGGAAGGGCAGGTTGCCCAGCACCACCTTGCGTACGGTGGTGTCCAGCGTGGCGAAGAGCTTGTTCTCGGCGAAGACATCACTCTTGCTGATGAGATTGAGCAGGGTGCTTTTGCCCACGTTGGTATAGCCCACCAGAGCCACACGGATCATCTTTCCGCGGTTGCCACGCTGGGTGGCCATCTGCCGGTCGATCTGTTTGAGCTGGCCTTTTAACAGGCTGATCCTGTCGCGCACCAGACGCCGGTCGGTCTCGATCTCTTTTTCCCCCGCACCTCCACGCGTGCCGGTACCGCCGCGCTGCCGCTCCAGGTGGGTCCACAACTTGGTGAGGCGGGGCAACATGTATTCGTACTGCGCCAGCTCCACCTGCGTCTTGGCGTGTGCGGTGCGGGCCCGTTGTGCGAAGATGTCCAGTATCAGACGCGGCCGGTCCAGCACGGGCTTGTCCAACTCCTTCTCGATGTTCCGTTGTTGTGCGGCGGTAAGCTCATCATCGAAGATCACGCTATCAGCACCATGCTCCTCCATCCAGACCTTCACTTCGGCAAGCTTGCCGCTGCCGATGTAGGTCCGTCCCTCGGGCTTGTGCAGCCGTTGGGTGAGGCGCTTCAGCGTGGTGATGCCCGCCGTGGTGGCGAGGAACTCCAGCTCGTCCAGATACTCGGCCACCTGTTCGGGCGACTGGTGATCGGTGATCAACCCGATGAGCACGGCCGTCTCGGCGCGCGTCTTCCTGTCCAGTGGATCGATCATTCTGCGGCTTGGAGGGTGCGGACATGTTCCACCACGGCTTCGATCTCGGCCTTGGTCAGCACATTCCTGTATGGCATCATCGCACCTTTGCCATCGGTCACGAGCGCGGTCATCTCCGTGCTGGTGAGCGTTGAGCGGGTCAGGTCCTTCGCCCCGCTGATGCCGAAGGTGCCGTCCTTGCCATGGCACAGCACACAGTGCATCTGGTAGACTTTTTCGCCGGGCGATACAGGCCGGGTGGTCGTAGCACCGGGGTCATTGCCACAGCCCACCATCAATGCGATGAACAGCCCGAGGGCGGGAGCGATCCTTTTCATAACCATCCCTTGCCGCTGCTGCGGCCGATCTCGGTGAATGGCCAGGGGATGGCCCAGAGCATGATCAGCAGGCCGATGAGGAAGAAGACCGCCACACGTAGCTGCTTGGACCTCTCGATCTTCGCTCGTTTGGAGAGCGAACGGCCCAGGGTCACCAGCGTGATGGCGATGACCATCATGCCGATGTGCTCGAATTTCCAGAAACGGCCCAGCGGCTGACTGCTGTCCGCCGCATACCAGCCATGCATCAAGTAGAGGATGAGGCCCGTTACCAGCTGTAAATGGCACAGTACCATGGCGACGATCGCCATGGTCCGGTGGACGGTCAGGATGGGACGCTGTAACAGGAGCCCGGCCAGATGTGCCAGCCCTGCATACGCCACGGCCACCAGCACACCATAGCGCAGCAGGCTGTGGAAGAAAACGAAGAAGTGGCCATCCATGTGTTCTGTCGGGTTGTACCGGAGCGGCGCGAATTTACAGCGGGAAGGACCCATGTGACCATTTGCTCATGTGGCCATGTGCGCATTGAGCGCTTCGATCCGGGGTTCGCGCTGTTGATCGCAAAGGTTCCCAAGTGATGGTGAGGCTGGCCCTCCCGAAGGATGCGCTGGTCTGGCCGGGTGCTGTCCTATCATCCAGCGCACAAGGGTGGTAGATGCGTCATTCATGAGCACTTGGGCAAATGGCCACATGAGCACATGTACAGATCAGTTCCGCCGGAACAGGCAGCCTCCCTCACCACACCTCCACCCCCACGCTCACCGCCAGGAATGCCATGCCCGCCAATATCAGCACCGCCAGCATCTTCGCGATCCACTTCACCCATAGGCCAAAAGGAATGCCGGCGATGCTGAGCACGCCCATGGTAACGCCACTGGTGGGGATGATGAAGTTGCACAGGCCATCGCCCAGCTGGTAAGCCAGCACGGCCGATTGACGCGGGATGTGCAGCAGATCGGCCAGGGGGGTCATCACCGGCATGGTGAGGGCGGCCTGGCCGCTTCCGCTGGGCACGAAGAAGTTGATGGCGAACTGTACGGCCAGCATCACCTGCACGCTTACCACGGCGGGGAGCCCAGCCACGGAGTTGCTCAGATGGAACAACACGGTGTCCACGATCCTGCCTTCCTGCATCACGATCAGCACGCTCTTGCTCAGACCGATCAGGATCGCGGCCGCCACCATGTCCTTGGCACCCCCCACGAAAGCCCTGGCCGCATCGTTGCCACCCACTCCCCCTATGATCGCTGCACCGATGCCCATGGCCAGGAACAACCCGGCGATCTCCTCGATGTACCAGTCCCACTTGTTCACCCCCACGATCAGCATGATGATGCTGGCGGTGAACAACAACAGCACCGCGATGCGCCTTCCGGTGAGCGGCACCTCCTGCAGGTCGCCGCTGGTGGTGCCGCTGGCAGCCAGACCATGCAACAGGCTGTTGCGCGGGTCCTTTTCCATGCGTGCGGCATAGCGCGCCACGAACAGGATGGCAATGCCCGTGAGCACCGCCCATACCAGCATGCGGTATTCCCATCCGCTGAACAGGGCCAGTTCACTGATGCCCTGCGCGATGCCCACGGTGAAGGGGTTGAAGGCCGCCCCGGCGAAGCCCACCCCGGCACCTACGAAGGGAATGGCCGCCCCTACGATGGCATCCCAGCCCATGCTGCGTGCCAGTGGAATGGTGATCATCAGGAACACAAGCACCTCCTCGGCCATGCCGAAGGTGGTGCCACCCACGGCGAAGGCGGTCATCAACACGGGGATCACCAGCTGCTTGTAGGCCCTATTCTCCTTCGCCAGACGGAGCACCCGGAAAAGCAATGCCTCGATCGCACCCGTGGCATTGAGTACCGCGAAGGCGCCACCGATCAGCAGCACGAAGGCGATGATCATGGCCGCGCCGTGGTCGGTGAAGCCTTTCACCGGCGCGGTGAAGAAGCCGTACCAGGGCACTGGCGTGGCATCCACGGCATGGTAGGTACCGGGCACCACGATGGTGCGCGTGCCTTCCACGCGGCGTTCGAACTCGCCGGCCGGCACCAGCCAGGTGAGACCAACGGCCAGGACCAGCACGGCGGCGATGATCAGCAGCGCATCGGGGGTGCGGTGGGTGGGGCGGGACATGTGTGGCGCCAGGTCAGCTACAGCGTCGGCAGGAAAGGTAGAGGTCGCTCGCGTTCACCCACCCCACATCGAACCATCCTGCCCTGCGGATCCTTACCTCCCGCCGCTGACCGCTACTTTCGCTTGCCACATGCGCTACATCCTTTTCCTTTTGCTGATCGCCCTGGCCACCGTGGCCCGTGCGCAAACCACCGCTCCTGCCGCCCATATCCAGGATGCCGCGCCATCACTGATGGCCTTCACCAACGCCGTATTGCATGTGGATGCACGGACCACGGTGCCAAAGGCGATCCTGGTGATCAAGGACGGCAAAGTGCTGGCCGCAGGTGCCGGTGCAATGATCCCCAGCGGGGCAGTGGTGCGCGACCTGAAAGGACTGCATGTATGGCCAGCGCTCATCGAGCCATACAGCGATCTGGGGCTGCCGGCGAGCACCAGTGATGAACGTAAGAATGAGCTGCGCGCCGCACGCCATTGGAATGGTGCCTTGCGGACCGAGACCCATGCCCATCAACTGCTCAAGCTCGATCCGAAGCAGGCCGCAGAACTCCGGAAGCAGGGCTATGGAGCGGTGTTCACGCACCGTATGGATGGCATCGCACGAGGCACCTCCGCAGCGGTACTGTTGAACGATGAGGAGGTCACCAAGGCCGTGTTCCAACCCGAACTTGCCGCACACTTCAGCTTCCTGAAGGGTAGCTCCAACGAGCGTTACCCCAGTTCGCAGATGGGTGCCATCGCGTTGATCCGCCAGAGCTTCCTGGATGCGCGCTGGTATGCGGCACAGCAACGACCTGAAGAAACGGATGCCGTCCTGGCCGCACTGGCCGGGCAGATCAAGGGGCGCATGGTGATGGAGGCCGGTGATCGCAACGAGCTGCTGCGCTGGGCGCGCATGCTGGAAGAGTTCCAGCTGCCGGCCATCATCAAGGGCGAAGGCGACGAGTATGCACGGCTTGCGGCCATCAACGCCACCGGGATGCCTTTGATCGTGCCTTTCGCCCGGCCCGAGGCCTACGATGTGGAGGACCCCTACGATGCGCAGGAAGTGAGCTTCGCACGGATGAAACACTGGGAGCTGGCACCCTACAATGCCATGATGCTGGACACGACCGGCATTCCCTTCGCGCTTACCGCCCACGGACGCAAGGACCTGAAGGAGTTCTGGGCGGACCTGCGTCGTCTGGTGGCTTGTGGCCTGGACAGCGCACGTGCCATAGAAGCGCTCACCACCGATCCAGCGCGCCTCTTCGGAGTGGACGATCGGATCGGTGCCCTGCGCCCAGGCATGTACGCGAACTTCCTGATCAGCTCGAAGCACCTGCTGGACGCAAAGAACACGCTGCACGAGACCTGGGTCAGTGGCAGGCGCTTCCTGATCAGCGACCCGGATGTGCCCAACCTCAAGGGCACTTACGAATTGAATCTCGCTGCGGATATCTGGACGCTGGAGATGCGTGGTGATGGCGATAAGATGGAGGCCAGAGTGCGCCGGGCGAGCGAACCGGATAGCGTGGCGGTGAAAGCGCGTTTCGAGCGCCAGGGATCGGTGATCAGCCTCAGCTGGGCGCCCAGGGACAAGCCGCAGGAATTGATCCGGCTCAATGGCAGCATCCACGCCACGGGTGGTCTGTGGGATGGGCAGGGCCAGAGACCAGGCGGCCAGTGGTTCGTATGGAGTGCGTTGCGAAAGGCAAGATCGGAGAATGGGAAGGAGAGCCAGTCGAAGGTCGACTCCGCCCGTGTCAAGTTGCCCGATACACCGGGGCCCGTGACCTACCCGCTGGTGGGCTACGGATGGACCGAACTACCGAAACAGGGGACCGTGGTGTTCCGCAAGGCAACGGTATGGACCAACGCCTCCAGCGGGATCCTGCGCGATACCGATGTGTTGGTACACCAGGGCAGGATCATCGCGGTGGGCAAGGACCTCGATACGGCCGAACCTTTTCCCGGGCGCACAAAACCCACGGTCTTCGAGGTCGACGCGCGCGGCAAACACCTCACCACAGGGATCGTGGATGAGCACTCACACATCGCGATCTCCCGCGGTGTGAATGAAGGCGCTCAGGCCAACAGTGCCGAGGTGCGCATCGGTGACGTGGTGAACCCGGACGACATCAACATCTACCGGAACCTCGCGGGCGGTGTCACCACGATCCAGCAACTGCACGGCAGCGCGAATCCGATCGGTGGGCAGAGCGCCGTCACCAAACTCCGCTGGGGCCAGACGGCCGACAGCATGCAGGTCGGCGGCGCCGCAGGCCACATCAAGTTCGCGCTGGGCGAGAACGTGAAGCAGAGCAACTGGCAGTCGCCCACACCGCGCTTCCCGCAGACGCGCATGGGTGTGGAGCAGGTGTTCTACGATGCCTTCCACCGCGCCAGGGACTACGACAGGGAATGGCGGGCCTGGAACGCGTTGCGACCGCGTGACCGGGAGCAAGCCGTAGCACCCCGCCGCGATCTGGAGCTGGAGACGCTGGTGGAGATCCTCCAGGGTAGGCGCCACATCAGTTGCCACAGCTATGTGCAAAGCGAGATCGACATGCTGATGCACGTGGCGGACAGCATGGGCTTCAAGGTGAACACCTTCACGCACATCCTCGAAGGCTACAAGGTGGCCGCCAAGATGCAGCAGCACGGCGCCAGCGGCAGCACCTTCAGCGACTGGTGGGCGTACAAGTTCGAGGTGTATGATGCCATCCCATACAACGCCGCGCTGATGCACATGCATGGTGTGAACACGGGCATCAACAGCGATGATGCGGAGATGAGCCGCCGCCTGAACCAGGAGGCCGCCAAGGCTGTGAAGTATGGCGGGGTCAGTGAGGAGGATGCATGGAAGATGGTGACCCTGAATCCCGCCCGCATGCTGAAGCTCGACCACCGGCTGGGTAGCATCGAACCGGGGAAGGATGCCGACCTGGTGCTATGGAGTGACCACCCATTGAGCATTGGTGCGAAGGCCGAACAGACCTGGGTGGACGGTGTGCGCTACTACGATATGGTGCGCGATGCGGAGCAACGCAGTTGGATCGCCGCAGAACGCGATCGATTGGTACGCGCTATGATCGCTGCCAAGGCGGATGGTGCACCCACCCGCAAGGCCAGGCCGGACCACCAACACTTGTGGTGCTGCGAGGATATCGGCGAGGAAGGACATGAGCATGATGCATACGATGATCTCTGAAAGGATGCACCAGTTTCTCAATAGCACCTGTACCGCCGACCCACTGGGTCGACTACAGCGTGCCACGCGTGTTTTTGTTGCACTGATCCTCACCGTATTCACACTCACCACCAACGCGCAGCAACCCACCCCCGCTCCGCCGCAATCACGCTCCATCCTCATCACCGGCGGCACGGTACACGTGGGCGATGGCAGGGTGATCGACGAAGGGGCCGTGGGATTCCGTGACGGCCGCATCGACTACGTAGGCTTCAACTATGCTGTGACGGCCGCGTACGACACGGTGATCAATGTGGCGGGGCAGCATGTGTACCCCGGCTTCATCGGCGCCAACACCACACTGGGCCTTGCGGAGATCGAGGCGGTGCGCGCCAGCGTGGATCGATCCGACATCGGTAAAATGGAGCCGGAGTTACGGACGCTCATCGCATACAACGCCGGTTCGCGCGTTGTGCCGACCATCCGCACCAATGGCGTGCTCGTGGCCCAGGTGGTGCCGCGCGGCATGACCATCAGTGGTACCAGCAGCGTGGTGCAGCTCGATGCCTGGGACTGGGAGGAAGCGGCCGTGCGCACCGATGATGGCATCCACGTGAACTGGCCCGCTGCCTATGATCGTCGCGGCTGGTGGGCGGAACCGGGCGAGACCGACCAGGGCAAAAAGGACGAACGCGCAGAGAAGATCCAGGAGATCCGTGACTTTTTCCGACGTGCGAAGGCCTACGCGACCTCCTCCCCGGAGAAGATCGATCTGCGCCTGGAGGCGATGCGTGGACTCTTCGATGGAAGGAAGACACTTTTCGTGCATGCGAACGCGGCGCGCGAGATCACCGAGGCGGTGCAGTTCGCCAAGGCGGAAGGGGTGAAGCGCACCGTGATCGTGGGTGGCTACGACGCCTGGCGTGTGGCCGACCTGCTGCGCGACAACAAGGTGGATGTGATCCTGCGCCGCCTGCACAGCCTGCCCCTGCGGCCCGAGGACGATATCGATCTGCCCTACCGCCTGCCCGCTTTGTTGAAGGAGCGCGGCGTGCGATTCTGTCTGGACAATGCAGGCAGCATGGAAGCCATGGGTCTGCGCAACCTGCCCTTTCTGGCCGGCACTGCCAGGGCACATGGGCTTTCACCAGAGGATGCCCTGCGGGCCATCACCCTCGACGCTGCCGCCATCCTCGGTATCGACCAACGCCTGGGCAGCCTGATCGTCGGCAAGGATGCCACGCTGATCGTGTCCAGGGGCGACGCGCTCGACATGCGCGGCAACGACATTTCGCATGCCTTCATCCAGGGGCGTGCGATCATACTGGACGATCATCACCAGCAGCTGTACCGGCAGTACAAGGAGAGGATCGGGCGATCGCGATAGAAGGAAGACCTTGCTCCGTAGTGGACCGATCGGCTCTTTGCGATAGTTTCACGCCTGCACGCACCGGAGTTGTTCTTCCGGCAAATGCGAAACATCGGACCGGCACTGTACCATGCGCCCTACGATCCATATCACGCCTCGTCGCACGGTCGGCTTGCTGGCTGCGGTATTGGTCGGCTTGGTGGCGATTCAGCTGGTCATCACCTTCTGTCATCTTGTTCTTCGGGTCAAAGTAGCCGCACTCACGAACCTGTTCGATATGAACCGGGAGGGGAATGTGCCCACCCTGTTCAATGTGTTGCTCTTCTTCCTCGTCTCCGCGCTTTTTTTGATGATCGCACGTAGCCAACAGGGAAGGCCCAGGTGGCCTTGGTTGCTTCTGGCGGCGATGGCGGGGTTTTTAGGGATCGATGAGGGTTCGGAGATCCATGAACACTTCACCTTCTTCACCATTCGTTCGATCAAGGATGGGACGCTGGACCCGAACAGCATGAGGTGGGTATTCTTCGCATGGACGATCCCCTATGTACTGGTCTTCGGAGCGATCCTTGGCGTGTTGATACCATGGTTGGTCCGTCTTGAGCGGAGAGTTCGGAACGGACTTTTTTTGGCCGGATCCATATACCTCCTTGGGGCTGTAGTGACGGAGATCATTGGAGGCCATGTGGCCGCGGACCTTCTCTTGCATGCACCACCGGACAGTGCTTTTGGTTGGTTGCCATGTGAGGCCTATACGGCCGGTGCCTGCTTTCTCTACAACGACCCTTTGTACGTGGGGCTGTACACCTTGGAGGAAACGCTGGAGATGACCGGTGTGATCGTGGCCGTCGGTGCATTGTTGGGTCACGTGGGCCGGCTTGGTGCCCGTATCAACATGGTTTTCGTGGACGAGGGCATCCGGGACCCTCAAACCAAGCCGTAACCCAGCTTGCCTCGCACCCGGCCAAGCACCTCCTGCGCGACCGTACGGGCCTTGTCAGCCCCTTTCCGCAGCTCGTCATCGATCGCGCCACGGTCCGCCATCAATCGTGCGAAAGTGTCGCGCTCATCGGCGAAACCATCCAGCAAGGCGGCCAGTAGCTCCTTCTTCGCGTGGCCATATCCGTATCCACCAGCGCGGAATTTTTCCGCCATCTCCGAGACAGATTCATCAGGCGCCACCAGCTTGAAGAGCTTGTACACGGTGTTGCCCTCGGGGTCCTTGGGCTCCTCCATCGGTGTGCTGTCCGTGATGATCCCCATCACCTCCTTCTTCAACTCATTCTCCGGCGCGAATAGCCGGAACAGGTTACCGCGGCTCTTGCTCATCTTCTCACCGTCGGTGCCGGGTACCAGCATCACCTGCGCGTCGATGCGTGCTTCGGGCAGCACGAAGGTCTCGCCCATCTGGCGGTTGAAGCGTTCGGCCACATCGCGGGTCATTTCCAGATGTTGCTTCTGATCCTTGCCCACGGGCACGAAATGCGCGTCGTAAAGGAGGATGTCCGCCGCCATCAACATCGGGTAGGAGAAGAGGCCCGCGTTCACGTCCTCCAGGCGGTCCGCCTTGTCCTTGAAGCTGTGGGCCAGCGTCATCCGCGTGTATGGGAAGAAACAGCTGAGGTACCAGGCGAGCTCGGTCACTTCCGTCACGTCGCTCTGGCGGTAGAACACGGTCCGGTCGGTGTCCAGCCCACAGGCCAGCCAGGCGGCCGCCACGCTGTAAGTGTGTTCCCGCAACACTACGGGATCCTTGATCTGCGTGAGTGAATGCAGATCGGCGATGAAGAGGAAGGACTCGTTGGCACTGTCGCGGCCAAGGGTGATCGCCGGGCGGATCGCGCCCAGCACATTGCCCAGATGGGGCGTGCCGGTGCTTTGGATGCCGGTGAGGATGCGGGCCATTGGCGGCGAAAGTACCAGTATGCGCTTAGTCGCGCCGAAGACCATCAGCGATCAACCGGCGCACGGTGCGTTGGTCCACGCTCTCGTCGGCCACGAAGTGCATGAGGCTCAGGAGGCGTAAGGGAGATCCACATCGTTCCGGACCGGATCAGCCCCGTACTGCAGGCAGGCCCGGATCTGCTCTTCGGTCAATTGCGGATATCCCGCAAGGATGTCGTCCATAGGCTGGCCTGCGGCCAGCTTGTCGAGGATCAGATCGACCGGAATGCGTGTTCCCCTGATGCAGGGTTTCCCGTACATCACTTCGGGGTCCGCGACGATATGTTGCCGCCAGTCAAGCATGCCCAAAGGTAGTCCGCAGGGATGCTTGATCCCAACGCTGGGAAGGGCGTCTACCTTCGCGATCCCAATTCATGGCACGCCACGAACAGGATACCGAACGTTCCCTGGCCGACCGGACCCGGAAGGCCCGTGTACCGGACGGAGAGAGCCGCCGCGACCCTTTGGCCAAATGGCTCTTCCTGCCCTTTCGAAGTGTGTACAAGCTCTACTTCGCCCTGGTATTCTTCACCTCGCTGTTGGTGCTGTACATCCCCTTCCGCGTATTGCTGTACAAGCCTGCGCGTTACCGCAGGGCCTTCCGCCTGAAACGTGGCTGGGCCAACTATCTGCAATGGGCCAGCCTGGTGCCGTTGCGGGTGACACGCCTGGCCCCGCTTCCGGAACCGCCCTACGTGATCTGCTGCAACCACAGCAGCTACCTGGACATCATCCAGATGTACAACGTCATCCCGCGCTACTTCCTCTTCATGGGCAAATACGAGCTGCTGAAGTGGCCGCTCTTCAACATCTTCTTCAAGGACATGAACATCGCTGTGAACCGGGGCAGCCATATCGAGGCGGGCAAGGCCTTCCGGCGCGCTGCACAGGCCATCGACCGCGGCACCAGCATCGCCCTGTTCCCGGAAGGCACCATCCCGGTGTTCACCCCCCGCATGAAACCCTTCAAGGACGGCGCCTTCCGGCTGGCCATCGAGAAACAGGTGCCCATCGTCCCCATCACCTTCCTGGATCATTGGCGCCTCTTTGGTGAGCCAGAGGAGCTCCTCAGCCGCGCCCGTCCAGGGATCGCACGCGCCGTGGTCCATGCGCCCGTCCCCACCAGGGGCCTCACGGAAGCCGATGTGGTAGCTTTGCGGCGCAGGGTTTATGAGGTGATCGAAGGACCGCTATTGGAGGTTGAAGGTTGAGAATTGCAGGTTGCTCCCGTTCTGTCTAAGCCTGAAATAGGTTGACTACAAATTGAGTCAACATGGAAGGGAAGTACAAGCACATAAGACGACGTTTCAGCGAGGATTTCAAGCGAGAGGTGGTCCGTGAGGTCGACCAGGGCAAGCTGCGTGTATCGGTGA
>JBGTES010000027.1:0-97743 GCA_041747675.1 Flavobacteriales bacterium
TTCTGCAGGCCGATGCCGATGGCCAGCGCCACGGCCCCGCCGATTGTGGCCTCGGGGATGCCCGCCGCCACGCCCCCGAAGAGCACGCCCACGGCCAGGCCCTCGGGGATGTTGTGCAGGGTGATGGCCAGCACCAGCAGGGTGGTGCGGTGCCACTTGGTGGGCACGCCTTCCTTCTGCGAGGGATCGAAGTTGATGTGCAGGTGGGGCAGCACCTTGTCCAGCGCGAAGAGGAACATGGCACCCGCCAGGAAACCCACCGCGGCGGGGAACCATTTGGGCACATCGAGGTTTTCGCTCATGGCGATACTGGGGGCCAGCAGGCTCCAGAAGCTGGCGGCCACCATCACCCCGCCGGTGAAACCGAGCATGCCGTCCAGCAGCCGACGGTGCATGGTCTTGAAGAGGAAGACGAAGGATGCCCCGGCGGCCGTGACCAGCCAGGTGAAGGTGGTGGCGAGCAGGGCGGCCCACACCGGGTCGATGCGCTCGAAGTAGGCGAGTATGGCGTCCATGGGAGCTTAAAGGATCTTCACCGTGAGCTTCTCACAAACGCTTTCATTGAGCAACAAACCGTTGCGCATACGGCTACTGACCTCCAGTGAGTTATCATACTCGAATTTACGGTCTACTGTAAGCTGTGTTCCGAGCTTCAGGCCGAGGCCATCGAGGAGTTTCAGGAAGGCCGGACTGCTGTCGCGCACCCCCACGATATGCACCAGCACACCCTTGGGCACTTCGCTCAAAGGTTGGGCGCCGGCCACGTCCACCATCTTGCCATCGCGGTCGGGGATGGGGTCGCCGTGGGGGTCGAACTTGGGGTGTCCCATGAAGCGGTCGAGGCGGTCGATGAGGTCGGGGGAATGGATGTGCTCGAGCTGCTCGGCCAAGTCGTGGACCTCGTCCCAGCGGTAGTTGAGGTGGTTCACCAAGAAGGTCTCCCACAAACGGTGCTTGCGGATGATGGCCGTGGCGATCTGGCGGCCCTGGTCGGTGAGGCTGACCCCGTGGTAGGGACGGTGGTCGGCCAGGGCCTTCTCGTTCAGCTTCTTCACCATGTCGGTGACCGAGCTGGCCTTGGTCTCCAGGCGTTGGGCAATGGCTGTCGTACTGGCACCCTTGCCCGTCTTCTCGCTGATGGTGAAGATGGCCTTGATGTAATTCTCCTCTGCGCTGCTGTACATGAGTTTTCGGCCTATGATGCGGCAAATGTAATCAAATGTTTAGTCAAGTCTAAAAATGTGATTAGCTTTGCCCGCACAAATCCATGTTCGCTCTCGTTCGCTTGTTCCTCAGTGGCTTAGCGCTCCTGCTTGTCGGCCAGGCTGCCGCGCAGTGGGCTACGCTCAGCGGAAGGGTATTGGGACCGGATGGCGCACTTCCTTTTGTCAATGTGGCGCTTGTGGGCACCGCGCATGGAGCCACTACGGATACCGAGGGGCGCTTCACCATCCCTTCCATCGTACCTGGGGAGCACACCTTGGAAGTACGTTTCGTCGGCTTCGAAGCCTACCGGAAAGAGGTACTTCTGGCAGCCGGTCAAGTGCTCGATCTGGGGGCCATCCGCCTGAAGCCCGAGTACCTTGAGTTGGAGGAATTTGTGGTAACGGGGACCATGCGGGAAGTGACCCGTTCGGAAAGTCCGGTGCCGGTGGAAGTGATCACCCCGAAGCTTTTTCAGCGAAACCCCAGCCCGGCGCTTTTCGATGCCGTGGGCATGGTGAACGGCGTTCGTCCCCAGATCAACTGCGGGGTGTGCGCCACGGGCGACATCCACATCAACGGCATGGAAGGACCTTACACCATGGTGCTGATCGACGGCATGCCCATCGTGAGCGGTTTGAGTACCGTGTACGGATTGAGCGGCATCCCACTGGGTTTGGTGGAACGGGTGGAGGTGGTGAAGGGTCCCGGCTCCGCACTGTATGGCAGCGAGGCCATGGGCGGCATCATCAACGTGATCACCAAGGATCCCGTGCTGGCGCCGCTGATCAGCGTGGACGCCATGGCCACCAGCTGGGAGGAGTACAACCTGGACCTCGGGGTCCGCACGGGCAAGAAGAAGTTGCGGGGCCTCACCGGCATCAACTACTTCCACTACGACAGCCCGCGCGATGAGAACGGCGACGGCTTCACCGACCTCACCTTGCAGAAGCGCTTGTCGGTATTCCAGAAACTGGCGGTGCAACGCCCGGAAAAGCGGTTGGCGAGCCTGGCCGCGCGCTATGTACACGAGGACCGATGGGGCGGTGAGATGGACTGGACCCCGGCCTTTGCGGGTGGGGACAGCATTTACGGGGAGAGCATCGCCACGCGGCGCTGGGAGCTGATCGGTCAGTACCAGTTGCCGATGTCCGAGAAGGTGATGGCTCAGGTCTCCTGGAACCGCCACCAGCAGGACAGTTGGTACGGCACCACCCCGTACAACGCCGTGCAGGAGGTCTTCTTCGGACAACTTTATTGGAGCCACCGCTACGCCATGCGCCACGATGTGCTCGCCGGGCTGGCCTACCGCTACACCTTATACAACGACAATACGCCCGCCACCACCATCGGCGTGGAGCCCTTCACCACGGACCGTCCGCAACGCAAACCCCTGCCTGGCTTTTTCGTGCAGGACGAGTTCGCCGCGAGCGATGTCCACACTTTGCTGATGGGCTACCGTCTGGACAACGACCTGGACCACGGGCTGGTACACTCTCCACGCTTCGCTTGGAAGTACGCACCCCATGGGCGTTTCGCAGTGCGCACCAACTTCGGCACCGGTTACCGTGTGGTGAACCTTTTTACGGAGGACCATGCGGCGCTGAGCGGATCGCGCAACGTGGTGATCACCGAGGACCTGCTGCCCGAACGCAGCTGGAACGGCACCGTGAACGTGGTGCGCCGCTGGCCGGGGGAGAAACGCTTCCTGGCGCTGGACGGCTCGCTGTTCTACACGCGCTTCAGTAACCGCATCCTGCCTGATTACGACAGTGACCCCACGCAGATCCGCTATTCCAACCTGGAGGGCTTCGGCGTGGCGCAGGGTGCAAGCCTGAACGTGGAAGCCCGCGTGGGAACTCCGCTTCGCTTCATGGCTGGCGCCACCTGGATGCAGGTGTACACCGTTGAAGCCAACGACCGCCAGCAGCAGCCTTTTGCGCCTGAGTGGTCGGGCACCTTCACCGCCAGCTACGACCTGCCCAAACGCACCTCGCTGGATCTCACCGGCCAGTGGTACGGCCCCATGCGGCTGCCCATCCTGCCCAACGATTTCCGCCCCGAGTACTCTCTGTGGTATGCACTGGTGAACCTGCAGGTGAAGCACCGCCTCAACGAACGTTTCGAGTTCTACGGTGGCGTGAAGAACATCCTGGACTTCGTGCCCCGCGACCCGCTCATGCGCCCCTTCGATCCCTTCGACCGCAACGCCGATGATCCGGTGAGCAACCCCAACGGCTACACCTTCGACACGGCGTACATGTACGCGCCGTTGCAGGGGAGGAGGCTGTTCCTGGGGGTGCGGTGGGTGTTGGGGTGATCAGGAACCGGAGTGCCCGAGATGAGGTCTTCCTTCGGGCTGGTTTGCTGGAAAGCTGGGAAACCAGCTATCTTCGCTCTCATGAAAATGACCTTCGATCTACCGGCCGATGTGGTGCAGCGCTTGAAGATCAAGGCTGCCGAAGAGGGCTTGAAGCTCAAGGACCTTATCGCTGAAGCCTGTCGCATGTTCCTGGACCAGCCGCGCCAGCCGAAGAAGGGGAAGGCGAAGAAGAGTCCATTCCCACTCTTCAAGGGAGGGCATCCAGCGAAACCGGGTGAGGAATTGACGCCCGAGAAGATCGACGAGATCCTGTGGGGTTCAGCGAAGTGAGCATGCGTTGTCTCCCCGATATCAGTGTTTGGGTCGCGCTGTCGATGCCGGCCCATACCCATCACGACATTGCTCACGAATGGTGGGATGGCAGTTCCGCATCCACGCTGAACTTCTGCCGATACACACAACAAGGGCTTCTTCGGCTGATCACTACATCCGCTGTCACGTCGCTTTTCGGGCAGAAACCCATGACCAATCATGAGGCACTGCAACGCTTGGGGGAGCTCATGACCGAAGAGCGCATCGCATTCGAAGAGGAACCTGCGGGGCTTTTCCCTCAATGGGCGGCCTACGCTGATGTTCGAAGTGCATCCCCCAAGCTTTGGATGGACGCCTATCTCGCCGCGTTCGCTCGTTGTGGAGGTTTTCGCCTCGTCACCACCGACAAAGCTTTCAAGCAGTTTAAAGGAGCGGATGTGCTTTTGCTGGGCTGAAGGATGCTGAATGCCGGGTCCGCACCCCGGCTACCTTTGCCCGCCGATGTACAAGTTCCTCCGTCCGCTGCTCTTTTCCATGGCCCCAGAGCGGGCGCACCACTTCACCTTCAGCTTGCTGGAGACCGCCGCCAAACTCCCCGGAGCATTGGCCTTGGTGGGTGGAGCAAAGCCTCCAAAAGCTGCTGCGGTGGAAGTCATGGGCCTCAAATTCCCATCGCCAGTGGGCCTCGCCGCCGGCATGGACAAGGATGCCAGGCACGTGGACGCCATGTCCGCACTGGGCTTCGGCTTCATCGAAGTGGGCACGCTGACCCCCAAGCCCCAGCCTGGCAACGAACAGCCGCGCCTTTTCCGCCTGCCCGCCGATCGTGCGTTGATCAATCGCATGGGCTTCAACAACGGTGGGGTGGCGGAGGCCGTGGACCGCTTGCGGAAGCGTAGGCCAGGGATCATCGTCGGCGGCAACATCGGCAAGAACAAGGTGACACCCAACGAGCAGGCCGTGAACGACTACGTGCTCTGCTTCGAGGCGCTCCACCCAGTGGTGGACTACTTCGTGGTGAATGTGAGCAGTCCGAATACGCCGGGGTTAAGGGAGTTGCAGGAGAAGGGGCCACTTTTGGCGATCCTCGGACGGTTGAAGGGTTTGGGAGATCAGAAGATCAGAAGATCAGAAGATCAGAAAATGATCTCGAAGCCGATCCTCCTGAAGATCGCTCCGGATCTCACCGATGCCCAACTGGACGATGTCTGCGCGGTAGTGAAGGAAAGCGGCATTGCCGGAGTGATCGCCACCAATACCACCATTTCCCGCGAAACGTTGACCACTCCCAAGGCCGAAGTGGATGCCATGGGCATGGGCGGCGTGAGCGGTGCCCCTGTGCGGAAGCGCAGTACCGAGGTGGTCCGCTACCTGCGGGAACGCTTGCCGAAGCCCTTGGTGATCATTGGCGTGGGCGGCATAGACAGCGCCGAAGCCGCCATGGAGAAGCTGGATGCCGGTGCCGATCTGGTGCAGGTGTACACCGGGTTGATCTACGAAGGACCCTCACTGATCAAGCGGATCAACCAAGCCTTCGCTGCGCGAAGTCATTCAGAATAGTTCAGCCGCAGATGACGCAGATCACGCAGATAAGCTCATGGATCCTGAACACTGCTCGATGTTTCGACGCATTCCATCTGCGTGATCTGCGCCATCTGCGGCTGTATTTGTTTTAGATCGCCGCAAGGCGATCCCATTACCCATCCATGCCCATAATGACCGACGTAAAGCTCATCGAATGCCCCCGCGACGCCATGCAAGGCATCGGCCCCTTCATCCCCACGGAGGTGAAGGTGAAGTACCTCAATGAACTGCTGAAGGTGGGCTTCGATACCATCGACATCGGCAGCTTCGTAAGCCCCAAGGCCATTCCGCAGTTGGCGGATACAGCGGAGGTGTTGGCGCGGATCGAACGCGGCACCTCGAAGAGCAGGCTGTTGGTGATCGTAGCCAACGAACGTGGGGCCGAGGAAGCCGTGAAGCAGGAGAGCGTCAGCTACCTGGGCTATCCCTTCAGCATCAGCGAGACCTTCCAGCAGCGCAACACCAACACCAGCATCGAAGGCAGCTGGGAACGCACGGCCCGCATCGCGGAACTCGCCAAGGCCAACGGCAAGGAGTTGGTCGTGTACATCAGCATGGCTTTCGGCAATCCATACGGAGATACCTGGAACGCGGAGATCGCCCTGCACTGGACCGAGCGGCTGGTGAAGGAACTGGGTGCGGGTATCATTGCCCTCAGCGATACGGTGGGTGTGGCCAAGCCCGAGGACATCACCAGCATGTTCAGCGCGCTGATCCCGGCACTGCCGCAGACCGAGTTCGGTGCCCACCTACACTGCACGCCGGACAATTGGAAGACCAAGACCCAGGCCGCGTGGGACGCCGGTTGCCGCCGTTTCGATGGTGCGATCAAAGGCTACGGCGGCTGCCCCATGGCCGAGGATGAGCTGGTGGGCAACCTGCAGATGGAGCTGTTCGTGCAGGATCTGGAGGAACGCGGCGTGCGGACGGGGTTGGATCTGGCACAGTTGGAGAAGTGCGTGGGGGAGGCCGCTGTGGTATTCCCCTGATCGATCGCATTAGGATCGCATGCCGCTGTCTATGTTCGCATGGATGCGCACGGATGGCCGGACATGGGCAAGGCCTCTCGCACTGCTCTGCTTTTTCGGAGTGGTGCTGGCATTGGTGTCCTTCCCCAATCATGCGCTGTTCCGCACTTATGCCCTTGATCTCGGCCTGTACACACATGCGATGTGGCACTACGCGCATGGTCGCGTGCACGACAGCACCCTCTTCCTTGAAAGCGCACAGCCCATCCTGTCCGACCATTTCGATCTATACCTGCCCCTGTTCTCACCGCTTGTCTTCCTGTTCGGTTCGTGGTCGCTTTTGATCGTCCAATGGCTGGCCGTGATCATTGGTGCGATCGGCTTGCGCCGTGTGCTACAGCGCATAGGCATGACGCCTGCCCTCGCCGATGTGGGCATGACCATGATGCTCCTGTTCTTCGGCGTGTTCGCTGCGATGGCTTTCGACTATCACTCCAACGTGGTGGCCACCATGGTGCTGCCCTGGTTCATTCTCGCCATGCTCAATATCCGTCGGGTCTGGGCGGTGATGCTGTTCCTGATCATCCTCATCGGGAAGGAGAACATGGGCTTCTGGGTAGGTCCCCTTGCCATTGTCCTCGGGACCAGCCCACTTGTGCCCCGGGAGATGCGACGAACAAGTATCCTCCTTGGCGTTTCAGGGATCTTATGGTCGGTAGTGGTGGTCGGATGGTTGATGCCCAAACTCAGCAGCACGGCCGAATACGCGCATTTCGACTACAGCATACTTGGAGCCGGCTTGAGCGACGTACCGAGAGCCTTCTGGGAGCGACCGCTCGAAGTTCTGGCGGCGCTTTTCATCGACCACAAGGGCGTTCCATCCGGCACAGCATTGAAGGTGGAGTTCTGGGTGATGATGCTGTTGGCAGGGGGGTGGGCGCTCATCGTCTGGCCTAGAGGGGGACTGATGGCGTTGCCACTGATCGCGCAGAAGATGTTCCACGACGACCCCGGCAAGTGGAGCGTGGTGGCGCACTATGGCGTAGAGTTCGCCCCACTCATCGGGATCGCCGTGCCGGTGGTCCTGGCACGTAGGTATAGCGCACGTTGGCAACGGGCGATGATCTGGATATCCCTGGCCTTGTCACTGGCGGTGACGATCCATTTCATGGACATGACCATCGCCTACCACGACCGATCCAGGATCCGCATATACCAGCCCATCCATTACCGAAAATCATATGACCTGGAAGTCGTTCGGTCGGCGATCGCGTTGATCCCCAGGGATGCCTCGGTGAGCGCACAATCGCCAGCCGTGCCACATCTCGCCCTGCGTGACACCCTGCACCAGTTCCCGATCATCAAAGAGGCCGCGTATGTGCTCTTGATGCCGTTGGAAAGCCCCTATCCTTTGGATACTTCAAGCTATCGCACCAAGGTCGCTGAATTACTTGAGGACCCGCAGTGGCGCGTGCTGATGCACCAGGAGGAGGTCATTCTGCTTCGCCGGGAATGAAGCTGGTCCGTGCGTTCAAGAGCGCTGCAACTCCAGCACGGTGATCTCCGGCGGCATGCCCACCCTTCCGGGGAATCCGATGAATCCGAATCCACGGTTCACATATAGCTGTTGCCCACCTTCGCTGTAGAGCCCCGCCCAGTGCTTGTACACCCATTGCGCCGGGCTGTATTGGATGCCGCCGATCTTCACACCCAACTGCGCGCCGTGGGTGTGGCCGCTCAGGGTGAGGTCGATGCCCGTGCCCCATACCTGATGCTCCCAATGCGTGGGGTCGTGACTGAGCAGGATGCGATACGGCAGGTGCTCGGTTCCGGCCCTGGTCTTCGCCAGATCGCCATATTGCTGGAAGCGATGCCCCCAGTTCTGCACGCCCAGCAAGCCGATGCGCTCGCCATCCACCTCGATCGCTTCGTGCTCGTCCAATAACAGCCGGAAACCCATCTCGCCATGGATGGCCTTCAGCCGGACCAGGTTGGCCGCCTTGTCCGACTGGCTTGGCCATTTCGGATAGTCGCTGTAGTCGTGGTTGCCCAGCACGGAAAACTTGCCCAGCCGTGCTTCCAGACGAGCCAGCTCATTGATGTAGGGCTCGGCCTCGTCGGCGTAGTCGTTCACCAGGTCGCCGGTGAAGACGATCAGGTCGGGCTGCTCCGCATTGATCAGGTCGATGCCCTGCCGGACCATGGACATGTCGCCGCCATAACTGCCCAGATGCATGTCGCTGATATGTACGACACGAAATCCATGGAAGGCTTGGGGCAGCCGGCTGGAGCGCACCGGGACACGGGCCAGGTTGAATCGGCTACGGCCTTTGGTGACGCCGTAGAGCACACCGGTGAAGGGGATCGCGGCCAGGATCAGGCCCAGCTGGCTCAGGAAGCGCACACGGCCGATGGCCTCACCGGGCGCATCCATGGTGCCGGGCAGCAGTTTGGCCCACAACCAACGTCCCAGATGCAGCAGGTCGTCCAGGCCATGGAACACCACCATCACCAGCTTCGGGAGGAAGAAGAGCAGGAAGAGCGCCACCAGCGAGAAGGCCCAGCTATGATCGCGGCGTGCCTGAGGGTTCTGCATGGCCACCACGCTGTAGACGATCAGGGCCAGTACGCCGATGGACACGATCCAGTAGAGGAAGCGTACGATCCGGCGGACGGTGAGGCTGTGATTCCCCAGGGCGGTGTTGAGACCTTTGTACGCATAGAGGTCGATCAGCACCAGAAGCACCAGAAAGATGACGAAATTGCGGACCGCTGCGGGAGACATGGGTGCGAAGGTAGAACCGGTCACCACGGCGACCGATAGTGAACGACGCATGCTGAAGATGGTTCGGAGGCTGAGTGTATTCGTCCGCATAGCGGCGATGTTGGCTTGTCCCATGCTGCTACAGGCGCAGGACACCTGGCGCAGGACCTATGGCGCATTGGACGACGATCTGTGCGTGGCCTTCCGTGCCGCTTCGCAGGAACATTTTATCGCCGTGGGCAACACGGGCAGTTTTGGTCAGGGCGCCTCGGACATCTACCTGATCGGAGTGGATGGTCTTGGTGAGATGCTCTGGTCCGCCACGATCGGTGACATTGGTGTGGAGCAGGCGCGGGATATGCGCATCACGGCAAGTGGCGGGTTGGCTATTGTAGGCTTCAAGGAGGTAGGAGGTGGAGGATATGATGGCCTGCTCGTATTGACGGACGATCAGGGGCAAGTGCTTTGGCAGCGCACTTATGGCGGGCCGGATTGGGATCTCTTTCACCAAGTGAGGGTGTTGCCGGATGGTGGTACCCTGATCGCAGGTCAGACTTTCAACGGGCCTGCTCCTGGCGGCCATGCCTGGATGGTGCGGACAGATGCTGAGGGTGAGATCGTATGGGAAAGGACGTTCGGTGGGTCGGGTGAGCACGAGGCGCGCACTGCTCATGTACTTCCCGATGGAGGCTTTGTCCTTGCTGGGTCTTTCATCACGGAGGCGGGCCATCGCGACGGTTTTGTGGCGCGGTATGATGGTAATGCTGCGTTGCTGTGGTTTGAGACGTATGGCGGCGACAGCCTGGATGTGATCCACGACATCCTTCCCACGGAGGATGGGGGCTTTTCCTTCGTGGGGACCACGCGCAGCCATTCGCAATTCCATGAGGCGTGGCACGTGCGACTTGATGCCGACGGCGGTGTTCTATGGTCGCGCAATTGGGGTCAGGTCAATGATCAGGAGAGTCGGGAGCACCGCTTGCTGGACAACGGTGACTTTATGACGATCGGCTATACAAAGACCTCGGGTGGTGGCGGCAAGGACATGTTCCTCATGCGTAATGCTCCGGATGGGGATTTCGTATTCGGCCGCACATTCGGTGGGCTTGCGGATGACGAGGGACTGGGAATGGACGTGCTTGACGATGGCTTCATTTGCGGAGGGCATGCATATTCCTATGGCTCGGGTGGCGCTGATGTCTTCCTTGTGCGCACGGACCTGAATGGCCAGACGGCTACTGAGACAGTGATCTCCACTTTCGATCCCCTGTCCATACCAGAGGACCACCTTCATGCCTTGCCATTGCAGATCTATCCCAACCCCAACGACGGCCGCTTCACCCTCGCCACCCATGACGATCTCCTTGCTACGCGACTGCTGGATGCAACTGGCCGCGAGGTGTTCAGCGCTGCATTGACGTCTGGCGTATCCACCATTGATACCGGACTCCCGTCAGGCACCTACACGGTGGAGGCCCTCACCCGCGATGGTGCGACGTTGCGTACGCGCGTGCTCATCGTCAGGCCTTGAGCAGCGGGCCCGCGATAGCACGCATGCAGGTCTGGGTCGTGGCCGGCCACCTGCTTTTCCTGGGGCTTCTCATTCTTTCCATCCTTCATTTCCGCGAGCGGGTGGTGCACGTGGATTCCGCGCTGCAGATCTACAAGTGGGTGCAAAAGGATGGGGTGGAGGTGGAGGCCCATCGCTACACCGCCGTGGTGCCGCAACTTGTGGTGAAGCTCTTGAAGTTGACCGGTGCCGGACTGCCCACGTTGTTGAAAGCAGCCAGCGCGATGCATGTGCTGGTGGGCTGGCTGATCTTCGCCCTCGCGGCACATGTGTTCCGCGTTCCGTGGGTGGCCGTTGCATGTGCCTTGGCCACCCTGCTTTGCACCCGGCTCACCTTTTACGGTATCGTGCTGGAGGCCAACTACCTGCTGAGTTATCCCTTCCTGCTGACCGCGGTGGTGGCGGGTCCGATGGCGCGGAAGGGAGGTACGTGGAACTTGCTGTTGGGGCTGGCGTCACTGGGATGCGTGCTGCTGGTGCATCCGCTGGGCTTCCTGGTGGCCCTCTATGTGTTGATCTTCCTCTTCATTGTGCTGCCCACCGTACGGGTCGAGCTGATGATGATGATGGCGATCGCGCTGACCTGGGGGTTGTTCGGCCGCAGCTTGCTGCCCCCTTCGGGATATGAAAGCGGACTTTATGAGGCGGCTGCTGCGGGCTGGACCAGTCCCGGTGGGATCAGCTCCTCACCGGCCCTGGACTTCCTGTTCGCGCATAGCTGGCGGGATACCGCACTGTACCTGCCTGCCTGGTTGTTGTTCGTTGCGGCCTTTGTACTTCCCCTACTGCGACGTGGATGGGCCATCGGCGCGTTGGTCGTCGTGGGCTGCCTGGGCTATGTCTTGCTTATCGCGGTGACCTACCACGCGGGCGAGACTGCCATGATGATGGAGAAGAACCTCCTGCCGTTGGCCACTTTGATCGCCCTGCCCCTGGTGCATGAGGTGGTCTCGCGCGGGCCAACCTTCCGGGCCGCGGCATTCGTACCCTTCGTGCTTGTATTGTTCCTGCAATTCCGTGTGATCGCTTTCGCCGCGCGTCCTGCCGGAGAGCGGTACGCGGCGCTTTCCTCCCTGGTCGGTGATCTGCGCGCGCAAGGGCTCCGCAAAGCCATCGTACCAGAGGCGGATCTACAAGCACGGAGGATCGGCGTGGTGTGGGCTTTGCCCTTCGAGACCTTACTCATCGCCGCACTGGACGGGCCGGGCGAAGCGCTCACCGCTGTGCCGGAGGCGTGCGCTGATGAAGTTGCCGGGATCGAAGGGGTCCACCTCATGCCCTGGACCTCCGAGTTGCCTGTGGCCGCATCGAACAAAAATTATTTCCATCTGCCGCACGGTCCATATCGCTACTTTGTGAACGAATAGCCCTGTGACCCGGGCAGCATGGACGATCAGATCTTCACCATCGCCGCTTCGGTGCACCTCTACGCAGGTATCGTCGCCTTGGGCGCCGCGCTTGTCGCCATGTCCGTGAAGAAGGCCGGGAGCATTCACCGGCGATCCGGGTGGCTATACCTGTTGGCGCTTGTGGTATGGTTCCCGGCGACCCTGCTTCGATCATACGAGAATGGGGAGGTGCTTCCCGCCGCACTTGCCCTATTGGCGATCCATCTGGCGTTGGGTGGACATCGTTCCCTCCACTTGAAGAGGCTGCATCAAGGCCAGCGGCCGCAGCGTCCGGATATCATCGCGCAAGGTGTCGCGGGTTTGCTTTACATGGGCATGTTCCTATGGGGCCTGACGGGCCTGTTGCTGGGGCACTTCAGCAAGGATGGGATGGTGTTCCTGTGCTTCGGGGGCCTCGGACTGCTGATCGTGTTTCTTCAATTCAACCGCTTCTACAAGCGCAGCCACGACAAACATGGATGGCTCTATGGCCACGTATTCGGGATGGTCATGTCCTTCTGCACCCTACTTGCCACCCTGGGCCTGATCCACCTGGACCTGCCAAAGCACCTGCCTATGTGGCTGGCCTTTCCCATCCTGCTCGGCCCCGCAGTGTTGATCTACTGGTACCGCTTTCTTGGGCGCCGTCTCACACAGGGCAAGCGGGCATCACAATACTACCGGCTGAAGATCAAATGATCCACCTGTTGGCACGGCGCTACGTTGTCACTCTGAACATCCGGAACTTCGCGTTCCCTTATCGATCCCATCTCATGCGCGCACACCAACTGCTTCTCCCCCTCTTCCTCGTTCTTGCCCTGGCCACCACGGCCCAGGAGCGCTACTCCTACACCTCCGTTCCGGACGATCCGATCGGCACACGTATCTACAAGCTGGACAATGGCCTTACGGTCTACCTGAGCCGCAATGATGATGCGCCCCGCTTCCAGGCCAACATCGCCGTGCGTGCAGGCAGCAAACATGACCCTGCGGATGCCACCGGCCTGGCGCACTACCTGGAACACATGCTGTTCAAGGGCAACAGTCGCATCGGCACCAAGGACTGGGAGACCGAACGATCATTGCTCGAAGCCATCTCGGACCTCTACGAACAGCGCAGGGCCACCACGGATGAGGCCGAACGCGACCGTTTGTACGCGCGCATCGACAGCCTCTCCAACCTCGCGGCGCGCATCGCCATACCGAGCGAGTATGACAAGATGATCTCCTCGATCGGCGCGCGGGGCACCAACGCCTACACTTCCGTGGAGCAGACGGTGTACATCAATGATATCCCGAGCGATGGCTTGGAGAAATGGATGATGATCGAATCCGAGCGCTTCAGCCAGTTGGTGCTGCGCCTGTTCCACACCGAGCTGGAGACCGTGTATGAAGAGTTCAACATGGGCCAGGACAATGACTATCGCAACGCGTACAAGGCGATGTATGAGGCCCTGTTCAAGCGCCATCCTTACGGCACACAGACCACCATCGGTACGGGAGAGCACCTGAAGAACCCCAGCATGGCGAAGATCCATGCCTACTTCGAAACTTTCTATGTGCCCAACAACATGGCCATCATCCTGGCCGGCGACCTCGACTATGATGCGACGATCGCCTTGGTGGATGAACATTTCGGTGCATGGAAGCCGAAGGATGTGCCCCTGTTCCAGTTCGATCCGGAGGACGCTTTGGTGATCCCCGAGGAGGTGGAAGTATTCGGACCCATGGCCGCTTGGGTGGACATCGCCTGGCGGCTGAAGGGTAGTGGCAGTGACGATGAGGTGATCGGTGCACTGGTGGCCGGCCTGCTCAGCAACGGCCGTGCGGGCCTGTTCGACCTGGAGCTGCTTCAGGACCAGAAAGTGTTGGCCGCCTCGGCCTATGCGGGCACGATGCATGACCATGGCGTGTTATCGCTGCGTGGTGAACCCCGGCAAGGCCAGAGCCTGGAGGAGGTACGCCACCTGCTCCTCGGCCAGATCGAGCGGCTTGCGCGTGGGGATTTCGATGACTGGCTGATCGAAGCCGTGGTGAACGACCAGCGCCAGCGGCGTATCCGCGCTTGGAGCGACAGCAACAGGGCACGCGCCGGTGCGCTTACCAATGCTTTCATCACACACAGGGACTGGAAGGAGGTGCTCGATCTCCATGACCGCATGGCAGCGGTGACCAAACAACAGGTGATGGACTTCGCCCGCCGCCACCTGGGGAAGGGTCATGTGGTGGTCTACAAACGCACCGGCGAGAACAAGAGCGCCTACAAGGTGCCCAAGCCCACCATCACACCGGTGGCGATAGACCGTGATGCGATGAGCGAATGGCGCACGAAGTGGGAGGAGATCCCCAGCGCACGCCTGGAGCCGGTGTTCGTGGATTACGAGAAAGCCATCTCACGCAGCACCCTCAAGGGAGGCGTGCCACTTGCGCATGTCGCCAATCCAAGCAACGACCTGTTCACGCTGAACTACATTCTGGACATGGGTACCGACCATGATCCGGCGCTGCGTCTGGCCGTGGAATACCTTCCCTACCTGGGTACGGGCAGGTACACACCCGCTGATCTGCAGAAGGAACTCTTCAAGCTGGGACTGAACCTGGGGGTGAACGTGGGCAACGACCGCCTCTATGTGACCTTGAGCGGTCTGGAGCAGAACCTGGGCCGTGGTGTGGAGTTGCTTGAGGACCTGCTGGCCGATGCACGCCCCAATGCGGATGCGCTGACGGAGTTGATCAATGACATCGCCAAGGAGCGGCAGGACCAGCTCAAGAACAAGGGCTACATCCTCAACACCGCCATGTTGTCCTACGCCACGCATGGCCCGAACAATCGTCTCACCGATGCGCTTAGCATCGCGCAGATGCAGGCCATCTCCCCGGATGAACTCATCGGCCGGATCAAAGGGCTCAGCAGTTACAAGCACCGTGTGTTCTATTATGGCCGCAAGCCTGTGGGAGAGGTGAAGACCCTTCTGGACGCAACGCACAAAGTGCCCCTGTCCACCGGACGTGAAGCCACCGCGTTGAAGGAGATCCCGCCCGCACGCCAGTACCCCGAGTTGCCCACCACCAGCAGCAGCGTGCTGTTCCTGGATCACGACATGGTGCAGACCGACATCCTCCTGGTGAGCAAGGCCGCCCCGTTCGACACCACGGTGCTGCCATATGCCTCGCTCTTCAACGAGTATTTCGGTGCGGGACTTTCAAGCATCGTGTTCCAGGAGATCCGCGAGGCCAAGGCCCTGGCGTATTCGGCCCGTGCACTCTATACCACACCCGGCCGGGAGGACGAGGCCCACTATGTCCGGGCTTTTGTAGGCACCCAGGCGGACAAACTCAACGACGCGGTGGAGGCGCTGCTGGCCCTGATGAACGACATGCCGATGGCCGGGGACCAGTTCAATGGTGCGAAGGAGGCGGCGCTGAAAGTGATCGAGAGCGATCGCATCACGCGGCAGAACATCTACTGGAGTTGGGAAAGCGCCCGCCGGCTGGGTTTGGATTCGGATATCCGTCGGATGAGTTACGAGCGTATCCCTGCCATCGGCTTGCAGGACCTGAAGTCCTTCTTCGACAACGAGATCCGGGGCAGGAAATACACCTATCTCATCATCGGGAGAAAGGCGCAGATCGACTTCGAAGCCCTGGAACGGCTTGGGCCGGTGCGTGAACTGACGAAAAAGGAGGTGTTCGGTTACGACGAGCAGCTTTGATCGCGGGCGGCCACGGGAAAGCCATCTTTGCCGCCGGATGAAGGCCCTGGTCCTCTACACGGAGGCGGCACCCTATGTGATCGCCTGTCTCCGGGCACTCACCTGTCACGGGGTGCAGGTCACTTTGGTGCGCTGGCCTGTGAACGCGGAGGCACCCTTCACCTTTGATGTGGCGGATGGCATCACCGATCACCTGCGGAGTGGAATTGACAATGCCCGTCTCATGGGCCTCGCTGAAGACTTGCGGCCAGATATCGTCATCACAAGCGGGTGGGTGGACAAGGGTTATTTGAAAGTGTGCCGCGCCGCGCGAAGCAGGGGCGTACCCACGGTGATGATCTGCGACACGGCCTGGCGCGGCGATGCACGCCAATGGGCCAACATGGTGTTGTCACGCGGTTGGATGAAGCGCACCTTCTCCCATGCCTGGGTCACCGGAAGTCCGCAGGCGGAATATGCGCGCCACCTCGGTTTTAAGAAGGATCACATCCGCACCGGCTTCTATAGCGCTGACACCAGCCTGTTCGAACCACTTGGACGCCGCCTGCTGGAAGAACGCGTAGGGCGGTGGCCGCATCGCTTCCTATGTGTGGCGCGTTACATTCCCAGCAAGGGCCACCAACTGCTTTGCGACGCCTTCGCCCAACTTTGCGACAATGGCGAGGCCGGTGATTGGGAACTGTGGCTCGCTGGCACCGGCGTATCGCACGAGGAGGTGAAGAACTCGCCTTCAGGCAGGAACGAACGGATCCAACATCTCGGTTTCAAACAAGCTGCGGAGATGCAGGAGGTGGTCGCCCGGTGCGGTGCTTTCGTGCTTCCCAGCCTCTATGAACCCTGGGGCGTGGTGGTGCATGAGCATGCCGCAGCAGGAATGCCCATGGTCTTGAGCAACGCCGTGGGTGCCGCGGAACGCTTCCTGGTGGAAGGGGAGAATGGCTTCCTATTCCGCAGTGGGGACAAGGCCAGCTTGCGCGATGCATTGCTGGCGATCATCCGTCGCACGGATGGCGAATTGCTGCAAATGGGCCGGCGCAGTGCCGACCTGGGCCGCAGCTGGAGCCCCGAGGCATGGGCCAGGACCGCAGTATCCATCATACAAGAGCGCTGAGCGATGTCGAAACCGCAGGTGCTCGTATTCATCGATTGGTACAAGCCGTTCTTCAAGGCCGGAGGGCCGGTGCGAAGTCTGGTGAACATGGTGGACCACCTCCACGATCACATAGACTTCCACATCGTCACTGGCGACCGCGATTACACCGCCACAACTTCGCCGGCTGAACCTTCCAAAGACCAATGGACCACCCAGGATAAGGGCGAACGCGTTTGGTACGCCTCGCCGGAAGGGCGCAGCGGGGTACGCTGGAAGGCGCTGTTGCAGGAGCGTGCGTGGGATGCGGTCTACATCAATGGCATGTGGTCGCGGTGGAGCACCATGCTACCCTTGTGGCTGCTGCGCGGAACGAAGCAGCGGCGCATTGTCGCTGTACGCGGCATGCTGGCCAGTGGCGTGATGCGGCAGAAAAACACCTTGAAGCGACTGACGCTGCTGGTGATGCGCGCAGCGGGCTGCTTCAAGGGTGTGGAGTTCCAGGCCACCAACGCGGAGGAAGTGGAGGACGTGAAGCGCTGGTTCGGCAGCGATGCCGTGGTGCATCTCGTCCCGAATCTGGGCCGCAAGCTGGATCGCGATACACCCGCTCCGATCAGCAAGCGTCCCGGCGAATTGCGCCTTGTGAGTGTCGGTCGCATCGCACAGGAGAAGAACACCCTTTTCGCCATCGAACGCCTTGGCGGGATCACCGGTGATGTCAGTTTTGATCTATACGGAACCGTGTACGACGAACAATACTGGCAACGTTGTCAAGCGGCGATCGCCACGCTGCCACCGAATGTGAGGGTGCCATGGCACGGTGAAGTAGCGCCAGAGCACGTGCCGGAGGTGCTCGCCACAGCGCATGTCGTCTTCATGCCCAGTGTAGGCGAGAACTTCGGCCATTCCATGCTGGAGGCATTGAGCGTGGGTCGTCCACTGCTCATCAGCGACCGCACACCATGGAAGGATCTGGAGCGGCAGCAGGCTGGTTGGGACCTGCCGTTGGTTAGACCGAAGCGTTTCGAGGAGGTCTTGCAGCGAATGGTGGAGATGGACGATGAGAACTTCGTTGCGTTGAGTAAGGGCGCGTTCGCCTTGGGTCTGCGATCTTTGGCGGTGGAACCCCTGCTGGACAAGTACCAATGGATGTTCCGCCCATGACCCGCGCCACCGTCGACCTTTCCCACTTCGACAACGCGAAGACTCTCACCCAGCCCATCCGTTTATCTTCGTGACATGAAGGAGAAGGTCACCATTCGTATCAGCCAAGCCCGATCACGTAAGGTCAAGCGACTGATGCGAGGTAGAAAGGGTTCCGTTAGTGAACTGGTAGAGGACCTACTCGATAAGGCCGTCGAAAAGCCGGTGCGACGGACTTGGGTCGATGAACTATATGGCAGTGGAAAGTTCACAGAGACCGACCTCGCGAACGATCAGCGGTTGAGTGATCTCGTCAAAGGCGCACGCACCAAGCCAACTTACAAGTCGAACAAGAAAGGATGAGAGCGCTGGTGGACAGCGACGTGCTGGTGGCCACGATCGATGGCACCGAGGTGCAAAGTCCTGCATGCAAAGCTGTTCTGGACCTTGTCGTACGCGATGGCCTCGAAGCAGTTGTGACCCCATTGATCGTGGCCAATGTGATGTACGCACTGAAGCGGAAGTGGCGCACCACAAGACCAAGAACATGGCGCAAGGACATCGACCGGATGATGACAGCCATGCTTCCGACCCTGCGTATGATACCGGTGGACGAACGTGACTTTCTCGCCAGTTTTGCCAGCGATTTCCTCGACAAGGAGGATGGCATCCAGTATTTCGCAGCGGTCCGGAGCAAACAGGTGGATGTGATCGTCAGCTGCAATGTGAAGGACTACGCCACAGGGGATCTACCCGCCATGGAACCCGCAGAATTCCTTGACAAATACCTCAAGTAGTTCTTCGGACACCCATGACCCGCCCCACCGTCGACCTTTCCCGCTTCGACAACGCGAAGACCTTCGATCCCGGTGCGGGCGTGGTGAAGCGCACGCTGTGGTACTTCACCAACGCATTGTTCTTTCTCAACCCGTGTTTTCCATTCCGCTCGCCCAAACCCGCGCTACTCCGGCTGTTCGGCGCACGGGTGGGAAAGGGCGTGGTGATCCATCCCGGCGTCAACATCAAGTTCCCTTGGAAGCTTAGCATCGGCGATCATAGCTGGATCGGCCAACGTGCCTGGCTGGACAACCTGGACACGCTCACCATTGGCAGCAACGTGGTCATCAGCCAGGGCGCCATGATCATACAAGGCAGCCACGACTATAAGAAGATCGACTACCCCACTTACACCAAACCCGTGGTGCTGGAGGATGGCAGCTGGGTGGGGGCGGGGGCCATTGTCACGCTCGGGGTTACCATGAAGAGTCACAGTGTGCTTGCCGCGGGAAGTATGACAAGCAAGGATCTGGAGGCGTACACGATCTATCAGGGGAATCCGGCGGTGGCGGTACGGGAACGGGTCATTGAGTAGGTCGCCAGCCTCCAACCGCTTCAATGTTCAACATCCAACGTGAGAACGACCCTTATCACCGTTTGCCGCAACGTAGCTCCCGTGATCCGGGAAACGCTGGACAGCATCCTGGCCCAGACGCACCCGGATATCGAGCTGTTGGTGATCGATGGCGCCAGTACCGACGGCACGGTGGAGATCTTGGAAAGTTATCGCGCAACTCTGGGCAAGCGCGGCATCACCACCCTCGTCAGCGAACCCGACAAAGGCATCTACGACGCCATGAACAAGGGCCTGCGCCGGGCCACCGGCGAGGTGATCGGCTTTGTCAATGCCGGTGATCTACTGATGACACCCGACGTGATAGCCCAGGTGGTGGAGGCTTTCCAGCGCAGTTCCGCTGATGCCGTGTACGGTGATATTATCATGGTGGACGAGCACGACATCCACAAGATCCACCGCACCTGGCTAAGCGGAACGTACCGCCGTGAGAACTTCCGTAAGGGATGGATGCCACCGCATGTGGGCACCTTCATCCGCAAGAGTATATACGACCGCTTCGGCCACTTCAACACCGACTTGCGCATTGGCGCGGACTACGAGATCCTGCTGCGTTTCCTCTACAAGCACCAGGTGCCGACCGTGCATCTTCCCGAGGTGCTGGTGCGCTTTCGCTTGGGCGGCATGAGCAACGGCAGCATCAAGCACATCCTGCAGGCGAACCGCGAGGTGCGCGCCGCTTGGGGGCTGAACGGCCTGCAGGCCCCGCCGCTGCTGGTGACACGAAAGCTGTGGAGCAAGGTGATGCAGTTCTTCCACTGAGGGGGCTCACCCCCGGTGAAGGGTTAGTTCGGCAGGCCGCAGCAAGCCCAGTATTGCCAGCGTACCTGACCGGGCCGTCCTGCACCTACTTCGCCACGTTGTGGACCGTTCCATGTTAAATTCCGGCCTAATCAATGAGATGCTCGTTCAGTATGGAACGGGCAAATGGTGGTCCCCCAGCCTGTTACTTTTTCGATGGATCAAGCGTCACATGCCCGATCTCCTCGCAACGGATAAGCTAGCCTTCGCCATACTTCCTCCCCCTCACTGCATGCTACGCCTGACATTCCTCCGCGCGATCGGTCCCGGCATGCTCTGCGCTGTTGGGCTTGCCGTGGCCGCCCCGGTCCAAGCCCAACCGACCCACGGCACCATTTCAGGCTACATCACCGACCAGCGCTCGGGTGAGGCATTGATAGGCGCCACCGTGTTCGACCTGCGCTCGGGGAAGGGCACCATCAGCAATGTGTATGGCTTCTACAGCCTCACGCTGCCTGCGGACAGTGTGGTGCTTCGCTTTTCATTCGTGGGCTACCAGGCGGAAGAAGTTCGGGCGCTGCTCTCCGGAGCGATCACCCAGCACGTGAAGCTCGGCCCATCCCTGGAACTGCGCGAAGTGGAAGTGGTGGGGCGCCGCACCGGGGAGGAGGTGGAGAGCACCCGCATGGGCACGGTGGAATTGCCGATGGAAATGGTGCGCAGCCTGCCCGTGCTGCTGGGCGAGCGGGATGTGATGAAGACCATCCAGCTGCTGCCGGGCGTGCAAAGCGGAACCGAGGGCAGCTCGGGCCTCTACGTGCGCGGCGGCGGACCTGACCAGAACCTGATCCTGCTGGACGGCGTGCCGGTGTACAACGCCAACCACCTCTTCGGCTTCTTCTCCGTGTTCAACACCGATGCCATCCGCTCGGTAACCCTTACCAAGGGCGGCTTCCCGGCGGAGTATGGCGGGCGCCTCAGCTCGGTGATCGATCTGCGGATGAAGGAGGGCAACAACCAGAAGCTGCGCGGCGAAGGCGGCATCGGGCTCATCGCCTCGCGCCTCACGTTGGAAGGACCTATCATCAAGGAGACCACTTCGTTCATGGTATCCGCTCGCCGCACCTACCTGGATGTGCTGGCCCGTCCGCTGATCCGCTCGGCATCGGACGGCAACTCCGTGGGCGGCTATTACTTCTACGACCTCAACGCCAAGATCAACCACCGCTTCAGCGACCGCAGCCGCTTGTTCCTCAGCGGCTACTTCGGTCGCGATCGCTTCTACGCTCGGGACCGCTATGAATATCGAAGCTTCGGCAACAACTACGAGGACAAGACCGAGACGGGGTTGGATTGGGGCAACGCCATCGGTGCCCTTCGCTGGAACTACGTCTTCAACCCGCGCCTGTTCAGCAATACCACGCTCACTTACAGCAACTATCGCTTCCGGGTGAGCAGTGAGCAGGAGTCCATCCGCACCATCAACGGCCAGCAGAGCAAGAGCTATTCGGCCATCTCGTACCGCTCGGGCATCGAGGACTGGAGCGTGCGCACCGACTTCAACTACATGCCGGTGCCCGAGCATTACGTCAAGTTCGGCGGTGGGCTCATCCTGCACACCTTCACCCCGGGTGTGAACCGTGCAGTGGATCGCAACGAGTTCGTTCGCCAGGACACTACCTACGGGGCACGGCGTATCGTGGCGCAGGAGTTCTTCGCGTACGTGCAGGACGAATTCGCATTGGGCAGCAAGGTGAAGGTGAACGCCGGACTGCACGGCTCGGGCTTCCTCGTGAACAACACCAACTACCTCTCCCTACAACCGCGCCTTTCGGGCCGCTACCTGCTGAACGAGCACTCTTCCCTGAAGCTCTCCTACGCCAACATGGCGCAGTTCCTCCACCTGCTCACCAACGCGGGCATCGGCCTGCCCACCGACCTGTGGGTGCCGCCCACCGAACGCATCAAGCCCCAGTTCGCGGACCAGGTGGCGGCCGGCTACACGCGGTCCCTGGGCAAGGACTACATGGGCACCTTCGAGGCCTACTACAAGTACATGCGCAACCTGATCGAATACAAGGATGGTGCGTCCTTCCTGGCCTCCGGTACCGATTGGCAGAACAACGTGGAGGTGGGCCGGGGCTGGAGTTATGGCGGTGAGTGGTTGCTGGAAAAGAAGTCTGGACGCACCACCGGCTGGCTGGGCTACACCTTGTCGTGGACCGAACGGCAGTTCGATGCGCTCAACGAGGGGCGCGTGTTCCCCTTCCGCTATGATCGCCGCCACGACATCTCGCTGGCCGTGACCCACCACTTCAACGAACGCGTGGATGTGGGCCTGGTATGGGTGTATGGCACGGGCAACGCGGTGACCCTGCCACTGGAGCGCTACCCGGCCTTGCCGGGGATGGACAACCCGTACGGGGTGAACGAGATCGCCCACATCGATGCGCGCAACAACTACCGCACACCGGCCTACCACCGCCTGGATCTGGGTGTGAACATGCACAAGCCCACCAAGTGGGGCGAACGCACTTGGAGCCTGGGTCTTTACAATGCCTACAGCCGGCAGAATCCCTTCTACTTATTCTTCACGGTGGACGACTTCGGTCGCCAACGGCTCGCCCAGATCAGCCTGTTCCCCATCGTGCCATCCGTTACCTACAACTTCAGCTTCTGATGGAAAAGAGCCTCCATTCCAAACCACTGTTGTGGCTGCTGGCGCTCACCGTGCTGGCCACGGGTTGCCGCAAGTACCTCGATTTCGAGGGGGAGGACCTACAGCCACGGCTGGTGCTGAACAGCCTGGCCACGGCCGATTCGGTACTCACAGTCCAACTTTCCAACAGCCGGGGCGTGATCGATCCCGGCCCCATCTCCGGCGTTACCAACGGGCAGGTGCGTGTGTTCGATGGCCAGGGCAACCTGCTGGAGGAACTGGTACACCAAGGTGATGGCATTTACCAAGGAACCACTGTTATCGCGGCCGGTAGTGAATTGGCCGTGCAGGCTTCGGCCAGCGGGCTGGGTACCGTGCAGGCCAGGGACCGGGTGCCCTTCGCAGTGCCCATACAGCAATGGGACACGGTAAGCGTGGAGAACACGGACGACGGGTCCGGCTTCGGCTTCACCACCTTGGAATTGACCCTCACCATCAACGACCCGGGCGACCGTAGCAACTTCTACATGCTGGAAGGGTTTATCGGGCAGCGCTATGTCATCGAAACGGTCTTCGACCCCAACACGGGAACCTTTGTCAACGACACCATCGAGGTGGAGGAGCCGTTCTGGAGCCGCGCCTACTTTTCCACCACGGATCAGGTATTGATCTCTGAAAGCGATGCCGGACTTGGCGAGACCAGGGTGTTCTTCGGCCGCGCCGTGTTCCGCGACGATACGTTCAACGGCAACACCCGCTCCTTCAGGGTACGGCTGGAAAGCTTCATCCGCCCCGGCACCTTGGACCTGCGCCTGGTGAGCATCTCCGAGAGCGCCTTCCGCTACTACCGCACGCTGGAACGCTACGCCTATGTGGAAGGTGATCCCTTCGCCGAACCGGTGCAGGTGTTCACCAACATCGAAGGTGGGCTGGGCATTTGGGCAGGCGCCAATGTGGAGCAGGTGTCCATAGACATCTGGTGATCCGAAGGTTCACGCATGGTGCTCGGGGCGCAACAAGAGTACCACCGCCGCCGCACCCACCACCGCCAGCGTACCCCACAATGGCAACAGTTCGCCACCGGGAAAGCCCGCCTGGTCCCCGGCATGCGCACCCCAAGCCAGCACCACGCAGTACAGGGCACCTTTCATGTTGGCGAGCACACCAGCCACCACGCCCCACGGGTTTTCGCGCCACAGCCACCAACCCGCCAGCAGGTAGGAGGGGACAACAAAGGAGAGGTCCAGTGCAGCGATCAGGTGTGTCGAGCCACCGGTGGTGTCCAGCAGTTCCGGCAGGGTACCGTCGATGAAGTAGGCACTGGATTGTGCGATCCACAGCGCGCCGAGCATCAGGCCCCACAGCACCATGTAGCCACCCACGATGCGCTGCACTGTGCGCGACGGCATGCGCGAACGGATCGCGGCAATGTCCAGATCCACCAGCCCGGCGATCAGCGCCAGCGTGGGCAGGGTGAAGAGCGCCACGTACAGCAGGAAGTGTGCGTTGAAGGCCGCACCGAAGAGGTAGAAGGCGTAGTTGTACACCAGGTACCACAGCATGCCGAGCCAGAGGAGTCGTCCACGCAGGCTTCCTCGCAGTGCCATGATGAATGTCGCCAGCAGCAGCGGTACGCCGAGGTAGAGTGTCACGCGATCGTTCACCCACCAAGCCAGTTGGACGAAGGCGTTGTCGCGGTAGAGCCCTTCCACGGTGATGCCGCCGATGGTGGCAAGCAAGGTGAGTAGGACAATGACGGAGAGGAGGACAGTGGTGCGGGAGAGGAGGCGCATGGGGGAAATTTATGATCACGCAGGCATGGGGTCCATGACCAATGCTACCCTGGTTGGCCGTCAGTGTGGCCTTACCCCGCTACATTCGCACCCCATGCTCTCCAAGCGCACCAAGTACGCGTTGAACGCGCTTACCCATTTGGCCAAGGCGCGGAAGGAAGGCCCCTTGAGCGCTGCGGAACTGGCCGATCGTGCCGGTGTGCCACGCAAGTTCCTGGAGGCGATCCTCGTGGACCTGCGCAATGCCGGACTGATCACAAGCAAGCGGGGCAGGAGCGGGGGACATGCCCTGCGAAAAGCACCCAAGGAGATCCACATGGCCGAGGTGATCCGCCTCTTCGATGGCGCGATCGGGCTGGTGCCTTGCGTGACACACAACTACTATGAACGCTGTGAGGAATGTGTGGACGAGCAGGCCTGCGGCATCCGGGATGTGTTCCTGGAAGTGCGGGAAGCCGCTGTGCGTATGCTGAAGCGGGCTACGCTTGCGGACGTGATCAACCGCGAAGGCCGGCTCAGCAGGCGATCCTGAGTTTTTTTGACATAATAACATACTGAACAGATAGGAATAATATGTTTGCAACGGCCGGTCGTGATAAATGAATGGCCGTCAACGACTCAAGGTCCAATAGAAGATTAGCAATGGTCGCATCATGTTGAGAATAGCTTTGATAGGGGGAGGGCTAAGCGGAACGCTCACGGCGATGCGGCTGCTGGAGCATATTGACCAGCGTGTGAGCGTGACCCTGGTGGAACGCAAAACCCGGCAGTTGCAGCGCGGGGTGGCCTATTCCGCCCGCCTGAGTCAACAGCTGCTCAATGTGCCGGCTGGGAGTATGAGCCTCTTCGCCGAACGGCCGGACGACTTCCTGGACTGGCTTCAAGCCGGCCCCTTGCCTGCATCCGCACCCAACGATCTGGTGTCCCGCAACCTGTTCGGAGACTATGTGAGCGACCGGTTCCATTCGAGCGTTGAGCATCACCCACGGCGCTTGAACGTGGTGCATGGTGAAGTGGTCGGATTGGATGAGCACCCTGCCCACGGGTTTCGCATCCGTATGGACGATGACCGCCTGCTCACTGCGGATGTTGTTGTGCTGGCCTTGGGTAATGCACCGCCGGCACACATTCAGGGCTTGGATCCCACGGCCCGCAAGCAACCGGGCTACATCCCCTGGCCATGGGCCGAAGGGGTTCTGGGCCGCATACAGCCGGATGACGATGTGGTCTTCATCGGAATGGGCCTCACCATGGTGGACCTCTTGTTCTCCTTGAAGGATGCAGGGCACCAAGGCGGGATCACCGTGCTTTCACGCAATGGACGGGTTCCCTTGCCACACGCGCTGGGGCATACCTGGTCGCTTAGACAGCCACTTCCCACGGCTCCATACGCTGTCACGGATCTGTTCCGATGGTTGCGCGCCGAAGCACGTTCTGCACGCGAAGCCGGGGTACCCTGGCAAGCCGTGATGGATGCGGTTAAACCCTTTGTGCAGGGTTGGTGGATGGGCATGCCTCTGGACGAACGCCAACGCTTCCTGCGGCATGTGCGCCCTCTTTGGGAGATCCACCGGCACCGCATGCCCGCGCAGGTGCATCAGCGGCTGCAACAGGCCATGGCCAATGGTTCGGTACGCAACCTTGCCGCGCGTATTGCCAAGGTCACGGTGGACGATGAGCGGCTCCGTATCGCTTGCAGGGAACGCGGCAGTGGGAAGGTCACGGACGTCTGGGCGAAACACCTGATCAACTGTACCGGCCCACAATCCGATTCCCGACGCCTGGACCAACCACTGTTGGTGGACATGTTGGCCATGGGTTTCGTAAGCTGGGATCCGCTGCACATGGGCATCCGCACCGATCCCTCCGGCGCCTTGGTGGATGCAGCGGGCCGGGTGTCCGAAAGTCTCTTCGCCATTGGACCCTTGTGCAAACCCACACTTTGGGAATGCACGGCCGTGCCGGAGATACGCCTGCAGGCCAATGCGCTCGCCAGGCACATCGCGGTGCAACGCCCCCAACTGCAAAGCAAGGGCTGGCGGCAGGTGCTTGCACAGTTGACCGACCGCTTCGCATTGATCGACGCCTGATCCTAAGGTCATGCGATCGACGGGATCCGCTTCACAATAACATATAAAACCTATATGAAAAAAGACAAACTCTGGCCGCATTCGATGGGCCTTGTGGGATCGCTGTTCCTGGCAGCAGCCGTATCCATTCCCCTCCATGCACAGGTGAGCGTGTCAGGTAGGGTCGTCGAGAAGGACCAGCCAGGCGGCTTGGTAGGGGTGACCGTGGTGGAAAATGGAACCCTGAACGGGACCGTCACGGATGCATCCGGTGCGTTCAGCTTTACGACCATTGGTCCGCTTCCGGTTACGCTCCGGTTCTCCTTCGTTGGGTATGTGACACAGGAGGTCACCGTGTCCGACACACGTCCGGTGCAAGTGGTGCTATTCGCTTCCGCCCAGCAACTCGGCGAAGTGGAGATCACCGCACGACGACGCCGCGAGACCGCCCAGGAGGTACCCATCCCGATCTCCGTGATCGGCGGTGCACTGGTGGAGGAGGCCGGTGCCTTCAACGTGAACCGGCTGAAGGAGCTGGTACCCACCGTGCAACTCTATTCCTCCAACCCACGCAACACCACGCTCAACATCCGCGGCCAGGGTTCCACCTTCGGGCTTACCAACGACGGCATCGACCCGGGGGTGGGCTTCTATGTGGATGGCGTGTACTTCGCAAGGCCCGCCGTGACCACCCTGGATTTCATCGACGTGGAGCGCATCGAGGTGCTGCGCGGTCCGCAGGGCACGCTCTTCGGCAAGAACACCACTGCCGGGGCCTTCAACGTCGTCACCCGCAAGCCCAGCTTCACACCAGCTGGCAACTTCGAACTGAGCTACGGCAACTTCGGCTTCATACAAGCCAAGAGCTCCGTGACCGGGCCCCTGGGGAAAAAGGTGGCCGCGCGTGTCTCCTTCTCCGGCACCCAACGCGATGGCCTCATCCAGAACGTCCGCACCGATCGTGCCGTGAACGACCTGAACAACCTGGGCGTGCGCGCCCAGTTGCTCTACCAGCCATCGGACAAGGTCGCGATCACCTTCGTGGGCGACATCACCAGCCAGAAACCCGATGGCTATGCGCAGGTCTTCGCCGGGGTGGTGCGCACCCAACGGGCGGACTTCCGGCAGTTCGACAACATCATCGCCGATCTGGATTACGAGTTGCCCAGCCGCAACCCATTCGACCGGAAGATCGACCACGACACACCGTGGAAGTCGGGCAACGAATTGGGTGGCGTTTCGCTGAACGCGGACATCGAACTGGGGCCGGGCACCTTGACCTCCACCACGGCCTGGCGCTACTGGAACTGGGACCCCAGCAACGACCGGGATTTCACCGGGCTGCCCGTGCTCACGCGATCGCAAGCGCCTTCAAGGCATCAGAACTGGTCGCAGGAGATCCGCTATGCGGGCAACTTCACCGAACGCCTCAGTGGGGTGGTGGGGGTGTACGCGATCGGCCAGGAACTGAAGACCGATCCCGTGCATACCGAGGAATCTGGTTCCGCACAGTGGCGATTCATCCAGAGCAACACCAACCCGCTGTGGGAGACACCTGGACTTTTGGATGGCTATGGGATCAACACCAATGCCCTTTTGACCAGCCTGGGCGGTGCGGTGTTCGCCAACATCGATTGGGAGGTGATCAAGAACCTACACGTTCTACCCGGCATCCGATACAACTACGACGAAAAGGATGTGGACTACAAGCGGGATACCTTCGGCGGCCTGCAGACCGATGACCCGGCCCTGATCGCCCTGCAACGATCGGTCTACAACGATCAGGAATTCGTTGCAAGTGCGCAGGAGGAGAACCTGACCGGACAATTGACCCTGGCCTACCGATCCGGCAGACGTTGGAACGTCTTCGCAACCTATTCCACCAGCTTCAAGCCCGTGGGTGTGAACCTGGGCGGCCTGCCCAACATCGAAGGCCAGCCAGCGCTGGACCTCGCGGTGATCCGCCCCGAATACGTGCAACACTTCGAGGTGGGTGTGAAAACGCGGCCCACGGAGAACACGGTGCTGAACGTGGTGGCCCACAGCACGGACATCACGGACTACCAGACGCTGGTGCAATCGCCGCAGCTGGGTGTGAACCGTGGCTACCTGGCCAATGCCGAGGAGGTACGGGTGATCGGCGTGGAGCTCGATGCCAGTTGGTATGTGAACGATCAACTTTCGTTCTATGGCGCTGTGGCATGGACGGAAGGCATCTACGTGTCATTCACGAACGCACCACTGCCGCTTGAGCAGGTCGGTGCTCCGGTGGCCTTCAAGGACATCTCGGGCGGTGATCTCCCGGGCATATCCAAGTGGGCCGGTTCGTTGGGCGGTGAACTTGTCACACGTGGCGGGCAGTTCCTGGGCAAGGACGGGAAGTACTTCGTGGCCTTCGACACCTACTACCGCTCGGCCTTCTCGTCGAGTCCTTCGCCCTCGCAGTTCCTGAACATCGATGGCTACGCGCTGCTCAACGGCCGTTTGGGCTTCCGGGGCAAGGAGGGTCTTTCGATCTTCCTCTGGGGGCGCAATCTGCTGGACAAGGATTACTTCGAGCAACTGCTGCCCGCTGGTGGTAACGCCGGGCACTATGCAGGCGTGCTCGGGGATCAGCGCACCTACGGGATCACCTTACGACGGACCTTTTGATCACATCACCCACAACATGGCAGATCGCCCAGATCGGTAGAAGTCACTTCCGACACTGGTGGAACCCGCTACCAAGGGTCCTTGAGCGTTGCCCGACGGGTTACCACCGGTGTCACTGCGAGGAGCGACGACCAGGACATTGTCCGCCCACGCCAAAGCAGCATCGATCTTCATTCCCAATTCAGACAGGCTATGCACCCGGATAGTACGACCACTGGATCGATCGAAGGACCACGGGTTTACCCCTTCGTCAATTTGTTGCGCGGATACATCCTGTTCCTCGTTGGGTCGGCGGTCCTGGTGTGCTTGTTCCACATCATCTCCATGCGCACTGGCTCGCCCTGGAGCGAAATGGCCCTGGACTTCGTCACGGAACGGGAGTTCCTCCTTTTCCTGGGGATCGGCTTTGCGGCGCAGATGGTGGATGGGGCCCTTGGCATGGCATATGGCGTTACGGCCACTTCCTTCCTCGTGGCCATGGGCGTACCTCCCGCTGCGGCCAGTGCAGGCGTGCACGTTTCGGAGGTGTTCACAACGGCCATCTCAGGGGTGTCGCATTGGCGCTTTGGCAACGTGGACTTCCGCTTGTTCAAACGGCTGGCCTTGCCTGGTGCCATTGGTGCTGCCTTGGGGGCATACGTGCTCAGTTCGGTGGACGCTTCCGCGATGCGGCCCATCGTCGCGCTCTATCTGCTCGTCATGGGTGTGATCATTTTCCGCAAAGCCTTCCGCCGTACGGTCCTTCTGAAGGGGCCTCCCCCCAAGGTGTCACTTCTGGCTCTCTTTGGTGGCTTCGCCGATGCCTCCGGTGGAGGTGGCTGGGGTCCTGTGGTCACCTCCACGCTGATCGGTTCGGGCAATCATCCCCGAACGACCATCGGCACGGTGAACGCATCGGAATTCCTGGTCGCCCTTACTGCTTCCGGGGTCTTCACTATCTTGATCGGCATGGACAGTTGGCCGGTGATCCTTGGCCTTATTGCGGGTGGTGCGCTGGCCGCGCCGATCGGAGCCTATGTGTGCCACCGCATCAACGTCCGCGTGGCCATGGGGGTGGTCGGGTTGCTCGTCATTTTCCTTAGCACCCGCACGCTGTTGAAGGCCATGGGCATGGAATGATCGGTATGGCAGGGAGCAAGGAACCGCATTCTACCATGATGAACGACACACGGCCCCCGGCCCCCACTTTCCGCGAAGCCTTCGCCTTCTGGGTGAAGCTGGGTTTCATCAGCTTCGGTGGGCCTGCCGGGCAGATCGCCATCATGCACGATTTCCTGGTGGAGAAAAAGCGCTGGGTGAGCAACAGCCGCTTCATGCATGCGCTCAACTACTGCATGCTGCTGCCCGGACCGGAAGCACAGCAGTTGGCCACCTACATCGGATGGTTGCTGCACGGACGCTGGGGAGGCTTCGCGGCCGGAGCGCTGTTCGTGCTGCCGTCCATGTTCATCCTCTTCGCCCTCAGTGCGGTCTACGTCACCTACGGGCAGGTACCCTGGGTGCTGGCCCTGTTCAATGGTCTGAAGCCCGCTGTGATCGCCATCGTGATCCTGGCCCTGTTCAAGATCGGCAGGAAGTCGCTGCTGACGCCCTTCCACTGGTCGGTCGCCGTGGCGGCGTTCATCGCCATCTTCTGGTTCGATGTCCCTTTCCCGCTGATCATCCTCGCCGCGATACTTGTGGCGGCCCTGTTCCGAAAACTGGTGCCCGGCAGTTTCAAACCGACATCGGCACAGGCAAAGGTCCGTTCCGTGGATGAGGACTTCTTCTACTTGAATAGCGGCTCACCGCCGGCTGGATCGGGCTTCTCGCCAATGCGCTTGGCGGGACAGGTGGGCATCACGCTGCTTTTCTGGTTACTGCCCCTGGTGGTGCTGCATCTGATGAGCGACGACCCGGGGTTCTGGCGTGTGCTGAGCAGCTTCTTCACGCAGGCGGCACTGGTCACCTTCGGCGGGGCCTATGCAGTGTTGCCGTATGTGGCGCAGGTCAGTGTGGAGGATCTGGGGTGGCTTTCGAGCATGGAGATGGTGGATGGCCTTGCCTTGGGCGAGACCACGCCCGGACCCCTGATCATGGTGCTGGCCTTCGTGGGCTTCATGGCGGGCTACAACCACTTCGGCGCATCGGTGGCCATGGGTGGTCTGGCACTGGTGGTCACCACCTACTACACCTTCCTGCCCTGCTTCCTGTTCATCTTCGCTGGTGCGCCCATCATCGAACGCACGCGGAACATCATGTGGCTGAGGGAGGTCCTTTCGCTGGTGACGGCCGCAGTGGTTGGGGTGGTCTTGAACCTCACCATCTATCTGGGCCGGGCGGTACTTTTTCCGGAAGACCTGGCATGGGAGAACCTCGATCTATTCTCCCTGGGCTGGGTCGTCATTTCCTTCATCGCGCTGCATCGCTTCAAGGTGAATATGTTGCTTTGGCTTGGCGCCAGCGCACTGTTCGGGCTCACGGTGTATTCGATGAGTTGACGCTGTACTGCTCAGGAAAACCGATCTCTGGATTTTACACACGCTTGTGTCATCCCACCATCACACTCGTCATTGCGATGCTCCCCATCACCGTGCGGTCGTTGTGGGAAGGCTGAGCTAAATGACGTCTGGTCGAAGAGTAGGATCCACTACCGACCATCATCACGAAGCCCCTTGAATGTTACCCAGAAGAAGCCATAGACGATCGCAAACGCCAATGACTGGCTGATGATCAGTAGGAAGAATGGGTCCCGCTCCATGAACAAGATGAGCGAGACAAATAAGGAGCCTGGGAGTAGGGCGTAGAATAGTAAATCGCTATTGGGTGCGATAAAGGGATAGGCCGTAGCCATCGCAACATGTCCAAAGGCCAGATAGAAAGCGAGACGTCGGTTGCTGATCTTCGATCGGGATGCCTGTTGCATGGTATTTTCTGATCGAACGAGCGGAAGATACGGTCGCGGAAGCATCTTTCCTGTGCTGGGCTGGGGCTGGGCACAGGCAAGATGCCTGTGCGACATTACCCCACCATCACACTCGTCATCGCAATGCTCCCCATCACCGTGCGGTCGTTGAAGGCTCCTCGCGGTCCGAATTTCCTGCACACGCAATTCTCTTGGGGGCATGCACTACTTTTGAACAAAGCAGGACATGGAGACCATTCACCTTCCCTTGATCATCGAGACCGATGAGGACGGCGTGTTCATCGTGAGTTGCCCCGTGTTCAAAGGCTGCCATTCCTATGGCGCCACGGTGGAAGAGGCCATGGCCAACATCAAGGAGGTCATCGGCATGTGCATGGAGGAGGAGGAGCCTCAGCAGCTGAACCGCTTCGTTGGCTTCCGGGAGATCGAGGTGCCCGTATCGCGCATGGCTTCGTGATGGGTACCATGCCGGTCATTTCGGGCAAGGACTTGATGCGCGTGCTACAGCATGAGGGATTCGAATTGGTGCGAGTGAATGGATCGCACCATCGGCTCAGGCATCCTGACGGTCGTGTGACCACGATCCCGGTCCATGCCAACAAAGACCTGCCAAAGGGCTTGCTGCGCAAGATCATTCGGGAGGACCTGAAGATCGAGGTCGATGATCTTGTGGCGTTGATCGAAGGCCGTACGTAGCGTGCGCTGGATGGGGAAGTCCCGTACCTGCGCTTGATCACCCCACCATCACACTCGTCATCGCAATGCTCCCCATCACGGTCCGGTCGTTGAAGAGCTGCACAGGTTCCTTCTTGTCCTTCAACCCAAGCACGTAGAGCAGCGGCAGGTAGTGCTCCGGTGTGGGGATGCTGAGTTGAAAAGCCCGGCCCTGCGCGCTGTAGTTGGCCAGTTGCGCATGGCCCTCGTTCATGATCAGCTCCTTCATGCGTGTGTTGGCCTCGATGGCCCAGTCGTAGCCGCCATCGGGGTTGCGCCAGTCGATCACGCCCAGGTTGTGGACCATGTTACCGCTGCCGATGATGAGCACACCTTTCTTACGCAACGCGGCGAGTTCACGCGCGAGGTCGTAGTGGCCCTGCGGTGAAAGGCCGCGGTCCAGGCTCAGTTGCACCACAGGCACATCGGCCTTGGGGTAGAGGTGGATGATCACGCTCCACGCGCCGTGGTCCAGGCCCCACTGGTGGTCCACCCCGATGTGGCGACTGGTGATGGCCTCCTGCGTCTGCTTCGCTACGGAAGGACTACCCGGCGCTGGGTACTGCACGGCGAAGAGTTCCTTCGGAAAGCCACCGAAGTCGTGGATCGTACGCGGCTTCTCCATGCCTGTGACGAAGGTGCCCTTCGTCTCCCAATGCGCACTGATGCAAAGAATGGCGTTGGGCTTCGGCAGGTCCTTCGCGATCGCCTTCCAGCCTTGCGAGAATTCATTGTCCTCGATGGCGTTCATCGGGCTGCCGTGGCCGAGGAAGAGCACGGGCATGGTGGGAGTGGAGGGCACATTCTCCAGCGCCCGGCCAAGTTCGCGCAGCGAGAGTGCCGCGCCCAGTGGTGCGATGCTCATGAGTTGTATGGCTTTGCGGCGGTGCATGTCCCACAGGCGCCTCGCTTGTGGCCATGCATGCCAACAAAGCCGGGAGGCTGAGGCAAAGGTAATAATATACTTTCCATGGAAAGTAAATCGGTCTCCGAGCCGCCGGCCTGGACTTCTTGATCGAAGTATAGGAGCGGTCGGTGGTCTTCGTCAGCCACAGGCGAGGCGCCTGTGGGACTCAGACCAGCCTCCCCGCCAACCACTTCAACTGCAGCTCCGCCAGCTTGGCCTCGTACTGTGCGAGCAGCAGGCGGTTCTCCGCATCGATCAGGCCTTGCTGCACATCGCGCAGTTCCACGGCGGTGATCACGCCGATGCGGTAGCTCTCCAGCGCCACGTCCACCTGGGTCTGGGTGCCTTGCAGATTGCCCTGCTCCAAGGCCACGCGGGTGCGGGCGGTGCTGTACAGCGTCCAGGCATCGAGGAGTTGTTGTTCCACCAGGAGTTGCGTTTCCTCGGTGGTGATGGCGGCCTGCTCACGACCCAGCTTGGCGGCTTCGGTGGCGCGTGAGGCCTGCCCTCCGCGGAAGATGGGCACGCTGACCCGCACGCCGTAGTCGGGACCGATGGCGCGGTTGCTCTGCAGGAAGCCCACGTCGCTCTGGCTGCGGCGATAAGCATAGTTGCCGAAGACATCGATGCGTGGCATCAGTGCACCGCGCAGTTCCTTCACGGAGATGTCGGCGGTGAGCTGTTGCTGGCGGGCCTGCATCAGGCTGCTGTTGGTGCCGCGCGCATCGCGTTGCAGGGTGGTGAGGTCCAGTTCCTCCGCTGCGGGGATCTCCGTTTCCGTGGCGAAGGGCGTGGCGGGATCGCGGCCCAGCAGCATGTTGAGGCGGTGCTGTGCGTTGGCGTCCTGCATCTTCAGGTCCAGTATGGCAGCGCTATCGGTGCTCAGATCAAGCCGTGCTTGTATCACTTCCAAGCCGCTGCTGCTGCCGATGCGCTCACCCGTTTCGGCGATCATCAAACGTTCGCGGCCGGTGCGCAGGCCTTCGCGCTGTACATCGAGCGCCTTGCGGAGTTGCACGGACTGGTAGTAGGCGGCCATCACTTCGTACACGGTGGACTCCACCTGCTGCTTCAACAGGTTGCGCTCGATCTCCTCCAGCGCGGCCAGCCTGTCCTTCACAGCGAACATGGTGAGACCGTCGAAGACCGTCCAGTTCAGTTGTATGGCGCCGCTGAGGATCTGGCTGTTCGCATCGTCCACCTCGCGCACTTCGCCGCTGAAGAAGGTCTGCCGCGTGGCGCTCCGGTCGCCATCGTATTGGCCAATGGCATCGATGGATGGCAGCATACCCGCCTGTCCGGCGGTGTTCATCAGTTCGGCGGTCTTCAGCGACAGCTTGGCGAGGCGGATGCCGTGGTTGTGCTCCAGGGCGATGTTCAGGGCCTGCTCGGCGGTGAGGAGTTCCTGGGAGAAGGAGGGGAGGAGGGAGGAGAAGGCGAGGAAGAACGCAGAGGCGCCAAGGCGCAGAGGGCGCAGAGCTGTGGCACAAGAAAGGCTGTGTACCGCTTCGAAGACACTCAAGGCAGCTCCGAACAGCCTCGATGGCTCAATGCTGTTGTGGGATCGTTGAGTCATTGTTGGTCACAAGTCTTGCGGACTGTCAGTTCTCGGATGGTATCGTTCTGTATGTTGAACTCTCCGTGATAGTCGCCTATCTGTGCAACGACGTACGACCCCTTCCGATGACGAAAGTTGTCTCCAAGGAAGGCTATGAGACTGTCCTCGTGGTCACCAACGGCAATCCTGTCCCAGATCTTGATCCGTCCCGAACTCAGTTCCAGTTGAACGAAGTTCTCGTCCTGGTCATCCTCCCTCCATAGCGTCGGCGCGTGAGGCTTGGATATCGTCAGCCTCCCGGGCGGTCTCCCTGTGTGGCCGCGGTCAATCAAAAAGTAAAAGCCGAAGAAGGTCTCCGGGTCCTTCGGACAAAGTCCCGAAGCGCCTTTCTTTCCCAGGACGCCTGAAGTCGTCTCCAGCCATGGCTGACGCTTCAACTCATTGATGTCGATCGGTGGGCCGAGGACGGGCTGCTCAGCGATCGGATCGTCATGGTCAGCAGTTTCGATCACGGCCTCTGTGGAAGTTGGACGCGTTTCTTCCATGGCCGGCTGGCAGCCTATCATCAGCATTATTGCTATGACCAAGTGCGAACGTTCCATTGATCCTGATCTCTTCAATTCGTCTCTTCTTCACCCTCTTCACCTCCTTCACCCCCATCACCTCCTTCACCATTCTCACCATTCTTCAACCCCTTCTCCGAACTCAGATAACTGTACAGCGCCGGCACCACATACAGCGTCAGCACTAGCGCGAAGATCAGTCCGCCGATGATGACGATGCCCATGGGTACGCGGCTTTTGGCGGCGGCACCCAGGCCCAGCGCGATGGGCAGCGCGCCGAGGATCGTGGCCAGGCTGGTCATAAGGATCGGGCGGAAACGCTGCTTCGATGCCTCGATCAACGCTTCGGCCTTGGCCATACCCGCGCGCCGCTTCTGGTTGGCGAACTCCACGATGAGGATGCCGTTCTTGGTGACCAGGCCGATGAGCACGATGATGCCGATCTGGCTGAAGATGTTCAAAGTATGATCACCGATCCACAGGCTGAGCACCGCGCCTGCCAGCGCCAGCGGCACGGTGAACATCACGATCAGTGGATCGAGCCAGCTTTCGAACTGCGCGGCCAGTACAAGGAAAACCAGCGCCAGTGCCATGAGAAAGGCGAACCAGAGACTGCTGCTGCTCTCCGCGTATTCCTTGCTCACACCGGCCAGCGCGGTGCTGAAGCTGTCGTCCAGCACCTCGTCCGCGATGCGTTCCATGGCATCGATGCCATCGGCGATGGTGTAGCCCGGCGCGGGATCGGCGCTGACCGTGGCGCTCACGTAGCGGTTGTAGCGGTAGAGTTGCGGCGGCATGCTGCTGGTGGACATTTGCACCAGGTTGTCCAACTGCACCAGTTCGCCTCTGTCGTTGCGCACGTAGGCACTGCTCAGGTCCAGCGGTTGGTCGCGGTCGTTGCGCGCGGCCTGGCCGAAGACCTGGTACTGCTTGCCCTTGAAGATGAAGTAGCCGTAGCGCACGCCACTGTAGTAGAGTTGCAAGGTCTCGGCGATGTCGAGGACGCTCACGCCCATGGCTCGCGCGCGGTCGCGGTCGATCTCGATGTTCAGTTCGGGCTTGGTGAATTTCAGGTCCAGGTCGCTCACGCGGAACACGGGGTCCTTCTCCACGCGTTCCATGAACACAGGGATCTTCTCGCGCAGCCGCTCGAAGTCGGGTGCCTGGATCACGAATTCCACCGGAAGCCCGCTGCGCCGCCCACCGCCGATGGTGGGTTCCTGGATCACGAAGCTGCGCGCGAGGTTGTGCTCCTGCACCCATCCGGTCACCAGGTCGGCGAGTTCGGCCTGGCTGCGGCTGCGTTGCGAAGGCTCCACGAAATTCACCCGCACAAAACCGCTGTTGGTGTTGATGCTTCCGCCGAAACCCGGACTGGTGACACTGAGGATGGCGTTGCGCTCGGGCAGCGTGTCCACCGTTTCGATGATGTCGTACAGGTAGTCGTTCATCATCTCGAAGGTGGTGCCCTCGGGCGCGGTGCTGCGGACCAGGAAGCGGCTCTTGTCCTCCATGGGCGCCAGTTCGCTTTGCAGTTGCAGACCGAAGCCGAAGATCATCACCACGCTCACGAGCATGATCACCAAGGCGATCCATCGTTGGGCAAGGAAGCTTTCCAAAGTGCGGCCGTAGGCATCGCTGAGGCGTTCGAAGAAGCGCTCGGTGACCTCGAAGAAGCGGCTGTGGCGCTTTTGCTTCTTCAGGAAACGCGCGCTGAGCATGGGCGTGAGGGTGAGGGACACCAGCGAGGAGATGATCACCGCGCCACTGACCACCACGCCGAACTCGCGGAACAAACGGCCGGTGAGGCCATCGAGGAAGACGATCGGCAGGAACACCGCGATCAGCACCAACGTGGTGGCGATCACCGCGAAGACGATCTCCTGGATGCCCTTGTGCCCGGCCTTGATCGGGTCCTCGCCATCCTCGATGCGGCGGTAGATGTTCTCCAGCACCACGATCGCATCGTCCACCACGATGCCCGTGGCCAGCACGATGCCCAGCAGGGTGAGCACGTTGATGCTGAAGCCCGACACGTACATCACGAAGAAGGTGCCGATGAGCGAGATGGGGATGGTGACCACCGGGATCAGCGTGGTGCGCCAGTTCCGCAGGAAGGTGAAGATCACCAGCACCACCAGCCCGAAGGCCAGCAGGACGGTGGTCTGCACTTCGCTGATCGCCTTGCGGATGCCGATGGTGGTGTCCAGTGCCATCACGTAGCGGAGGTCGTCCGGCAGTTCGGCCTGGATCTGTGCGGCGCGCTTGTGGAACTCGTCGGCGATGGCGATGTAGTTGCTGCCCGGCTGCGGGGTGACGGCCACAGCCACCTGTGGTACGGCACCGATGCCGCGCAGCACCGAGCGTTCGTTCTCGGGCAACAGCTGCGCGTGGCCGATGTCGCGCATGCGGATCACCGCGCCGCCATCCTCGCGGATGATCATGTCATCGAAGTCCTCCTCGGTGACAAGGCGCCCCATGGTGCGGATGGTGAGTTCCGTGCGGTAGCCTTCGATGCGGCCGCTGGGCAGTTCCACGTTCTCGCGGAGCAGGGCATCGCGCACATCGCCGGGTGTGATGCCGTGGCCGGCCATCTTCATCGGGTCCAGCAGCAGCTTCATGCTGTAGCGCTTCTCGCCCCAGATGCGGATCTCGCTGATGCCGGGGATGGTCTGCAGCCGCTCCTTGAACTGGTTGTTGGCGATCTCGCTCAGCTCCATCAAGCTGCGCTGATCGCTCTGGATCGTCATGGAGAGGATCGGGTTGGCGTCCGCATCGCTCTTCACCACGATGGGCGGGTCCACATCCGCAGGCAGGTTGTTCCGGGCACGTGCCACGCGGTCGCGCACATCATTGGCCGCGGCCTCCATGTTCACGTTCAGCTCGAATTCCACGGTGATGGTGCTGCGCCCGTCGCCGCTGATGCTGGTGAGCGTGCGGATGCCTTCGATGCCGTTGATGCTCTCCTCCAGCGGCTCGGTCACCTGGCTCTCCATGATGTCCGCGTTGGCACCGGTGTAGTTGGTGGTCACCGTCACCACCGGTGGGTCCACGCTGGGGAACTCGCGTACACCCAGGTAGGTGAAGCCCACGGCACCGAACAGCACGATCATGATGCTGATCACCGATGCGAGGACCGGCCGGTCGATGCTGAGGTTGCCGATGTTCATGGAGAGGGTGGAAGGGTGGAAAGGTGCAAGGGTGCGAGGGTGCGAATGCCTTCAATTGGGCACCATTGCACCTTTCCACCTTTCCACTTCATCGGCTGTTCCATGCTATGTGTGATCCCGGCGATAATTACTGCTCGTTTCTAACATCGGCTTCCGATCGCTCTTCCTTCAGCGGCGGTTGTTGGCCCATGGGGACGGCGCGTACGGGCATGCCATCACGCACTGCCAGCAGGCCGGTCACCAGCACGGTATCGCCAGCCTGCACGCCGCTGGTGAGCTGCACGGCCTTGGGCAGGCGTATGCCGACGTCCACACGCTGGCTTGTCACTTTTCCATCGCGCAGCACGAAGACCTTCTGTCCCTCGATGTCCGGCATGATGGATTCGGTGGGCACTGTGAGCGCTTCGGGGATGCTCTCCAGCGCCACCTCCACGCGGGCGAATGAGCCGGGCACGAGCTTGCCGTCGGTGTTCGGGTGACGGGCACGCACGCTCACGGTGCGGTTGGTCGCATCCACGCCGGGTTCCACGGCATACACGGTAGCTTCATACACCGTGGGGTCGCCTTCCAGGGTGAAGGTGATCGGTGCTCCGGCTTTCAGTTGACGGCCGCTGCGTTCGGGCAGTGCGAATTCGATCTTGATGGGGGAGAGCTGCCGCAGATGTGCGATGGGCGCGCCGATCGCCAAATAACCGCCGGGACTCACCCTGCGCAGCCCGATGGCCCCGGAGAACGGCGCGCGGACCACGGTCCTTGCGATGCGCGCATTCAGCAGATCGGCCTGCGCTTCCAGACCCACACGCACGGCGGCACTGGCATCGAAAGCCTCGCGGCTGATGCCGCTTACCTCCAGTAGTTTTTCCTTGCGTTCCTCGTCGTCGCGGGCCACCTGCAGGTTGGCCTCCACCTGCCGCAGCTCGGCCTGTAGGTCATCGTCGTTGATGCGCAGCAACACCTGCCCTGCGCTTACCGTGCCGCCTTCCTCGAAACCGATATGGGTCACCCTACCAGCCATCTCGCTCATCAATTCCACCTCCTCATTGGCCAGCAGGGTGCCCGTAACGATCAACGCGTGGTCCAGCGGGCGGGGCTGGAGCACAACGGTCTGTACGGTCATCGGCGGACGTTCGGGCGCGGCCTCGCCGTTGGTGCCACCGCAGCCCGCCAACAGAATCGCGGCGGTGATGAAGAGGGTGATGGAGGCAGCAGGATACGTCGCGATGAGCCCTCTTCGCGAGCGTAACGCAGGGGTTTGCAAATGAAAACCGTTCAACTCCGGCTGCGACCCCTCCGGGGTCGTTGCCCCGTGGGCCGTACCTATCCTACATGCTGTGACCCCTCCGGGGTCATGAATTGTGGTCTGCTCTGGCCGACCCCGGAGGGGTCGCAGCATGTAGGACTGTGTGTATGAATGGATCACGACCCCGGAGGGGTCGCAGCCGGTGTTCCTCCAGCGCTCGATATACGGCATACTATTGCGGCTCATCGGGGCAGTTTCTTGGAATAGGTGATGCGCATCTTCCGCCCTTCGGGATGGGCCAGGTTGGCATTGATCCGCGCCAGGTCCGCCTTGAAGCGCTTGCGGTCCGCAGCTTTCATGCCCGCGAAGGCCAGTTCGTTCAGTGCCTCGAAGGTCGCACGGATATCCTTCACCACAGCGCGGGCCTTGGGCAGCGTGCGCAGGTGGTACTTCCGGCGGTCCTGGGGACAATCCACGCGCCGTACGTAGCCCTTCTTGCTCAGGTGGTCCACCGCGCGGGTGATGGTGACCTTGTCCAGCAGTAGCGCATCGGCGAGGTCCTGCTGGCTCAGTTCATCCTCCGCCTCGTGGATCTTCAGCAGCACATAGAACCACTTGTCCAGGTCGTGCTTCCGCAGGGCATTGAGCACACGGGTGTAGTAGTGCTGTGTAGCAATGCCCGTCCAGAAGCCAAGGGAGGCGTGCGGGTCTTTGGGATCGGTGGGCATGGGATGGTGACGCTCGGAACAGTTACAAATGAAACGGTTCCGTTGTTCACTTTCGACGAGCGGACTGTTAAGTTCTGTGATCGGGTGGCGCTTGGGCGAGCGCCCTCCGTCAGGGCCGGGGGGCCTTTCCACCGTTGAGATGCACGCGCATTCCTACGGTGGCCAGGAAGCCGGTCGAGTAGATCGGTGCCAGGGGGACCCGGTCGGCTTCTGCGCCCACGCCGATCCCGCCGAGTTCGATCAAATAATTGAAGGCATCGTGGGGGAAGAATTCGAAGCCGAACGATCCATAGCCACCAAATTCCATATCCACCGATGAGAACTCACCGGAAGGGAACAACAGGATGACCCCTCCTTCACCGTACAGCCTGATACTGCCTCCCACATACCCGGAAACGCCCACAATTCCGAGGGAAAGATTGGTATATGGCGTCCAGGTCATGGAGCTGTCCTGGACGTGCTCATGGAACATGACGGCTCCGCGTGCGCGGAGGGCCACCCGCTCGAACAGGAAGTACGGAGTGGTCAGGCTCACGCCCATTCCGAAGTCCCGCTGGAACTGATTGAGATGAAAGCCCATGCCCAGGCCTTTGTGAATGGAGTGCTGATCCGATTGGGCATCTGCCCGAGATGCGATCAGGAACGCGACGAGGAGCAGGCACATTTTCAAGCCTGGACGTGTCCAAGGTGGGATTGCGATCGGACCACCGGTCATAGTATCAAAAGTAATCCCGGCGGCGTGCCGCTCTGTGGGTCTTCACCCGCGTCGCAACAGCGCAAGGCCCACGCCGCCAAGTACCAGCACGGTGGATGATACGAGTCGCAGATCGAAACTTTCCTCCAGCAACAGGACGCCGAGCATCGCAGCGATCACCGGCACGGACAGCTGCACGACCGATGCCCGCGTGGCGGTGAGTTCCTTCAAGGCTCCATACCAGGCCACATAGCCAATGGCGGAGGCGATCGCACCGGAGAGGATGGCGATGGCCGCGCCCCATGCAGTGATGTGCAGGTGTGGACAGCCAATGGCGGAGACCACCGCCACCATGGGCACGGCGCGCAGGAAGTTGCCCGCGTTACGTGAGACCGGGTCACCGGGGCGGCGGCCTCGCAGGGAGTAGAGACCCCATGCCACCCCGGCGAGTGCCATCAGAAAGGCATTCAGCATCGGTGGTGCGGTGAGGCCCGGGAGCATCAACCACACCAGTCCCGCGAAGGCGAGAAGGATCCCGGACCATTGCAGGGTGCCGGGCCGCTCCCCGGCGCGCCATCCGTTCAGGAGCATGGTGAGTTGTACCGCACCGAATAGGATCAAGGCACCGGTGCCTGTGGTGAGGCCCAGGTACGCGAATGAGAATGGCACCGCATAGAGAAAGAGCCAGAAGGCCGAACGCCAGTCGCCAGGCAGTTGCGGTGCTTGACCATTGCGCACTGCGACCAGCAGCAGCAACATCAACGCACCGGAAGCAAGACGCAGGGTGGAGAAGGAGGCGGCGTCAATGCCTTCTCCATGCAAGGCCATGCGGCACAGCAGGGAGTTCGCCGCGAACATCAACAACGCGAAGACCGTGAGCAGCACCGTGCGCATGTGGAGGGGCATGCGTGTGTGAGGGCAGGACGAAAAGGTATCGCGCGATCAGCGGCCCAGTTCCTCCAACAACAAATTCACTGCCGCCTCGAGCTGCTGGTCGCGCCCCTTGCTCACCAGTGCCGGTTCGTTGGGTTGCCGCACGTCCGGCTGGAGTTCGGTATTCTCCATGAAGTTGCCCTCGTTGTCGATCATGCCCACCTGCGGGATGCCGAAGTACATGCCGTTCTGCAGACCTTCCCACCACACCGCGGTGCCAGTGCCCGCCACGGGCATGCCCACCAGCTTGCCCACGCCCAGGGCCCGGTAGGTCACGGGGAAGAGGTGCGCATCGCTGTAATTGCTCTCGCTCATCACCACGGCACTGGGGCGTTTCCACTTGAACTGCGGTTCATCGCCGAGATGCTGACCGCGCGGTTCGATGCGCATGTACAGCCGCCCCCCGAGGAACGTGGCCAGGTCATCATGCAGCCAGCCGCCACCGTTGAAGCGCGTATCCACCACCAGTGCTTCCTTGTCGTGATGCTTGCCCAGGGCATCTTCATACACCTTGCGGTAACTGCCGTCGTTCATGCCGCGCACATGTACATATCCGATGCGACCGCCGCTCAGGCTGTCCACCAGGAACTCGCAGCGCTCCACCCAACGTTGGTAGAGGAGTTGTCCTTCCTCGCCGCGTGTGATAGGCTTCACGGTCTCAACCCATCGTTGCCCGCTCCTGGGGTCGCGCAGGCTCAATAGTGTGGGCTTGCCAGCTTTCCGGTTCAGCAGGCGTTCCGCGACCATGTCCCCGGCGATGTCCACACCGTCGATCTTCTCGATGACCACGCCCGCCTTGATGCGCGAGCCTTCTTTCACGGAGGGTCCCTGCTTCATCACCTCGGTGATCAACAGGCCATCACCCTGATGCCTGTCGTCAAAGAACAGCCCGAGAGAAGCGGTCGCATCGCCCACGGGATCACTCTTGCGGTAGCCCGATCCGGTATGCGAAGCATTGAGTTCTCCGAGCATCTCGCTGAGGAGTTCGGCGAAGTCGTTGTTGTTGTCCAGATGCGGCAGCATCCGTGCATACTCGGCTTTGTAGAAGTCCCAGTCCACGCCGTGCAGCTTGGGGTCGTAGAATTTCTTTTGCACCTGGCGCCACACGTGTTCGAATAGGTACGCGCGCTCGGCTGCCTCGTTCAGCGTCATCTCTCCGTTGATGGACACGCCCTTCGCCTCGTTCTTGTCCAGGTCGTAACGCTGGATGCCGCCGTCCTTCATGTAGAAGAGGTTCTTCCCTTCCTTGTCCAACACCAGCCCGCCCGCACTGCTGGCGCCCAGCTTGGACAGGACCTTGGTCTCCTTGGTGCGCAGCTCGGTCTGCCACAGGTCGAAGCCCTTTTCGAAGCGGGTCAGGTAGTAGAGTTTCTCGCCGTCCTTGCTCAACACCGCACCGGCCAGGCTGCTGCTGTGGATGGTCAGGCGCACACGCCGGTCCTCAATGCGGTCCAGTTCGATCTTCAATGGCTCCACCTTGTCCTCGTCATCCTTCTTCCCCTTGCCATCCTTCTTGTCCTTGTCCTTCTTATCTCCCTTCTCTTCCTCTTCCTTCTCCTTCTCCGCGTCCTTCAGCAACTCGAACTCCTCCTTGTTCAGCTTGAAACGATCGAATGCTTCCTGCGTGAAGAACGTGGCGTAGGCGTCCATCTGCCCGCCCCAGCTGGCGTGGTTCTTCATGCCGTCGCGGCTGCTGTATGTCAGCATCAACTTGCCATCCATGGCCCACTGCGGCCGGTTGTGGCCATAGCCGCTTTTGCTCAGGTCGATCACTTCACCGCTTCCATCGGCCTTCACCAGGCCGCTTTGGGGGATCCACTGCGAGGGGTTGAGGAACTGGGTCAGCAGCCACCTGCCATCCGGCCCCCAGGCGAAATGCTGGTCGCCGTCGGCATAGCTGTAATTGCGGTCGCCGGGCAGCACGGTGCGGCTTTTCTTGTCGGCCACATTGTACACACGTAGCGTGGTGCGCTCCTCCAGGTAGGCCACCTCCTTGCCATCGGGGCTCCAGGCCGGTTGGAATTCCTCGGCGGGCGTGGCCAGCAGGGCTTCCTCCTTCAGCACGGTGGCATTGAAGAAGTAGGGCTCCTCCTTGCGCACGATGGTGGTGGTGTAGAGGTCCCAGCTGCCGTTGCGTTCGGTGGCGTAGAGCAGGGTGCGGCCATCGGGGCTGAAGCTCACACTTCGTTCCTGTTCCGGTGTGTCGGTGATCCGGCGCGTGGTACCCTCGGCCACGCTGGTCACGAACACCTCGCCGCGATGGATGAAGGCCGTCTCTTTGCCATTCGGTGATACAGCGAACTCGCTCGCATCCCCATTCACCTTCACGGTGCGCACCGGATTGTGGCGCTGGTCGATGGCGATGCGCACCGTGACCTTGGCCGGCTGCCCACCTGGTCGCAAGGTGTAAATGGTACCGTGGTGGTTGAAACACAGGGTGCCGTCGCTGCTGATGCTCAGATGCCGGACCGGATGATCCTTGAATGAGGTGATGGCCGTAATGGCACCTCCGTCCACGGGAACGCTGTGCACATTGTAACTGCCGTTCGCTTCGCTGAGGAAATACACGGTGCGGCCATCCGGGCTGAATACCGGATCGCGATCCTCGCCTGCGTAGGTGCTCAGCTGCCGGTACTGTCCGGTGCCCGGGGCGAATGTCCATACATCGCGCGTCACGCTGGAGGTATGGCGCTTGCGGTGATCGTCCTCGTAGCCCTTCCAGTCGTGGAATGCGATCAGGCTGCCATCGGCGTTGAAGCGTGCGCGTTCCGCCACGGTCCCCATCACGCGTGTCACCTTGCCTCCGGAGACCGGCACGCTGTACAATTCGCCCAGTCCGGGGCTGGGGAACTGCTGGTCGCGGTGGTCATCCTGCCGGGCTGCCGCGAAGATCACCGCGCTGCCATCGGGCGTGAAGTCGCTCGGTACCTCACCGGCACTATGGTATGTCAGACGTGTGGCCGCCCCGCCACTGCCGGGCATCACATACACGTCATCATTGCCGTAGCGGTCGCTGCTGAAGGCGATCGACTTTCCATCGCGGGACCAGACCGGGTTGCCATCGTAGGCCGGGTGGGTGGTAAGCAATAGTGCCGCACCGCCATTGCTGGGCACCTTCCACAGATCGCCCTGGTAGCAGAACACGATCTCCCGGCCATCAGGCGAGATCGCGGTCTGGCGCAGCCACTGTGCCTCATCGGCGGTCATTTCCTGGGCGGATGCAAGTCCGGCGTAGAGTATGGCGAGGAGGGAAAGTGAAGTTCGCATCGTATGTGTGCTGATGACAGGGAACGAAAGTAAACGGGCCGGTAGATCCTTGGTCACGTGACGAATGGTTGGCGCTCTGGTGATCCGTGACGTATCGTTGGCGCAGTTCCACAAGACGCATTAGTTCCACCGCATGCTGTCGCATATTGCCACACAACTGGCCGACATGTTCCTGACCATGGATGGACGCCTGATCGAGGTACCCTATAAGGAGGGGCAGGACCTGGATATATCGGGCTTGATGGAGGCCAAATTGCGCCGCGAGGAGCTCACCACGGAACGCTGCGCCATGCTCGCCACTTTCCAGCCCGGCACCCTGGCCGATCTGAAGGTGATGGAGGTGGGTCATTTCGGCCGCACCAACGCCAATGCGCAGCTGGTGGCGCTGGCGGTCATCACGCAGGACGATCTGGGTACTTCGATGGCCGAGATCTACTACACCTACGATCCGCAGACCTTCCCCACACAGGTCTTCCGGAACGAGGATGAAGCCCGGGTGTGGATCGCGGAGCGCCTCGCTTAAGCAGGCTTGCTGCCCGGCGCGTAGAAGCTGGACTACTTCTTCTTCCGCGCAGTGCGCGCCTTCATGGGTACCTCCTCCACCTTGCCGTGTCTGGCGCCCATCATCCGGCCCCATTTGGCGATCTCCTCCAGCAGCGGCAGCAAGGTGCGGCCTTCCGCGGTGAGTTCATACTCCACACGCGGGGGGACCTCGGCGAAGATGGTGCGCTTCACCAGACCGTCATGTTCCAGTTGGCGCAGTTGCAGCGAGAGCATCTTCTCGGTGATGCCCGGGATCTCGCGGTCCAGCTCACTGAAGCGACGTGCGCCGCGTCGCAGGTACCACAGCACGATGGTCTTCCACTTGCCGCCGATGTAGTCCATGGTCACATCCAATGCACAGTGGTAGTCCCTGTTGTGCATCCGGATCCGGTGTTCCCTGCCGTCGATGAGCATGTGGTGAAAATTTAACGTTCTGCGTTCTGCCCGTCGTAATGCCAATGCGGTCATCCGTGTACCCTACTATCCTTTCCGACAGCTATTGTGGAATGCATAGTGGCCAGTGATCTTTACAGCCAACGGACAAAGGAAAGCGAACATCAAATACCAACGGACATGAAGATCGGCATATTCGGTACAGGGGGCGTGGCAAGGACCATCGCTGCGAAACTGGTGGTTCTTGGGCATGATGTGATGCTCGGCACGCGGGACAGGGCTGCGACGCTGGCCCGAACCGAAGGCGGTCCGCCGTCCGGCGGAGGCGCTGCCTTCAAGGATTGGCACAAGGATAACGCGCAGGTGAAGCTGGGCACCCACGCGGAGGCCGCGGCGCACGGTGAACTGCTCATCAATGCCACGAATGGTGGCGGCAGCATCGAAGCGCTCACGCTCGCCGGTGAAAAGAACCTGGGCACCAAGGTCCTGCTGGACATCAGCAACCCGCTCGACTTCTCCAGGGGCATGCCGCCCACGTTGTTCGTCTGCAACGACGACTCACTTGGGGAGCGTATCCAGAAGACCTTCCCCAAGGTGCGTGTGGTGAAGAGCCTCAACACCCTCACGGCAGGTCTGATGGTGGACCCTGCATTGCTACCTGAGCCGACCAACATCTTCCTCAGCGGGAACGAAGCTGGTGCGAAGGAGGAAGTGCGTGGGGTATTGCGCCAGTTCGGTTGGAAGGATGCGGACATGATCGATCTTGGCGATATCACCACCGCGCGTGGCAGTGAGCAGATACTGCCGATCTGGATCCGTCTGTGGGGTGCGCTCGGAACGCCGATGTTCAACTTCCGCATCGTGAAGGCATAGGGTGCTGCACCTTCCACGGGTGACCGGGGTACGGTACCCCTGGGAATGTATGTGTGAGAGTAAGAGGGTGCGAGAGTGCAAGAGTCGGACACCCTCGCACGCTTTCACTCCATCTCTCTACCCTTTCGGCGGAGCCTGCCTTGTAGGCAGCAACCATTTGGGCGACACGTTGCGCCAGGCCAGGTCCAGTGCATAGCGGAAGGTGCGCTCGTGGATGTGTGCCATGGAAACGTTGGTCCAGCCATGTCCGCCCCACTTGTTGGGCACGGGCTCGAAGGCATCGGGATGCTCCTCGCCCAAGGTGGCTTGTTGGTCTAATGTGAGCTTCAACACCGCGCGATGCTCATCGATCCACAGCGTGCAGTAGATCTTCTTCTTCACGCTGAAACTGGGCCGGCCGTGGTGGTCCTTCTCGGCGGTGCCGGGCATATCCAGGGCCATCTCGCGGGCGGTCTGTGCATCCATGTGGGGAAGGTAGCGTATGTCTGTCTCGCTTGGTGACACGTACTGCACATCGCGTGGTTGATGCAGCGGAAGCGGCGCGGTCGATACCTGCATGTGGTATCCGTACATTCGCATGTCGTATTTCTTGTGATGCTCCTGGGGTCCTTCCGTGGGCCCGGCCCATGTGGTCAGCGTTGCAGCCGTATCAACCCTGTAACACCATGCACATGAACATTTTCGTGAGCCGTTTGAGCCAGGCCGTTACTGAGTTACACCTCGAACTCCTCTTCGGCCATTTCGGTACCGTTGAGAAGGTCACCGTGGTCCGGGATCGGGAGACCGGTGCTTCCAAGCAATTCGGGTTCGTTCAGATGGAGGATGCTGCAGCGGCTCGCACGGCGATAGATAAACTCAACGGCGCAGCTCTGGAAGGCTCCAAGCTGGTGGTGCGGGAAGCGGAGGACCGTCCGAACTGAACACCTGCGTGGGACAAGGGGGGTTCGGACCTTGAATGCACCGCTGCCGTAGCGATCACTGTCGGACCACGCGCTGCGCTTTCACCAGCACTCCATCCATGCTCAGATGTGCGAGGTACATGCCGGCAGGTACCTCCGCGCCATAGCCGCCCATGCGTCCGTCCCACTGCGTGGTGTACCGCCCAGGTACCTGTTCAGCGGATATGAGCGTGGAGAGGATACGGCCGTTGAGGTCCGTGATGTGAAGTTCCACCCGGGCTTGATGGAATACATTGAAATGGATGCTACACCGGTCCGTCATGGGATTGGGATGGATCGGCATAAGGTCACCGTCAATGCCGTAGCGGTTCGGTTTGATCCCCACCGATCCGTCCAGTACGATGTCGAATTGGCCCTCCAACTGGTCCGGCCCAGTGGTGTTGAGCGGAATGATGCGCGCAGCGGCATCGGCCTGCGAGGCCCATGGATCGGCCGCGATGAAGGGGTCGCCTTCGAAGTACAACTGCGTGATCAATTCCGGGAACCCGGGCTTGTTCACCCGGAAGTGGATGTGCCTGGGCCGGTACTGTGCCCCGTTCAGGTAGGGGCCGGGTAAGATCGTTTCGAAAGCGTAGTTGCCGTTCGCATCGCTGTACATCGTAGCGCGCAGAATGAAGTCCTGCGAGGTGTCGTACTCGGCCGCGTCGTTGGCCTGCCACACTTCGATCGAAGCACCTTCGATGGGGGAGATGCAGTCATTGGCCAGCACACTACCATTGATGAAGAGCCGAGTGCCGGGTTCGCCAGGCAATGCCACCTGGGTGGTGACCGGAGATCCCGGCAGGTAGAACGGACCGAGGATATCGTCCGATGTGGGGTCGCAACCGCCACCCGGCGCTGATGTACCGCCGAATAGTGTCCGGGGCAGGAGCAGCGTACCAAGGCCAAAAAGTGATCCGGCCTGGAGGAAGGTGCGGCGACCCAGCAGGGCACCCGATGTGGTCTTGGATCCTTTGTGCGACATGGCTCAGGGAATGAAGATGCGTTGTACGAATGAACGTCCCTGGCGATCCATCACGCGCGCCAGCAGGACGCCTGCAGCGAGTCCTTCCACGGAAACGCTGAGCATGGACGATCCCGTATCGCGCGCCACCAGTAAGCGGCCATCCGGGGACAAAAGGGAAACTTCACCAAGTGGCTGCTGATCGGGTGCCAGCAGTTGAATGGCACCGCCTTGCAGTGTGATCTGGATGTCGCGCGGCAGATGGACCGGAATGGACTGTGAGATATCGATGCAGGCCTGGTACCAGTTGAAGGCGAGGTCCAGCGGTGTGCTGTACTGTTGCTGGGATACGTTGGTGCCAATGGAGAACGCGTAGTCGTTGGTGATACCGAGCACATAGCTCTCGTCGATCGGGGAGAATGGCGACACTTCCAGTTGGTACTTGCCCGGTGGCAGACAGAGCGTATCAAAGTGCGTGTGCATCACATCGTCCATCGGAAAGGAACCATTGGCCACCTGCGATCCACTCACCACATCGTTCACCCACCAATACACATCAAAGGCGACCAGGGGCCCGGTGTTCACGAGGTAGATCATGGCCTCCTGGCAATCCTCCGGTGGACAGAGGGAGATCTCCGTGAGCGCAAAGTCACAGTGAAGCGTATCGCCGAACAACCCGAAGAGCAGGAGTGTACCATCGAAGGGCATCGTGGGTAATGTTGCACCGGGAACGATGACCGGGTAATGGGCCTGCTGCCCCATGCCGATCCCGAAGAAGGCGACATCTTCCTTCGCAAGCGTATCCCCCTGCGTATCCAGCAGGACGAAGGAAGGGTAGGAGAAGATCTCGGTGCTGCCGTTGGTCACCAACACCTCAATGACAGTGGTATCGAAAGGGCTATATGCGATGCGCTCTATGTACAGTTCATCGCAGGAGGATTGCGCGATGATCGCAGGTCCGATCAGGAAGAAGCAGGCAGACCCCAGGGTTTGCCGTGCGATGTTGTGGGTCCGGAGTTCCATTTGAAGCAGGTTTGTGATCACAAAGCTCCTGCGTGATGGGACCGGTCGCAATGCACGGAAACCGTCAACGCTGGTACTTTTCCCGGATGTGTTCCCGATAAGCCACCGGGGTCACGCCGGCGGCCTTGTGGAACCAGCGTGTGAAGTAGGCTGGGTCCTTCATGTTCAGCGCGTAGCCCACTTCCTTGATGCTTTGATCGGCATAGAGCAGTAGTCGCCTGGCCTCTAAAAAGAGGCGATCATGGATCAGTCCGCTTGCGGTGCGTCCAAGCCGTTCTTTCACCAGTTCGTTCAGGTGGTCCGGACTCAGGGCCAATGCTTCCGCGTAGTGGGTTACCTGGCGTTGCTCCAGAAAATTGCGCTCCACCATGTCCTGGAAACGTCGCACCGGATCGTGGCCTTCGGGCCGTTCATACCCATTTCCAAGCGCCGCTTTCGCCCAATGCGCACACTTGATCAACAGTATCCCGAGGTAGCCTTCCACAACCTCGGCCAGCGGTCCTTCACTGCGTGAGAGTTCAACTTCCATGGAACGCACCAGCGCCATGGCCTCATCCATTCGCGCCGGGTCCAGGATCACTTCACCGGGCCGTTGCGCATGTGCGAAGAGTTCGGCGCGTGCCTGGTGGCCCTGCCCCAACCGGGCATCCCCTGCGAACATCACCACAACACCGGACATGTCCGCCGAGCGGTTCAAATGATGCACTTGCCCGGGTGCCACCAAGTGCATGGATGGTGCACATACCGGGTATTGTTCCAGGTCGATCATGTGTTGACCACTACCCGTGGCGAAGAAGAAGAGTTCGTGGAAATCGTGCCGGTGCACCCCGTTGTTCACCGGGCCCTTCGCAGGAAGGATGTGTTCCACACGCGTGGGAGACCGAGATGGCCCGGATAGACGATGGGTGGGAATGGTCCGGCCTTGCACATGCACAAGATGCGCTTAAGCCGACGAACGTTGCTTCGCTCGCGGATCCATGCGGATCATGCACCGGCGTTGGAGGGATCACGCATCTCAACTGTCGTGGCCGGGGCATTGAAGCCGGCCTGCCGGAGACCCCGGATCGCATCGCGCATCACCTCGTAGCGGATCCTGGACTCGCGATATGTCGGGTCGAACACATCCACCCAATAGGTCAGTACCAGTTCCACGGTATCCGGCCCCACCTCGCTGACACCCACCTGGGGTGCCCAAGGCTCATGTAGTACACCGGGGTTCCCCATGGCGGCAGCCAGCATCAGTGCGGAAGCCTTGTCCATGTCGGCATGATCTTCCACGCGCACCCGCAGGGCATGGCGCAGGTATCCATCCTCCGTGTAGTTGATCACCGAGTTCTTCACCACGGCGGAGTTGGGGATGTACACATCACGTCCGTCGGAGGTGCGCATGTGCGTGGTGCGCAATGCGATCCCCTTCACCCGACCCTTGAATCCATCGAGCTCCACGATATCGCCGGGTTTGAAGGGGCGCTTGAAGGCCAGCAGGATACCAGCCAGGAAATTCTCGCCGATGTCCTTGAAGGCGAATCCCACGATGAACGCACCGATCCCGGCACCGGCCAGCATGCCATTGGCCAGGCTACCCAGCCCGAGGATCTTCAGTACGAGGCCCACGGCCATCAACAATACGATCCCTTTCGCCACGCGTGCGAGGAAGGCCGACAGGATGTTGTCCTCGCTGCGCCGGTCAAGGCGTTTGCGAAGAAGACGCCGTACAAGATCGGCGAAGAGGTAGGCCGCGATGAAGAACAACACGGCGAATGCCAGCCGGGGTAACAGCCGCACGAACTCCGTGTACATTTCCACCAGTTCGGTCCGCAGGAGCTCCAGGAAGTCGGTCATCCTGCGAAGCTACGTGTGGCCATGGGCAGGCGGTGCCATACCATCGATGCGGAAGGACCGCGATCAGCGTGTGCCACTGATGGCGAGCCTGCCTCCGATCCAGGCCATCGGGAGGTAGGCCAGCGCAAGGTCGGCGACGATGAACCAGGTAGGGGCGGGGATCATGGTTGCGGCCATGATGCCACCCAGCAGGTTGAATGCCCCGACCCCCATGGCGAAACTCATCTTGTGCGAGGCGGCCAGTTTCGCGGCAACAAAGGCGCCTACGAGCGCGCCGAACGCATGCGCCAGGAAGGGGAAGAGGAAATGCTTCGCTTCGAAGGCATCGATGTTCGCCCTGATGCTATCCATGTTGGAAGGGTCCACACCTGTGGGAGGTGTGATCACGGAACCGCTGACCATGATGATGGCCATATTGACGAGGCTGCCGGCCACGATGCCGGCGATGACAGCGAGAATGTTGCGCAGAATGGGATTCATGGTCTTTGGTGTTGGTCGGGAAAGGTAGCTGTCACTCCTCACCAGTTGCCCGCATAGTCCAGCGGCACGGTGGTGTGGGCTCTTAAGAAGGAATAGCGCAGGTTGTTCAACTGGCGGATGTGGTGCAGGTCATGCGCCACCCAGTTGGTAAGAAGCAGCTCGCAACTCACCGGCCCCACCTTGGGGTGCAGGTAGAAGTTGCCCCATGGTGCATCATCGGTCCCGTGCAGCCAGTTCACGGATCGTTGCCGTTCCTCCAGGAATTTCTCCAACATTTGGTCGAAGTCCTGCTCCATGTACCGTCTTTCATTGACCCAGGTGGGTGGATCGATCTTCGGCCAGGGCTGTTCCGGCGTCTCCAGCGTGGAACGCAGCCGCGTGCGGAAGTCCTCACGTTCCTCGTCGTGCAGGTGGCAGACGATCTCCAGGGCACACCATTTTTCTGGTGCCGGTCTCCAACGGAACTCATCGGGCGTTAGGCTCGTGAGCATCGCACGGAACACCCCGCCGTGCCGTTCGAGCTGGCCGAAAAGATGTGAACGCTCCATTATTCGAAGCGTCCTATTGCCACGCACCGATGATCGCGCCCATGATGCCGAGGAAGACCACTTGATAGCCGGCATCGATGAGCCAGAGCGTGAAGCTCTTGCGCTGGTACAGGTAGTTGATGCCGGTGCTGGGTGCCACGAAGAACAAGCCGATAAGCAGTCCGTGGTACAGACCCACCTGCCAGTTGAGGTTCGCGGGATCTTCGGTATGCCAGATAAAGGCCAGCCCAAGGCCCATCACAAAGGTGAGCAGGAGGCAGGTGCCGTAGATGCGGCCCATGTGGGCGCCCTGCTTCAACTGCTCTTCGGAAAGGCCCACTTCTCTCATCCAGCGCTTGCCGAAAAGGGCGGTATACCACACAGCGCCCAGTGCAAAAGCCGCGATCGTGGCGACGATCACCGCGAGGAAATTGATGTTCGCGAGGTCCATGACGGAATGGGTTGTGATGCCTGCCAAAGCTAACCGGGTGGCCGAAAGCACCACTAAATCGGATGAACCGTTCGTCATAAAGATCACAATGGTGAGCCGGTCACGAATAAGGTACAGTGGCCGGATACCTTCGCTGCCGCCATGACCGATACAAAGCCCTGCCCCGAGTGCCGTTCCACCATCACTTATCCCACAGGCATCAGTTGGATGTGCGGCGCATGTGGCCACGAGTGGAACCCTGAAGAACTGGAGGCCGGGAGCGCGGACCGGGTGATCAAGGATGCCAACGGCAACGTGCTGCAGGACGGCGACGATGTGGTGGTGATCAAGGACCTGCCGGTGAAGGGTATGCCCAGGCCCGTTAAGGCGGGCACCAAGGTGAAGAACATCCGTCTTGTGGATGGGGATCACGACATCGACTGCAGGATCGAAGGCTTCGGAGCGATGGGGCTCAAGAGCGCGTTCGTAAAGAAAGCTTGAGGGTGGCACATCCGGGGTAACACCTGAGGTGGTGATCGTATCTCCTGGAACTGTGGTATGTCATACGCGCTGTTGTGTAATGCCATGCCCACAGAACTGTGGTCCGGGTATCCGTTGAGAATGTTTGGTGCGTTCCGCAAGCCCTTGGCACTGATGACATAGGAAGGGGGCACGATGCCTCGGAGAATGATACGTGGTATCCGATCTGGGGGGGGGAGGAACAGTCTATCCACCAAAACCCAAAGAACCATGACAAGCACCAAGAACCTGCAAAGCGCAATGACGCATTTGCTCATGACCGTGATCGTCTTCTTCAGTATGATCGCCATCGCTGTGGCACAGACCACACCCACCACACCCGACCGGACCAAGCAACCCCCACAGCAGCCCGGTACCACCCAACAGCAGCCCACCCAACAAGATCAAGGCTGGCGTTGGTTCAATGATAACTCAGTTCGCGAATTACAGCTCGATGCGGACCGGATGAGCGAACTACGCGCTATGGATGACCGGTACCGCAGGGAGTACAACGCGTTGGGTACAACTCCATGGACCCACTCCAACTACCAGGCTCTCACCGACCGTCGCAATATGGAGATCAAGCGCATTCTGACCCCGGACCAGTATGAGCGTTGGTCCAGGAGTTCGATGCAGGGAACTTCACCTGCGCAGTCTCCGGACAGAACGACCACCCCGACAACACCACGTGACCCGAACACTCCGACGCCCAGACGCTAAAGCGATCCGGTAACAAGTGCAATGCCCCTCCCAGCCAGGCTGGGAGGGGCATTGTGCGTGCGGGCAGTGGGCTGTTACCTGTAGCCATGCCGACGATCGATCTCGATCAGGCGCTGGCGCTGTGCTTCGGCCATTACAAGGACCTGGTCGATGAAGGCCTCGCGGGCTGTGGGATCGTTCTGCAGGCCGATGAAGAACGGATGTTCGTCCAGGTCCAGCCCGGTCTCCTTCCCATACGAGCGCACAAGCTCGATCGCTTCTTCCACCGCTTCGCGATCAATGGGAGGATGCAATTCCTCGGCGGTCACTGAGGTTTGGATAGTGCCCGCGGGCGCATGGGCCGTCGATCCCATACCATCGGATCCCGTTGTGATCCCCTTCATTTCATTACGAATGGAACTCAGTTCCGCGCGCAGTTCATCGATCTGGGACTGTTGGTCTATCAGCCGGTCTGTGAGATCCGCATTATTTCCCATCCCGATGGCCACGTTCACATAACCTCCCAGCGGATCCTGGGTGGCGCTCCATGCTCTGCCGACGATCTTGGGATGATCGGCCAGGGTCAGCTGCGCGGGAGGGACCGCCCTGCCGAACCCGTTGCCAAATCCGCTGGGCAGAATGTAGTCGCCCACGTTCACCGTCCCCATCACTTTCACCGGCACCTGCCCCATGAAGCAGACTTTTTCAAAGAGATGTTCCATGCCTTGCTCGGGCGAGTTGCCCAGCAATGCGGGATTGTGGGAGATCACCATGTAGCGCTCGGCTTCTCCGGCCCTCCTGCTGATACGTCCGCCATTCATCGCCACGATGTCCCCGAAGCTCATCTGTTCCGTGGGATCGGCCCGCTCCAACCATTCCGCGTAATCCGCCGATCCGGACTCGTAGGTGACCCCCAGGTTGCTGAGGGCGAAAATGTTGTACGCTATCGGTTTGGCCGTGGCCACCCCGACCTTGACGATGGCGACGATCACCAGGGAGGGAACCGGTGCGGTGACACACCCGCCCAGCCCAAGACAGATCGTCGACGAAGTGGATGCGGCGACCAGGTCGGCGATCGCCAGTCCAAGTTCAACGGCGAACACGGAGTTATCATAGATGTACTCGGCGGAGGTCAGTACGTCAGCGGTATTCTGCCCTTCGATCCTGCCCCTTGCCGCGCCGCTTCCATCGAAGAAAGTGATGAAGTTGGTGCTGCCGTCCATTTCCGTCGCGTTCACCTGCACCGCTACGCCATGTTGTCCCCCCTGCACGCGCAAGGGATACGCATTGAAGTCACCATCCCCGCCGGAGAGGTTCGCGGTGATCGTGGTCTGCCCTTCCACATCCAAGGTGCTATGCAGCAAGGAGGCACCGTCCACCTCCAGCGTGCTGTTCAGTGTCGTGGCGCCATCCACGTCCAGCGTATTGTTCAAAGTGCTGGCCCCGTCCACGTCCAGCGTATGGTTCAGTGTGGTGGATCCATCCACATCCAAGGTACTGTTCAGGGTAGTTCCTCCATCCACATCCAGTGTGCTATTCAGTGACGTTGCACCGTCCACGTCCAGGGTATGGTTCAGTGTGGTCGCTCCGTCCACGTCCAGACTGCTGTTCAGGGTGGTGGCGCCATCCACGTTCAGGGTGCCCGACAGGTGGGTCGGGGTGCCGAAGTTCACATCAAGGCCGTTGTTCAGGTCGGTCGTGCCATGCACTACCAGGCAGTCGTGCAGGTACAGGCAGCTGTCCACGGTAAGTGTGCCGGTGAGGTGCGTGGGGCTGCCGTTGGCCACGGTAAGTGAACTGTTCAATGTGCTGGCCCCCTCGATGATCATGGTTCCGGTGGCGGTGATGTTCCTGTGGAACGCGTACGGGGCGAACACCAGTTCCTGTACACTGAATTCCATGTACTCACCATTTCCCTGTGGCGATGGAATGTTGATATCCACAAGAAGGTCTTTGGGCGTGCCATCCCAGTCGATCTCTTCGAACACGTCCGGGCTCGCGCTGGTCATTTCGCCGTGCCCGATGATCACCGAGACCAGGCCATAGCGGTCGGTGGTGGTGGTATGGGTTTCCTGATATTCGATGGACCCGGCCGCGTCGAGAATGGTGAAGCGTAACGCCAGTGCCTGGTCGGGCAGGTAGCTCCCACCTGCGACATCCACCCCGGGGATCTCCGTGATGTTGTCCGGCCGGCTGAGAATGATGGCCTGGTAGGTGATCCCGTGCGATTGTGCGAGGCCTTGCAACGCGGCGCACACCAGGAAGGCGAGGAGGAGTGTCGTTCTCATGGGACTTGTTCCGTTAGTGGTTGGCCAGTTTGGAGAGGCAGTACTTGCATTGGGGGAAGGCGATCAGGACGCCGAATCCGATGTTGTGCGTCCGGAATGCCAGTCGCTCATCGTCCAACGGAGCTATGCCCGGAAAGCGGAGGCCATGGGCGTAGGCATAGTTCACCACGATGGCCGTGCGGTCGGAGACGCAGTAGTTGAAGCCCGCCGTACCGCGCAGGAAGAGGAAGGGCGCATCGAACTGCTCCACGCCACGCAGGTCGTATACCTCGTGATCGATCGTTTGTGCGCCCTTGATCAAAAATTCCGGTGCGACCGATGCGCCGAGGTAGAAGGTGAGTCCCTTGCCGGACATGTTCCGTCCTTTGATGCTGTACAGGTCGCGCTCAATACCCAGGTTGAGCCCCAGGTAGGTGGTGCGCCATTCATAGTAGCGGCGGTAGGCATCCGGGCTGGTACCGCGCATGCCGTAGTGCTCGTACACCAGGCCGGCGGTATAGAACCAGGTCGGATTCAGGGGCCGGAATGGCTGGCGCAAGCCACCCGCGATGGACAGGCCGACCTGCGGGTGCATGCCATCGAGGCTGTTGCCCTGTGAATCCTTGTACAGGAATTCCGAACGGTTCATACCCGTGAGCAGATAGACCTGCTGGCTGTAAACACTGCCCGTGATGCTGGACAGGATGAACAGGATGATCCCACCAAGGCGGGAGTGCTTATGTGGTGTTGCGATCATGGCATCCGTGGGTGTGTGGTGTGTGCCGGAATGTTCAATGGAAGTGTTGCAGGTGGCCGGCGAAGCGACGGTGACCGACCAGGATGCGGACGATGTACGCTCCTGCGGCGAGCGGGCCGGGTTGTATCATGATGGCGTGCTGCGGTGCATGCTCCTGCGCATAGACCGCCTGCCCCATGGCATTGTACACCTGCACGGTCACGGGTCCCGATGGTTCCTCGGCGAACGCGATGGTGAATTGGTCCGTGAACGGATTCGGGAACAGCAGCGCATCCAGATCGGTGGAAGGCAGGCCTTGCACGGCTTTGTGAAAGGGCTGCACGAATCCCTGGTTGAAGTAGCGACCGTCCACTTGATAGGATCCCGCTACGCTGGCCTGTCCCACGGACTGTTGCAGGTAGAAGCTCTTTCCGTTCACCGATCGTATCACGGAGCCACCGGCCGCGCCCAGATTCGAACGCTGTGGCCTGTTCTGGGCGTGCGACCCGATGCAGACAACGACCAGTGCCATGGTCGCGAGCATTCGCGCAGACATCAGGGAAGGTTCTCTCGTTGCGGGGGCCATGGTGCGGGTGGTTCTTGATATGGGTGCCGGATCAGGTGATCATCGTGCGATGAGCAGCTTCACCACTTGTTGTTCTCCGGGTCTTGATGCGACCAGGAAATATGCCCCGGGTGATGCGTCCTGCATGGAGATCGTGTAGGTGTTCTGGCCGGGTGCCGTGGCCCATGAGCGTATGTTCCGGCCGAGAGCATCCAGGATGTTCAATTCGAGCGGTCGTTGATCCGTGCCGGGGACCGACAATTGGAACAGTCCATCGGAAGGGTTGGGCCACACTTTGAGCCAGTTGTCCGCATCCTGGTCATCGATGCCAGCGACAAATGAGACATCCACTGTCATGCAACTCGTCTCCGGACATGTTCCCAGATGGACCGTCACACAGATCTCGGCGGTACCGGCATCGGCTCCGGTGGTCGCCGTGAAATTGTTGTCCAGGTCGATGTCGCTGCTGGACCAGCCCGCAGGAAGTACCCATGCATAGCTTGAGACGCCCGGCACTCCGGGGACCGAGTAGGTGACCTGGGTGAAGGTCTCCACGGTCTGCGGGCCAGTTACCGGTCCGGCCGTGAATGCTTGACCGACGCAGGTGCACGCCGTCGACCAGGTATCCGAGATCGTGCAGGGATCACCGTCGTTGCAGGGTACACCGGGCAGGGCAGGGCCGCCGGGTACCCCGGCACAATCCACCAGCAGCCCGGCGCAGGTGCAGTCCGGTCCCCACACATCCAGTTGGGTGGCGGGGTCCCCGTCATCGCAGGGTGTTCCGGGCAATGCCACCCCGCCGGGGATCCCGGTGCAGTCCTGTAGGTAGCCCACGCAATCGCAGTTCGCATCGTAGTGGTCGCCGCCCGTGTCTGGATCCCCATCATCGCAAGGGGTTCCGGGCATGGCCGATCCACCGGGGATCCCGGCACAATCGATCGGCTGGCCGGCGCATACACAGTTGGACCCATAGACATCGTTCCCCGTGGCAGGGTTCCCATCGTCACATGCTGCACCCGGTACTGCCGGTCCACCCAGGACACCCTCGCAGTCATAGTCCACTCCCGCGCAGATGCAGTCCTCATCGAATGTATCGTCGCCCGTATCGGGATCTCCATCATCACAGGCATCTCCCACACCCGCCAGCACGAAGACCTGCATGGTGTTGGCCATGGAGTTCAATACGAACACATGGGCTGCGGAAACCGCCACGGCGGCGGGAGACGTACCAGTCGTAGCGGAACCTCCAGGGACCGGCGTGGTTGGATCGTTCACATCGAACACCTGGATCTCCGAGGTGACCTGATAGCAGATGAAGCAATTCCCACCTGACACGGCCAGTGCTCCAGGCGCCGTGTTCGCGCCGGTGTTCGCATTGCCCACCAACGCGGGTGCGCTGGGATCGCTCAAGTCGTAAACCTCCAGCGAATTCACGCCCGTGCATGACACGTAGGCATGCGTACCCGAGACTGAAAGTCCGGTAGGCTGGTCGCCGGTGGCGGCGCTTCCTTCAAGCATGGGGACCGCAGGGTCGCTCACATTGAACACCTGCAGGGTGTCACTCGTGCTGCACACCACCACCAGTTGGAATGGGGCGCCGGGTGCGATGGTCTTTGGGCCGCTCGCAGTGGTGGCCGAACCCAGCAGGGCGGGCATGGCAGGGTCCGCCACATCGAAGCTCTGGATCGTGTTGGCCACCTGGCTGATCACGTAGGCGATCCCGGCTTCCACCACCACACCCACGGGTTGCGACCCCGTGCCGGCCTCTCCGGCGAGCGTGGGGTTGGCCGGGTCGGAGAGGTCGAATACCTGCAACTTGTTCGCGTTCTGCGCCACCACATACGCATGAACGCCAGCGACCCTCACGCCTGCCGGACCATTCGCCGTGGGCACCGAGCCCAGCAACACCGGCTCCGCTGGCGTACTGATATCGAACACCTGCAAGGTGTTGGACATGAAGTTCGTGACACAGGCATGGTCACCATCGATGGCGATGCTCAAGGGCCTGGTATCAGTGGCCGTGGTATCCACCGGCAGCAGGCAGGTCGATCCCGAGCCTTGGGCATTGGCGCCATGGCTCGCAAGGATGGCACAGGCGCACATGATCCGGAGGGGGGGCTTCATCATCATGACGGTTCCTGTTTCGGTCCTTCAAATCTCATCGCACCAACACGCAGTACCCAGTGCCAATGAGCAAGTGGCGGCACCCGCTGATCAACTGGCGGGCAGGTGTACATGTCCAGTGGGCTCGGGCGTTCAAGGCATGAACTGCGCCGCCAGCGGCATCCAACCGGGCGTGGTCGGCCTCGATGCGCATAGAGCCTGTTCAGGATCTTTTCAAATGCCCGCTCCGGCCTCTTTCCCGCCCATGCTTCACCGGAAAATGTTCTCGTAGACAGCATTACGCGAAATTTTCCGGCTTCGCCTCGACAAACTATAGTCTCGGAGCCTATCATTCAAGAGATCCAGAACAGGCGCTTAGCTTCGTGTGTCGGCGCAGATGATCCACAACGCACCAACGTGGAACCCGATCAACAACGGATGAAAAGAGTTGCCCTACTTCTCTTCTCCTTTGGCAGCATCGCCCATGGGCAGGACCATCGGGATACGCTTTGGATGACCTGGCAGGACCGGGCACTTCCGGACACGGTGCGTCTCGCCGCGCTAAACAAGTTCATCTGGGACGGCCCCAGTGTGCTTGCATCGGACAGCGCGTTCGCACTGTGCCAGGCGATGTACGACTCGGCCGCCCATTGGGGGCATAGCTCTTTCAGGGTCGCAGCGGTGAACACCAAGGCACGTCTGAAGGCGAGGGAAGGTGATCATAGTGCCGCCTTGGGTCTTTACCAACAAGCCTTGGAAATGTCCCGCGAGATGGGGGATACCAAGCGCGAGATCATAGTGCTGAGCAACATCGGGGGGACTTATTTTCAGATGAAGGAACCCTACAATGCCCTTCAGTACTTCACCCGCTCCCTGGAGCTTGCGGGGTCATCCGGTGATCGTGCGGAGGCGCACAACCGCACTTCGATGGCGCTGGCGCACAACATGATGGGCGAATACGCGGAGGCGGACGAACAAGCCCGGCGTGCACTCGCCGTCGCCGAGGCTATCGGTGAAAAGCGCGAGATCCTCTATGCTGCAAGGATCCTGGCCGACAACCTGGTATCGCAGGACCGCGTGGACGAGGCGATCCCGCTCTATGAGTGGTCCCTGGCCCTGGGGGAGGAGTTGCGCACGGAACCCGAGATCCTTTCCGCTTTAAAGGGACTCTCGCGCGCGTATGCCAAGCGGGGTGATGCCACCCGCGCCATCGCCCTGGGAAGGCGCTCGCTCGATATGGCCCTGGCCGTCGGCGATCGATCCAGGATCCTGAACAGCTATTCGAGCCTGTACGAGGTGTACAAAATGGCCCGACGTCCGGCAGAGGCTTTGGAGATGCTGGAGCACTACCTGGAGGTACACGATGAGGTCCTCAACGATGAGAACAAGGCCGCCCTGGTCCAGCAGAAGATCCAGTACGACTTCGATCTAAGGAAGGCGATCCTGGACGCCGAGATGGAAAAGAAAGAGGCCGTGGCGGCGCAGGAGATCCGCCGGCAAAAGGCGGTGCGCAACGGCTTCATGGCGGGTGTACTGCTCCTTCTTGCCGGCGTGGGGATCTGGATATATACCGACCGCAAGCATCGCCGGGAACGATTCGAGAAGCAAGCCGCAGAACTGCAGACCCGGATCCTCCGTTCCCAGATGAACCCGCATTTCATCTTCAACGCCCTGAATTCCATCAACGCCTATGTGCAGCACAACGACGCGGATGGTGCCAGCTCCTACCTCACGAAATTCGCCCGCGTGATGCGTGGTGTGTTGGAGAACAGCCGCCACAGGGAAGTGACCCTGCAGGAAGATCTGGATACCCTGCGCGGGTACATGGAGTTGGAGCGCAGGCGGATGGACAACAAGTTCGATTTCACCATCGATGTGGATGCGGCCATCGATCCACAGCAGGTGATGGTGCCCCCGCTGGTGGTGCAACCGCTGGTGGAGAACGCCATCTGGCATGGCATCGCTGACAAGGAAGGCCGCGGGCATATCGCATTGAAAGTGGAACGCCAGGGCGATCAATTGGTCTGGTGCATCGAGGACGATGGCGTTGGACGCGGGGCGGCGAAGACGCCCCAGGGCGACCCTGCCGGACAGGTCAATGCAATGAAGAAAACCTCGCTGGGTACGGCCATCACGCGCAGCCGCTTAGAACTACTGCAGCAGCAGGCCGGTGGGCGGGCCGGCTTCCGCTATGAGGATCTTCACCAGGGCACGCGTGTGGTGGTGGACATGCCGCTGATCGCGGCCTGAGCCTGTGAACAGCTTTCTGGATGCAAGGGATCCGTTAGGCACCTATATTGGCGCATGCACCAGACGACCGCACAGGGTACCTCGGCCGTTATCGTGGATGATGAGCAGCACTGTCGCGATGCACTTTCCGGGCTGTTGCAACGTCAGTTCCCGGACATCACCCTGCTGGGCACCGCCACCAACGTGATGGAAGCCGTGGAGCTATTGAACCGGGAGCGCCCCACCATCGTCTTCCTGGATGTGGAACTCGGCCGGCAGACGGGTTTCGACCTGTTGCAAGCCCTCGGACCGGACCGGCCGCACATCATCTTCACCACGGCGCATGAAGGGTACGCGGTGAAGGCCATCCGTTTCAGCGCACTCGATTTCCTGCTGAAGCCCGTGGACCCCGACGAGCTGAAGGCCGCGCTGGACAAGGTGGGCCGGGCCGTGCTGGGTCCGCAGCATCCGGATCAATTCATGGCCTTGATGCGCAACATCATGTTATCCGCCAACAGCGACAAGCGGATCGCGCTGCCCGTGGCCGAGGGTCTGGAGATGATCGACACGGACGACATCATCTATTGCGAATCGGCCAGCAACTACACCGTGGTGCATCAGCGGGATGGGAAGCGCCTGGTGATCTCCAGGACCTTGAAGGAGTTCGAGGACATGCTCAGCGTACAGGATTTCATCCGCGTGCATCACTCTCATCTCATCAACGTGCGGCATGTGAAGAAGTACATCCGGGGTGAAGGGGGAGAGGTGATCATGAGCGATGGGGCCAACGTGGCCGTCTCCCGGCGTAAGAAGCAGGAGTTGATGGACAGCCTGGCCAGGCTCTGAGGCCGCTACTCCGGCCGGATCTGTACCTTGAACCTGTGGATCAGCCCGCGGCAGAGATATTCATCCTTGCAAAACTCCGCCATGGCCTGCCCAAGGAGCGGACCTACCACAACTTCAGCCATACGCTGGATGTGTATCGATCCACCGTGGAACTTGGCATGCACAATGGCATCCAGGGGGTGGATATGGACCTGCTGCGAACGGCAGCACTATATCACGATTCCGGCTTCCTCATCCAGGACCACGACCATGAGGAGGCGGGATGTGTCCTGGCCCGGGAGGCGTTACCGCAGTTCGGCTATACCGGCCAGCTGATCGATCAGGTGTGCGAACTGATCATGGCCACGAAGATCCCCCAGCGACCCGGTGATCTGCTCGCACAGATCCTCTGCGATGCCGATCTCGACTACCTCGGACGTTCGGACTTCTTCCGCATTGGCACCACCCTGTTCTGGGAGTTAAGGCACTACGGCATCGTAAAGGATGAACGCGATTGGAACGAGCTTCAGATGCGCTTCTTGTCAGCGCATCAGTACTTCACCGCGACCAGCCGCGCGGAACGCGAACCAGTGAAGCAGCAGCACTTGCAAGAGATCAAGGAGTGGTTGGCGAACAACCCGTGATAGGGTTTCCAGGCGTGAAGGCCAATGCACCTGCGGAGGTTCCACTCTTTTCCCGGAGGTTCCATCTTTGCGTATCGATCCTGACGACATTATGGCCAAGACCGAACTCAAGACAAGGGAGAATGACGCGAGCGTGGACGCCTTCATCAGCAAGCAGCCGGAAGATGTGGCCGCCGACTGCCGTGCCATCATCGCATTGATGACGAAGGTCACAGGTGAAGCGCCGAGGATGTGGGGGGCCAGCATCGTAGGCTTCGGCCGCTACCATTACAAAAGTGCCAGCGGCCGCGAAGGCGAATGGATGCTCACCGGCTTCAGCCCCCGCAAGGCCAACCTCTCGCTATACATCCTCACAGGACTGGACAAGTCAGCGACGCTGCTGAAGAAGCTGGGAAAGCACAGCACGGGTAGGGGATGCCTGTACATCAAGCGGCTTGGCGATGTGGACCAACAGGTGCTTGAGGAGCTGGTCGTGAAGGGCGTGAAAGGGCTGGAGAAGATGCGGGTGCGATAGATGATACGCAAGATCATGGCCGCGCAACGGAGTTCGAAAGATCCACTGGAGGCGTCGTTCTTACCGCAAACCCTCCGAGCGTTCCCGGTCCAAACGAACGGCTTCGTTCAGCAAGCTTCGGATCCGCTGTTCATCCGATGTGTTGATCGCGATGAGGTCCCGCCAGTATACCTGCTTCCGTCCTCCTGACAGGAGGTACGGTGTGCAGCCAGGCACCAGGTTGCCATTACACAGGCCGAAGCGCACGCCCTCATACGTTCTGCTTTTTCCCCACAGCACGGATGCCGGCCAGATGAAGCATACATCGCGCTTCAGCCGGAAATAGGGGACATTGAAGCTGAGCCGTTCCTGGAGTTCCGGTGCCTCGGAAATGATCAGCTCGCGGAGCTGGTCCGTCAATGCGCGTTCATCCGCCGGAAGGAAGTCCAACAGTTCCTGGACGCTGGCGAAACGCCTGCCACCGGAGAGCATCGGCTTAGTCATCGAGTCCTCTGCCTTCAAGGATCCGTTCCATGTGCTTCTCGATCCGCGCCTCCCGCGTCTTGCTCTGTTTTGCGGATGCGAAGTGCAACAGGTAACCGCGTTGCCTGCCCGGCGTAAGCGCATTGAACGCCTTCTGCAGCGCAGGCATCGCCTTCATTTTCGCCGCGAATTCTTCGGGCATGTCGAACTCCGTGGTATTCTTCAAGGCCACCTTCAATCCTGACTGCTCCACCAGGATGGCCTCCTGGATGTAGCTGCGCAGCACCGGTGCCAGTTTCGTGATGGCCGCCGCACTGGTGAAGCGGATCTGCCGCGCACTTTGCACGTTGGCCGTCTGCTGCACCAGGATCTTATGATCGTCCTTCAGCAAGGCACCCTTGAGGAAGAGCAAGGCGCAGTAGTCCTTGAAGCCGTGCATCAGAAAGACGTTCTTCCCCTTCAGCGTATAGCAGGGATGGCCCCATTTCAACTCCTCGATCAGGCCGCTGTCCCATGCGATGGTGCGCAGCCTGGCATAGGCCTCTTTCCAGGGTGTGTCCTGTTCGAAGAACCAGTCGACCTTGGGATCCATTTCGGGAGAAGTGCTTTGATCGATAGCCTCCTTTTAATTGACCAATACGAAGTGCGTGCTCCTTCCACCCGCCTTGCCTTTCTTCAACACCTTCTTGGACACCAGGTCGGTCAGGTCGCGCGAGGCTGTGTCCTGCGAGGTCTTCGCGAGCTTGGCGTATTTTCCGGAGGTGAGGTTGCCTTCGAAACCATCCAGAAATTTGTTCAGCACCTTTACTTGACGCTGATTCAGGACGGTCTTCGCGTGTGTCTGCCAGAAGCGGTGCTTGCCCAGCACGGCCGACAGCGTTTCTTCCGAAGCCACCAACGCACGTTGCAAGCAGGCCAGGAACCAGGTGATCCATTCCGTGACATCCAGCGTGCCGCGCTGTGAACGTTCAAGCGCGTCGTAATACTTCTTGCGCTCGTTCCTGATCTGCGCGCTCATGCTGTAGAAACGCTGTGAAGATCCATCAGCGCGCGCCAGCAGCAGGTCGGCCACGGCGCGGGCCATGCGGCCGTTGCCATCCTCGAAGGGGTGCAACGTCACGAACCAGAAGTGCCCGAGACCGGCCTTGAGCAGCGGATCCATTGTGGTCTTGCCGTTCACCCATTTCAGGAAGGCCGTCATCTCCTTCTTCAACCGCTTCGCGTCGGGCGCCTGGTAATGCACCTTTTCCCGGCCCATCGCCCCACTTACCACCTGCATCGGCCCTGTGGAGTCGTCGCGCCATTGGCCCACGAGGACCTTCAGCATTCCGCTGCGACCGGTCGGGAAGAGAGCCGCATGCCAGCCGAACAAACGATCGGTGGTGAGCTTCTCGTTGCAGCGCTGGGTGGCATCGAGCAGCATCTCCACTACGCCGTCCACATGCCGGTCCACCTTAGGAGTGCCGGAGACATCCAGCCCCAAACGTCTGGCCAGTGAGGAGCGTACCTGTGCCGGGTCCAGCACTTCACCCTCTATCTCGCTGGTGCGCAACACGTCGGTTGCCATCGTCTGGAAGTTGGCCTCGCTACGCAGATCGAAACCCACGGCGGCCATGCGCCCCAGAAGATGACCTTGCCGTTCGTGGACCCTGGCCAGGGCCGGTACGAGGGTGTCCGCATCCCAATGGAACGCAGGCCAGTCCGGAAGTTCGTGTATGTAGCGGGGCACGGTCGATGGGCTTTTCTGCGGAGAAAGGTACGCTTATTCTCCGCAGAATATGCGGAGAATGATCAGGCTATTCTCCGCAAAGCTCCCGGCCTACAACTTCTCCCCCGGCAACTTCGCCGCTTGCTTGATCCAGCCGGCCACCTGCCTTTCGTTCAACTCGCTGTCCTCGTATAGGTCCAGGTAGCGCGGGTCCTTCTGCTTGCTGGTGCCCGGCGGCATGGGCTTCAGGTATGCGCCCTTCAGGAAGGCCACCTTCACGTACTTGTTCAGGCAGTGGAAACCGAGGATCCAGGTCACGCCATCCATACCGTAGAAAGGCGTATTCCACTTCACCATCTTGTGTACACCGGGGATGGTGCGCGTGATCAGTTCATCCAGCCAGCGCCCCATGTCCTGTTTCCAGCCCGGCATGGCATCGATGTATTCCTGCACCACCGCATCTCCGTGGCCTTTGGCGATCTGTGGATTGCCGCCGGAGAGGAGTTGCACGGGGGCTTTTGAGGCAGCGGTCCCGGCCGTGGTCTTACTGACCGGTTTCGCTGTGGTTTTGATGGGTCGGGTGGGCATGGTCACAGGGCTGTGGTGCCCCAAAGATGCAAAAGCGACCACGTCGCCAGCATTGGATCGATCGGAGCGGCTGCCGCTCTTCAAACCTTCCCCTTCCTTGGTGCGCCACCGGCCGGACCCTTCCTACCGCCCTCTCTGCCATCCTGCTGGAGTTGATCCTCGATCTCCTGCACATTGCCAGCCTTCTTTCCCGCCATGCCTACCGGGTCGTACGTATCCCGATCTTTACCAGTGGCGGTATTGGTACTGGTATTCTCGGTGGCTCCGCCACTTGATGCGGGCTCTGTTGGCGGCATCTTCGGCTTTTTGTCTTCTTGCGTTGCCATGGGTCGTGATCTTTCGCAGGGAAGGGCAAACCAGGGTCCATCCCCGTACTGAGCGTGCACACCGTGCGGGCTGACCAGACTCTGTGCGGTCCTGGGGCGCCATATCGCCATGAACGTCCCGGATCTTCTACGGCGCACCATACCTTATGGGACCGGGATCGCCAGGATCCCTGTCAGATCATGAACGAAGCGCGCCTTACCGAGAAGTTGTCCGTGCTGGCCGATGCGGCCAAATACGATGTGAGTTGTGCCAGCAGCGGCAGCACGCGCACCAACCACAATGGTGGCCTGGGCAATGCCAGCAAGATGGGCATCTGTCATTCCTATACCTCCGACGGTAGGTGTGTGAGCCTGCTGAAGATCCTGCTCACCAACCACTGCATTTTCGACTGTGCCTATTGCGTGAGCCGGCGCAGCAACGATGTGAAGCGCGCGGCCTTCACGGTGGAGGAAGTGGTGGACCTCACCATGAACTTCTACCGCCGCAATTACATCGAGGGCCTGTTCCTCAGCAGCGGCATCTTCAAGGATGCGGATACCACCATGGAGCGGCTGGTGCGCGTGGCGAAGGAGCTGCGCACGGTCCACAAATTCAATGGCTACATCCACCTGAAGACCATTCCGGGTGCCAGCGAAACGCTGATCCACGAAGCAGGGCTCTGGGCCGATCGCCTCAGCATCAACATCGAGATACCGAGCGACGCGGAGCTGCAACGGGTGGCACCGGAGAAGACGCACGAGCAGGCCATCAAACCGATGCGTTACCTGCACAAGACCATCATCGGCCTGAAGGAGGAACGCGCCGTGGTGAAACGCGCACCGCTCTTCGCACCCGCCGGGCAAAGCACCCAACTGATCGTGGGGGCCACGCCGGATACGGACCGCACCATCCTTGGCCTGGCGAACGGCCTGTACAAGCAGCACGGCTTGCGGCGCGTGTACTACAGCGGCTACGTGCCCATCAGCACTGACGCGCGCATGCCGGCCACGGGCAGCACGCCCATGGTGCGGGAGAACCGCCTTTATCAAAGCGACTGGCTGCTGCGCTTCTATGGCTTCGATGTGAACGACCTGCTCAGCGAAGCACAACCGCTGCTGGACCTGGACCTCGATCCCAAGACGGCCTATGCGCTGCGCAATCCGGAGCTCTACCCGGTGGATGTGAACGATGCATCGCGCGAGATGCTCTTGCGTGTGCCGGGCATCGGGCAGAAGAGCGTAGGCCTGATCCTGCAAGCGCGCCGCCACGGTCGTGTCCGCTTGGAACACTTGAAACGCATGGGCGTGGTGATCCGTCGTGCGCGCTTCTTCCTCAGTTTCGGTGGTGCCACGCATGCCCTGGTGCATCGGCCGGACCGCTTGCGACCGCACCTGATCGCACCACTGCGGCAGAAGGCCGCCCAACTCGACCTCTTCGCATGAGACCCGCGTGGTCGGTGCCCGAGCGCGCGCGGCACTACGTCTACGATGGTTCGTGGCCGGGCCTGCTCGCCGTGGTGTTCACGGTGTTCAGCGAGGAACGACCGGTGCTCTCCGTGGTGCGCGAGCGATCACAGATCACGGACCTGTTCACGGAGGTGCGTGAGGTAAGCACCGATGACACCCAGGCCACCCGCGTGATGGACCGTGCGCGTAATCTCCTGGGCGCGTCACGTATACGCGAGCTCTGGTACTGCCACCGTGCCGAACGCGCGGAGGTGGACCGCCTCATCGCCGACTTCCTGCTGCTTGCCTTCACCGGCGGTGCCGTGAACGACGTCCGCGACCCCATCGTGCTCGGCCTGCGCCAATGGCGGAAACACGTGAGCCACGAGAAGCACCAGATGGAGGCCTTCGTGCGCTTCCAGGAGAACAGCGATGGGGTATGGACCGCCACCATCGCACCCGCCTACGATGTGCTGCCGCTCATCGCCACGCACTTCCGCAAGCGCTACGCCGACATGGAATGGTTGATCGCCGACCAGCGCCGCGAATACGGTCTGCACCACCGTGCTGGCATCGTCTCACCCGTGCAATTCATCCACGAGCCGGACAGCGCGCTGCCCACCCCGCATGTGCAAGCCGCCGCGCACGAACACGCGTATGTGAAGCTCTGGAAGACCTATTTCCGCAGTGTGGACATCCCTGCGCGGCGCAACCTGAAACTGCAGATGCAGCACATGCCGAAGCGGCATTGGAAGCACATGGTGGAGATGGTGGGGAAATAAGGGGCTGATGTATGGGAAGTAGAGCAGGTCTCACAATTGATGACGTTCCGAGTACCGATATTTGTATCACTATGGGCACCCTCACCGACATCCTCGCCGCACTGCGCCGCGAACGTGCGCGCCTCTTCGCCAAGTACGGGCTGAAAAGCATGGCCGTGTTCGGGTCGGCCACGCGTGATGACTTCCGGCCGGATAGTGATGTGGATATCATGATCGAAGTGGAACGCCCCATCGGCATGGAGTTCTTCGACCTGGAGCAAGACCTGGAGCAGATCGTTACACGCAAGGTCGATCTGGTGATGCGTGGTGCCGTGAAACCGCACTACATGGAGTACATCCAGAAGGACCTGACCTATGTCTGAGCGCGGCGACAAGGTGCGGCTCATCGACATGCTGCTGGCGGCGGAGCGTATAGTTGCCGGTTTGAAGGATGTGGACGAGGAGACCTTCCTTGCAGATCGGGATAAACGTGATGCGACCGTCTTCCGCCTGCAAGTCATTGGAGAGGCCGCATACAATGTTTCGGATGAATTGAAACAAAGCCATCCTGAGGTGGAGTGGTTCAAGATCCAAGGGCTTCGACACAAGATCGTACACGACTATTATGCATTGGATGACCGTACGATCCATCACATCGCCATCGATTACGTGCCGCCCTTGGTGGAACAGTTGAAGAGGATCCTGGCCAGCGGAGTGGCGTAGGCGCCGTTACGCGCATGGCGTACCGCGATGGGTTGTTGCCCGCGGCACGCCTTGTCACCCTGAGCCTGTCGAAGGGTGGCAACGCAACTATTGGGACCGTGTGCCCCGATACGTATCGGGGCGCGATGATGGCGAACACGATCGCATTGCCAGGTAAATCCGCGACAACCCCGCCAATTGGAATGGGGACCGGTTCAACCGGTGATGATTACGATTCAGGTACTTTGGCACTATGGCCAAGAAGACCACCAAGAAGGACGACGACCTAGAGTTGTCACGCGCTGAGTTTGTTCTTGAGGGTGACTATTCAGACCCCGATGAACTTGAGAAGGTCGCATGGGAAGCGTTCTATGAACTCCGCGTTTCAGCCTACGAGCGATACGAAGGCATGGATGTCGGCCTTAAGGTTCATGCCGAGGAAGGATCTGCAGAGGTTGTGGCCTATGTTTTCGGTGCGATTGGAGGCGTATATGGTGCAATAGCATCGTACAAAGACTTCAAGGCGGGGGTGAAGGAGTTGGCCAAGGACGCCAAGTACGTGGCTAAGAAGGTGCTGTCAATCAAACGGGTGGTCAAAGCGAAGGAGAGGGGCAAACTGTTGACACTGCGAGCCGATGCGGGTGCTATTGGCCAAGTCGACCAGTTGTTCAAGAAGGTGCGCAATGGCAAGATCAGTCGCGCCCAAGGCGAAGAACTGGCATTGGAAGTTCTTGAACGGTTCGGCCCCCTCCCTCGCGACACGAAACAGGCAATCCAGAGTTCCTTCAATACGATGAAGATTGCCGGTACTCAGCTTAGAATTCCAGATGAAGAAGAAGTTCAGCGACCAAAGCGAACTCGCTCGCCCAAATTGCGCGAGCCGCTGGAGAGAAAGAGTGAATGGTCCGTGGATATCGAATCACGTAGCCGTGAGGAGAAGCCCAAGGTCAGGCGTCACAAGAAGTAACTTGGATGCTGGGAATGATTTCGCGTGAGCGAATTCAGCGGATGACGCAACAGGTTACCAGGCCTTGAAAATCAGATAGCCGATGAATGCTAACGCAAGAGCTAATGCAATAGTCCAAGTCTTGTATTTGCGAAGGGTTCGTGTATTGTCTAGAAGCGTTACCTGGGAACGCAGCAGCATGCTGACGACCTCCTCAACCTCCAAGGCTTCAACTACAGGGTTGTTGTCAAAGATCTGCTGGCTAGGTGGAACAACGTAGAAGACGCGTGACTCCCGAATCATGATTCGGTGGCAGTGCTGATCCCAGAAGGCAATTGCTGCACGAAAGCGCGTTTCCTCGATGGCGCGTTCTTGTTCCTCCGCGTCTTTGCCTGAGAATCGCTGAATGTCGGCGCGAACTTCATCCGGATAGCCAAAGTCGAGCATGATCGACTTGATGACATCTATCTCCTCTTTGAAGGCCCAAAAGCCTCCCCAAGTGTCCTTTCTGCCACCCCCCTTCTCCGCGATGTAGCCATTCAGGTCAGTTTCCCATTTGTGATACAATTCTTGCAACGCCTCTTCAGTAAGAGCCAAGCTTGACTTCAACCGAAACTCGGCGTTGGGAATTGACTGGCGGAACTTGGTGAGGAATAGAGCTTCTTCACCACCGTGCATTGCAGCAAGGAGAATACGCTTGGTCCTGCGATACTCTGGGCTTGTCGGATCCTCAGTCATGATGCGTGCTTTGAACTGGGAGAAATATTGGTGTTAATGTAGGCAGCCCGCGTGAGCGATTGGAGCGGATACCCCGCAGCGTGGTAATCCACGCGAGGAGTATGAGCGGAAAGCGCGACCCGGCTGCATTTGAGCCGGGGCACGCCCATCACTTCGCTATGCTCGTGATGACCACTCACGTCTGCAACACCCCCATATTAAACTCCCTCGTCGCCGGGCTCTGGCTCGCCGCCTCTATCCCCAAACTCACCCACGTCCGCGTCTCCAACGGATCGATCACCGCATCCAGCCACAACCTGCTTGCTGCGTAGTAGGGGCTGATAGTCTCCTCGTACTTGTCGCGGATCCTGTTCAGCAGTTCGGCTTCCTTCTCGGGGGTGATCACCTCACCCTTGGCTTTGAGGCTGGCCACTTCGATCTGCAGCATCACCTTGCTGGCCTGTTCGCCGCCCATCACAGCCACCTGGGCGCTGGGCCAGCCCACGATCAGGCGCGGGTCGTAGGCCTTGCCGCACATGGCGTAGTTGCCGGCGCCGTAGCTGTTGCCGATGATGATGGTGAACTTGGGCACCACGCTGTTGGCCACGGCGTTCACCAGTTTCGCGCCGTCCTTGATGATGCCGCCGTGCTCGCTGCGGCTGCCCACCATGAAGCCGGTGACGTCCTGCAGAAAGACCAGCGGGATGTTCTTCTGGTTGCAGTTGGCGATGAAGCGCGTGGCCTTGTCGGCGCTGTCGCTGTAGATCACGCCGCCGAACTGCATTTCACCCTTCTTGCTCTTCACCACCTTGCGCTGGTTGGCCACGATGCCCACGGCCCAGCCGTCGATGCGGGCGTAGGCGGTGATGATGCTCTGGCCGTAGCCTTCCTTGTATTCGGTGTAGTCGCTGTCGTCCACCAGGCGCGCGATCACCTCGCGCATGTCGTAGGGCTTGGCACGCTCGGTGGGGATCAGGCCGTAGATCTCCTTCGGATCGGACTTCGGCGCTACAGGTTTCTCGCGGGAGAATCCAGCATCCTTCGGCTTGCCCAGCTTGTCCATGATGGCGCGGATCTTCTTGATGCAGTCCGCATCGTCCTTGCACTTGTAGTCGGTAACGCCGCTGATCTCGCTGTGGGTGGTGGCACCGCCGAGGGTCTCGTTGTCGATGTCCTCACCGATGGCGGCCTTCACCAAGTAGCTGCCGGCGAGGAAGATGCTGCCGGTCTTCTCCACGATCAGGGCCTCGTCGCTCATGATGGGCAGGTAGGCGCCGCCCGCCACGCAGCTGCCCATGATGGCGGCGATCTGCGTGATGCCCATGGAGCTCATCACCGCGTTGTTGCGGAAGATGCGGCCAAAATGCTCCTTGTCGGGGAAGATCTCGTCCTGCATGGGCAGGTACACGCCCGCGCTGTCCACCAGGTAGATGATGGGCAGGCGGTTCTCGATAGCGATCTCCTGCGCGCGCAGGTTCTTCTTGCCCGTCATAGGGAACCACGCGCCGGCCTTCACCGTGGCGTCGTTCGCCACCACGATGCACTGGCGCTTGCTCACGTAGCCGATCACCACCACCACACCCGCGCAGGGCGCACCGCCGTGCTCCTTGTACATGCCATCGGCCGCGAAGGCACCGATCTCGATGCGTCCGCCGTACGGCGGAGGGTCCAGCAGGGCGTCGATACGCTCGCGGGCGGTCATCTTCCCGGCCTCCTTGTGCTTGGCGATGCGCTTTTCGCCGCCGCCGAGGTGGATGGTGCGCAGGCGCTTGTTCAGCTCGCTGAGGGCAAGCTTGTTGAAGTCTTCGTTCTTGTTGAACTCGATGTCTTGGGCCATATGATCAGAAGATCAGACGATCAGATGATCAGAAAATGTCCTGACCCCAACTGACGGCTGTGGTGCGAAGATCGGTGACCGGGGGTAATTGTCTGATCTTCTGACCACTGGTGTCCGGGAAGAACACCCGAATCGGTCGGTAAGGCCACCCAACGAGGTCATGTGAAGGAGCTTGAGCCCACAGGCTTTCTTCTTGATGCATTACTGAACACCGGCTGCGACCCCTCCGGGGTCGTTAATACTGGGTTGTTGTCTATCGCCCTTCGGGCTACATGCTGTGACCCCTCCGGGGTCAGAACCCGACTCTCTGTTGGGATGACCCCGGAGGGGTCACAGCATGTTGTTCTGAGATCAGAGGCGGGTCCACGACCCCGGAGGGGTGGCAGCCGGTGTTACGATCATGTTCCCGTGGACACCGATGATCATTTCATTAGCTGATGAGTCTGTCCGCATTGGCGCAACCCGCGGGCCTTTGTAATGGGTGGGTTTCCGAGTCATCCCGCTATACGGGACAGGTCCTGCGGCCGTATTCCCTGAGCGCAGCGATCAATGATCTCCTTTGATCGAGAACTTCACCCTATGCCCACTTCCCTTTCGAGGCCCATGGTCCTGATCCATATCATTCGATCGCATGAGGGGCGTCAAGTGCCGCCGAGCCTAGCCATGCCACATTCGTATGGCCGGTCAATTCCAGCCCGAGTGTTCCATGCGAAACATGACCCGTTCCATCCTGCTGTTGGCCTGTCTGTTCGGTAGCATAGCGCAGCTGCATGCCGCCACGGTCACGGTCTATGTCTATAGCAACGAGTTCAGCATCAACCAGCCGCCCGGCCCGGTGGCGGACGCGGTGATCTACGTGGGCGATGTGATCCGATGGCAGCATGTGCAGGGCAACCACACCACCACCTCGGTTCCCAACAGCCCCGAGCAGTGGAACGCGCCGATCAGCAACAGCAACCTTGTGTTCGAGTACCAATTCAACACGCCGGGTGTGTACTGGTACTACTGCATCCCCCACGGGGATCCCACGCCCGATGGAGACCAGGCCACGGGCATGGCGGGCACCATCACGGTGCTCTCCGCGGATGCAGGCGCCTGCTGCATGCCCAATGGCACCTGCGACCTGGCCACCATGGCCGCGTGCATGGCCATGGGCGGTACCTTCCAAGGGGTGGGCACCGACTGCTCTCCCAATCCCTGCGCGGCGGGGCCGATGAGCATTACGCTGAACGCGCTGAAGGATAACAGCATCTATGCGGAGAACGGCGCAGGAAGCAACGGAGGCGGCACCTCGCTCTTCGCCGGTGTGCGGCAGAACAACATCCGGCGCAGCCTGCTGGCCTTCGACCTTGCCGCCATACCGGCCGGGTCATCCATCACGGCGGTGGAATTGCGCATGACGGCCACCACGGTGAACACCAGCCAGTCCGTGGCCCTGCACCGCCTGGGCGCCGATTGGGGCGAGGGCACCGCAGCGGGTAACATGAACACGGCCGGCACCGCAGGAACCGGCGACGCCACCTGGACGCACCGCTTCTTTGACACCCAGACCTGGACAACCCCCGGTGGGCAGTTCCAAGCCACGGCTTCGGCCAGCACCACGGTGGCGGCCACCGGCCAGATCGTGTGGAACAGCGCCACACTGCTGAGCGATGTGCAGATGTGGCAGTCCATGCCCGGTATGAACTGGGGCTGGATCGTGCGCGCGAACGAGGTGACGAACAACGTGAATGTCACCTTCGCCAGCCGGGAGAACGCCACGGCCGCCGACCGCCCGCAGTTGGTGGTGACCTACGTGCCTGCCGGCCCCTCGGGTGCCTGCTGCATGCCCGATGGCTCCTGCATGGTCGACAGCGAAGGCAGCTGCACCATGATGGGCGGCACGTACTTCGGCGATGGCTCCACCTGCGCGGAGACCTATTGCACGGTGGCGCTCACGCCCTTCATCGATGCGTTGCCCCTGCCGGGTGTTGCACAACCGGTGACCGGCACCCCGGGTGGCACGGCGCATTATGAACTGGCCATGACCGAGCAATTCCAGCAGTTGCACAGCCAGCTGCCCCCAACGCGCACGTGGGGATATGCCGGCAGCTATCCCGGTCCCACCATCGAAGCACGGCGCGGCCTGCCCATCACCGTGCAGTGGCACAACGACCTGCGCGTGGCCGAGACCGGCGTGCTGCGTACCACCCATCCGTTCTACATCGACGAGTGCATGCATGGGCCGGACGTTACCGGCTCCGTTCCCGTGGGTGTGGTACACCTGCATGGGGGCAAGACCAGCCCCGAGAGCGATGGCCCACCGGAGGCGGTCTTCGCACCCGGCCAAAGCGCGCCGATCGTTTACGATTACCCCAACAAGCAGCAGGCGGCCACCATCTGGTACCACGACCATGCGCTGGGCATCACACGCCTGAACGTGATGATGGGCCTTGCCGGCTTCTACCTGATCCGGGATGAGGTGGAGGATGCACTGGGCCTGCCCGCCGGTGAGTTCGAGGTGCCCATGGCCATACAGGACCGGCAACTCAATGGTGATGGGTCCCTGCGCTATCCGGAGGAATTGCACGACCACTTCTTCGGCGACAAGATCCTGGTGAACGGCAAGGTGTGGCCCTTCCTGAACGTGAAGCAAGGCAAGTACCGCTTCCGCATGGTGAACGGCAGCAACTCACGGGCATACACGCTGGCCCTGTCCAATGGCGCCACGTTCCACCAGATCGGGACCGATGGTGGGCTTTTGCCAGCCCCTGTCCCCCTTACGAACGTGACCTTCCTGCCTGGTGAACGCCTGGACCTGGTGTTCGATTTCAGCGGATACCCGGCCGGTACGGAGCTCATCCTCACGAACAGCGCACCGGCGCCCTTTCCCGGTTTCCCAGGTGTTGGTGTGGTTCCCAACGTGATGAAGTTCATCGTGACCAACGAAGTGGGTTACACCTTGCCGCTGCCCGCGACGCTGGCCGATGTGCCGCCCATTCCTGCGGAAGAATCCAGCATCGAGCGCGTGTTGGAGCTGATGCTGGCGCCGAGCCACTGTCCGGAACACACGCACCCCATGTGGACCATTGATGGGCTGATGTGGGACGACATCACGGAGCTGCCGATCAAAGGCGCAACCGAGATCTGGACATTCAAGAACAACTCGGGCATCAGCCACCCCATGCACCTGCACATGGAGTTCGGGCAGATACTGAACCGCCAGGCCATCGACGATGTGACCGGCGAACCCACCGGGCCGCTGCTGCCCCCGGCCGCCAATGAGATGGGCTGGAAGGATACCTGGGATGCACCCACCGGTTACTTCACACGGCTGGTCTTCCGATTTGATGCCTTCACGGGCATCTATCCCTACCACTGCCACATCCTGGAGCATGAGGACCACGAAATGATGCGCCAGTTCCAGGTGATCGATCCGGTGCGCGTGAACATCCGCATGATGCTGGAAGGCCCCTACGACCCGATGACCGGCCTGATGCACGACAGCCTGCGGGTGAAAGGCCTCATCCCCTTGAAGGAGCCGTATGGCGACCTGGGCTTCCCGCTGAACGGGGGCGTTGGCGTGATGATCGCCAGCTACCAGTTGGAGGAGGCGGGGCCACAGGCCATCGTGGATTGGGTGCTGGTGGAATTGCGCGACGCAGTGGACCCCACGCTGGTGCTGCGCACCCGCACGGCCCTGCTGTTGCGCGATGGAACGGTGATGGCCTTCGATGGCACGCAACACATCAGCTTCGACGTAGTGCCGGGCAACTACCACATCGTTGTGAAACACCGCAACCATCTGGGTGTGATGACCGCATCGCCACTGGCGCTTGGCGCTTCGATCGCTGATCTGGACCTGGCGAACCCCGCCACCCCGGCCTTCGGCACCGAGGCGCGTAGGAACATCGGTGGCACCGCGGTGCTGTGGGCGGGTGATGTAAGCCGTGACCAGCTTCTGCAGTACACCGGTGCCGAGAACGATCGCGACCCGATCCTGGTGCGCATCGGAGGAACGGTGCCCACCAATGTTGTCACGGGCTATTTCAGCGAGGATGTGAACATGGATGGTCGTGCTTCCTACACCGGTGCGGGCAACGACCGCGACCCCATCCTGGTGAACATCGGTGGCACGGTGCCCACCAACGTCCGGTCCGCGCAATTGCCGTGAGGGTGCGTCGGCACAGCCCTGTGGCGCAACTATTTTCGTGGCCATGCGGATGACCCGTCGCGTGATCCTGTGGTCGGTCCTTCCCTTGTTGGGCTTGGGCTTCGCCTGGCATGCCTGGAAGAATGGGGGAATGATAGCGGGTCCGCGCAGTGGTTCGAACTACGCCTTGTCCGCCGAGGAGACCGCCCTGCTCCAGGACGGCGACATCATCCTGCGGCGCGGCTCGGGCATGGTGAGCGACATGATCGCGAAGCTGCTGAATGAGGACCACGATCTGAGCCACTGCGGGGTGGTGGCCAGGCGGAACGGGAATTTCTATGTGGTACACGCGGTCTCCAACAGCCTGAGTGAGGTGGACGGCATGCAGGTGCATCCACTGGGACGTTTTGTGGCGCAGAGCAAGCCCGGAAGTGTGGTGGTGACGCGGCTGCGTACGGATCACGACCGCAGCGGTATCTCGCGCCGGGCGGTGCATTACCTGAAGCAGGAGGTGCCGTTCGACCATCATTTCGATCTGGCCGACAGCAGCAAGATCTACTGTTCGGAGTTGATCTGGCGCATCGTCCGGGAGGAGTTCGGCGTGGACATTTTCGCAGGCGCCACAGCGGACGAACTCGCGCCCTACCGTTTCGCGAACTTCCTTGATCCGGAGCTTTTCGAGGTGGTGCTGGACCACCAGAAATGAACACCCCCGGAACGGCGGGGCCGAGCCGGGGGTGCATGTAGGTATGCCTGCGTTACTCCGCGGTCTCCTCTATCAACTCCTCCTCCAACAGGCCCTCGTCGCCAGCTTCCTCGTCGTAGCTCCAATCGGGCTCCTCGCCGCCTTCCAGGCCAGCGCCGCCCTCCTTGTCGAGGTCCTCCTTGCTCATGTGCACCAACCACTTGCCGTCTTCCTTGATCAGCTGTAGCTGCTCGTCCGCCTCCTTGTCATCGCTGCGGTAGTTCACCGTGGCCTTGTCGCCATCGATCGTCTCGCCGGTGATCTTGAAGCCCTTCGCCTCCTTGTTGTCGCCCATCATCTTGGCCATGCCGGCGATCATGTCCAGGATCTCGCCGGTGGACTTGGTGGCGTACTTCTTGGCTTCCTTGAATTCCATCTTGTTGGTATGGGTCAGGAATTGCTCAGCCACCTGGGTGGGGCTGCTGGCGCCGCCGCCGCATGCGGTCAGCAGTACTGTGGTGCACAGTGCGAGGAGGAAAGGGGTTCTCATTGGTCGGTTCTGTATGGGTGAAAAGTGGCGGCAAAGGAAGGGATAACCCGCAAGAGCCACAACCCGGTTCATTGTTCCAGCGAACGGACCGCATCGGGCCCGGTGTTGCAGACCAGATCGATCACGCTCATGCGTGGTGTGAACCCATGCCGGTCGGCGAAGACCTGCGGGTAGTGGGGCGTAGACGGGATCTCCGGTGGCAGTGGTTTCTTGGGGTGGAGGGAGCTGCGGAAGTCGAGCGCTTGTTGGTTGTCCGATGTCTTATGTCCCATGTCGCTCACGTTGATCGGTGAGTGGCATGGGACATCGGACAACCTGCTTGGGACAACATATTCCTCGCTCACCACCACCTCCGTCCCCAGTCCCAGCCATTTCATCCCGAGGCGCATCGTGGCCAGGTCCAGATCAACGAGCCGGTCATACTTCTTCAACACCACTGCTTCGATCTCGTCGATGAAGTGGATGTACCAGGGGCTTTTTCCATAGGCGCTGCGGATCGCATGCAGATGCTGCTGCGGCCAGCTCTCCACGTAGCTGAGACCCACGGTGCGCATCGGCATCTTCTCCCCGGAATGCCGTTCGATGGGCACCACCAGGTCCTGCACGCCATTGGGTCCCACGATGCGGGTGCGCGTGCGATAGCTCTGGCGTAGGTAGTGTTCGCCGATGTCGATGATGACCTTGGGGTGTTGCGCAAGCAGCCGGTAGTGCTCCACACTGCCGAAGTAGAAGGCGGGGAGGATGGGGATCATTGCAGCACCGGGCGTTTGGGTTTGCGCCAGTACCTGTTCTCAAGCCAGATGCGGAAAAGCGGGTCGAGCCAGACGGTCTCGGCGCCCTGGTGGTCGAGGATATCCTTCTTTTCAAGTGCGGTCCGGATGCGTCCCACCATGGCCGAGGATCCAAATTCGTAACGCGCGATGGCCTCCGCTGTGGTGAAGCGCTCCACACCGTCGGACATGGCCTCCAGGAAGCGGAGCTGTGGCGTGGTCAATTCATCCACGATGCGTTCATAGAGTATGGTGTACTGGTCCATCAGATCTTCCAGGCCCAGTTCAATGGCACGCGCTGTGGCGTTCCCCGTCGTGCGCTGCCAGGTGGCATTGGCCAGCATCTGCACGGAGTAGGGGTGGTCCTCCATGATGCGGGCGATCGCCTCCGCCAGCTCCGGGCTGATCTTCTTCTTCGTGTACTGGAACCGGCTCTTGATGTACTTCACCCAATGCGGCCGGTCGATACGCTCCAGGAAGAGGATGTCGCCGAACTTGTAGAAGGGCATGCTACTCTTGGTGAAGAGTTCCATCATCATGTGGCGCTTGCTGCCATAGAGCAGGTGGGTCACGTTCTGCTGCCGTTGCCACGCCGCGCGCAGCAGTTTCTGCGTGGCCTTGGGGTCCGGGAAGTGGCCGATGTTCTGGAACTCATCGATGCACAGCACCAGCTGCACTTTCCTGTCCTTCGCCAGCTTCTCGGGCAGTTCCAGCAGCTCGTGGCGCGAGCGTTCCACATCCTCCCAGGAAAGTCCGATGCTGAGTTCCTGCGTGGGATCGCTGCCCAGGCTCACCTTGGGGACGATGGTCCGCACGAAGCGCTTCATGTCGCGCAGCCTGTCCTCCAGGCTGGTGGACATCGCGGAGATCACGGCCGAGGTGATGCGCTCCAGCATCTCGCGCTCATCGCGCACCTCGAACAGGTCGAGCTGTGCGAAACGGACCGCACGCTCCTTGCCAAGGTCCGCCGCCACCTGTTGGACCAGTGAGCTTTTACCATATCTCCGGGGCGATATCAGGATGGTGTTCACCCCGGAATCGATGTTGCTCTTCAGCCGGTGCCGTTCCTTGTCGCGGTCGGTGAAATGCACGCCCTCTGCGAGTTTCCCGAACTTGAAGGGGTGGTGTTGCATGGCGTCTTCCTATTGTAACAACAAAGTTAGTAACAAAGATGTTACAAACAAGTATGTTATAGAAATGCGACCATACTTGATGATGTCCGCTTCTATCTTCGTTGGCCGACGATCATCCGCCCATGACACGAACGATACGTAATGCGCCGTCCATCCTGTTCCTTGCCCTGCTCGCGGCCTGCTCTAATGCGCCCACCGAAGAGCAGGACACCACTGTGCCAGAGCCGGTGGTCGAAGTTCCCATGCAGTGGCCGGGCTACTACGATGGCACACTTCCCTGCGCCGACTGCCCCGGCATCTTCACGCAGCTTTGGGTGCGCAGCGACAGCACCTTCATCCTTCGTCAGCGATACATCGACAAGGACAGCATGGCCCTTGGTACGATCGGTGAATGGGATGTGCGCGACGGAGCGATGCGCCTTGGAACGGTGACCGGGGAACCACAGCTTTGGAAGTACACCGGTGATCGCCTTGTGAACATGGACACCAAAAGCGGGGCGGAGGGATTGGAGAAGCTCGCTGATGAGATCAACGACGAGATCCCGCGCATGCGACTCACGGGCACCTTCACCTACATGGCCGATGCCATGAGCTTTCGCCCGTGTGGATCGTCGTTCAACTGGCCTGCCGCAGGGGGCGAGGACTGGACCGTTGAAGGTGAGGTGCTCGGCAGCATGGACAATGCGGAACTGGAACGGCGCTACCTCGACAGTGTGAAGCAGGGCGGCGATCCGTGGATCATCGAGGTGGAGTGCAGCCTGGCGATGGGCCCTGCCATGGAGGGCGATGGCGCCGATGAGTATCTCTTCATCCACCGGGTGCTGGGAACCCTTGCCTCCGGAGCCTGCCCCTGAATGGGACGCGGGCCGCACCTTTCGGTACGGCCCGCGCGTTCCCCGATCGGCGGTGAAGCCTACCGGGTACCCACCTTGGTGACGTTCTTCTTCTCGTACACGTAGACGAAGTTGCCGTCGGTGCTCATGCTGGTCACGGCGCCATTACGCGCCTTGAATTCCTTGTAGGTGCAGTCGTCCAGATCGAAGCAGGCGATGTCGCTCTTGGCCGTCTTCAGGATCATGCGGTCGCCTTCCACCGCCTCCAGGTCGGCCTTCTTGTACTTGCCCATGGCGATGGGTTCGCCGGTGGTCATGTTGAAGGTGCTCACGCCCTTGTCGCCGATCACCACCACGGCATCCTTGTAGGTCATGACCTGGTCCGCATTGCCCACACCGCCCTTGGCCACGGGCACCACGAACTTCTCCTCTCCGGTGGCCATGTCCATGCTGTAGAGCTCCTTTCCGCTGCACACCACGAATTTGTCGCCATTGACCACCGCGTTGGTGATCCCCTTTTTGAAGCGCTCACTTTCCCACACGAAGCTGCCGTCGCTGGTGTTGAAGGCCTGGATCCCGTTGGGCTTCACGTTGGGCCGCCAGATGCGCCATTCCTCGGTGATGTTCCAACCTCCCTGGCCGTCGCTCTCGCGTTTGTAGATGTACGCCTGCGCCTCCACGTTGCCACCGATCTGCAGCAGCACCTTGTCGCCCACCACATACATGGCCGGGATCGCCTTGGCACCACCCCTGATCTCAGGACTGGTCCACAGCAGTTTGCCGCTGTTCTTATCATACTTCTTCACGTACTGGCTCTTTACGCTGCTCATGTCCAACACGTACAGGTCGTCTCCCACGATCACAGGATCCGCTACGGCGTGGTATACCCCGAACTTCTTTGTTCCGGCAGGCTTACCCACGATCTTGCCGTCAGGGGTGAAGTCGAAGGCGGCACTGTACACGTTGGCCCCGGTGTTCAGGTCGTACACCTGCATACCGTTCATGCGCAGGAAGACCTTGTCGCCCACGATGCTCAGGTCATAGAGGAATTGCTTGCTGATCACCTTGCGCTCGGCCCGGCCGATGTAGGTGTTCTCCCAGATGATGTTTCCAGTCGACAGGTCGATCCGAGCGATCTGGTTCTTGAAGCCGGCGAAGAGGGCGCCCAGTCCGTCGGGGACGAAATTGACCATCACCACCTGCTTGTTGGGTGTGACGATGTACTGGCCCACGGAGCCCTTGAACTTGTCCGTGCTCCATTTCTCCTCACCGGTCTTGGCCTGGACCCATACCAGCTTTTCCTTCAGGGCGATGGCGAATCCATCCATTTCCGGGACATACACGATGCTCTCATCGGTGAGGTTCTGGTACACATTGGAGTTCCAAAGCAATTTCCCCGTGGCCATGTCCACCACGGCGATCTGGTCCTTGCCCATCTTCCTCTCGAACAGGAACACGCAGTCGCTTTCCCAGAAGGGGATCAGTTCATCGATCTTGTTCAGTTTCGGAGCGAGGTCCTTGAATCGGGCGGTCCACCGCGGTGCGCCCGTTTTGTTGTCGAACACGGTGATCTCCTTGTCGGTGGCGGCATAGCTGTAACCGCGATCTTCGGTGCCCGTGCCGGTGTACTCGATCCTGTGGTCGAGTTTGTTCTCCCAGAGGACAGGCATGTCGCTTTGGGCCTGGAGCGACAGGAGCAGAAGTCCGGTCGCGATCGTAGTAGTTGTTCGTTTTTTCATGACTGTGCGTGTTTGGTGGGTACTCGGTCTTTCATCGGTGAAGCGCATCGAGGTCGAATGTGTGCTCGAAGCGGTATTGCTTTCCTTTCGGTGTTTTGAAGGAGGTGAAGCGGCTGTCATGCACCAGTTGTTTGATGCGGTTCTGCGAGGGGATGTCGCCACCCTGCCGGTCCAGCACCTGCACGCTGCGGATGTCGCCCTTGTCGCTGAGGCTGATCTGCAGCCTGTATACACCGGTGAGGTTCTCCTTCACCACGGCCTTGTAGAGTGGACCCTCCGGCCCGCGCATGGCGCTATCGAGTTCCGCCATGGCCCGGCGCTCGATCTCTGTGTTGTCCTGGATCAGGTCACGCTTCTGTGCGGTGGTGCTTACCGCCAGCATCAGCAGGAAGGAGGTCATCACGTATTTCATGGCTGGTAGGTCCATTCGATGAGTCGGTTTCCGGAGGTGAGCAGGATCCGTCGCCCGTCCGGTAGGAAAGTGAAGCTCAACCTGCCGTCGCCGCTGGCGAATTCCCCTTTGTCCAGGTTCTCCCACAGGCGCCACGCCACCTCGAAGCGGTGTAGCATGCGCCCGGTGTCGCGGTCGTACACATGAAGCTCCTGGAATTTCGGGCCGGAGCTGCCGATGGCGAACAACTTGCCGTCAGCACTGACACGAAAGTCAGGCTCGTACTTGGCGAGTGAGGGGAAGGAGGTGCGGCGCATCTCCCCCGTGGCAGCGTCACTTACCTCCACATAGCTCTGGTAGGGGTTGGGATTTCCACCCTTGCGTGAGTGCGGCTTGGCATGAACCCAGAGGTCCCTGCCATCCGGACTGTACTCCAGCCGGAAGACCTTGTCGAACAGTTCCGGCAGCGTGAAGAGCGGTTTCAAGGTGGCCATGTCGTAGACCACCACGATCTGGCCCTGCTTCACACCGGCTTTGATCGCATCCTTGTCATTGCGCACTGCGGGGATCGCCGCTACTTCTTCCTTCGTGGGCCTGTGTGCCACCGCGAAGCGGCTGCCATCCACACTGACGGCGATGGCATTTCCAGTGCGGGCGATGTGCCTTGCATCCTGGTCCCTGCCCGAGGCCATGTCCACGAAGCGCACGCCCTCCTTGTCGAGCACGAGCACGGTGGTCTCATCCGGCGTGATATCCGCCGCGAAGAGATCCTCGAACGTGCGCACGGCCTTGCCTGAGGCAACGTCCAGCACTTCATACTTGATGGGCCGGTCCTTGTTGGGCGCGAAGTCCAGGTAGAACAACTGCTGGAGGAGCATGAGCCTGCCGCTCCTGCTGTAGCGCGCGCGGCTGCCTGCGTACCAGTTGCCCACGTCGATCTCAATGCTGGCCTCGGGGGCATCCAGTGGGAAGTAGCGGAGTGGGAAGCCCTGCGTGGCACTCGCGGCCACCGTACCGCCGTCTGGCGAAACATCCACCCAGCTGATCAAATAGCCGCTGAGGGTCTCCTGCCCGCCGATGCGAATGGTCTTGAACACCTGGCCATCCGCCTGGGCCGATGCCGTAAGAGCGAGCAGGCCTAGAAGGGCAATGGCAAGAAGTGCGGGCAGCAGGAGGTTCCGTAAGCCCTTCTGGGGTGCGTGGGTGGACACTGCGGAAGGTTTCGGCAAAGCTTCCCCGTGCTACGGGTACGCTTCATCCGTTAACTCCCGTGATCCACTACGGTGTTCACCGTGATCCGTGCCTTCAGGCACCGTTCAGAGGGACCAGCGTATCCCCAGATCGAGGCTCATGCTGTACCAATGTCCTGAAATGGGTGCGTCGATCACCTGTAGTGCACCGTAGCGCACAGTGGGCCGCAACGACCATTGCCAGCGTCCACCCGGGTGCATGGAAATACCCGAGCTCAGGTAGGGGATGAGGTTGAAGCGCTCGAATTTCTCCGGCCGATCATACACATCGCGCTCCTTGTTGCCATCCGGATAAGTGCTCACCGCGACACTACGAGCAGCTACGAGGAAGGCGGGTGCCACACCCAGGGTGGATGAAGATCGCCACCGCCCGCTGCCGAGTTCGACTACAATGCCCACAGGCAACTCCACGTAATGATATCGGTCCATGAACCGGAGTGATGCGGGGAGAATGGCGTCCGTCTCGTAGACAAATCCACGGCGTGGATCGATCATATCCCCGAAGGTCAGGTCGCTCATGTCGATGCGCATGGCGTTGCCGAACCGGGCGTAGCCGATGCCTGCTTCCACGCTGAAACGTGGCGATAAGCGGTAGGTGGCCCGGAGCCCCGCGCCAAGGGCGAGGTCAATCGCCTCCCGATCATTCCTCAGCGTGATGATCACATCGGCCATCTCGGATCCGTCCGTGTTCACCAGCGAGCGGTATGACGCTCCAGTGTGCGTGGAGAACCCCAAGGTCCATCGGCCCGTTTCCTCCTGAGCGACCATGCTGGGCGGAGCCAGGAACAGAAGTCCGAGGACCAACGCGAATGAAGGGCATGTGCGGTAGATACCTGTGGAGGTCATGTCGCTATGAACGAGATCAGGTCGCCATTTCATATCCCGTCTCACTTGCCAATGCAGAACCTTCCAAAAATACTCCCCAGCAGATCGTCCGTAGTGATGCGCCCGGTGATCTCGCCCAGGTGGTGCTGCGCCCTGCGCAGGTCGATCGCGAGCAGCTCACCGCTGAGGCCCTGATCCAAGGCCTTTCGGGCATCCTCCAATGCGGATTTCGCTTTTGTGAGCGCTTCCACATGCCGGGCATTGGTCACCACCAGGTCGCCGGGGCCATGCAACATGCCCTGCACATGGTCTACAAGGGTCTTCCTCAACACATCGAGACCGACTCCTGTCTTTGCTGAAATGGCCATCATATCCTTCGGGACCTTGCTTTCCGCCACGTCACTTTTACTCAGGATCGGGAATACCGTGGGGCCTTCGCCGATCCGTTGCCGTAGCAGGGCGGCTTCGGTGCGTAATGCACCCTCGCTCAGGATGGAGCCATCACCAAGCAGCAGCACCACATTCGCTTCCACCGCCTTGCGGTAGCTGCGGTCTATCCCCAGTTGCTCCACACGATCCTCGGTCCGGCGCAGTCCCGCCGTGTCGATGATGCGGAAGAGGATGCCGCCGATGGTCAATGTTTCCTCCACCGTATCCCGCGTGGTTCCGGGGATGTCGCTGACAATGGCGCGGTCCTCCTGCAACAACGCGTTGAGCAGGGTGCTCTTGCCACTGTTGGGCGCACCCACGATCGCCACCGGGATCCCTTCCCGGATGGCATTGCCGTAGCGGAAGCTGGCGATCAGTTCGGTGCACAGATCCACCAACACATCCAGCAGGGCCTTCAGTTCCACACGTTGTGCGAACTGCACATCCTCTTCACTGAAGTCCAGTTCCAATTCGATCAGCGCGCTGAAGTCGATGAGCTGCGTGCGCAGTTCCTCGATCCGCTGTCCGAAGCCACCCTTGAGTTGTTGCAGAGCCAGGCGGTGCTGTGCGGCACTGCGGCTGGCGATCAGGTCGGCCACGGCCTCGGCCTGGCTCAGGTCCATCTTGCGGTTCAGGAAGGCCCGCTGCGTGAATTCGCCGGGTCGCGCGATCCGGGCGTCATGCATGAGCATGGCCTCCAGCAGCCGCTGCTGTATGTAGGGCGATCCGTGGACACTGATCTCCACCACATCCTCTCCGGTGAAGCTGTGCGGGCCTGGGAAATGAGTGAGGAGCCCTTCATCCACCTGCCCTTTGGCATCCACCAAAGCTGCGAAGTAGGCCTTACGCGGCGCGGGTTCCGGTGGCAGGGTAGGCGCGAGCTTCCTGGCGATTTCCAACGCCCTGGATCCGCTGAGGCGCAGCAGTGCGATGGCTCCCGTGCCCGGCGGGCTCGCAATGGCGGCGATGGTGTCGGGTTCGTACATGGGTGCGGGTCGTGCTCTTCGTGCTCCCGCTTTGCGACCACCATCAAGGAAATGGCTGGCAGGAGGCGGGCGAAGTTCCGGAACTTTGCCCCCTCCACTACACGCCAGACATGCAGATCAACACCGCCAAAGCCCACTATGACAACCTGGTCCATCCTGTAGTGGTGGTGGTGGGTGGCGGTTTCGCAGGGCTGGAATTGGTGCGTGGCCTGGCCCGGAAGCCCTACAAGGTGCTTCTGCTGGACCGTCAGAACCACCACTGTTTCCAGCCGCTGCTCTACCAGGTGGCCACCGCGAGCCTCAGCGCCGACAGCATCGCGCATCCCTTCCGGCGCACGGTCGGGCCCATGCCCAATGTGGCATTCCGCATGGCCGAAGTGGAGCGTGTGGACCCTGCGCGAAAATGTGTGGTGACCAACGTGGGCGAGTTCGCATACGATATCCTCATCCTGGCCACGGGCAGCACCACCAATTTCTTTGGGAACATACAGCTGGCGGAAGTGGCCATGCAACTCAAGAGCATCGGCCAGGCGCTGGATATACGCAGCGATTTCCTCCAGGAGTTCGAGCGGGCCATGGTGTTGCGTGATGAGCGGGACCTGCGCCGCTGCCTCAACTTCGTGATCGTGGGCGCGGGTCCCACGGGGGTGGAACTGGCCGGGGCACTGGCCGAGATCCGTCGCACCGTGTTGAAGCGCGAGTACCGCGAAATGGACAGCACGTTGATGCGCATCGTGCTTGTGGACAGCAACGATCGTGTGCTGAAGAGCTTCAGCGAGAAGAGTAGTGCCAATGCATTGAAGTACTTGAAGGAACTCGGTGTGGAGGTGTACCTGGGACTGCGGGTATTGGGTGGTGATGATGACCATATCACGCTGAGCGATGGCAGCACGATCGACACCAATACCGTGATCTGGGCCGCCGGCGTAAAAGGCGTGTTGATCCCCGGTCTTGAAGAAGCGGTACATGAAGCCGCCCACCGCTTCCAGGTGGACCATTACAGTGCTATGCGGGGTTACGCGGACATATTCGCCGTGGGCGACAGCGCCCTGATGGAGGGACCGGAGCAGCCCCGTGGGCATCCCCAGGTGGCCACCGTGGCCATACAGCAGGGGAGACATCTGCGGATGAACCTGCTACGCCGTGCGGAGGGAAAGGGGCCGCTGCCATTCAAGTACCGGGACAAGGGCAGCATGGCGGTGATCGGACGTGGACGCGCAGTGGTTGAACTGGGTGGCCGCAGCTTTGGCGGTGTGTTGGCCTGGCTGATCTGGATGTTCGTTCATGTGGTGCAGCTGGTGGGCTTCCGCAACCGCATCATGGTGTTGGTGAACTGGGCCTGGAAGTACCTCAGTTGGAAGAATACCATCCGCCTCATCATCCGGCCCTATGTGCGCCAGCATACCGCGGTGAGCAGGCCCGAGGTCCTGTCTGAATGACCAGGGACATCGCATCATCGATCGCATCGGTGCTCGGGGAAATTGGTCGCGGAGTATCACCTTGGGTTCTGGATGCTCTGCCTCATCGAGCCATCAATTGGCGGAACGTGTCGGTGCAAGGTGGGGTTCAGTCCCTTGGGGACGTGATACCGGAGGAACAGTCCGGCACCCCGGCGGAATTCAGTCCCGCAGGGACGTGATATGGGTATTTTCGCGCGGCCGTCCACGGAATTGCGGAGCGCGTTGATCGAACAAGGTTCCGGCCACCCCATGCGATCCCGCCTTGCCGTCCTCTTCCTCACGGTCTTCATCGACCTGCTGGGCTTCGGCCTGGTGATCCCCATACTGCCCACCTATGCGGTGGAGTTGGGCGCTTCGCCCTTCCAGGTGGGCCTGGTCATGGCGGTGTATGCCCTGATGAATTTCATTTTTTCGCCCTTCTGGGGCAGCCTCAGCGACCGCCATGGCCGCCGTCCGGTGATCGCTGGTACGGTGTTCATCACCGCCCTGGCCTTTCTGCTGCTCGCCAACGCGCACAGTCTGGTCCTGCTCTTCGCAGCGCGCATGCTGGCGGGCATCGGCTCGGCCAATATCGCCACGTCTCAAGCATACATCACTGATGTCACCCCGCCTGAGCGTCGCGCGAAGACCCTGGGGCTCATCGGTGCGGCCTTTGGGTTGGGATTCATCTTCGGACCTCCGGTGGGTGGGATCCTCAAGGAGCTCTTCGGCATGGATGCCGTGGGATACACTGCCATGGGCCTCAGCCTGCTCAACCTGTTGTTGGTACTGCTACTGCTGCCCGAGTCATTGCTGGTGAAGGATGGCACCAACAAAGTGGAGATGAAACCCGTGACGCAGACCATACGCGCCTTGCGCAACATCCGCTTCCGCGACCTGTTCCTCACGAGCTTCATCTACATCACCGCCTTCAGCATGATGCAGGTGACCGTGGCCCTGCTGTGGGAGCAGAATTATCACCTGAGTGCGGCGCAGGTCGGATACATGTTCGCCTTCATCGGCTTCTCCTCCGCGTTGGTGCAAGGCACCATGGTCGGCTGGCTCACACGCACCTTCGGCGAGCAGCGACTGATGGTGTACGGCTGTGTGATGGTGGCCGTGGGACTGGTGTCGATCCCCTTCGTTCCGGACAGCATGTTCATGCCCCTTGCCCTGCTGCCCATGGCGGTGCTTGCCTTGGGCAACGGTTGCTTGATGCCCAGCCTTACCTCGCAGCTGAGCCGCAATGCCACCGACAGGGAGCAGGGTCAGGTGCTGGGCATGAACCAGAGCTTCATGTCGCTGGCACGGATAGCAGGGCCCACCATCGGCGGAATGCTCTACGGATGGCATTTTACAGGCCCCTACGTGGCCGGGGCCATATTGATGTGCGGTGCGCTGCTATTCGTGCTGGGCTACCAACGCGCCGCGCGTGACAAAGCAGGGCGCCTGCCTGCTGATCCTGGCAGCCAGCAATGACCTCGCGGACCCCGTTCTTTGCGATGGGCTAATTTCGCCGCCGTTCCAACAGCACACATCCCTCATGAGCGTACTCGTCAACAAGGCTTCCAAGGTCATCGTCCAGGGTTTCACTGGTAGCGAGGGCACGTTCCACGCCACCCAGATGATCGAGTATGGCACCAACGTGGTGGGTGGTGTCACACCGGGAAAGGGTGGGCAGATGCACCTGGATAAGCCGGTGTTCGAGACCGTGAGCCAGGCTGTCCAGGACACCGGTGCGGATGTGAGCATCATTTTTGTGCCTCCCGCCTTCGCTGCGGATGCGATCATGGAGGCGGCCGAGGCTGGCATCAAGGTGATCGTATGCATCACCGAGGGCATCCCCGTGAAGGACATGGTGATCGCCCGGGAGTACCTCAATGGCAAGGACTGCCGCCTGATCGGCCCCAACTGCCCCGGCGTGATCACCGCCGATGAATGCAAGGTGGGCATCATGCCAGGCTTTGTGTTCAAGAAAGGCAAGGTGGGCATCGTGTCGAAGTCCGGCACACTCACCTACGAAGCCGCCGATCAGGTGGTGAAGGCAGGACTGGGCATCACCACGGCGATCGGTATCGGTGGCGATCCGATCATTGGCACCACCACCCTGGAAGCGGTGCAACTCTTCGCCAACGACCCCGGGACCGAGGCGATCGTGATGATCGGTGAGATCGGTGGTGCGCTGGAGATCGAAGCCGCCCACTGGATCAAGGCCAACTGCAAGAAACCCGTCATTGGCTTCATCGCCGGTGAGACGGCCCCCGTGGGACGCACCATGGGCCACGCCGGTGCCATCGTTTCTGGTGCCGACGAAAGCGCTGCCGCCAAGAAGAAAGTGATGCGCGCGTGCGGCATCCACGTGGTGGACAGCCCGGCGCAGATCGGCGCGAAGGTGAAGGAGGTGTTGGGATAAGTCCCCGACCCTGAAAGGGTCGCAGACATTAGCACGAATAGCATCCGTTCACGTGTTCCCCGACCCTGAAAGGGTCGCAGACCTTGCCGGTCAAACGAAGTATTTCGGATCGTACTCCACGCCGTTCTCCTCCAACATCTCCAACACCTCCTCTTTGTATGACTTGATCCGGTGGTGCTCCTCCTGCCCATCGATATATGCTTTCACCATATCGCGTTGCCGGTGCCCCACCGTGAAAGCTGCATAACCATCCTGCCAGGCAAAGGAGCGCACTCCGACCTCCTCTTTCACCCAAACCGATGAGGCCTTCTTGATCTCGCGCACCACATCCGAAACACGATGCGTTGCCCTCATGCCACAGAGTATGTGGACGTGATCGATCCAGCCATCAGTGCGCTGCGGATAGGCCTCCAGCCCCTTGATGGTCCCGCTCATGTAGCTGAAGAGACGCTCACGCCACTCCTTCGCCAACACCGGCTCACGATGTTTCGTGGAGAAGACGATGTGATAGTGGAGACTCAGGTAGGTGGACATGGGACCCCGGTTTGATGGTTGAAAATAATACACGAATAACTTGATCTGCGACCCCTTCAGGGTCGGGCCCAATGCGGTCGTGTATCTCCTAATGTCTTCGACCTCTTCAAGGTCGCACGTTGAAGTGAGCCCGGCGCAGATCGGCGCGAAGGCGAAAGCCGTGCTGGGGGTGTGGTTGAGACCGTGAAAAGGTCGCAGACATCAGAAATGTTATCCCGGGGTGAGGTCCCCGACCCTGAAAGGGTCGCAGACATTAGCATGTACGCCACCCATACACGTGCTCTTTCGACCCTGAAGGGGTCGCAGACTTGCCGGTTTTTCGAGATAGGTCTTACCTTGTCGATGCCCGGAACCAGCACAGCCATGAGGTCTATCATCATCCCCATTGCCATGTGCGTAACGACCTTGCTGGTCGCACAACAGCACACCACCTTCCCCAACGTGGATGCGTACTTCGAGGTCATGTATTGGTGCGCGGTACCCGAGGGAGGGGGGTATACGATGTCGTATGGTTATTCCTATTCGTTCGAGCCGGTGGTGGCGGTGGATAGCCTTGTCTGGAGCGCTTTGGACTCCGGCTACGGACTTGTGGCGGTGGAAGGGGACCGCATCTACTACCGTGGGAACCATTTTCTTCCGGCGGACACCACCATGGTGCTGTACGACTTCAACCTGGAGATCGGGGACACGGCCTATTTCGATACCTACATGTTCCATGAGCATGCGATGATCACTGCGATCGACACGGTGACGGTCTACGGTCAACAAAGACGACGCTTGGTGCTGAGCAATGAGGACGTTTGGATCCAGGGCATTGGCAGCTTGATGGGCTTCTTCCGGCCCATCCAACCTACGATGCTCGGTTGTGGGATCAGTGCATATTATTTCTGTGGGAACTATGTCGATGATGCGGGTGAGCCGTACGTGATATGCACGAACTTCTCAGTGCATATTGATGAGAAGCCGCCGTTGACGATCACCGTACACCCCAATCCCAGCAACGGCAGCTTTGTGGTGAAGGGCACAACAGGAGGAGTACCGTATGCCATCCATGATGGGCGTGGCCGCCTGGTCTTGGCGGGTACCTTCTCTGAAACCTCCACCACCATTCATCTTCAAGGATCTCCGCCCGGGATCTATCTTTTGCGGTGGGGCGGAGGCACGCTGAAGCTGGTGGTGGATTGAGCCGAGGTCGCTACACCCACGGTCGTAGGTCGCATGGAAAAGGTGATGCGTGGGGGCGATCAGACCTGCGCCGGTCCGTTCGGTACCATATGGATATATGCCCACCTCACCACCTTCTGGCCCGGGCTGATCCGCAGGCGGTCCTGGAACTGCCAGTTCCCGCGCAGGTAGCGCATCACATAGTAGCTCGTCACCTTGTCGCGTTCGAAGAACAGTTCCACCAGGCACAACTTCTTTGGGTCATCAGGTAATTCCGGAGGAAGGATCCAGGGACCGGTGGCGTATCGCATCTGGCGAAGCTAGGCACCACCTTGGTCCGCGTTCGAACAGCGTCCACACGAACAACGACCAACGATCACAACCGATACCTTCGCCGCATGGCACTACTACAAGACAAAAAGGCCCTGGTCACCGGCGGATCGCGGGGGATCGGCCGCGGCATCGTGGAGCGCTTCCTGGAAGAAGGCGCCGATGTGGCCTTCACCTACGTGAGCAGTCCGGAAAAAGCGAACGCCTTGGCGGAAGAACTCGCCACGCGATACAGCCGCAAGGTGCTTGCGATACAGAGCGATGCGGGCAACTTCGATCAAGCCCAGGCCGCCGTGGACCAGGTGGTGAGCGCATGGGGCAGGCTGGACGTGCTGGTGAACAACGCCGGCATCACCAAGGACCAGCTGCTCATGCGGATGAGCGAGGCGGACTGGGATGCCGTGATCGCCACCAACCTGAAGAGTGTCTTCAACATGACCAAGGCGGTGATGCGCACCATGCTGAAGCAGCGCAGTGGCAGCATCATCCACATGAGCAGTGTGGTGGGGGTGAAGGGCAACGCCGGCCAGGCCAATTACGCGGCAAGCAAGGCCGGCATCATCGGCTTCACCAAGAGTGTGGCGCTTGAACTCGGCAGCCGGAACATCCGCAGCAATGCGATCGCCCCGGGGTTCATCGAAACGGAAATGACCGCCGCCCTCGACCAGAAAGTGGTGGAGCAATGGCGTGAAGGCATCCCCTTGAAGCGTGGTGGAACGCCCACCGACGTGGCCAACGCCTGCGTATTCCTGGGCAGTGACCTCAGTGCGTATATCACCGGGCAAACACTGCATGTGTGCGGTGGAATGCTAACGTAGGTCCACGCCTGTGACAACAGTGCCTTCGACCATGGGCACATGAGCACATGTCCACATGAGCGCATGCACACCTGACCACCTGCTTTCCCTAAGCCCGACCTTTGCCCCCTCATGGACCTCACCACAGCTCATAGTCTATGGCTGGCGCCCCTTTGCCTGGTGCTGGGGGTGGGGCTGGCATGGTGGCTCTACCGCAGGGCCGGGGCCAGGGACGGGTTTTCTCCTCGGCTGGCCTTGATGTTGGCCGTGGTGCGTGCGCTGGCCATCGCACTTATCGCCTTCTTCCTGCTCGAGCCGATGGTCCGAACCATGGTGCGTGAGGTGCGCCAACCGGTGCTGGTGATCGCCCATGATGGTTCCGCATCACTTGCATTCGCTGGTGATACCGCCCAGCTGCGCAGCACCCATCGCGCGGCCCTCGAAGGTTTGGCGGAGCGCCTGTCCGACCGCTACCATGTGCGCACATTCACTTATGGCGACCATGTGCGCGAGGGACTGCACTTCGAGCAGGAGGACGTACTTACCGACATCAGTGCATTGCTCCGCGAGGTGCATGATCGAGCCAGCGGTCCCGATCTCGGGGGTGTGATCCTCACCGGGGACGGCATCCACAACCGGGGCCGTGACCCGCGTCTGGAGGCTGCGCGGCTGGGTGTGCCTGTGTTCACCGTGGCCCTGGGAGACACCACCGTACGGCCCGACCTGGTGATGAAGGATGTGGAGCACAACCGCATCAGCTATCTCGGGAATGAGTTTCCGCTGCTGGCGCGGATCGAGGCACGACGCCTGAAAGGAGGAGAGTCCCGGGTGACTGTTTCGGTCGATGGCCGCGAGATCGGCACCAAGCAAGTGCGCATCACCGCTGACCCATTCATCGCGGAAGTGCCATTCACCATTCTTGCCGACCGTGCCGGGCTGCGGCGATATACGGTCACCGTGGCACCCCTGGAGAGCGAAGGCACCGATCTGAACAACAGCATGGACGTGTTCATCGAGGTGCTCGATGATCGCCAGAAAGTGCTGATCCTGGGTGAAGCGCCACATCCCGACCTGGGTGCGTTGCGGCTCGCCCTGGGTGGGTCGGAGGGCTATGGCATCGAGCTCGCCTTCGCTAACGACTTCAACGGAGTGGCCGACACCTACGACCTGATCATTGTGCACCGGCTTCCATCGCGCAGGCACTCATTGGAGCCGCTGCTTACACGTGCGCGGGACAGGGGTGTTCCAGTGCTCTACATCCTTGGTCAGGGCATGGACATGGCCGCTTTTAATGCCCAGGGTGCCGGCATGCGCATCACCGGCTGGCGCGACACGCACACCGACGCGCAGGCCCAGGTGGACCGGGAATTCTCCGCATTCACGCTGGAGGACGAGCAGATCCGCGCCATCGAACGTTTCCCACCCCTGCAGGTGCCTTTCGGGCAGTTCGAACAGGGCCGCGCCGCCACGGCCATCATGAGGCAGCGGATCGGAGCGGTGCGTACGCCCTATCCGCTGATGACCGTACAACAGCAGGGTGAACAGCGTAATGCTGTGATCGCCGGAGAAGGCCTCTGGCGCTGGCGGCTCGCCGATCTGCAGCAGCACGGCACGCATGTCCATTTCGATCGCCTGGTCCAGAAGCTCACGCAGTATCTCGCCCTGAAGACCGATCGAAGTCGTTTCCGCGTGGACCATGCGCCCTCCTTCAATGAGAATGAACAGGTCCTGATGCGGGCCGAACTGTATGATGCCACTTACGCGCCGGTGAGCACGCCCGAGGTCACGATCATACTGACCAACGAAGAGGGTAGTGAGTTCCCCTACAACTTCACCCCGGCTGGTCAGGTATATCGCCTGGATGCAGGCCGGCTTCCTCCGGGACGATACACCTGGCAGGCTGCCACCGAACATGACGGCCAGCGCCACACCGCAAAGGGAGAGTTACTGGTGAAGGCCTTGGTGGCCGAACGGCTCAGTACCGTGGCAGACCATGGGCTGCTTGCCGACCTGGCCGCGCGCACGGGGGGCATCATGGCCGGTCCCGGGGCGTTGGAGAGCATTGAACAGGCCATCCGGGCGAAGCCGGAGATCGTGGCGCGTTCCTACGTCCATGCTACCTTCAGCGACCTGATCGGCCTGCGCTGGTGGTTCTTCGTGCTGCTGGGCCTGCTCACCCTGGAATGGGTGCTGCGCCGCCGTCATGGGTCCTATTGAGGCACCCCTACCTTCGCCGCATGACCAGGGAGGAAGTCCGTCCAGGAGGTGGTTGGGCGCGGGGTATGCGTGAATTCCTGGCCGGACGGGTCGTGCTTGCCGGGATCATGCTGTGCATCGTTCTCGCTTCCCTGTGGCTCTTCCGCCATGCGATCCTGCGCACCACGGGAGAGATCCTCATCGTGCAGGATGACGAACTGCCTTGTGACGCGATCTACGTGCTGGGTGGTGCACCAGAGGAAAGGGGACGTGAAGCCGCGAACCTGCTCTCCAGAGGCATGGCACCGTACATGGTGGTCACCGGTTCCAACATCCCCGGCGTACTGCTGGCCGAAGGTCTTCCATTGACAGAGGCGGAACTAAGCCGCAATGCGGCCTTACGCGCCGGCGCGGACAGCCTGCGGATCGAAATGCTCATCCAGGGCACAAGCACCTGGGAGGAAGCTGCCGCCATTCTAGATCATGCCAGGGAGCA
>JBGTES010000028.1:0-18059 GCA_041747675.1 Flavobacteriales bacterium
CCGCCGCGCCCATGGCGATCCGGACGCTGGCCGCCATGGGCGGTGGCGGGGCCTTGGAAAAGCTATCGGCTGAAGTGGTGCGCACCGCATCGGCCGTGGTGCTGCTCACGATGCCGGCACTCGGTCCAGCGGAACGCATACAAGGCGGTCGTGCGGCGCAACGGCTTTGGTTGCGTGCTACGGCTCTGGGCCTCTCCGTTCACCCCCTCTCCGCCCCCATTTTCCTGGGTCATCATGCCCGCCACGATGCGTCCGGCTTCACCACCCGCGAGCGCGATGAAGTCCTGGGCCTGCATGCCCGGCTGCTGGACTTGTTCGGGATCGAACACGGCGAGCCATTCTTCATGATCCGCTTATCCTTGTCACCACCTCCCACGGCCCGCGCGCTCCGCAGGCCCCTCGCTTCGATGTTCTTCCATCATGAGACCGTAACGACCTGAACCCATGGACATCCTTACCATCCGTGCCTTCCGTGCGGTCGATGACCCCGCCACCTGCGCCGAGTTCCTGCGGGAACACGTGCGCGTATTGACCGACTACGGCATCACGAACGTGAACACCAACAATGCCGAATGGATCACCGACCCAGATGTGTATGTGATCACGGTCGAACACCCCGAAATGGGCATGGTGGGTGGCGCACGGGTGCACATCTGGAGCAAGGCCACGAAACTGCTGCCCATCGAGCAGGCCATCGGCGCTCTTGACCCGGGCATCCATACGGTGGTAGCAGAGCGTTCCAGAGATGGTGTGGGCGAACTGTGCGGCATGTGGAACGCGCGCCGCTACCATGGCCGTGGAATGCCCACATTATTCGGTTTATCATCCATCTCACTGGCCAATCAACTCAACATCACCACACTGTTGGGACTTGCCGCACGGTATACCCTGGACCATTCGCTGGATTTCGGATTCCGCCTGGTGGAGGGCATCGGGGACAAGGGCGTCTTCCACGCATACCCACGTCATGGCTTCCAGGGTATCGTGGTCAGCATCGACGACCTGCTGACCTTGAAGCACGCGATCGGTCCGTTGCGCGAAAGGATACTGAGCCTGCGCATGGCACCTGTGCAGAAGCGTGTGGAACGCACCACCCGCACCGAGTTGTTCATTCATTACCATCTGCGGGTGCGTGGCGATATGCGTGAGATCTCCACTTACGAGAGCATCCAGGAGGATCGTATGCGTTATATCGCCTGAGAATTCCAGTCGTTCCGAACCCCCCTTCCCGATCCCCCGTAGAAGGCGCGCATGCGTGCGCCCTTTCTATTCATTCCGCTGATCTTTCCCTGCCTGCTGGACGCCCAGCCGCTCATCGAGGCGGGCGATGCGGCAGGCATGCGATCCATCGGGCGATCGGTGGAGATCCTCGAGGATCCTGAGCACAAATTGACCCTGGAAGAGGCGATCACTGCGGATGGATTCGTGGCCTCCAGGAAGGACGTGCCGAACCTGCAGGTCACACGATCGGCCTACTGGGTGCGTTTCCGCCTGCGCAACGTGGGCCATACCGATGGCCTCTTCCTGCACATCCCCCAGCCGGATATCGGGCGGGTGGACATCCATGCGATCAGCGACACCGGGGTGACCACCCAGCACATGGGTCAATTGCTGCCGCTGTCCGAATGGGGCAACAAGGACCTGGACATCTGGACCAGGATCAAGGTGGCGCAGGGTGAGGAGGTGACCGTGTACCTCCGTGTGGCCAGCGACAAACTGCTGCGCTTGCCGCTCCATGTGGGCACCGCCACGGACCTGGCCCAGGTGCGCACATTCCGCGATGGCTTCGGTGGCGCTTACATCGGGGTGATCCTGGTGATGCTCCTCTACAACCTCTTCATCTTTCTTTCAACCCGCGACAGGAGCTACCTGTACTACGTGGTCTACATCTCTCTGGTGGGCTTCACCCAGTCCGACTTTCTGGGCGTGAACAAGCACCACCTATGGCCGGAGAGCCTGTGGATGGGGCACAACGCCGCATTCATCCTCACCATCACTGCGGCCGTGGCGGCCAACCTGTTCATGCATCGTTTCCTCCATACCGAGGTGCATGCGCCGCGCACGATCCGTTTCGCATGGATCTTCTACGGCCTCTTTGTGGTGGGGCTGACCATGAAGGCGATCGGGCTCGACATCTCCTCCTACAACCTGTTGCAGGCGGCCACCGGCGGCATGGCCCTCTACCAGCTCATCGTGGGGATCATCGCCCTGCGCAACGGGTCCCGAAGCGCGCGCTTCTTCCTGCTGGCCTGGACCGTGTTCCTGCTGGGGGTGATCCTCTTCGTGTTGAAGGATATGGATGTGCTTCCATACACCGCGCTGACCAAGAACACCATGGTGGTGGGCTCGGCCATCGAGGTGGTGCTCCTCTCCTTCGGTCTGGCCGATCGCATCAATGTATTGCGCCAAGAGAAGGAGCGTTCCCAGGCGGAAGCGCTGGCCGCATCGCAGGAGAACGAACGGATCATCCGCGAGCAGAATGTACTGCTGGAATCAAAGGTTCAGGAGCGCACCAGCGCGTTGCGCGAGAGCAACGAACATCTCAAGCGCACGCAATCGCAGCTGGTCAGTTCCGAGAAGATGGCCTCGCTTGGTCAATTGACGGCCGGCATCGCGCACGAGATCAACAACCCGATCAACTTCATCACCAGCAACATCCCCCCACTGCGTCGCAACATCCAGGAGATCATCGAGGTGATGAAGGGCTACCAGTCCCTGCCTGCGGAAGGTGCTGCGGAACGGTTTAGCGAACTGAGGGCATTGGAGCATCGGCTGGACATCGCCACCTCCATCGGTGAACTGGATGATATCATCGCAAGCATCGCCGAGGGCTCTTCCCGCACGGCCGAGATCGTGCGTGGCCTGCGCAACTTCTCGCGCCTCGACGAGGACGATCTGAAGGAAGCCGACCTGAACGAAGGCATGCGCAGCACACTGGCCGTCCTTGGCCCGCAGTACCGTGACCGTGTGCGCTTCACTTTGGACCTGGGCGACATTCCCAAGGTGGAATGCTTCCCGGGAAAAGTGAACCAGGTGTTCATGAACATCCTCACCAATGCCGCGCAGGCCACCATCGCCAAGCCGGGGTCATTCGAGCGCGAGGTCTCCATCCGTACCTCCTATGACGAGGGCTCGGTCATCATCGCCATCCGCGACAATGGCATGGGCATGGACGACACGGTGAAGGCCCGCATTTTCGAACCATTCTTCACCACCAAGCCGGTGGGCGAAGGCACAGGTCTGGGCATGGCGATCGTGTACGGCATCATCGGCGAGCACCATGGCCGCATCGATCTTGAAAGCACGCTTGGAATGGGCACCGAATTCCGGGTGATCCTCCCACAGCGCCATCTCGGCATCAACGAAAAACGCGCATGAGCGATACCATGGAACCACGCATCAGGGTACTCTTCGTGGATGATGAGGAATCCAACCTCAAAGCTTTCCGCTCCACGTTCCGGCGGGACATGGACGTGCTGATCGCCTCATCCGGACGGGAAGCCCTGGAGATACTGCGGAAGGAGGAAGTGCATGTGATCGTCTCGGATCAACGCATGCCTGGCATGACCGGTGCGGAATTCCTGACCATCGCCAGGGAACGGCATCCGCGTGCCATGCGCATGCTGCTTACGGGCTACGCCGATCTGGAAGCCGTGGTGACGGCCGTGAACAAGGGCGGCATCTACGCCTACGCCACCAAGCCCTGGGATGCGAACGACCTGAAGCTGCGCATAGAGCAGGCCTACGAGATCCACCAGTTGCGCACCCAGAAGGACGAACTCCTGCACCAATACCGGCAGGTCTTCGATGCTTCTGGTGACCCGATCGTGATCGTGGACCACCGCGGGCGGATCATCAGTGCCAACGGCGCCTGTGGAAAGTTGCTTGGGATGGCACATGAGGAGTTGATGCGCACCCGCTTCACCGATCATCTGGAGAATGCCGGCACGCTGGTGCGCTCGCTGAAGGAACGGCGCAAAGGCAGGGAGTTCGTCAATGTTGACATCACCATCCGCACCAGGCATGGCAACGTGCTGGACTGCCTGATGACCGCCACCTACCTGGGTCGCCACGAACATGGACGCGATGTGTTCCAGGCCATCATCAAGGATGTGACCGATCGCAAGCAGGAGGAAAAGCGACTGCGCAAGCTCAACGTGGACCTGGACAAGCGCGTGGCCGTGCGCACCGCCCAATTGCTCGAAGCGTTGGAAGACCTGGGCTCCTTCTCCTATACCGTGGCCCATGACCTGCGCTCCCCCTTGAAGAACATCGCGGCTCTGTGCGATCACTTGCACAGCCATGCCGAGGATGGAAAGGATGAGGAGGCCTGCGCCTTCACCGAACGCATCGGAAAGGCCACGCAACGCATGATCGATCTGGTGGATGACCTGCTGCGTTTCAGCCAGACCAATACCCGTGCGTTGGAGCGTTGCGAGGTGGACCTGCACATCCTGATGGAGGAGATCGTGCGACAGCAGGTGCCGGAGGAACGCCGCTCGCATGTGCGCATCGCGGTGGACACCGGAAGCAGCCTATTGGTCGATCCGCCCATGCTGCTGGTGGTGCTGCAGAATCTGCTTTCCAACGCGCTGAAATTCACCCGCACGGTGGCAGCGCCGGAGATCGTGCTTGCATATCAACGCGAAGGTGACCAACACATCATTGAGGTGCGTGACAACGGTGTGGGCTTCGACCCGCGCCACAAGGAGCACGCCTTCGGGGTCTTCAAGCGCCTGCACACCGCGGACCAATTCGAAGGCTCCGGCGTGGGCCTCGCGATCGTACAACGCATCGTGGCCAAACATGGTGGGGAAGTCTCCGCGCAAAGTGCCGTGGGGCGTGGCACCACCATTCGTATCACCCTGCCCACCGCAGTGGATGATACCCAGGTGATCCCCTTCGTGAAAGTGGCCTGATCCGGCGAAACCCAGAAAGGAAGGCCACCGTAAACACACCCTCTGGAACAAAGCACCTTGCCCATGGCACGCACAAGAACGATCGCATTACCCATTCGCGCCAACTGGCTGCCCTGGAGCCTTTTGCTGGCCTCCATCACCCTGGCCACGGCCACTTTCGGCCAGCGCAAACTGGTGGATGAACGCGACCAGGCCGAAGGCTGGTACCTGCCGGTACGTGGCCAGGTGCTTGTCGACGGCAAGCGCAGCAGTACCTATCAACTTGAAGTGTACCGCGACAACAAGCCGCTGGGCAAGATCCCCGTGAACAAGAAGGGTGGCTTCGAGTTGCAACTGGACATCGACGGCTTCTATACCGTACGCATCCTGAAGGAGGGCTACCAGGAGAAAATGATCTATGTGGACACCCACCTTCCGCCCGACCTGGTGACCTATCCGGACTACGAGCTGTTCGTGAACCTGATGCCACCCAACGCCAGGCACATCGATCCCTTCTACACCGACTTCCCCTCGGCCATCATCCGCTGGAACGAGGACATGGGTGGCTTCTACCACAGCGAGAACTACCTATCCCATATCCAGACCCGGCTCTCGGGCATTGCCAGTGCGGCTTTCTGAAACGGTAACAGCACTTCCGCACCCCGACAAACAAAACCAAGGAAAGAGGTGCCGGAAAGGGCGAGGCGGGATTCACATGCCCGCCTCGCCTCTTTCCACCAGGTGGTTCAGTGTTGGTCGTAATCGATGGTCACCTCAGCGGAACGGGGATGCGTCTGGCAGGTGAGCACGTATCCATCGGCCACCTCCTCATCGGTCAGGGCGTAGTTCATGGCCATTTCCACTTTGCCGTGTACCACCCGGGCTTTGCAGGTGCAGCACACCGCGCCCTTACAGGCGAAGGGCACGTCCAGTCCGGCATCCAGCGCGACGTCCAGCACGGCATCGCCACTGGCCGCGACCTCCAGGGTGCTCTCCCGTCCGTCCAGGATCACCTTCACCCTGGCCGTACCAGAGAAAGCACCCTCTCCCACTGTCACAGGGGGTGATTTGGCTTCAGAACTGACCGGGGTGGAGAACAACTCGATGTGGATCCGCTTCTTGTCCACTCCCTGCTTCTCCAAAGCTTCGCTCACGTTCACCATCATCTGCTCGGGTCCGCAGATGAAGTATTCCTTGTCCAGACTGTCGGTGACGAATCGACCCAGCAGTTGGGCGGCCTTTTCGGTGGTGATCCGACCATTGAAAAGCATGTCCTCATGTGTGCCGCAACTCAGGATGTGGTGCACGGCGAGTCGATCGCCATGCTTCGACTTCAACTCATCCAGTTTGCTGCGGAAGATGATCCGGTCCACATCGGTGTTGCCATAGAACAGCGTGAAACGACTCCCTGGCTCGGTCCGCAGCACGGTCTTGAGGATGCTGAGGATAGGTGTGATGCCACTGCCGGCGGCAAAAGCCACGTAGTGCTTCTCGTGTGCCGGATCGAGGGCTGTGGTGAAGTTGCCCATGGGGGTCATCACCTCGATGTTCATCCCCGGTTGGAGTTTGTCCACCAGCACGGACGATGCGCGCCCACCATCGATCTTCTTCACCGCGATGCGGATCTCCTCGGGGTCCAGCGGACTGCTGCAGATGCTGTAGCTGCGGCGCAATTCCTCGCCATTCACCGTGAGCTTCAAGGTGAGATACTGCCCATGCACGAATTTGAAGTCCTGCCGCAGTTCCGCGGGGATCTTGAAACCCACCACGACGCTGTTGGCGGTCTCCTTATGCAGGTAGGCAACAGGCAGTGAATGGAATCGGGCCATCCGTGTATCACTCATGTAGGAAGGGCGCAAAAATAGAAGTCAGGGCTTAGGAGGTGCCCCAAAGAACCCGCAATGCCGTGCGATCGTTCGGATGATGACCGGTATCAGCTTCAAAAGCCGCCCCGGTCCTACCTTAGCGAACCACTAACGCCCATGTACAGCATGACCGAAGTAAAGAACCTGGAGGAGCTCTTTCAAGCCAAGATCGACGCCGAGCAGAAGATCGAGCCCAAGGACTGGATGCCCGATGCCTACCGCAAGAACCTTGTGCGGCAGATCAGCCAGCACGCGCATAGTGAAGTGGTGGGCATGCTGCCCGAGGGCAACTGGATCGGGCGCGCGCCCAGCTTGAAGCGCAAGGCCATCCTGCTTGCCAAAGTGCAGGACGAAGCCGGTCACGGCCTCTACCTCTACAGCGCCGTGGAGACCATGGGCACCAGCCGCGAACAGACCATTGATGACCTGCTGAGCGGCAAGGCCAAGTACAGCAGCATATTCAACTACCCTACCCTCACATGGGCCGATATCGGTGCAGTGGGCTGGTTGGTGGACGGTGCCGCGATCATGAACCAGGTGATGCTCTGCCGCACCAGCTACGGCCCTTATGCCCGTGCCATGGTGCGCATCTGCAAGGAGGAGAGTTTCCACCAGCGCCAGGGCTACGAGATCATGGCCGTGCTTGCGAAGGGTAGCCCGGAACAGAAGGAAATGGCGCAGGATGCCCTCAACCGCTGGTGGTGGCCCAGCCTGATGATGTTCGGTCCCACAGATGCCAACAGCCCGCATAGCGCACAGAGCATGAAGTGGAAGATCAAGCGCCAGAGCAACGATGAGCTGCGCCAGACTTTCATTGATCGCACCGTGCAGCAGGCAGAGGTCATCGGCCTCAGCATCCCCGACCCCGACCTGAAGTGGAACGAAGAGACCCAGCACTACGACTGGGGCGCCATCGACTGGACCGAATTCAACAACGTGGTGGCCGGCAATGGCCCCTGCAACAAGGAACGCCTCGCAGCCCGCAACAAGGCCCACAACGAAGGTGCATGGGTGCGCGACGCCGCTGTGGCTTATGCCGCCAAGAAGGCAAAGCGAAAGGCAGCCTAGTTGCTAGTTGTCAGTTGTCGGTTGTCCGGCACTGACAACTGACAACGAACAACTGACAACCACACCATGAGCGAAAACCCCAACAACTGGCCCCTCTGGGAGATCTTCATCCAGAGCAAGCGTGGCCTCGACCACAAACACGTGGGCAGCCTGCACGCCGCCGATGCCGACATGGCCATCGAGAACGCCCGCGATGTGTACACCCGCCGCCAGGAAGGCAACAGCATCTGGGTGGTGAAGAGCGAACACATACACGCCAGCCGCCCCGAGGACGCAGAAAGCTTCTACGACCCGGCGGATGACAAGGTGTACCGGCACCCGACGTTCTATACAATGCCAGAAGGGGCGAAATACATCTAAATGTGGTTGTCAGTTGTCGGTTGTCAGTTGTCCGTCGCGCAAGCGAGGACTTGGCGCCCTACAGGTCGGCAGCCTGACAACTGACAACGGACAACCGACAACCCATGAGCACATCGCTTTTCGTGTATACACTACGGTTGGCCGACGACCTCCTCGTCCTCAGCCAACGCCTGGGTGAATGGTGCGGCCACGGCCCTGTGCTGGAGGAGGACATCGCCCTCACCAACCGCGCGCTGGACCACCTCGGCGAAGCCCGCAATTTGCTGACCTACGCTGGACAGGTGGAAGGCAAAGGGCGATCCGAGGACGACCTCGCCTATCTGCGCATGGAACGCCAGTTCACCAACGTGAAGCTGGTGGAGCAGCCCAACGGCGACTACGCCCACACAATAGTCCGCAGCTTCCTATTCGATGCCTACCACCTGCCGCTGATGCAGGCGCTGACCAAGCGCAAGGACGAACAATTGGCGGCCATCGCGGGCAAGAGCGTGAAGGAGGCCACCTATCACCTGCGCGCCAGCAGCGAGTGGATCATCCGCTTCGGCGATGGCACCGAGGAGAGCCACCAGCGCGCCCAAGCCGCCCTGGACAACCTGTGGACTTATACCGGTGAGCTCTTCGAGAACGATGCCGTGCTGGAGGAGATGACCAAGGCAGGCATCGCACCGGATATCGCCGCCATCAAGGAAGCATGGAGCAAGACCGTGGACCAGGTGCTTTCCGAATCTACGCTGATGCGCCCGGCCGATGCATTCATGATGACCGGCGGCCGCAAGGGCCTGCACAGCGAACACATGGGTTTCATCCTGGCGGAGATGCAGCATGTGACGCGGACGTATCCGGGGGTGGAGTGGTAAATGCACGCAACGCAGAGACCGCGGAGCTGATCTTCTTCCTCTCTGCGCTCCCCTGCGCCTCCGCGTCTTTGCATTGAAGTATTGCGCACCAGAAATATCGAGATGATCACTCTGAACCGCATCTTGAATCAGCAGAAAGCGATGCTGAGGATCATCACGATCTTGGTCCTCTACACATCCTGTAGCTTCTTCGCGAATGCGTGCACTTGCGCTGGACTCGCCCCGATCACAAGCAATGAGGTGGATCAGGCTGGCGCGATCTTCGTCGGAAGGGTTGTTGAGATCAAACCCGATCGTTCCATATGGAGGAAAGCGGTGACCTTCGAAGTGCTTGAGCCATTGAAACTCAGTGATCATGCCAGTACGATCACGATTTGGACTCCGCTGGATGAAGCAGCCTGTGGCCTAGGAACAGAGGTTGGGCAGGACTGGTATGTCTTCGCGGATCGGGATGAAACTGGAATGCTGCACGCATCTCTTTGTGGAAGGAGCGTACACATCAATAAGAAGATCAGGGTTTTCGCCTATGGCTTAAGTGAGACCAAGTACCAATATCAAGAGAAACGATACTGGAAGAAGGACCGCAGACGCTATCGCAATGAAAGGCGGTTCGTACTGGCTCGGGAGAAGTGATCAACCACGATTCGATCCATGCCCACCATCACCAAACACCGCATCCTCGAGCTCCTCGACTACGTGAAGGACCCGGAGATCCCAGTGATCAACGTGCTGGAGCTGGGCGTGGTGCGCGGCGTGGAGGTGGAGGAGAGCGGCAAGGCCATCATCACCATCACCCCCACCTACACCGGCTGCCCGGCCATGGACGTGATGGCGGCCGATATCAAGAAGGAACTGCTGGAGGCCGGCGTGCCCGAGGTGGAAGTGAAGATGAGCCTCGCCCCCGCCTGGACCACCGATTGGATCACCGACGAGGGCAAACGCAAGCTGAAGGAATACGGCATCGCCCCACCGGAGAAGAGCGCCGACATCCGCGCGCTGAAAGGCGAACAACCCGTGGTGGCCTGTCCGCAGTGCGGCTCGAAGAACACGGTGCTGCTATCGCTCTTCGGAAGCACGGCCTGCAAGGCGCTGTGGAAGTGCCAGGATTGTTTGGAGCCGTTCGATCAATTCAAATGCCTTTGAACAGATGAAGCGCTGTACCACCGTGGCCCTCTTATCGTTCCTCTCAAGCCTTATGGTACATGGGCAATTCACTTGCCTCCTGCCTGAGGTACGATTCATGGAAAACAGCACAGAAGCGATGAACGATAGTGCGTACTGGGCCATGATCGGCGAGGCGATTCAGGTTATGAATGCAAACCTGTCCATAGACACCTTGGCTCTCGACTCGCACAGCGACACACAGGAGCATGATGCGGAAGGGCTCTCTAACGCCCGAGGCGAGAAGGTAAAGGCAGATATTGTGAGAGGTGGCGTCGATTCCGGAAGGATCGATGTACGGCCACATGGAGCAAGTTCACCTAGGATCACTCCCAGCCAAATCGACTTCATGACGACCACCGACGAGGTGCAGGTGGCTCGTGGATACAACCGTCGCGTGGAATTCAGAGTGGTTTCATTCAGACGATGAACTGGTTTTTTTCCGAGAACCTGAAAGCTCGCGTGGATCATATCCAATGCGAACGACGGATATTGTAGATATGAGCAGCAACCTTCCGGACCGCACCGCCCGATCATCTGATCGTCTGATCCTCTGATCATCTGATCTTCGCACCATGTCCTACACCAAGATCCTCTTCACCATCGCCGACGGCGTGGCCACCCTTTCACTCAATCGTCCGGATAAGCTGAACAGCTTCGACCGCGAGATGGCGCTGGAGACCATTGATGCACTGGATAAAGCGAAGGATGATGCGAACGTCCGCGCCGTGCTGCTCACGGGCGAAGGGCGCGCCTTCTGCGCAGGTCAGGACCTGGCCGAAGCCATTGCGCCGGGCACTTTGATCGAAGAGATCATCACAGTGCAGTACAACCCGATCGTGCGGCGCATCCGCAACCTGCCCAAGCCGGTGGCGTGTGCGGTGAACGGCGTTGCGGCCGGTGCCGGGGCCAACATCGCCTACGCCTGCGACCTCACGCTGGCGGCCGAGAGCGCCAATTTCATCCAGAGCTTCATCAACATCGGCCTGATCCCCGATAGCGGCGGCACATTCACCCTGCCTCGATTGGTGGGCATGCAGCGCGCCTTCGGGCAGATGATCCTGGCCCCGAAAGTGAGCGCCAAGGAAGCCGAGGCCCAGGGCATGATCTGGAAGGCAGTTCCCGACGCTGAGTTGATGAACGAGGCCACCGCCCTGGCGAAGAAGCTGGCCACCATGCCCACCAAGGCCATCGCCCTCACCAAGGACGCCCTGAATCGTAGCAGCCACAGCAACCTCGACCAGCAGCTGGACATCGAGAACGAACTGCAGAGCATCGCCGGCCGCAGCTACGACTACAACGAGGGGGTGAAGGCATTCCTGGAGAAGCGGAAGCCGGTGTACCGGGGGGAGTGATCAGAAGATCGGTCGATCAGGTGATCAGAAAATGGGAATGCCCGCTTCATTGAAATTCCTCGGCCTAGGAGTGATCATCTGATCATTTCATTTTCTGATCATCTGATCCCCCACCCCGATCTTCGCGCCCACGCCTTCGCACCAACTTCGGCGGACAACGCATGGATACCTCGATGAACGTTGCCGTGATCGGCGCAGGGACAATGGGCAGTGGCATTGCGCAAGTGGCCGCGCAGGCCGGGCACAAAGTGGTGCTGTTCGATACCCGTCGCGAAGCCGTTGACAAGGCTTTGGCCGGTCTGCGGAAAACGCTTGATAAGCTGGTGGAGAAGGGCAAGTTCACCGCCGAACAGGCTGATGGCATCCACGGCCGCATCACTCCGGCCAGCGACCTGAAGGACCTTGCGGGCAGCGGACTGGTGATCGAAGCCATCATCGAGGACCTCGGCATCAAGCAGAAGCTTTTCGCAGAGCTGGAAGGCATCGTTACCACGGACGCCATCCTCGCCACCAACACCTCTTCCTTATCCGTGACCGCCATCGCCGGAGGTTTAAAACACCCGGAACGTATGGTGGGCCTGCACTTCTTCAACCCCGCTCCCCTGCTACCGCTGGTGGAGGTAGTACCTGGCCTGGCCAGCGATGACGCCCTCGCCAGTCGTTGTGCCACGCTGATGACCGCTTGGGGCAAGGTGCCAGTGCTATGCAAGGACACCCCGGGTTTCATCGTGAACCGCGTGGCGCGGCCCTTCTACGGCGAGGCCATTCGCATCTACGAGGAAGGCATTGCAGACATGCCCACCATCGATGCGGCCATGAAAAGCGTCGGTTTCCGGATGGGGCCATTCGAACTGATGGACCTGATCGGCAACGACATCAACTTCACTGTGACGAAGACCGTGTGGGAGGCATTCTTCTATGACCCCCGCTACAAGCCGAGCTTCACGCAACAGCGGCAGATGGAGAGCGGGAGGCTGGGTAGGAAGAGTGGACGTGGGTACTACCAGTATGATGCGAATGGGGCGATCGTTCCTGCGCCCCAAACCTCCGCAGGGTCTCTCGCGGAGGACCCTGTGGGACGTGCCAAGCCCGCAGGGTCCCCTCCTTCGTCGGGAGAACCGGAGGAGGCTTCAGAGGTCGCGGCACGCATCATCGAACGCATCCTCGCCATGCTGATCAACGAAGCGGCCGATGCGCTCTTCTGGCAGGTGGCCAGCGCGAAGGACATCGACCTGGCCATGTCCAAGGGCGTCAACTATCCCAAGGGACTGCTGGCCTGGGCAGATGAGGAAGGCGCGGCACATTGGCTCGCCGTGCTGGAGCGCCTTCAGACGGAATACGGGGAGGATCGCTACAGGCCATCACCGCTGTTGCGGAAAGCTGCGAGCCGTGGCAGAACACTGGCTTGACCAGGATGAAGTGCGTGACGCCTTCGATCGTTTTAACAACCCATTATTTTCCATGGAATATTATTGACTACATTTGCCATCCCTAACAACCATTCGTCATGAGCAAGAACATCGCCCTCGTTTCGTCCGTCGCACTTGCGACATTGTTCCTTGTTGCCTGCGGTCCCAGCGAAGCTGAGATACAAGCGGCCAAGGAGAAGACCACAGCCGACAGCCTGGCCTCCCTCGCGTCCACTGAGCGGGTAGCATACATTGACGGTGCCGCAAGCAACGTGAAGTGGACCGGCACCATGCTGGGCGTAAAGCGCCACTTCGGCAACGTTTCCATTACCGAAGGCAAGCTGTCTTTCAAAGGGCCATTGGTCACCGGTGGATCATTCGTAGCCGACTTGAGCACCATCCGACCCGAGGATGACGCTGATTATAAATACGATCCCGAAGGCGCCGACAAGAACACCAAGAGCATGTTGACCGGGCATCTGAAGAGTGCTGATTTCTTCGATGTCGCCAACCATCCAAACGCCTCCTTCGAGATCACCCGTGTGGAGGGCGATGTTGCCCATGGCAACCTCACCGTACGAGGTCAGACCCACGAGGAAAAGGTCACCGGCATCACCCTGTCCGAAGCGGGCGGTGATGTGACTGCAAGCGGCACTCTGGCATTCGATCGTCAGAAGTATGGGGTGTCCTGGAGTTCAGGTTCACAGGACTTCCTGCTGAACGACACCATCGAATTGGAGATCACCCTGACCGGCTCGGTCGAGTAAGGGTATAATCCAATTGGTGAAAGGGAAGGGCGCCCACCAGCTGGTGGGCGTTCTTTTTTCCCATATGCGTTCATCCCAGTGCCGCGGCCAGGAAGGCATTCATAGGACGCATGGTCTTGTAGTGATCTATGATGATGTCCGCCAGCTTTGGGTCTGTCACGATCTTGGCGGGAAGTGCGGCCATGTAGTAGAACTGCTTGTTCGCGAGCAGGGGTTCCTTGGCCACCGCGGCCTTGAACTCCGCGGGCATCACTTTGTTCCGCTCACCACGGATCTCACCGAAGCGCTTCAGGAATTCCTTATCCGAGTATAGCTTCTTGAATTTCGGCCCGTTCGCAACGATGTGTTCCCGGATGCGTCGCAACTGGTCCTTGTCCGGCATGTGCTGGCCACCATAGATCTTCACGCTCTCCGGACCCAGTTCGAAATATATTCCGGCTGCGGAGTGGTCCTTGCGACCCGCCGGTGACACGATCGCCGACATCATGAGTTTGTACGGTGTCTTGTCCTTGCTGAAGCGGATATCCTTGTTGATGCGAAAAATGGCCTCACGGGGTGTGATGCGCACGGCGGGGTCCAGCTTGCGCACACGGTCTATCACTTCAGCTACGAAAGCCTCGAAGGGATCCTTCACACTTTGTTCGTAGCGCTTGCGGTTCGCATCGAACCATTCCTTGTGGTTGTTCTTCGCCAGGTCCTTGAAGAACTGGTTGAAATCGGGGTTGAACCAGGCCATGCTGCCGTATTTTGTCCGAAGATATCCCACGCCCATGACCCCGCGATCGCCCCACAAGGAACCCGAACTCTTCGCCCACTTCCACGTCTTGGTGGTGGAAGGCCCCATCGGCAAGGTGTGGGTGGAGAGCGACGGAGAACTGATCACCCGGCTGAGCTTCGAGGCGTTGCATGTTCGCCAGGCCAAGCCACCCAAGGTGCTCACCGAAGCGAAAAAGCAGTTGGAGGCCTACTTCAAGCGCAGACGCAAGCACTTCGACCTGCCGCTCCAGCGCAAAGGCACCCGGTTCCAACAGTTGGTCTGGGCCGCCATCGACGACATACGCTTTGGTGACAGCAGGACCTACTCGGAGATCGCACAGCGCATCGGCGGCAAGGCCATCGCACGCACCGTGGGCAACGCCTGTGGATCGAATCCGATCCCGATCATCGTGCCCTGCCACCGGGTGATCGCATCAGATGGATTGCTTACGGGATATGTCGGCGGCATCTGGCGGAAGAAGTGGATGCTGGAGCACGAAGGAGTGTTGACGAAGGAGATGTTCTAGGTCTTCGGCAAAGCGCTACGGTTGCGGTAAACAATGATAACGTCGACCCAAGCGCGTCTCCTTCGCAGAGATCCGGACGAGATACCTTCGCCTCTCCAATGCCCGCCCAAACCCTTGCCCAGCGCGTCGTAGCCCGTATGTACGACAACGACCCCTTCAGCATCTGGCTGGGGATCGAACGCCTGGTGGTCGAAGCTGGGAAATGCGTGCTACGCATGACCGTGCGCGATGAAATGTTGAATGGCTTCGCGATCGCGCACGGCGGCATCACCTATTCGCTGGCCGATAGCTGTCTGGCCTTTGCGTCCAACAGCCACGGCATCCAGAGCGTATCCGTGGAGACTTCCATCAGCCATACGAAGGCAGTGAAAGAGGGCGATGTACTGACCGCGACCAGCGAGGAGATGAGCCACTCGCGCAGCATTGGGATCTACCATATCACGGTCAGGAACCAGCGGAATGAGATCGTTGCGCTCTTCAAGGGGACCGTGTATCGTACGGGGAAGCTTTGGTTTGAGGAGTAGGGTTCGAGGTGCGGGGTTCGGGGTTCGGGGTTCGAGGTGCGAGGTTCGGGGTTCGAGGTTCGGGGTTCGGTGTTCGAGGTGCGAGGTTCGGGGTTCGGGGTTCGGGGTGCGGGGTTCGGGGTTGATGGAGTTAATTCGCGGTAAAGCCACTGTCGATGGGAACAGGTCTGCGCTCGTTTGAAGATCTGGATGTATACAAGCTCTGCTGCCGTTTCCGGCGTGAGGTAAGCGCCGCCACAAGGGCATGGCCCAATGAGGAGAAGACCCGCTTGATCGATCAGATCATTCGTTCTTCACGCTCCACTCCATCGCAGATATCGGAGGGCTGGGGTCGTTTCTCGAAGCTCGACAACCGGCGTTTCTGCAGGATCGGCATGGGCAGCTTGTGTGAGTCGCAGGACCACCTGAATGTGGCCTTGGAAGAGGCCTACATATCTGATGAGTTGTACAAAGCACTGAGAACACTTTGCCTGGAATGCCAGGAAAAGCTCAAGGGCTATCTGAAATACCTCGGGGATGATGGCAAGGATCTCTGACCCAGCAGGCCGTCCACGCGCCTGGCAGCACTGCGAACTTCGAACCTCGAACTCCGAACGCATTCCGACATGAACGCCACCTACATCGTCGACGCCATCCGCACCCCGATCGGCAATTTCACCGGAAGCCTGGCCCCCATGCGCGCTGATGACCTCGCCGCACACGTGATCAAGGCCCTGATGGACCGCCACCTGTACCTGGACCCTGCCGCCATCGAGGATGTGATCCTTGGTTGTGCCAACCAGGCGGGTGAGGACAACCGCAACGTGGCACGCATGGCGCTGCTGCTTGCCGGACTGCCAGTGAGCGTCCCCGGCGAAACGGTCAACCGCCTTTGCGCAAGTGGCATGAGCGCCGTGGTGCAGGCCGGGCGGGCCATCGCGGCCGGGCATGGAGATCTGTTCATCGCCGGCGGTGTGGAACACATGACCCGTGGACCCTGGGTGATCAGCAAGACCAGCACGCCCTATGGCCGGGATGCACAGATGTTCGACAGTAGCTTCGGCTGGCGCTTCGTGAACCCACGGATGAAAGAACTGCATGGTGTGGATGCCATGGGCGAGACGGCTGAGAATCTGCTGGAGACGGATCCGATCACCCGCGAGGAGCAGGACCGCTTCGCACTGTGGAGCCAGCAAAAAGCGGCCAAGGCACAGACCAACGGCCGTCTGGCCAAGGAGATCGTGGCCGTGCCCATCCCGCAACGCAAGGGTGATCCCATCCTGTTCGCACAGGATGAGTTCGTAAAACCAAAGACCTCCATGGAGGGTCTGGCCACACTGCGACCGGCTTTCCGCAAGGACGGCAGCGTGACGGCCGGGAACTCTAGCGGACTCAACGATGGTGCCGCCGCCGTGCTGGTCGCCAGCGAGGCCGGTCTTAAACACCATGGTCTGAAACCGCTGGCCAGGATCGTGAGCAGTGCCGTGGCGGGTGTGGAACCGCGCATCATGGGCATCGGGCCTGTGAATGCCACCCGGAAAGCCCTGGAACGGGCTGGGCTCACGCTGGAGAAGATCGACCTCATCGAGTTGAACGAGGCCTTCGCCGCGCAGGTGCTCAGCTGCACCCGGGCACTTGGTCTGGACGATGATGATCCGCGCATCAACCCCAACGGTGGCGCCATCGCCCTGGGCCATCCCCTGGGAATGAGTGGGGCCCGCCTGCTGCAGACCGCCGCCATAGAGCTCCATGACCGGGGGATGCGCTTCGCCCTGTGTACCATGTGCATCGGCGTGGGCCAGGGCTACGCAGTGGTGCTGGAACGCTGCTGATAACTTCGGGTATTAGATTGGTCCCCCTTTAGAGATCGACCGTCATGCACCCGCAGGAACAGATCAACCTCTACATTTCCGAACAGCCCGAATGGCAGCGCAAGCTTCTGGTGCGCGTTCGTCAGCTGGCCCACGCGGCCGATGACCAGATCGAGGAGACCTGGCGCTGGAACGGTCCGCACTTCGATCGCGATGGCATCCTCATCGGCATGCATGCCTTCAAGACCTGCGTGAGTGTCTGGTTCCACAAGGGTGCACTGCTGAAGGACCCCCAGGGTCTGTTCAAGCTGACGGAAAAAGACGCCGAACGCGGCATCCGCAAGTACAAGATCCACGAAGGCGAAACGATCGACGAAAAGGCATTCACCGACCTCGTGAAGCAGGCCATCAAGCTGAACCAGGCCGGGACCAAGCTGGGCGATGCCAAGCCCGCAAGCAAAGCCCTTGTGGTGCCCCCCGAGCTGGATTCAGGCCTGAAGAAGGACGAGAAGGCCGCGGCCCATTGGGAGAAGTTCTCCTACAGCCATCGGAAGGAATACGTGGAGTGGATCACCGATGCCAAGCAGGAGGAGACCCGCAAGCGCCGCATCGCCAAGGCTCTGGAGATGATCCGGGAGGGGCAGGGAAAGAATGATGCTTATAGGGTGGGTTGAGGGGTTGGGAAGTTGAGGGGTTGAGAGGTTGAGGGGTTGAGGGGTTGG
>JBGTES010000029.1:0-3697 GCA_041747675.1 Flavobacteriales bacterium
TGGCGGTGCTGCGCAGGCGCACACTGGCACCTGCGGCATCGAACACGCCATCGTTCAACTGCAAGGTGCCTGTCAGGCGCACCACACCGCTTACCGTGGTGGTGCCATCGCGGTCCACCGTGAGGTCATACAGATCCATGGGGATGCTGGTGCTCAGCGCATGCGCGCCGGTGCCCATGATCCGGTATTCGCTTCCCACATTCCCGGTGATGCTTCCAAAATGCCCATCTCCCGGACCGTTCACGCGGTAGCTCACGTTCCCCGAAAGGATCATGGAGCCACCGGCTTCCACAGTGGAGTTGAACACGCTGGTGTGCTGTGTGATCGTCACCACGTCGCCGGTCTGGATCACCATCGACACGTCCGCATTGAAAACCGCAGGACCGGGAGCACCCGCCGGGGTATCGCTCCAGATCGGCTGGTTCACATTGCCGGTGGCGCGGCTGTAGTACACCGAAGCGGGCGCGATGGCCTCACCCAGGATGTCCAGATCGTCGATGCGCCAGTTGGCGGCACCGGTGGCACCCGTGCCATCGTGGCCGTAGATGCGGAAGGTCAGCGGCGCATCCACCTGCCCGGTGATGCCCAGGCCACTGTGGGTGTACTGCGCCCAACTTCCAGACGTGGGGAAGGTGCCCGTGCCCACATTGCTGGTATAGCCGTCGGCACTGCTGCGGATGGTGTATGCCGTGGGCCCCGTGGCGGTGCGGCGCGATCCGAACACGATGTCCGTGATGGCCACCGCCAGGCCACTGCCCGGGGTGTGGGTCCATTCAAAGTAGCTGCTGGTGGCGGCATCCATCGCACCCGCCACGATGGTGGTGGTGGCGTTGGCCCCGGCACTGGCACCAGGGTAGGTATCGCTTTGCACGGCCACATTGATCAGCGGGGTGGTGCTCGTGGTGTTGCCCCGGCTGATGTCCGAAGTGCTGATGCCCGGGATCACATCGATCGTGGGCGTGGCGGTGTCGAAGTTCCAGTAGATCTGTGCGTCGGCACCGCTGCCACTCACGGCCACCAACACATCGGTGGCGCCACCACCGGTGATGGTGATATCACCCGAAGCGGGACCCAGCGATGTGGGCGAGAAACGCACGAAGATCGTGATCGTGTCCAGGACCCCGCCCGTGTAAGGAAGATCCAGGGCGACATCCCAGATCACCTCATCGAGGCTCAACTCGAATTCGCTGAACAGGGGCGCGGTCACACCGATGTCTCCGGCGGCGGGGTCCAGGTTGATGCCACTCACCTCGAAGCTCAGCGAGGCGCTGTTGCTGTTCACCAGCACATAGCCGAAGTCAAGCGTGGTTTCGCTGCTGAACAGCTCGGGCACGCTGCTGGGCAGGGTGGTCACCTCGATCTCGTTGCTGTTGGCGGAGGGTGGGCATGGGCCGCCTTCGGCACTGACCACATAGTAATAGGTGGTGTTCGGTGACAGGCCCGTCACCAACTGGCTGGTGCCTGCCACGGGCAGGTCGGAATAGCCCGCCACGGGAATGGTGGCGGTACCCAGCACAACGTTGTCCAGGTAGACCCGGCGCGACACGGCGGCATTCAGGAAAGCCGTGTACACCCCGAAGTAGGCGGAAGTGCCATATGTGTTGTCGGTGAGCGTGCCTGCGCTCGTCACCGGATCCGCCGGATAGGTGAAGCCGGTACTGTAGAACAGCTCGAACTCGCCGGAAGGGCTGCGCGTCACCAGTACATTGATCCCATTCTGTAATGCACCGGGTTCAAAGATCGGGCTGGAAGCGAAGTCGCCCAGGTCGGTCTTCGTGGCGCCGTCGCTGCGCCACAATTCGATACGATCGGATGAGCCATTGACCCCGATGCGCAGGTAGTAGCCGTTGAAGGCATCGGCGATGGATGTGAATGGCGCATCGGCCATCAGCACCACACCGAAATGGTTGTCATTGGACGGGTTGAAGGTGGGGGACCCCCAGCTGAAGCGCCATTCGTGTGTCACATCGGAAGCCGTGTATAGCGCGCTTGCACCCACACTGGCATTACTCCCGAGGAAGAAGCCATCGGTCGTGGCCAGACCTCCCGGAAGCGTAGCATTCGTAAGCACCGCATAGTCGCCGGTGCTGCCTGCCCACACCGGATCCGCGGTGAAGTTGCCATCGGTGAAGTCGTCGGTGACCACCGTACCCAGGGTGTAGACATTGAGAATGTAGCCGGTGGCGCCGGATACGGCATCCCAGTTGGCGGTGAACTCCGTTTCATCGATCCCACTGGCCGCCTGGGCCACAGGTGCGGGACCGAAGCTGTCGTTGTCCTGCACGGTGAGCGTATGGATGTTGTTCGCACCGATGAAGGGCGTGCCCTGCCCACCGGTGATGCCGGTGATCTCGAAGATCACATCCTCATCGCCATCACAGTCCCCGTTGTCGTCCAATGTCACTGTGCAGATCTGAGCATCTCCATTGTTGGCGGGAAATTCCACCGTGCCGCAGTAGGTGCCGATACGGCCTGTGGCACCTGTGGCGGTGATGGTCACCTCGGTCGGATCGCTCGCATCCCAATTCGTGATCACCAACACCAGGTCAGTGTCGACATCCCCCTCATTCGCGCTGCTGGCGGTGCTGGCGAATTCTACGGAGGTGTCAGTGGGAGGTATGGTCACCGTTACCTGAACATTATCAAAGAACGCCGTCTGGTTGGCCGCCGTTGCACCCTGCCAATACGCCCCCATCAACGCAAGTGGGGTACCGGTATAGGTGCTGTTAACAACGGTTCCTTGGGAAACCAGCGTGCCGGTTGTCGGGTCCGCAAAGGCACTTGCACCGTCGTTCCTCAGGAGCAGTTCCCAGGTATTGGAGGAAGGCGTATAAGTCACCTGAATACTGAGATACTCGGCTCCGAAATCAGCAAGGCCGGTGGTATTGGAGGTGATCAGGTTGACCAACGTTCCCTGGATACCGCCGGTGTAGTGCACCAGGCGGATGGGGTCGGTAGCACCGGACTGGCCCAGAACGATCGCATAACCATTGCCAGCAATGCCGGTGGTCGTACTCGTTCCTGCAATGACGTAGGCCACGCCGTAAGCCCCAATTGCAAAACCAGCAGGGTCAGGTCGGATCTGCCGCATATTGAAGGTCCAGGATACCAGCCCCGCGTTGCTGCTCAAGGTGGTGGTATATGGGCTGGCGAAAGAGGACGAAGGCGTGGAAGCCAGGACCCAGCCGTTGGCATTAGCTGTTCCGCTCGCATCATTGGTCAACTCCAGCTGCGCGGGTGAAGTGTTCCTGCGTGCACCCCAGTCGACGCCTAATCGCGTAACACTCCATGCGCTTGCACCGATCGCACCGGAAGTCGTCCACGTGGCACTTTGGTCCGTACTAAAGTCATCGCTGAAGACTGTTTGTGCTGACAGCAATGATGCGCAGGCAAGGGCGCTGAGCATTCCGAAAAAACGAAGCGTAGAGAGCTTCTTCATGGGCTTGGGTTTTGGGATCGGCGCCCCGGGCAGGGTGGCGATCGGGTCAGCTTGTTAGGGAGGCCGAATTTAGCGCACACAGCGTTGCGCACAACGCGGTGTGGAGAAGTCCTTCACAGGGCTTACCTGGGCTTCACCCCGGCTTCACATGGGGCAAGGGGCTTGGCGGGGGGTTGCAGGGGCGTGCGGGTGGGTGGTGGGTGCTACAGTTCAGCGCGATACATCGGCATGGGCGTCTCTTGGGCCACCTTGCTTCGC
>JBGTES010000030.1:0-8319 GCA_041747675.1 Flavobacteriales bacterium
GAAGGAGAGGGGCATGAGCAAACGGCCGGGAGGCACGCCTGTGCGCTCGGCGAGGCGCATCGCAGCGGGCATCAGCAAGGCCACCACGGCCGTGTCGTTGATGAAGGCGGACAAGGTGGCGGCGAAGACCATCAGCAGCACCATGGCCGCGAGGAAGTGCCACTTGCCCACCCGGATCAGCAGGCGTATCAAGGGGTCGAGCACGCCGCTGCGGAACAGCCCGAAACTGAGGACGAACATGCATGCCACGGTGATGGTGGCCGAATTGGTGAAGCCCGCGAAGCCCTCCTCCGGAGAAAGCACCCCTGCTACGATGAACAGGGTCATGATCAGAATGGCCGTGACATCGATCGTGAAGTATTCCTTCACGAACAGGAAGATCGCCACCGCGATGATCAGCAGCGTGAGGTAGAAGGCCATGTTGGCTTCCAGGTAGTGGAGCTTGTCCAGGAGATACTGCATGGATCGGTCGCGTGGAACGAAGATCGGCTTACGCGGCCATACCGGCGGGAGCGACTTACTTTTCGGCGCGTTCATTCATGGACCTCGCCCTCATCTCCGCCGGTGACCGCAATGCCTTTGAGGCGCTCTTCCGCCTGTACTACAGGCCGCTGTGCGCCTTCGCCATGGGTTACTTGAAGGATGCGGACCAGGCCGAGGACCTCGTGCAGGACCTCTTCTTCCGACTGTGGCTTGACCGCGGGAAGCTGAACATCTCCACAAGCGCAAAGGCCTACCTATACACCGCGGTGCGCAACCGCTGTCTTAATGCGTTGAGGTCAGGTGCGAAAGTGCGTGCGCTGAATGAGGAAGTGGACGACCGTCTACAGGATGATGAGCGGACCGAGGATGAGCATGCAGAGCGCATCGCCCGGGTGCAGGCCGCTGTTGAGGCGTTGCCGGTGGAGCGCCGGAAGGTCTTCAAGCTGAGCCGTTATGAAGGGCTCAAATACCATGAGATCGCCGAGCGCCTGGGCATTTCCGTGAAGACCGTGGAGAACCAGATGGGGATGGCCCTCAAGACCCTGCGTAAGGATCTTGCCGATCTGGTGCCCTTGCTGCCCTGGCTTTTCTGGATTGGCGAGGGGGGCGGATAGGGGTTTTGGAAAGATCGATTGTCCCATGAATGAGGCGATAAGTATCGAGATGAAGAATGACATCGCTGTCCTATGTCCAATGTCCCATGCACCGGTCAAGCATGGGACTTTGGACATAGGACAATAACCCATCAAGCCAAGGATCAACACACTGCCAGGTACAACGATGATCTCCTTCCAACCTTGAACGCCCCAAGCCCCATCAACAGCGAACTCCTGGCCCGATACCTGGCCGGTGAGGCGGATGCCGCTCAGCAGCGATCGGTGGAGGACTGGGCCGCCGCTTCTGTGGAGAACGCCCGTGAGTTGGAACGCATGCGGGTGCTGTGGAATCTGGGCGGGGCATCCACTGCTGTACCCGAAATGGATGTGGACGCGGCCTGGAACAAGCTTGAAGCAAGGATCGCCGATGCCGAAGGCAGGGAACGCGCGCGCACGATCGGTGGCACCGGCACAAGCTGGATGCGCTGGGTGGCGGCTGCGGCGGTGGTGGCCGGACTGGTCTTCGCCGCGCGTTGGTCCATGCGAGCGGATGGCGTGGAGCACTTTGCCCACACCGAAGCGGTGGAGGTGCTGCTGGCGGATGAGAGCCGCAGCGTGTTATCGCCCGGGACACGCATCGAGGAACGCATGGGAAAGCGTCGCGCGATCCGCTTGCAAGGCCAGGCCTACTTCGAGGTGCAGCGCGATGAACAACGTCCCTTCACCGTGGAAGCCGGTGACGTGGAGGTGACCGTGCTGGGCACCGCCTTCGAGGTGAGCGCCTACGACACATCGGATATCGTCCAGGTACGCGTGCGCAGTGGCCGCGTGCGTGTGGAGGCCGGTGGTGAGACCATTGAACTCGCGGCAGGTGAGCACGCGGTCTTCCATAAGGAGCGCCACTTCCTGGAACGCAGGGCCGCACCACCGGCCGAGGTCTGGGGCATCCGTATCCTGCAATTCGAAGGCGCTTCGTTGGACCAGGTGGCCACCCAACTCGAGCGCATCTACAAGGTCCGCGTCACCCTCCGCAACGATCGCATCGCCGCCTGCCGCCTCACAGCCGAGTTCGACGATGAGACCATCAGCACGATCATCGGCGTGATAGCGGAAACGTTCAGCCTGGACGTCCAGATGCTTGAAGGAACTTTCATTCTGGATGGCGATGGTTGTTGAAGCCCAAGGACACACAGGCAGGTCACCGCGAGGCACGAAGCGGTCTGTGCGACCTGGCGCGTTGTTCCTCCTTTACCTGCTCACTGCGACGGCCACTGCCCAGGGTCCCATCCTCCAACGCCGCGTCACAGTCCACGCGGAGCAGGTTCGTCTGTCCACCGCGCTCGGCAACATCGCCAGGGACGGTGCCTTCAAGCTCAGCTACAACGCGGCTGCGGTGCCTGCCGATAGCACGGTCTCGATCCAGGCTGTCGATGAGAAGGTGGACCACATCCTGAAAAGGTTGCTTCCGACCCATCTGCAGTGGAAGGAGAGCGGAGGCCATCTGATCATCACCGGTAGTGCGGGACGGAAGCAAAAATTCACAAGCACTGGGAGCGTGGTGGATGCGAGCACCGGTGGTCCGATCGCACGGGCCACCATCCTCGAAGCGCGGCGCAGCAGTTCCACCGTCACCGATGACCGTGGGGATTTCACCGTGAGCTTGAGCGGTGAATTGGACCGCACCCCGGTGCTTGTGGCGCGCCACGGTTACCGCGATACCATCGTCTTCGTGCAGCGGGAAGGCAACGCCGGTCGCATCGCCCTGAAGCCACTGGATGAACTCGAACGCCTGCGACCGATCTGTGCGTTCGAGCACTGTGGTGTGGAGGACCTTGGGATGACGCGCCTGCTGGTGCCCGCCGCACGCATGGACCAGGCCGCCAACCTCGACTTCACGGAACGACGGCCGTTCCAACTCTCACTGGTCCCATCCGTCAGCACCAACGGACCCATCGCCGGTTCAGTGGTGAACCAGGTGTCGATCAACATCCTGGGCGGATATGCGCGCGGGTTGGAAGGTGTGGAGGTGGGTGGCGGCATCAACCTGTTGAGTGATGACATGAAGGGCCTTCAGGTGAGTGGTATGGCGAACCTGGTGGGGGGACATACACGTGGGGTGCAGTTCTCCGGGGGCATCAACCACAGCATGCGATCCCTGGAAGGACTTCAGTTCGCGGGCATCAGCAACACGGTGTGGGATACGCTCAGCGGCTGGCAGGTGGCGGGCGGCATCAACGTGGTGAAGCGCGGCATGACCGGTACGCAGATCAGTGGTGCCGGCAACGTCTCTTTGGGCGACCTCGATGGCGTGCAGGCCACCGGCGGGGTGAATGTGGCGCATGGGCAGGTGAACAAGGCACAGGTGGCGGGTGCGCTCAACTACGCGAAGGGCGTGCGGGGCGGGCAGGTCGCCGGCGGCATGAACGTGGCCCTGGGTAACGTCGGCGGCGGGCAGGTGGGCTTCGGGATGAACTACGCACGCAGTGTTTCAGGTGGACAATTCTCCTTTGGTGCCAATGTGGTGCGCGATTCCGTGAGTGGCGGCCAGGTGGTCTTCGGACTTAACTACGCAGGTGATGTTTCGGGAGGCCAGTTCAGCTTCGGGGCGAATGTGGTGCCGGGCACTGTGGAGGCGGGTCAGGTCGGTTTCGGCTTGAACTACGCTGGCAACATCACCGGTGGGCAGTTCAGCTTTGGTGCGAACATCGTTCCCGGTACGGTGAAAGGCGGGCAGGTGGGCGCGCTCAACTTCGGGCGCCGGGTGCATGGCGGACAAGTGGGCTTCATTAATCTCAGCGATACCCTTGCCGGTGGTGCCGTGGGTCTGCTCACCATCTCTCTGAAAGGCTACCACCGCTTGGATCTGGTCACTGGGGATGTGATGCCATTGAGCCTGCACATCCGCACCGGCACACGTGAGTTCCATAACATCCTGGGCTACTCTCCGCCGGTCACCACCGATGAGCGCTGGGGCTTCCTCTACGGGTTCGGGTTCGAACCGCGTTTCGGTGAACGGGTCTTCGCCAACATCGATGTCACCGGCGAGCAGATCGTGGAACAGGAGGAATGGGTGGACGCGGTGAACATCCTGGGGCGCTTCAGCATCACACCGGGAATTCGGTTCGCCGACCGGGTCTTCCTCTTCGCGGGCCCGGTGTTCAACCTGCTCGTGACCGACTGGCGCGATCCGGAGACGGGTACCTACCTGAGTGCGTTGCCACCAGCTGAACCGGCCTATGAATGGAGCGAGGGAACCGCCCGTGTCCATGGCTGGTGGGGCTGGAAGGCAGGGGTGGGGGTGCGGTTCTAGAGCTGTGTTGTAGCGTGCGAAGGTGCAAGCGTGCGAGCGATCCTGCACGGAGCAGCCCTCGCACCCTTGCACCCTTTCCCCTTTCCCCATGACGAAACGTTCCATCACACCGGAATAGGGGTATCGTCCGCGGTCGTTGTCACAGGGGAAACGACACACAACGACCATGTACTTCCGGACTATTCTTCCCCTGATCGCCACCGCGATCCTTGTACTTCCTTCCGCTGCACAACAGGCCGATGACCAGCCCATCCGAACCCTCTTGGGCGGAGAGAAGAAGCTGCACCATGGCGGCTGGGGCGCCATCACAAGCCACCACACCCGTCTGCTGGACAAGGACGCCCTGCTGGTCGGCGCCCGCGGCGGCTGGCTCATCGACCACCGCGTTACGATCGGCTTCGCCGGCCATGGCCTGGTGACGCCGGTGTCCAACCCTGCGTACGACGCGCATCTGATCGCCCAGGGTGAGTTGCTTCGCCGCAAGAGCAACCTGCACATGGGCTACGGCGGCCTGCTGATCGAGCCCATCATCGCCCATCGTTCTCCCGTCCACATCGCCCTGCCGCTTATCATCGGTGCGGGTGGCGTGGGATACGCCTACAACAGCCGCTTCCCCGAAAGCATCGAACAACTCGAACACCGCGAGGATGTGCAGGCCTTTTTTGTAGTGGAACCCGGCATCGAGCTGGAGTTCAACGTGATCCCGCTGCTACGCCTGGGCATTGGCGCCAGCTACCGCTACACCAGCGACCTGGATCTGCCCGCCACGGCGAAGGATGCACTGCATGGGTTCAACGCGGGGCTCAGCGTGAAGGTGGGCCGGTTCTGAACGCGGTCGCCGATCACCATCGATCCGATCCCATGCCTGGTCGGCACACTACCATGCCCACTTCAGTAACCACTGCCGCGAGCCATCCGTCCGATGCACGCTCCGGCACCACCCGAACACAGACCATGACCTTCCCATCATTCCGCTTCCTCCTCGCCAGCTTCGCCACCGCGATGGTCGCTTCACTTATTGCCCAAGGCCACACCCAGACCGTGCGCGGCACCATCGTGGATGGCGACACCCGTCAACCCTTGATCGGGGCCACCATCATCCTGGCCGACAGTGATCCCCTGATCGGATCCACCACGGATCTCGATGGCCGCTTCCACCTGGGCAACGTTCCCGTGGGCCGTATCGCCCTGCAAGTACGCATGCTCGGCTACGAGGAACAGACCCTTGCCAACCTGCTCGTGAACAGTGCCAAGGAACTGGTGCTCGACGTGAAGATGCAGGAGTCGCTGACGCAGTTGCAGGAGGTGGTGATCAGCGGAAAGAAGGGCCACGGCGAGGTGCGCAACGACATGGCCACCATGAGCGCGCGCAAGATCAGCGTGGAGGAGACCTCGCGTATCGCAGGTGGCATCAACGACCCATCCCGTATGGTGAGCACATTCCCCGGTGTGGCGAACGATCCGGGGGGAGATAACACCATCATCGTACGGGGCAATTCGCCGAAGGGCGTGCTGTGGCGCCTGGAAGGGATGGAGATCCCCAACCCCAACCACTTCGCCGATGACGGCGCCACCGGCGGTCCGATCAACGTGCTCAACAGTGATGTGATCGACAACAGCGACTTCTACACCGGGGCCTTCGCGGCGGAATATGGCAATGCCACCAGTGCCGTGTTCGACATGAAATTGCGCGATGGCAACGACCGCAAGCGCGAGTACACGCTGAAGGTGGGCGTACTCGGTACCGACCTCACTGCGGAAGGTCCGATCAATGGCGTGCAGGGTGGCAGCTATCTGGCCAACTACCGCTACAGCTCATTGGCTTTGCTGGATGGCGCGGGCCTTGTGGATTTCCAGGGTGTGCCCAAGTATCAGGACGCGGCTTTCAAGGTGAAGCTGCCAGCGGGGAAGGCGGGCACGTTCTCGCTCTTCGGACTGGGTGGGTTCAGCAGCATCGCGCAGGAGGACAAGAGCGAGGATGGCGACAGCACCTTCGCGCGCACGGCCTTCGGTTCGCGCATGGGCATCGTGGGCCTTACGCACACCAAGCTCATCAACGACAACAATTACCTCTATACCACGCTCTCGTTGAGCGGCAACGGCAGCGAGACCGACCATTACGCGACCGATGGACCCGGTGGAACCGAACTGATGCAACGCCATGTGGATGACCTGCGTCGTTGGACCTGGCGCTTCCAAAGCACGCTCAACACACGTATCAGCGCCGCGCACAAGCTGCGCTCGGGCATCATCGTTTCGCACGACCGCTTCCGCATGCTGGTGGACAGCTGGGACTTCGATACACAGGTGCTCGAACGTCAGTTGGACCACAGCGGTGATGCCACCACCATCCAGGCCTTCAGCAGCTGGAAGTGGCGCTTGAACGAGCAGCTCTCGCTCACCAGCGGCGTGCATGTGCTGCACTATGCCATGAACAATTCCACCAGTGTGGAACCACGTGCGGCCTTGCGCTATCAGTACGATGCTTCACGTGCCTTCACGTTGGGCGCTGGCCTTCACAGCCGCCTGGAGAACGTGATGACCTACCAGGCGCAGACAACCGATGCAGAGGGCCATGTGTTCCAGCCCAACCGCGCGCTGGGTATTGGCCGGGCGGCCCATGCGGTGGCTGGATACGAACAGATGCTCAGCGAGGACATCCAGTTCAAGGCCGAAGCCTACTGGGTAGTTCGAAGAACCTGTGGACAACTTGAGCTGTCCTGATCTTGACAAAGTGGTGCGTTGATCGATCTCTTTGAGGCATGAACAAGAAGCGCCCCTCAGCAGGATTTTTCGATCATCAAGACCGTCAGTCCAAGCTGGCCAAGCTCAATGATGTGTTGGTGCGGCTCAAGGCCCAAGTGGATTGGGATGGATTCCGTCCGGTAGTGGAAGAGGCCTTTCCTGTGCGCGATCCGCGCAAGGGCGGACAGCCGCCGTATGACCGTCTGTTGCTCTTCAAGATGCTGGTGCTTTGCAGGCTCTACCACCTGAGTGCCGAAGCGTTGGAGTTCCAAGTGAACGACCGCAGGAGCTTTCAGGCCTTTCTTGATCTGGAGCCGCAGCATGAAGTGCCCGACGCCACCACTGTGCGCCTGTTCGCCAAGTACTTGATGGAGAACGGCACCATGCCCAAGCTCTTCGCTCACTTCCACGCTCGTCTTGAACAAGCCGGGCTGGTGCTCAATGATGGCAAGATCATCGACGCCAGCATCGTGGATGCCCCCATCCAACGCAACAGCCGTGAGGAGAACGAGCAGATCAAGAACGGCGATGTCCCCGAAGATTGGAGCGAGGCGAAGAACAGGCAGAAGGATGTGGATGCCACCTGGACAAAGAAGCACGGCAAGAGCTTCTTTGGGTATAAGAACCATGTGAAGGTGGATGCAGGCAGCAAGTTGATAGACCACTACGTGGTGACCACCGCCAGTGTACATGACGGCACTGTGGTGTGGGACCTACTTACACCAGCGGACAAAGGGCAGGACCTGGATGCGGACAAGGCTTACGACAACGCCCACACCAAGAAGGGCGTGCGCCTGGCCAAGATGAAGTACAAAGTGCTCAAGCAGGCCAGACGCAACAAACCGCTGAACGAGCGCGAGAAGCGCCACAACAGTAGTCGCACCCCGATACGTGCTCGCGTGGAGCATGTCTTTGGTGCCATGGACAAACAGCTCGGCGGTTTGTATGTGCGTTGCATCGGACTGGCCCGCGCCACCTTCCAGGTCGGACTCACAAACCTGTGCTATAATCTGCTGCGTACGCTCACCCTATTGCAAAGCAACCCGACCGTGGGGAACGTGTGACCGATCACATCGAAAACCGGCTTCAACAGCCGGTTGATCGAGGTAAAACGACCAAGTTCAATCTATGACCGATACGATGTTCAACCCCACTGCTCCTCATGCACAGTTCTTCGAGGTACCC
>JBGTES010000031.1:0-42180 GCA_041747675.1 Flavobacteriales bacterium
TCCATGGCTACAACTAGTATCACTTTAATCCATGAAAGAAGAACTGTGGCACTGGTCAGCATTTTAGCTTCTTGAAATTACCGCCAACTAGGGGGTTGTGCCAGGATCAGGAGTATTTCACCCATGGGAGTAGTACTATTCCACTATTGGGGCATGTAAAGCCCAGATCGAGGTCAGAGGTCCAGGTCATCAAGTGGGCTGCGGATGTTGCCGAGTGCTTTGGAACTGACATGGGTATAGATCTCAGTGGTCTTGCTGCTGGAGTGCCCCAACAGGGTTTGAATGTAGCGCAGATCGGTGCCCTTCTCCAAAAGATGGGTGGCAAAGCTGTGCCGTAGGGTATGTACAGTTGCCGGTTTGGAGATACCCGCTTTCTCCTTCGCTGCGTGGAACACGGCCTGAACGCTGGCTTCCGAATAGCGCCCTCCCTTTTGTCCTTCGAAGAGTTGATGTTTGGGACGATACTCCGCGATGTACGATTCCAGTAGGCCAAGGAACTTCGGACTCAGGAGCGAAATGCGATCCTTCTTGCCCTTGCCACCCCGGATCAGCACCTGGCGGCGGTCGCGGTCAATGTCCGTGAGTTCCATCCTCAACAGTTCGCCCATGCGCAGCCCTGCGGAGTAGATGAGCATGAGCATGCTCCGGTGTTTCAAGTTGGCCGGGGCTTTCAATAATGCCGCTACTTCTTGTTCACTGAATACCGAGGGTAGCTTCTTCTCCTTGCGGGGCCGTTCGATGAACTTCACGCGGTACACATCGCCCAGCACATCCTTGTAGTAGTACCGCACCGCGTTCACCACCTGGTTCAGGTAGCTGTTGCTCACCTTCCTTCCCGTGGCTAGCTCGTGCTGGTAGGCCTCGATGTCCGCCGCGCTGATCTCCTTGGGGTCCTTCTTTGGAAAGTGTTGGAAGAACAACTTGGTGGCGTTGAGGTAGGTCTCGATGGTGTTCGTGCTATAGCGCGCCACCTCCAGCTTGCGTTGCATGGCCTTCAATGCTTCGAACTGGGCGGGACGCAATGCTGCTGGCGGTGCCTTCGGCCTGGTCGGGTGCTGTGCAACGTAGGTATGCTGCGGAGGCACTTTGATGGACTTGCTATTGAAGATCGCGTCGCCATCCAACCGCGCGAAGCCTTTGAGTACCGCGTACACCTTCTTCAGGCTTGGGCTGCCATCGGCCACATGCCAGCATCGTTCGGTCTTGCTCCATTGCGCACCAGCTTCCCTGGCCAGCGCGATCAGTTCCTTGTTGTATCCAAAGCGTAGCGCGATGCGCTTCACCCCATTCCTGTAAAGTGCTTCCAGTTTCACGACCGGTAGTTGCTTGACGGTATCCATGGCGGTAGTTTGACAGCGAATATAGAATGTCATCCGCCGGATGCAAGGCGGAAGTGCTGGCGGCTCATTTCAGCCACTGCTGCCGGATGATGTCCGGGAAGCGGGTGACCCCCAGCCTGCCGTTGGCATCGAAGAGGAAATTCTCCACGTCCGTGGCCAGGTTCTCCAGGTCTTCTTCGGCACAATGGGCCAGCAGTACTTCCGCCAGTTGGCGGGTGTATGTGATGGTCAACTTTTCCGTGAGGGAGCGTTGATGTTCATACGTAAGGGTCGCCATGACATCGGGCTGTGCCCACCATTCCAGATGCCATAGGTCTACCAGTGAAGGGGCCGGTTGTTTCCCAACTTCCAACGGTAGGAATGATCCGCACGCCTTGAGGGTGGAGGTTGCCAACGGATGCCATTGAGGCCGGCCTACTTCCCAACATTTTGGTTCCGCCACTGATCCGCTCACCCCTCCTGTCTCGTATATCCATTCAGACACGGAATGAACCGTTGTCCATAAAACCAGCCCAAACCATGAGATACCGTACCCGAATGATCGGTACGTGGTTCGCGATGGCTGCCCTGCTCTCACCGAGTGTATGGGGCAGCAGCCACCGCGAAGCACCCCTGATCGCGAACGACCCATTGGCGGACAATACGGATGTGTATTGCTTCCGCAGCCCCGATGACCCGAACACGGTCACGATCATCGCCAACTACATACCCGCCCAGCACCCATTTGGCGGACCCAACTACTACACCTTCGGTGAGAACATCCGGTACGAGATCCACATCGATAACAATACGGCGACCCCCGGCGATGATGTCACGTACCGCTTCACATTCACGGTGGTGGACCAGGACCCGAGCACTTTCTTCAATATCCGCCTGGGCCAGCAGAACCAGTACACCACTTACATCATGGAGAAGAGCACCAACGGTGGCCAGTCATGGACCACCGTTCTTGCCAATGGTGTGGTACCTCCCTACAACATTGGTCCACGCAGCATTGAAAGCGCCGTGGGACTGGGTGCTGGAAGCTATGAGCAGCTGATCACAGCATCCATCTTTACCGCCACCAGTGGCGAAACCGTGTTCTGTGGCTCCGCAGATGATCCATTCTTCGTGGATCTCGGAGGCATATTTGATCTGGGTGACGCACCCCGCCAGACCAGCGGTGGCATTGTTCGCGATGGCCTTGCACGCAAGAATGTGCACAGTATCGCGATCAAGGTCCCCATCAACCTGCTTCAGAAGGATGGACTGCAGGTGAGCGCGGCCACCAGTATCCTCGATCCCGATTTTGTGATCGGTGTCTGGGCCAGCGCCAGCCGGCCTGCGATGCGCACCATCAGTAGTGATGGTCCGGGCTATACTGAAAGTGGCGATTGGGTGCAGATCTCGCGTCTGGGCATGCCACTTACCAATGAGGTGATCATCCCGATCGGCTTCAAGGACCTGTGGAATGCACTTACTCCTTACCAGGACCTGGCGAACATCGGGACCTTCGGCAACTTCTTCTATAACCCCGAGCCGGCCCTGTACATGGATGATGATCTGTTCGGAGGTGCCGTTCCGGCCTTTGCCGGTTTGCGCCTCCAGCGTAACAGCCTCGGGGCGTTCGACTTCGGGAATGGGCAAAGTGGTCTCTGGCCTTTGAAGGGCAGTGAGGCCGTTGCAGGCACCGCACTGGACGATGCGATCTTCGGAACACTCCTCCTGCCTGCGGACAACAGCCCGCGCAGCGTGGATCTCTGGCCGATCTTCCATACCGGCGTGCCCAACCTGGCGCCATACCAACTGGCAACGGGCAAGGAAGGGAACCCATTGGCATCAGGCAAACCCTTCATCAACAACTTCCTGCCCAACGGCGGTGACATGTTGCGGTTGAACATGGCCGTGCCTGTCACCCAGCGTAACGATCCTGCATTCAGCTCACTGGGTCTTGTACAAGCGGCTGTTCTCGGTCTTACCGACCCCGCTTTCAACACCACCACGGATCTGCAGTTCATCCCCAACATGGATGGTTTCCCCAATGGACGCCGTCTGGAGGATGATGTTACACGCATCGAGTTGCAGGCAGTTGGAGGCGTTGTACTTGCCGCGATCGGCTTGTGGTACGATGACTATGATGCTTCCAATCCGGACGCAAGCCCGGTGACGAACCTGCTCATCAACGTGTTGCAGTACAGCACTGGTGTTGAGCAGAACGACACAACGTTCAAGAGCGAATTCCCCTACGTGGCTACTCCCTGGAGAGGCACAGACGTTTGATCTACCAATGACCATGAAGAACATGAAACACATCATCTTTCTGGCCATTGGAGGGCTGTTCACTGCGAACATGCTCCAGGCCAGCAGTCACAGAGAGGCACCGCTGATCGCGTATGATCCCCTTGCCGATAATACGGACGTGTATGCGTTCCGCAGTCCCGATGACCCCAATTCGGTCATCCTGATCGCGAACTATATCCCGTTCCAGCTCCCACATGGCGGCCCCAACTACTACTTCTTCGGGGAGAACATCCGCTACGAGATACACGTGGACAATAACACCGCCACCCCTGGCGATGATATCATCTACCGTTTCACCTTCGAAAGGACGAACGAGGACCCCAGCACGTTCTTCAACATCCGTCTGGGTGCACAGAACCTGAAGAATACGTACACGCTGGAGCGCAGCATCGATGGCGGTGCTTCCTTCCAGGCGATCCTTACCAATGGCACTGTTCCTCCCTATAATGTGGGTGAGCGCAGTATCGAGGGTGCGGCCGGGTTGAACACGACGTATCCGCAGTTGATGATGGATGCCATCCACACCACTTCCACCGGTGAAATGGTATTCGCCGGACCTGTGGATGACCCCTTCTTTGTTGATCTGGCGGGTGCCTTCGATCTTGGGGACCTGCCGCGGCAGATGGGCACGCCCAAGGATAACCTGGCTTGCTTGAATGTACATTCCATCGTTCTGAAGGTGCCCATAAGCACTTTGCAAAAGGATGGCATGGGTGTAGCGCAGGCCTCCAACATCCTGGATCCTGATTTCGTGATCGGTGTGTGGGCCAGCGCGAGCCGTCGGTCCATGCGTACGCTCAATGCCAATGGAACACAGGACTACACTGGTCCATGGGTGCAGGTATCGCGCCTGGGAATGCCCTTGACGAATGAGGCGATCATTCCGATCGGCAAGAAGGACCTGTGGAACACGTTGACGCCTTATGAGGACCTTGCCAACATCGACATCTTCGGCGAGCATTTCTACAATCCCGAATTGGCGTTGTACATGGATGATGATCTGTTCGGTGGTGCGGTGCCTTCATTTATGCCTCTGCGCATCCAGCGCAACAGCCTGCAGGCTTTCGACTTCGGAAATGGACAGAGCGGTCTCTGGCCATTGAAGGGAAGCGCTGCCGTGGCAGGTACAGCTTTGGATGATGCGATCTTCGGCACCTTGCTCCTGCCTGCGGACAACAGTCCCCGCAGCGTGGATCTCTGGCCGATCTTCCATACCGGAGTACCCAACCTGGCGCCCTATCAACTGGCCACCGGCAAGGAAGGTAACCCCCTGGCGAATGGCAAGCCGTTCATCAACAACTTCCTTCCCAACGGCGGGGACATGTTGCGGTTGAACATGGCCGTACCCGTTACGCAGCGCGATGATCCGGCATTCTCCTCGCTGGGTCTTATCGCTGCGGCGGTAGCGGGTCTTACCGATCCGATGTACAACACGACCACCGACCTGGAGTTCATCCCCAACATGGATGGTTTCCCCAACGGACGCCGTCTGGAGGATGATGTGACCCGGATCGAATTGCAGGCTGTGGGTGGGGTCGTACTTGCGGCCATAGGCCTGTGGTATGATGACTACACAGCAGGCGATGTGAACCCTGTAACAGCAGACCTTCTGGGTGTTCTCACATACACCACCGGCGTGGAGATGAATGATGTTCCTTTCCAGAACATGTTCCCCTATGAAGCACCACCGCACAGTGGGACCGGGGGATGCAGTGGTCTGCCGATCGCGTATGATCAACCTGCCATTCTCGACCCTACCGATCTCGATGATGATTGCGAATTGGAGATCGTGGTGGTCTTCGGATGCCATGCGGACAGTTCCGGATGGGCGGCCATCGATGGGGTCACAGGTCAAACCAACCCGACCAGCATCCTTTGGAGCACCGGAGAGACAGTACAATTCATCACTGGTTTGAATACCGGGGATTATTCGGTCACGGTCACCGATGGTGAAGGTTGTTCGGATACGTTCGAGTTCTCCATAGACTGTGGAAGTGCCTGCGATCTGAACTTCACTGTGGACTTCGGTTGCCTTCCGGGCAGCACAGGCTGGGCGGAGATCGATGTAGTGACGGGCGCTACCTACCCGATCGATATTCTTTGGAGTACCGGGGAGACGACCGATGGGATCACGAACCTTTCCAGTGGTGATTACTGGGTCATGGTAACTGATGCCAATGGTTGCACCGCCAAGAAAGGGTTCACGCTGCTATGCCAGGAAGATTGTGAGATGGAGATCGAGGTGAAAACAGGCTGCCATGGCGAAGGTGACGGATATGCCAATGTTGAACAGGTCATCAATGCGACCAACCCGACATCGATCTTGTGGAGCACGGGTGCGAACACTCAATTCGTCTCTGGCTTGCAGGATGGCGACTACTGGGTAATGGTCACCGATGCGCAGGGTTGTACAGCGGAACATAGCTTCCTCATCGATTGCAGCAAGGACGTATTCTGTGAGTTCGATGTGATAAGCCAGGGTGGCTATGGCGCACCACCCAATGGGAACAATCCAGGGGTTTACCTGCATGCGAACTTCGCTGGAGCATTTCCGATGGGTCTGCAGATCGGCTGTAACAATACGTTGAACCTTACATCCGCACAGGCGGTGACCAACTTCCTGCCTTCAGGTGGTCAGCCTTCCATGTTGCCCCAGGGAATGATGAACGATCCCAGCAACTACAACAATGCTCTTGCCGGGCAACTGGTGGCCGCGGTGTTGAACGTTGGTTTTGATGCCTACGATCCGGACTTTGGACCTGGTGAATATCCATTGGGTGAGGCCTCATTCATGAGTGGGACCTTCATGGGATGGACGGTCCAGCAGGTGATCGATGAGGCGAACAACTTCATCGGTGGTTGCGGCTCGAATTTCACGGCGTCACAGTTCGTCTCTGCCCTTGCGATGTTGAACAATTCAGGCGGCGACAGCGGCACCTTGTCCTGCACTGGTTCGACCAGGTCGTTGCTCGAGGCACCAATTGGTGAGCAGATCATCGCCTACCCGAACCCCGCCAGCGACATGCTCTTCATCAGCACCACCTTCGCCACAGAAGCACCGGTGACGATGGACCTGTTCGATGTCTCCGGCCGGATGTTGATGAATGTCGCCAGTTTCCAGGTAGAAGCTGGAATGGAGACGATCACGACCACGGACATCAGCCAGCTGCCGAGTGGGGTCTATCTCCTCCGCGTGCTGCATGGTGAACAACTCACTTCACGACGTGTGATCGTCAGCAAGTAACAGATACCGATCATGAAACCCCGGTGCACCAACAGTGGTGCACCGGGGTGGATCGGAACCAATGACCCTCCCACCAAAGATCCACAACAATGCGTACCACGATTTTCCTTCTGTTCTTCGGTAGCATGGTCTTCAGCGCCTGCACCGATACCCAGGCCGGAAATGATACCGCTGGCTCAAATGCGGCTCCGGCACCTGTAAAGACCCTGGCGATCCCCGCCTTCCCCGAGCGCACCGCGCAATTGGGTGATCCTGCGGAAGCGGAGCAACGCCGTACTACTTATGCGACCCTTCAGCAGAAGCTGAATGCTGATCCACATGATAAGAAGAGCTGGATAAAACTGACCGAATTGTACATCACCGAAGCACGGATCACAGGGAACTTCGGAAGCAACTATGATATAGCACTTACCATTCTGGACGATCTTCTTGAGAAGACGAAGACCGCTTCGCCAGAGAATAACGAGATAAGAGGTGAAGCGCTGACGTTGAAGGCGCTGATCAAACTCAGCCAGCACCAGTTCAAGGAGGCGCAGGTGTTGGGTGAGGAAGCGATCAAGCTCGATCCTTATCGTGCTTTCAACTATGGAGTATTGGTGGATGCTCATGTGGAGCTTGGGAACTATGCCGCTGCGGTACAGATGAGCGATCGCATGGTTTCGATCCGGCCCGATCTGCGCAGTTATAGCCGTGTGAGTTACATACGTGAACTGCATGGGGATATCCCCGGCGCGATCGCTGCGATGGATATGGCCGTGAAGGCGGGATACCCCGGATTTGAGGATACCTCCTGGGCCCGTATCATGCTGGGCCGCCTCTTTGAGAACCAAGGTGATCTGGAGAAGGCCGAAGAGCAATACCTGGCCGCGATCACCGAGCGCCGGAACTACCCGCCGGGCATGGTGGCCATGGGGCGCTTGGAAATGAAGAAAGGCAATTATGACAAGGCTGAAAAATTCCTGCAGGAAGCGATCGGATTGATGCCCGATGCACATGCCTACATGGAACTTGCGCGTATCTATGAAGCTGCAGGACGCAAGCCGGAACGCGATCAGGCCTCAGCCAGGGCTGAAGAGATCCTCATGGGCCTGGCAGGTGCGGGCGAGGCCCATGCACACAGCCACGGCGGAGACCTGCATTCCCATGATGAGGGCGTGGAGCATCACCACCACCACAATGCACTGGATCATGGTCACAGCCATGAGGTGGGCCTGGAAATGGGCCGCTATGAACTGGAGTTCCATAAAGATCTGCCAACGGCACTTTTCCACGCGAGCCATGAGTACGGGATCCGTCCGGACAACATCGATGTGAATGGCCTTCTGGCCTCCATCCATTACGCGAATGGCGACATCGAGAAGGCCGATGAGCATTTGCGGAAGGCACTTCGCACAGGCATCAAGGATACCCAGTTGATGTGCCTGGCCGGATTGATCGCGATCAGAAAGGGGGACAAAGTCGCAGGCCGGAAATTGATCAAGGAAGCATTGGCCATGGACCCGCATCAGCATCACCCCTTCGTGAAGGAGGTGAAGCAGGTGCAACGGTCCTGATCGAACATCAGTATCGTTTCCTGCCATGCTACGATCCTTAACACTTATCCTTTCGATGCTCCTGGCCTTCCACGGAATGGCCCAGACCCATTCACTTTCCGGGGTGATCACCGCACCGGATGGCTCCTCCATACCCGGCGCCGATGTGTACCTCCCAACCTTGCGGTCCGGTACCACCACCGATCTTCTCGGGCGATACAGGATCACAGGCATCCCCACCGGCGGGCAGCTTGTGGTGTTCTCGATGCTGGGCCACGAGCGCCAGGAGATGCTTCTGACCTTCGATAAGGACATCGTGCAGAACAGCCGTCTGGAATTGGCACCCATTGAATTGCGCGAAGTGAACGTCCGCTCTATTTCCGGTGCGGGTTCCGAAGTGATCCAGACGCTGGATATCCTTACCCGGCCAGTGAATACCTCACAGGACCTGCTCACGCTGGTGCCGGGCTTGTTCATCGCACAGCATGCCGGCGGTGGCAAGGCAGAACAGATCTTTTTCCGCGGCTTCGACATCGATCACGGCACCGACCTGTACATCACCGTGGATGGCATGCCGGTGAACATGGTGAGCCACGCGCATGGACAGGGCTATGCTGATCTGCACTTCACGATCCCGGAGACCATGGAAAAGCTGGTGGTACACAAGGGCCCATACGATGCGCGTTTCGGCGATTTCGCCACCAGTGGAACGGTGGAGTTCAAGACGCGGAGTTCGCTTGATCGGAACTTGTTGAAATTGGAACGCGGCATGTTCAATACGACACGCGTTGTCGGCATGTTCGACATTCTTGGACAGAAGAACCTCTTCAGTCAGCGGAAGGAAAGTGCTTACATCGCTGGTGAGTACGCGTATACGGATGCATACTTCCAAAGCCGGCAGCATTTCGGCCGTTTCAACGTCTTTGGGAAATACACCGGCGAACTTTCAGAACGTACTCAGCTGACCCTCTCCGGGTCCACCTTTGGCGCATCCTGGGATGCCAGCGGCCAGATCCCCGTACGCGCGGTGGAGAGTGGCCTTATAGACCGTTTCGGTGCCATCGATGATACCGAAGGCGGAAGCACTTCACGCACCAATGCCTACGCAACATTGGTCACTGGCCTCAACAACGGGGGCAGCATCAAGAACCAGATCTACTTCGTGAAGTACGATTTCGACCTGTACAGCAACTTCACCTTCTTCGCCGGGGACAGTGTGCGGGGCGATATGATCGCACAGACCGATGATCGCGTGATCCTGGGTTACACCGGCACCTATGGCTGGACCGCGCCGTTGTTCGGCACGAACGTCAGGTTCAATTCCGGGGCCGGCATGCGTCACGACCTGACGGACATTTCCCTGAAGAACGCGGTACAGCGGGTGGTATATGATACCATCGTGGCAGGAAGCGTGCAGCAGTTGAATGTGAACGCGTTCATCGATGCCACTTATCCGCTCACGGAGAAACTATCGATGAATGCCGCCGCACGCCTGGATGTGTTCCGTTTCAATTACAGTGATGCGCAAGGCCGTGACACACTCGGCGGGAATGCCATACAGTACCGCGTGAGCCCGAAACTCAGCTTCATCTATGCGCTCAACGACCGGATCGAGATCTACCTGCGAAATGGCATCGGCTTCCACAGCAACGACGCGCGCGCGGTGGTGCTGGGCCAGGCGGCACGGACCTTACCCCGCGCTTATGGCAGCGATCTCGGGACCACGTTCAAACCCACGGACCGTATACTGGTGAACTTCGCGCTTTGGGGCCTGTATCTGGAGAATGAGCTGATCTACGTGGGCGATGCGGGCGTGGTGGAAACCAGTGATCCCACCCGGCGCGTTGGCCTCGACCTGAGCCTGCGCTACCAGTTGACCAAGGAGCTGTTCGCCGACATCGATGTGAATGTGGTGAATGCGCGCTTGATCGGCCCCGGGATGGGCGAGGATAGGATCCCCCTGGCACCAGAGTTCACTACCGTCGGTGGGCTGGCTTATGTGAAGGAGCTTGGCTTCAATGCGAGTTTGCGCTATCGCTGCATCGCCGATCGGCCGGCCAATGAGGACTACTCCATCGTGGCGGAAGGTTTCGTGTTGCTGGATGCCGTGGCGAGCTACCGCTTCAAGAACCTGGAGGTCGGTGCCACCATCGAGAACATCATGGATGTGGAGTGGAACCAGGCCCAGTTCGCCACCGAAAGCCGCCTGCCCTTCGAGACCGAGGCGGTGGATGAACTTCACTACACACCGGGGACCCCACGATTCCTGAGAGGTTTCGTCAGCTATCGATTTTAGGTTGAAGACACCAATGGTTCGCTGGTTTGGAGGAGGAGAGCGATGACTTGCATCCTTGGGCCACATGGGTCATGGCACTTCCTACATTGATCGTGCGAAGGTCAGGAACAAGAGGGTCCTGCGATGTATGGTCTAGCCCGACGCTGGGACCGCACCGCCTGATATGGGCCGGCCACATCAGCTCGAGGCGATCGTTTATGGTCGCGAACGGCCGCGTGTAGCACGCTGGGTTCCCACTACCGCTTCACCAATGGAGAGATATTGTACGGACGTTCGCGGTCATTCACTTGGCCGACGAAGGAAGTGACGTGCCTTTGAGGGTGAACGCTGTCCTTCTCATGGACAGGTTCCATGTGGATAGTACACCCCCATCTGGGCATTTACACTACTGTAGCTCCTCAAAATGCTGAAGGGTCTCGAAAGTTCAAAGGTCTTACTAGATCCCGCCCCCACGTACAATATCATCTGATCAATGACCCGGCCATCGCGAGTAGCTGGGGGAATGGGAGGAGGGCATCCATCATGGGTACGGGGCCCTTTTGAACAACCTGAGGATCGGGATCGTCCTACGGTCCATGATCTGTCCGCCATTCGCACCAGCGAACTTGTAGTAATGGCCAGAGCGAAGATACCAGGTGCGGAAACGCTCACTTATGTCCCAAAGAGGTCCAGGATGAGTATGCGCTTCTTGTTGTCGGAAGGAGGCTGCGGTGTGAACAGAGCAGTGAATGGCGGTGGAGTTCTCCATGACCCATTCTATAAGGATCCGTTCCAGAGCCACATGTTCGCAAGTGAAGGGGGACCGGCCACTTGCCCGGAGGTCGGAAATGAAGGGTTGCAGCCGAAGGCTATGTGAGGTGCAGATCATGATCCTATGGGGAACCTGAACGCATCCGACTTGAGCGGTGATCCTATCCCACTTCTTGCAGCCATCTCTCGTGGGGATGAACAGGCGATGTGTGAATTATATGATTCTTACAAAGGCGCATTGTATGGCGTGATCCTGCGTATCGTACATCACGAAGCTATCGCCCAGGAGGTTCTTCAAGATACGTTCATTAAGATCTGGCGTAACGCTGGTGGATATGATCGATCGAAAGGGCGTCCATTCGCCTGGATGGTCACGATCGCAAGGAATGCGGCCGTTGATGCCTCACGATCGGCTGAAGGAAAGCGCGCCCGATCGTTACTAAGGCTCGGAGACCAAGATCATTCCAATGAACAGAATGGGTCCCTGCCACCGATGGATTGTGCGGACCTGCTTTCTGTATTGGCCGGGTTGCGACAGGAGCATCGCGAATTGATAGACCTGGCCTATTACAAGGGTTATTCACAACAGGAGATCGCCAATAACATCGGATTACCATTGGGAACGGTGAAGTCAAGAACACGTTACGCTTTGCTTGAACTAAGAACACTGTTGAAGGAGCATTATTGACCGCTGAGAGTCATGCGTGCCTCCCGATGCATACCGTGGCATTCGAGGTTCTTCGAAGTATCCTTACCGGAGCCACTGCTGCCGGATGATGTCCGGGAAGCGGGTGACCCCCAACCTTCCATTGGCATCGAAGAGGAACTTCTCCACGTCCGTGGCCAGGTGCTCCAGGTCCTGCTTCGCGCAATGCGCGAGCAGCACCTCCGCCAATTCGCGGGTGTTCGTGATGTTCAGCTTTTCCGTGAGGTAGCGCAGGTCGGGCGCCACGTTCAAGCCAAGGAGGAAGGACACATCGAAGTAGTCGCGGCCTTTGCTGCGCTTGCGTTCCAGGATGGCGTGGCACTTCTGCGCCAGCAGCAAGGGGAGGGGACAGCAACGGATGTCCTGCCGCACGTTCCACCGTGCCAGGAACCAGGGTTCAGGCACATAGTCGTAGCGCTGTGGTTCGGTATCCAGCTGGATCAGGATGCTCTGTTCCTTGTGCCCCGTGAGGCCATGTTTGAACAGCAGCCCGGGCAGGCGCACACGGCAGCGTAAGGCCGCGAACCCGGCCATTTCAGCAGTTACCTCATAACCTTCAAGCTCCAACTCACGCTTCACCAACTCACCCACCTGCCCGAATTCCGCTTTGCTCAGGCCCAGGTTGTCGAAGTCCAGGTTCTCGCTGAAACGCCTGTTCCCATGCACGATGCGCAGGCACGTTCCCCCCAGGAACACGAGCCGGTCCGCGAAGGGCGAAGCATAGATGATCCCCAGTATGCGGAACTGGAGGTATTCGCGCAACAGGAAGCCCTCGAAAAGGTGTAGTTCCTCCGGATAGGCCTTTTTGATGTCAGCGAGGGTGATCATGTAGCCAGCGTTGAAAGGCCCGCGCACGCTGCGTCAATGCCTTGTTGTTGGAGAGGATGAGTTGGTCTTCCCAGATCCGCGGATCGATCGCGGCCAGGATGCCCGGCGCATCGAAGCGCATGGCCTCAAAGTCGTCCCTATGGCGAAGGCGGTTTCCGAAATGGAGTGTGTCCAGAAGGGACTTCTCCGGCCCGGCCATCCGCACGGCCACACCGTCCTGTTCAAGCAGGATGTAACCGAAGAACCATGCGGGTTTCACGTTCCGGTAGAAGTAGCGGGTGCTGGCCACATCGAAAGTGCGTGTGTGGCGCGTGGCCACCGAGGTGATCTGGAACACACCCTCAGGGATGAAGCCATGGAAGGCCAAGGCAGAGGCCAGGGAAATGTAGGAGGGCCCGTAGAGCATGTTGGCCACCGCCCAGCGGTCGTGCAGGGTCCACGGCCGGTTGGTGAGCCGGTAGAAGGGCCTGCGCAACAGGCTTATATAGCCCTTGGTTTGCCAGTAGTGTAGTTGCCGGTCATGGAAGTCGGGGAAGCGCAGGGCCACATCGCGTGCGGTGAAACACGGACGTTCGATGAATACCTGGGCAAAGTCTCTGTACTGCATTTTATGTCACCAGAGGGATAAAATTAGCCCTTTCATGACATAAAACAAATTGAGTTACCACCGAACAGTGCGGCGCTGATGCCAGGAATGTATCTCACGATCCGGTCTGGTCGGCTGCACAACGACCCATAGGTCTGTGCGTCACCCCCAACCAGCCCGTGCTCATCTTTGCCCCATGCGAACGATCGTGGCCGGCAATTGGAAGATGCACAAGGACCGCACGGAGGCCCTGGACCTGATCATGGAGGTGGTGGGGAAGGCCGGTGAATTGCCCCCGGAGGTGGAGGTGGTGATGGCCCCCCCTCATCCCTTCCTCGCCATGGCCACCGAGCGGGTGCGGGGCACGCGCATCACCATCGCCGCGCAGAACTGCCATGAGGCCGCACAGGGCGCCTACACCGGCGAGGTGAGTGTGGGCATGCTGGACAGCATCGGTGTGGGGGCCTGCATCGTGGGCCACAGCGAGCGCCGCCAGTATTTCGGCGAGACAGATGCCGTGGTGGGCCGAAAGGTGAAGGCGCTGCTGCAAGGTGGCCTGACCCCCATCTACTGCTGCGGCGAGGTGCTGGCCGAACGCGAGGCCGGGGAACAGAGCAGGGTGGTGGAACGGCAGTTGCGCGAGGCGTTCGGAGAGCTCGATCCCAGTGCGATGGCCCGTGTGGTGGTGGCCTACGAACCGGTATGGGCCATCGGCACCGGCCGCACCGCCACGCCGGAACAGGCGCAGGAGATGCACGCCTTCATCCGCGGAACGCTGCGCGGCCTGGCCGGCAACGTGGCCGATGCCATTCCCATCCTCTATGGCGGCAGCTGCAACCCGGGCAATGCGGCGGGTCTGTTCAGCCAGCCGGATATTAACGGCGGCTTGATCGGGGGCGCTTCGTTGGAAGCACGCTCGTTCCTTGAACTGGTAAGGATCGCGGGAGGTAGGGCATAGTTGGCAGTCCGTTGTCAGTGGCCCCAGCGGAACAATTGGTACAACGGCGCGAGTGTGCAAGTGGAGAAGGCTGACAAGGACCGACCAACGAACCATGAAGATCGCGCCGAACCACAGCAACTGCTCCCCAGCCAGACAACTGACAACGGACAACCCACGAATGCACTACACCGAAGTCACCTTCCTCGTCGCACCCGTCACGCCCTGGCGCGAGATCCTCATGGTGGAGCTTGCCGAATTGGGCTACGACAGTTTCCAGGAAGGACATACCGATCCCCGGGGGGCGAACGGCGAGTTGAAGGCCTACATCCGCAGTGACCGCTTCGACGGGGCCGCGCTGGCGGCTCTGCTCACCCTGCGCGACCCGCATGTGAGCGTGAGTTGGTCCAGCATTGAGATCGCCCCGCGCAACTGGAACGCCGAGTGGGAGAAGAGCTTCGAACCGGTGGAGATCGGCCGCGACATCCGGATCCGCGCGGAGTTCCATCCACACAAGGAGGGCTTCGTCCATGAACTGATCATCACCCCGCGCATGGCCTTCGGCACGGGTCACCACGCCACCACGCGCATGATGCTGCAGGCGATGGTGCAGCTGGACCTCCGGGACAAGGAGGTGGTGGACCTGGGCTGCGGCACAGGCGTGCTGGCCTTTCTGGCGGAGAAGATGGGCGCGCGGAAGATCCTCGCCGTGGACAACGATGCAGGTGCCGTGGCGAACGCCCGGGAGAACGCCCGCCTCAATGGATGTGACCGCACCGTTGTGGAAAAGGGGGATGCCACCATCCTCGACGGCCTTTCCTGCGACGCTATTTTGGCCAACATTGAACGCAACATCCTGCTCGACACCATGCCCCGTTTCGCCAAGGCCCTGCGCCCCGGCGGGTCCCTGTTCCTCGGTGGATTCACCACGGAGGACCGCCACATGCTGGCGCAAAGTGCCCGTGGAAGCGGCCTGGTCATTGCGGAACGTATGGAGGAGGGGGAGTGGGCGTTGTTGGGATGCAGGAAGCCCTGAATGTGGTGGAGGAATGGTGTACAACGAACTGGAATACCGGCCCGGGAGGCTGGGATCGCAAGCATGAATGACATCTGGAACAGGGCCACGGGCAGGTGGTCCATGTGGGTGAGGCGGGCAGCGGCACCCCTGTTGATGGCGGTGATGATCCTGGGCGGCAGCGCGGCACGGGCCCAGACCAAACCCTTCTCCACGGACCCCGCGGTCTTCCTTCAGGAGGTCACCGATATGCTGGTGGCGGCGGACAAGAAGGAGGGGAGGGCTTTCAGCGAAGAAGTATTCGCGCCGGTATGGAACGGCACCTTCTACGATCAGCGGCAGCGCCAGCGGGTGGTGGAGGTGGCCAACTTCATGCAGAAGAAGCGCTTCGACGCCATGCCGCACTTCCGCGATTACCTGGCCGCGGTGGCCGCCTTCCCCGGCGGGGGGCGCAAGGCCGCTGAGTTCGATGCCTGGATGCAGGGCATGGAACAACTGGTGAACAAGGGTCGCAAGCAGAACGTGGCCACCTTCATCGCGACTTCCGCGGACCTCTTTCGTGGGAACGTGGTATTCCGCAGCGCCAGCACTTTGTGGCGCAGCACCGCGACTTCCTTCACCTTCGCATTCGACACCATCCCCATGGTGATCTTCGCCAAGGGCGACCTGATCTGCGTCGCCAAGGGAGACAGCGCGGTGATCAAGGGCACCAGCGGCACCTACTATCCCACCACGGAGTTGTGGCGCGGCAAGGGGGGCACCGTCACCTGGGAGCGTGCCGGTCTGCGTCCCACGGCCACCTTCGCCGAATGGGGTCACGCTTACGAGATCCGCTTGAAGAGTGCCGCCTTCGATGTGGATTCGGTGGTCTTCAACGATCCCTACTTCGAGCGCGGCATGCTCGGGAAGGTCAGCGACAAGGTGCTGGCGAACGTGGATGCCGGTTCCGCCAGTTACCCGCGCTTTGAGAGCTACGACCGGCGCTTGAAGATCCGCGACATCGCCGAAGGCATCGACTTCGAGGGCGGCTTCACCATGCAGGGCGCCAAACTGCAGGGTTACGGCACCAAGGAGGAGCCCGCCTACCTCACGTTCTACCGGGACAAGCGACCGTTCATCATCACCTACGGCTTGCTCTACAGCATCGATCCCGAGCGCATCACCAGCGATGCGGTGGCCGTGCGCGTGCTGCTGGACAAGGACTCCATCCACCACGAGAACGTGAGCCTGCGCTTCCTCAAGGAAAAGAAGCAGCTATCAATGATCAAGAAGGACGAGGGCCTGGGCAAGGCGCCGTTCTACAACACCTATCACCAGGTGGACATGTACTTCGAGGTGCTCACCTGGAAACAGGGCGACCCGCTGGTGCAGATGGGCAACCACCTGGGCAGCAGCCAGACCCAGGCCAGCTTCGAAAGCTTCAATTTCTTCAGGGAGAAGCGCTACATGGGCATGCTGGGCATCGACGCGGTGCATCCACTGGTGCGCCTCAACGACTTCAGCAAGCAGAACGACGGCCGCTTCTATGCGCAGGAATTCGCGAGCTTCTCCAAGATGCAGAAACATACCGTGGTCCCCATGTTGATCGACATGGCCAACAAGGGCTACCTGATCTACGACACGGAAAGTGAATGGGTGGAGACCACACCGCGCTTGCGCCAGCATATTTTGAACAGTGCCGGCAAGCAGGACTACGATGTGCTGCAGATCAACTCCAACAGCGACGATGGGGTGAACGCCACGCTGAACCTGCTGAACCACGACCTGGCCGTGAATGGTGTGGCGCGCATCGTCGTAAGCGATTCGCAGGACGTGAAGATCTTCCCCAGCGGTCGTCAGGTGACCCTGAAGAAGGGCCGCGATTTCACCTTCGGGGGTGCGGTACAGGCGGGCCGACTCACCTTCCACGGCAAGGAGTATTACTTCCACTACGACCCCTTTGTGATCGATCTGCTGAACGTGGATTCCGTGGCCTTCATGGCCACCAGCTTCGACAAGAACGAGCAGGGCGGGCATACCCTGGTGCGGGTGAAGAACGTGCTGGAACAGGTAAGCGGCACACTGGAGATCGATGCGCCCAGCAACAAGAGCGGCTTGCAGCAGGAGAAGTATCCCGCCTTCCCGAAGTTCAACAGTTCAAGGGAGAGCTTCGTGTACTATGACAAGCGCACCACGCAGCTGGGTGTGTATGACCGCGACCGTTTCTATTACCGTTCGGATCCCTTCCAGATCGATTCCCTGGACAACTTCACCAACGCAGGTCTCACCTTCACCGGAACGCTGGTCTCCGGCGGCATCTTCCCCGATATCCGCGAACCGCTGGGACTGCAGCCCGACTACGCGCTTGGCTTCAAGCGTGCCACCGGCGAGGAAGGCCTGCCGCTCTACGGACGCAAGGCGAAATTCACCAACGAGATCTCCCTCAACGGTCGCGGCCTGCAGGGCAACGGTGACCTCGAGTACCTCACCACCAAGCTTTCTTCGAAGGCACTCGTCTTCACTCCGGACAGCACACTGGGCCGTGCGGACACCCTGTTCAATGCGGCGTCCACCAAGCCCTCCAAGGTGCCCGAAGTGAGTGGCGCGGGCCTGTTCGTGCGGCTCGAACCCGCGCGCGATGTGTTGCACAGCGAGAAACTCCAGAAGGCCATGGTCATGTTCGGCGGCGAGGTGGACCTGCATGGCCACACCGACCTTACGCCCACAGGCATGACCGGTGGTGGTCTGGTGGATTTCCACAACGCCACGCTCGCCTCGAAGCTCTTCCGCTTCGAGACCACGCGCATCCAGGGGGATACCAGTGATTTCCGTTTAACGGACGGCGACATCAGCAGCATCGCCTTCAAGACCGACAACGTCAACGCCCTGGTGAAGCTCGATGAGCGCGTGGGCGAATTCGTCAGCAACGGCACCGAGACCAAGGTGGAGTTCCCGGTGAACCAGTACATCTGCTTCATGGACCGCTTCAAATGGTTCATGGACCAGGGCGACATCGAACTGGAGAGCGACCGCACGGCGGCGGTGGGCAACGAGGATCTCCAACTATCGGGCTCCAACTTCATCAGCATCCGTCCTGAACAGGACTCCCTCAGCTTCATGGCCCCCAAGGCCCGCTACGACCTGAAGAAGCATCTGATCACCGCCAACGAGGTGCAGTACATCCAGGTGGCCGATGCCCTGGTGACCCCGGACAGCATGCGCGTGCGCATCCGGAAGAACGCCGTGATGGACCCGCTCACCAATGCGGTGATCACGGCCAACTACGTCACCCGCCATCATATCATCCGTGATGCCACGGTGGACATCAAGGCGCGACGCAACTATTCCGGCACGGGTGTGATCGACTACATCGATGAGAACAAGAAGGCCTTCCCGATCAACCTCAAAAGCATCGGCGTGGACAGCACCTTCCAGACCAGGGCCCATGGGCGTGTGACCGTGGAGGAAGACTTCCAGTTGAGCCCGGCCTTCGACTTCCACGGCGACATTCTACTTGCTGCCAGTGTGAAGGAACTCACCTTCCAGGGCAGCACACGCATCCAGCATGGTTGCGCCGGACTCACACGCAACTGGATGGGATTCAGGGGCGAGATCGATCCACTGGACATCTTCATCCCCGTGGGCGATACGCTCTATGACGACCGGGGTGCGCCCATCGCCGCCGGGATCCTGATGACACATGAGGATCCCTACGAGACATACGCCACCTTCCTGAGTCACACACGCATGGACAACGACCGCCGCATCATCGCCGGTCGTGGCCTGTTGCACTTCGACAAGGGGCGTCGGGAATACGTCATCAGCAACAAGGACAAGATCCGCCAGCGCGATCTCCCCGGCGATCTGGTGAGCCTGGCCACCGACAACTGCGTGGTGATCGGCGATGGCCGCATCGACCATGGCGTGGACCTGGGCCGCGTGCAGCTGGTGAACGTGGGTGGCGCGCGCCATGACACGGAGGAGAAGAAGTCCACCACCAGTGGGGTCATGCTCGCGGACTTCCACTTCCTGGAGAACGCGCTGGACCGTATGGTGACGGAGATCCTCGGCTACCCCGAGCAGAAGCAGATGAACATCACCACCACGTATTACGAGAAGATGATGCGCGAACTTCTCGGCCTGGAACGGTCCGACAAGCTCATCAGCGAACTGAGCATCAAGGGTGAGATCAAGCGCCTGCCGGATGAACTGGTGAAGCCGCTCGTGTTCGGTGACGTGAAGATGGTGTGGGATGGGCCCGAGCAGAGCTGGCTCAGCGAAGGTGATATCGGCATCGCGACCGTGGGCAAGAAGGCCGTGTACCGCTATCTGAAGGGCAAGGTCCACCTGGAACGCAAACGCAGCGGAGACATCATGACCTTCCTGCTGATGCTGGATGACCAGACCTACTGGTTCTTCCAATACACGCGGAATTACCTTTATGCCTACAGCAGCGACCAGCAGTTCAACACCATGATCAGCGAACTGAAGGAGGACAAGAAGAAACTTGACGGTGGCAAGGACCTGCCGCCTTACCAATTCACCATCACCACCAAGCGGAAGGTGGAGGACTTCCGGGACCGCTTCGGGCTTTGATATGGAGTACCCCTGGACATACACCCTGATCGCCGTGCTGGCCGCCTACCTGATCGGCAGCGTGCCAGCCAGCGTATGGTGGGGCAGGGCCTTTCACGGCGTGGACGTGCGCGACCATGGCAGCCGCAACGCCGGGGCCACCAACACCTTCCGTGTGCTGGGTTGGCGGGCCGGGGTGCCCGTCCTGTTGATCGATATCGCCAAGGGATTCCTGCCGGTGCGCTTGCTGCCGAATTTCACGGACCTGGAGCCCGACACCGCCCCATGGATGTGGCTCCGCGTGGCACTGGTGATCGCCGTGGTCCTTGGGCACCTGTATCCGGTCTTCGCTGGATTCCGTGGAGGCAAGGGTGTGGCCACCTCCCTGGGCGGCATCCTTGCGGTGCATCCCGGCGCGGCGGCCATCTGTATCGGGGTCTTCACCATCGTCTTTCTCCTGTCGCGCATGGTCTCGCTGGGCTCGCTCTGTGCCGCCCTTGCGTTCCCACTGGCGGTCGCCCTGGTCTATCACGAGGAGAGTGTGATCAAAGTGGGCTTCGCCGTCGCACTCTGCATGTTGATCTTCTACACCCACCGCCAGAACATCGGCCGCCTGCTGCGCGGCGAGGAGAACCGCATGGACCTGGCCTTCCGAACCGGCAGGGACCGATGAAACCAAGGGTCCCACACACCGGTACAAGGGCCCACTCTTGGATGATGACCCGCTGCCCGGGCATACTCTTGTTGCTGCTTTTCCCCCTCCCGGCCCTGGCCCAGGGGGGCGATGAGCAACTGCGCGCCCAGGCCGCCGTGTTGTTCGCCGAACAACGTTTCGCCGAGGTGCTCACCACCTACTCCCAACTCGTGAGCCTCGCACCGGGCGACCGCGACCTGAACTTCCGCTACGGCACCTGCCTGCTGCATGGTGGAGAAGACAAGGAGAAAGCCATCGGCCACCTGAAGTTCGCCGTTGAAGACCCCGGCACGCCACCCCTTGCCTGGTACTGGCTCGGGCGCGCACATCACCTTAATTACCGCTTCGCGGATGCACTGACCGCCTATCAACGATACAAGGGCATCGCCGATCGGAAAACCTTGGGAGAGTGGCCCGTGGATGCCTTGGAACGCCAGGCGCGCAATGGCAGGAAGCTTCTGACCAACCTGAAGGAGGTCACCGTGCGCAACAAAGTGGAGGCGGCGGACACCGAATTCTTCCGCTTTTACGACCTGAGCGATATCGGTGGCCGCATCGTGGTGATGCCCGATGAATTGAAGACCGCCCTGGACCGCAAGAGCAAGCGCCGGGCGCTGGTGTACCTGCCGGACAAGCCCGGGGCCATTTATTACAGCAGCTACGGCAAGGACGGCAAGACCGGGCTGGACATCTATCGCACCGGGTTGATGCCCGACGGCCGCTTCAGCCCGCCGGTGAAGCTGGCCGGTTACATCAATACCGATGATGACGAGGATTTCCCCTTCATGCATCCGGATGGGAAGACCTTCTACTTCAGCAGTACCGGCCACAGCAGCATGGGTGGCTTCGACGTGTTCAAGGCAGCATATGACGGTGGCATGGACGCCTTCGGACGGCCGGAGAACCTCGACTTCGCGGTGAACACACCCGACGATGACATCTTCTATGTGACCGACCCCGGGCACCAGGAAGCCTGTTTCGCAAGTGGGCGCAGCAGCCGGCAGGGCAAGCTTCATGTGTACCGTGTGAGCACCCAGCGCATGCCCTTGATCATCACCGTGCTCAAGGGCACCTATGCCAGCGAGTTCGACGCGACCGACCGCCGCGCGCGCATCGTGGTGGAGGATGCATTGACCCGCGAGGAAGTGACCGACGTGCGCACCGACATGAACGGCGACTACGTGCTTGCGCTGCCACGAAGTGGACGGTTCCGTTTCCTGGTGGATTGTGGACCGAGTGGGAAGACACACATCGGCCAGGTGGACCTGCCGCGCAGTGACGGGCCCAAGGCCTACCGGCAGGAACTCAGCCTTACCCGTACCGGTGATCTGGAGAAGCTTGTGATCCGCAATTACTTCGACACCCCGCTGGAAGATGACCTGATCGCCCTGGCACTGGATGAGATCAAGCGCCGCGCGCGGCTTGATGTGACACCCGACCGGACCATGGCCGAGGCCGGCGCGGCACCCATCACACCCGCTGCCGACCTGATGACACGGGCGGGCTTCACCGGTGACATCGATCAGGACCGTGCCATGGAACTGGCCGGGGAGGATGCGGCGGAACTGGACCGGCAGGCCATGGAACTTGATGCGCGTGCCAAGGAAGCCTGGACCATCGCGTTGGATGCCGTGGCCGAAGCTGAGATCGGTGCGCAGGAAGCCGCGGTATTGCTGGAGGCGGCCGCCTCCATGGAAGCGGGAAGCGAGCGCGACCAACGCATGACCGAGGCGGCACGCCTGCGTCAGCGATCGCGTGAGGCGGGCATCCGCGCGCGCGCCGCACAACGCACCGCGCAAGATCTGGAGACCGAGGAACTGACCACCAGACAGGAAGCCGCCGCAGCCACCAGGCTCGCCACCGATCTGCGGACCACCCTCACCGCTGCACGCGAGGATGACGCCCTGAAACATCTCACCGCATTGAAGCAGCGCCTTGATGTGCGCAACAGCGCCACCGCACAGGTGGACATCACAGAGCGCACCCGACGCGCGGCGGCCGACCAGGAGCGCGAGGCCGCCAGAGCCTTGCAACAGGCCAATGCGAAGCGCGGTGAAGAGAACGAGGTCATCGATCGCATCGCACGCTTGAAGCGGGAGCAGGGAGAAGCCCGTGGCAAGTCACGCAGGGATCAGCTGACCACGGAGATCGCCCAACTGGAGGAACAATTAGGCCACCTGCGCAAGGAGACCGAAGCCGCATTCGTGCTGGCGCGTTCCAGGGAGCAGGATGCGGCGCTCATGCGCGGCCAGTCCTCCCTGACGCGTCACCTGGACACCACCACCGAACGTGGGACCGCCGCGTTGCCGGAGGAACACCAGCTCACGGGCCTGGGCGCTCGCATCGCCTCGGCGCAAGATCGTATCGAGGCACTCCCCATCGATGACCGCTTCGACGCGATGATCGCATCCTCCTCTGCGGAGGCCGAAGCACGCACCTTCGATTGGGACCTCGCCACCGCAGCGGGCTCCATCGGTGGCATGCGCAGCCCCACGGAGGCCGCGGTGCGCGGAACGAATGACGCGCTCAAGGCCGAATCCTTTGTTGCTGACATGTCCCGCAGGGCCGATGAAAGACCCGCACCCGCAGGCGCGATCGTGGGGACCGTACCAATGGTGCAGCAGGAACCCGAACTACAGGCCACCGAAACCATGGCCAGGACGGAAAGGGTGAATGACACCGGCACCATGACCACCATTGGATCGCAGGCCGGTGGTACATCCACCTCACCGCGATCGGCGGGTGTGACGATCCAGTCCCCAACGACCCCGGCAGACCTCTTCCTGTTGGAGAACGAACGCAACGAATCGCAGCAGCTGGCCGTTGCCGAGCGGAACAAAACGCGACGCGACAGCCTGGAGCGGCGTGTGATAGAGCTGGACCGCCAATTGGCGGAGGCCCGGCACTTGGAGGCTGAAGAAGCGCCCGAGGTAACGGCCACTGATGATCCACTTGCCGCATTGCGCAGCGAAGTGGAAGGCGCGAGGCCGCAGGACCCTGTCCGGGTGCCCCTGGTCTTCGGCAAGGAAGCCAAAGCGGGGGAGATCATCGAACGACTTTTCGCGGACTACGCCGGGGACAAGATCCGCCTGGAAGCTCTGCCGGATGCCGACGAGCGTGCGGCAGCATTGCAAGGTTTGGAGTTGATGCTTGCCGACAGTCTGCGTGCGGAGATGGCCTTGCAGGTGACCGTGCTGGAGCTTGATCCCCAGCAGGCGGACCGTGTGTTGCCTCGCGTGGACAGGCTTCGCCAGATGCGCGAGGAACACCTCCGGCTCGCCGATGAACATATCCGCCGCCGTCAGGAGGAACTCGAAGCCCTCACCACCATGGCGATCACCCAGGACGCGCCGGATGGCACGGGCACCAGGTCCACCTCCCGTGCTGTGGGACGCGATCCGATCATGGACCGGTTCATCGCATTCGAGGAGGAGGCGACCAAGGTCTACACCAGCCACATGGAGCACCGCTCCGGAAAAGTCGCGGACGCGGTGGCTTTCAAAGAGGCGGACCTGGCGCGCATCGAGTCACTATCGTTGGAGATCGACTCACTCGTGCGAGAGGCCGCTGGAAAGCCGCGCAAGGACTACGACAAACTGCATCGCAACGCCGATCGCCTGCGTGATGAGCAACTCATCATCAGCACGGATATGGGACAGCGGAGTGCCTTCATCAGCCGGGAGGAATGGCGTGTCGCCACCGACAGTCTCAAAGGCCTGGAGAAGGCCGTGGGCAGGCGTGGGCTTCCGCCGAGCGAACCCCTGCTGCTGATGGCGCAGGGCATGAAGGGTGATGCCCAGCGGCAGATGGACCAGGCCACCGATCTCCGCAAACGCGCGGACCGCATCGACGACATCATGGAACGCGACAGCCTCTACCGCACCGCCTACGCCCTGGAACTGCAGGCGCTGCGTGAAGTGGACCGGGCATTGACGGTGAACAACCACCTGTTGGGTGATGCACATGCGCGGGGTGAGACGCTGGCCTATGAACAGGTGGCGATGAAGGTGTTCGGCATCACCGAAGTGATGCTCGCCCAGGCCCGCGATCCGATGTCCGCCGGAAAGTCTGTCGCCGCGCGAACGCCCGGAACGGAACAGGGAACCATCGTCCCGCCTGCCTTGGATGATCGCGCCGAGGCCATCCTTGCCGAGGCACGTCGTGCGCAGGCGGAAAGGTCGACCGCAGAGGCGGAAGCCGACCTGGAGGATGATACCGCGGAGCGCGAAGTGGATCCGGCGGATCCGATGCGTGACCCGGAGGTACGGTCCGCGGCACCCGTTTCAGCAGTATCTGCAGAGGATCGACCGACCGTCGAACGGGCGCGCGCCTCGGCCGAGAAGGAAGTGGAGGTGGCCGCGCAGGCCACTGCCGACCAGGCGAGCGAGATGCTGAAGCGCTTCGAGCAATTCCTCAAGTCGGATCAGCTGGATATCCAGACAATGCGCATGGAGGACCTGCCCGAACCCCATCTCCTGGACCAACGGGCGATCCGCGCCAGAGCAGAGGCCGCCGATCTCGAGCAGCGTTCACTGGAGTTGGCCGACCGTGCCACGGTGCTTGCGGATAGTGCCGCCACCATCCGCAACAAGGGCCGGCGCGTAGCGCTGGAGCGCCTCGCCGTGCGGACCCGTACGGAGGCCGATTCGCTCATGGCGGTCTCCATCCTCCGCGCCGGAGAAGCGCTCACTGCTGCCCGCCAACAGTTCGAGGCGGAGGAGCAGGCGGCATTCCGGGAGCGCCTGATGAAGTTCTACTACCTCTCCGGAGAGGAACAACAATTGGTACTCAACGATGTGGATCGCAGCCGTTACTTCCAGGCGAAGACACGCGCCCTGGAACAATATGATGCCGCCACAGAGGCGGATGCCGGGGCACGCAGCATACGCGAGCTGGCCGGCACGCTGCGCTCCAGCGCGCCTGCGGACACCGATGACGTGGCCCAAAAGGAACGTGCGAAAGTGCTTGTGACCCGCGCTGATGCATTCCTGGCCACGGCGGATTCCCTGGACAACATCGCTGCACGTTTGCGTGCGGCGGCAGCGATCAACGAAAGCCAGGCCGCCGTCCTGCTTCAGGGCCTTCCCGGGGAGGATCCCAGTGAATTGATGGCCTTGGAGATGCGTGCGCGCCGGGCCGAGCCACTGTTGGCAGAGGCCTATGATGAGGCTGGTCCCCAGCGCCAGGGAATGGCCGCGGATCAGAAGTCCGGTGTTCCAGCCTCAGACCCGGCAGCGCGCCAGGAGAGGGCTGTCCCAGCGTCCGAACCTGTCGTGCGCCTGGAGATCAGAGACACAGCACCCGATCCGGTCGTGCAACAGCAGAGCAGAGACACCGCGCCCACACCGGCACCTTTGCCGGCCACTGTTGAACCCCCTTCTGGATCGATCACACCTGCCGTTGGGGTCGCGGCGGACCGCCCCGCGGTCGCCGATGTTCCCAAGACGGTCCCTGCCGCCGCCGTACCCTTCCGCATGCCGGATGAGCTCGTCAGCGATATGTTCGAATTGCGCGCGGAGGGTTCCCGTCGTGCCGAGCCCATTCCCATGGATGCGGACATGCCATCAGGGCTGGTGTTCAAGGTGCAGATCGGCGCGTTCCGCCGGCCCGTGCCCCAGGAGGCCTTCAGCGATATGAGCCCCGTGACCGGCGAGCGGCTGGACAATGGCATCGTGCGGTATAGTGCAGGACTCTTCACCGGCTTCGAGCAGGCCAACGCCGCCAAGGGAAAGGTGCGTGACCGCGGATACAGGGATGCCTTCGTGGTGGCCTATCTGGATGGCCAGCGGATCCCCTTGGGTGAGGCCATGCGCCGCAGTGGTGCCGCTCCTGCGGTGGCCACCGTACCTACGACAGCGATGCCTGACCCGCCAACACCAGTGGCGACCATCGAGCGGCCGGTGTCCGTTCCGCCCACCGCCGAACGTGCCGCGGATCTGCAGGAGGTGCTGGCCGCATATCCCACAGAGGTGGAAGCGATCATGGCCGCTTTCACACCAACCGCCGAAGCCACCACCTATTACAATGTACCCGGTGCGGCCCCTGCGCGTCAGGTGGAGACCATCCAGGGGCTGTTCTTCACCGTGCAAGTGGGTGTCTACAGCAGGCCTGTGGCCCTGGACAAACTCTTCAACATCACGCCGCTCAACAGCGAACGCATCGAGGGAGGCAAGATCCGCTACACCACCGGCATCCACCTGGACCTTGACGCCGCCCGCACCCGCCGTGAACAGGCCGTGACCCTGGGTGTGAAGGATGCCTTCGTCACCGCATACCTCAACGGCCGCAGGGTCCCCATGCGCGAGGCCACCGCCCTGATGGAGCGCTTTGGCCCGGCCATCCTCGCCAGGCCCTGAACACATCGCGGGGCAGGGCGCACCCTGAAGCACCAGGATGTTGGGCCCCGGTCCGAAGACCTTCCCGGCCAGCTACCTTTGTACGGCACCTTTCGCACAGTACGCATGAGTCCGCATCACACCCCTGAAGAAGGCCTGTTGGAGGAGATCCTCCTGGAGAATGGGCCCATCAAAGAGATCGTCGTGCACAATGACGATGTGAACACCTTCGATCATGTGATCCACTGTCTCGTGGAGATATGCGGCCATGATACCATACAGGCCGAACAGTGTGCCTGGATCGTCCACTACAATGGCCGGTGCAGCGTGAAGCGCGGCACTATTGAGCAACTTGAACCACGCTGCATGGCCTTGCAGGAGCGTGGGCTTTCGGCTTTGATCTCCTGAACCATGCCTTGATCTCCTGGACCATGAACATGCGCGCCATCATTCTTCTCCTCGCGCTTCTTGGGTTGGAGTCCTGTTCCAAGGTGCCCTTCACCGGCCGGCGTCAGATGAACCTGATCGGCGAGAGCACGCTGGTGGGTATGGCCGATGAGCAGTACCGCGAATTCCTCAACACACACAAGGTCCTGCCCGTCAGCGACGCGCGCTCGAAAATGGTACGCGACTGCGGGGATCGGATCGCTGCGGCAGTCACCAAGTACATGACCGACAATGGCATGAAGGCGCGCCTGCTCGATTTCCAGTGGGAGTTCAACACGGTGGAGGATCCCACGGTGAATGCCTGGTGCATGCCCGGTGGCAAGGTGGTGTTCTATACGGGGATCCTGCCGGTGACCGCCAACGAGACCGGGCTGGCCGTGGTGATGGGTCATGAAGTGGCCCATGCCGTGGCGCGCCATGGCAACGAGCGCATGAGCCAGGGGATCGCCATACAGGGTGCGGGCATGACGCTGGAGGCACTCACCAGCGAGAAGCCCGGGCTGGCACGCGACATCTTCCTGCAAAGCGTTGGCCTTGGGAGCGGGCTGGGCATGATGGCCTTCAGCCGCAAGCACGAGACCGAGGCCGACAAGCTGGGTCTGGTATTCATGGCCATGGCCGGATATGATCCGCGCGAGGCGCCCAAATTCTGGCAACGCATGAGCCAGCAGGGAAGTGGCATGGCCCCGCCCGAGTTGCTCAGCACCCACCCGAGCGACGAGACCCGGATGCGGGATCTGGAGGCCTTCATGCCCGAGGCGCTGAAGTACTACAAACCCTGAGGGCGGTCCTTGTCGCACCTGGCGATGAACGGCTTCCTCCTCGCGCTGCCCACCTACTGTACCGCCCTGTTCCGGGCTCTTCGCCGCGCTTTGCGTCTGCTCGTCCGGTCCCTTGGCCTGCTTGCCTTGCTGATGGTGCTGCTGTCCTTCACCTCCCTGCCCTGGCGCATACATCAAGCACTGGGCACAGCGGCAGGGACCTGTGCGGGGATCGCGCCACGCGTGATCGTGGTGCTGGGTGGCAGCGGCATGCCATCGGGGCCTGAACTCCTGCGCCTGCAACACGCCGCCGCACTGGCCACTCAGTATCCTGCCAGTGCCGTGGTGGTGGTCCACCCGACGGATCCGGCGGTGATGGACGCGATGCTCCACGAATTGCTGCATCGTGGCGTGGCAGGCGAGCGTTTGATCGCCGTGCGCGAAGGCACCAACACCCGGGAGCAGGCCCTCGTGCTGCACACCATGTGGCCTGCTTTCCACCAGGTGCCCATGGCGTTGGTGACCGCACCGGAGAACAGTTACCGCAGCGTAAGGGCCTTTCGCAAGGTTGGGTTCCAGAACGTATGTGGCGATCCGGCTTGGGACAACCCGATGTACATCGACCTGGCCTATGATCATCGCAGGGTGGGGGGGAAGCGCTACGCCCCGGATGTCTCCGGAAGCAATGCATTGCGCTATGATGTTTGGAACCGCCTGAAACTGCAGGTGACCTGCCTGCGTGAATCGCTGGCCATCGGCTACTACCGGTTGAACGGGTGGATCTGATCCCGCCGGATCCCGGATCTCCACGGCGCACTATCTTCGCGGCCTGAATTGAGGACCCGTAGCTCAATTGGATAGAGCATCTGACTACGGATCAGAAGGTTTGGGGTTCGAATCCCTACGGGTCCGCCACAAGTGACAAGGCCTCCGCGATGCGGGGGCCTTGTGCGTTCCAGGGCCGGATCCATCGATCGGGATCGCCATTCCGTGGGCCTGCTGTAACCAGCTACTTCCCCCCAGCGTTGCAGACCTCCCGGCGAAAAGCATGGGTCCCTCTTCCTGGAATGAACCTGAACGCACACACATGAAACTTCGGTCCTACCCTTCACCTACGGACAGCAGGAACGGAATGCTCCGTTGCACCCCAATGCCCTGTCCCGCACCGCTGCGCGCCCTGGGCCTCGCCCTGGTGATCAGCCTGGTCACCGGTCTCAGCCCTGCCTGGGCGCAGACCGGCAGACTCTTCCTGGGCCACACCCAGGAGAACCCCGGCACCGGCCCCTTCGTCCGCGACCTGCGCCAGGACATCGGGACCCCAGGCAGTGTGGTCTCCCAATCCACCGTGTCGACCTCTTTCACACAGGTGCTGGCCTTTACCATCGATCCCAATGTCCTGACCCTTCCGTTGGTCGGGAACACATTCAATGTCTCCGTGCGGGTGGCAAGCGTTTCGAACACTGGGCTTCGCGGGCGTTACCGGGTGCTGCGGGTCAATAGTAGCGGCGTCACCCAATCATCCAGCGGCTATTCCGGCCAATTCACCACCGCCGGTGTCCAGACCGCATCATTGGTACTTGGTGACATCGGCTTCACCCCCGGGGATCGTCTGGTCCTCGCCTTCGAGGTCCAATGCAACGGTGTGTTCCCGCAGAACACCTTCACAGTGGCCGCCGGTGATCCTGATTCGTGGATCGACTATGGGACGCTTGAGGCCAGCATGGAATTCCGGACGCGGCAAAGCGGCATGTGGAATGACGCCAATACCTGGGAACAGCTCATGGAGAACGGGGCCTGGATCAACACCGCCAACATTCCGTCGGTGATGGACCCATACCTGGAACACGCGGGTCCCATGGTGGCCGCCACCAACAGCAGCGCCATCACCGCCAACAGCACCGCCCATCCGGTGGCACTTCCCGGCGGCATCGAAGCAGGTGACCTGTTGATGGTGTTCTGGATGGACCGCACGACCGCTTCCACGCTCAGTTTCCCGGCTGGCTGGACCATGATGTACGAGCATGTGAACGGTGGCCGCCGTGGCGCGGCCTTCTACCGTGTGGCCAACGGCACCGAGGGGGCCACGATCATGGCCAACACGTCCAACAGTGAACGCAGCGCACACACCTCTTATCGGATCGCTGCAGGCACATACACTGGTCTTCCCGTATGGGGCAATGTGATCACCAGCACGAGCAACCAGCCCAACCCGCCGGCGCTGACATCCGGCTTCGGCAATGTGGCCTCCCTTTGGATCGCTGCAGCACACTCGGGTGGTGTCAACAGCAGCATCGCACCGGTGAATTATGAGGGACTCCTGTTCAGTCACACCGGGGGCAGCGGTAATGCGCATGCCCACATGTCCACCGCCACCAGGATGTTCCAGGCAGCCAGCGAGAACCCCGGCCCCTTCATTCTGAACACCGCCACCTCCTGGACCGCCAACACCGTAGCGGTCCGCGGCACCAGCACCCTGGTCCACCCCAAGTCCAGGACCACCATCCGTGCAGGGCATGAAGTGAAGATGTCGACCAACAGCCAGGCGGATGACCTGGTGCTGGAGCAGGGTGCCATACTGGCCATTTATCCCAGCCGGACACTGTCGCTCCGCGGCTACGAGGTGGTACTTGATGGTCTGTTGGAGACCGGTGAAGGTTCCACCCTGGAGTTGCTCGCCGGTGGCGGTGCGGCGGAGATCTCCACAGCGAACGGTATCAGCCTCTTCAATATCACGGTCAACGCCCACCAGGGGGTCACCATCACGGGGGCATGGGACGTCCAGGGTACATTGCAACTGGCTGGCGGGGCCTTCGATGCGACCAATGCGAATGTGCGCCTGATCAGCAATGCCACCCGCACGGGCCGCCTGGCACCGGTGGATCCGGGGGCGAGCTACCTGGGCAACCTCACCGTGGAGCGTTACATCCCGGGAGGTGTCACCAACTGGCGCTTATTGGGAAGCCCCGTGGGCGGCCGCACCGTCCAGCATTGGAAGGACGACTTCTTCACCGCTGGCTTCCCGGGCTCGCACTATCCCAACTTCTACGATCCTCCCGGCAGCGGGAACCTGTGGCCCAGTGTGCGCCACTACGATGAGACAGACCCCGGCCCGCTGCCCACCGACGGCCTGATCGGCGTGAGCAGCAACACCATGCCCCTCACCATTGGCAAGGGCTTCGCCGCCTGGTGTGGTGATAACCTGGGGGGCACCGCGCCCTTCATCATCGATCTGAAAGGTCCGCCCACCATCGCACATACGCCGGTCACCCTGCCCATGAGTTGGACCGACACCGGTGTGCCCACGACAGATGGCTGGAACCTGGTGAGCAACCCGCTGCCCAGCCCCATCGCTTTCAGCGGCATCCAGCTTGGTGCCGACGTGGTGAACTCCTTCCATGTCTACGATCCTGTGAGCGGCAACATGGCCACCTGGAATGGCTTCGTGGGCAACAACGGCGCCACCGGCACCATCCAGAGCAGCCAGGGTTTCTGGCTGAAGGCCAATGGCCCGGCGGTGAGCACCACCGTGGCGGAGAGCGCCAAGACGGCCGACCAGAGCGGCGGCATCTTCGGCGGCCTGGAGGGGCCACCGCTTGCGGCGCTGTATCTGAAGGTCAGCAATGATATGAACACCTTCACCGATGAGACCATCGTGGTCTTCGCCAGTGGCAGCCCGGCATTTAATGAAGCGGAGGGCGATGCCCTGAAATTCAACTTCGCCCACGCACAGGCCCCCCGCCTGGCCAGCCAGGGTCCCCACGGGGAGGAGATGGCCATCCGCATGGAGGGCATGCCACAGGGGGGGACCGCCATCCCCCTGCTGGTCCGCGCACCCATCGCCGGTGAATACACCATCACCGCCACCGGGATGGAAGGCCTCAACGGGCTGAGCTGCCTGGTACTGGAGGACCTCCTCACCGGTACCCGCACACCACTGCATGAAGGGGCGACCCTTTCAGTGACCCTCGATCCGAATGCGGATCCCACACAGCCGCGCCTGTTGCTGCACCAGACCAGTGCGCTGGGACCAAGTGTGCAGCATGTGAGCTGCCATGGCCTGGCCGATGGCGCCATCGCCCTGGAGAACACCACCGGCTTGCCCATCGACATCACCTGGAGCGATGGGGAAGGGGATGCCCTGGCCATCCATGCCGGCGTTACCGGGATGGTAAGCCTGGAAGGTCTGGGGGCGGGCACCTACACCGCCCATATCGGTGGGCAGGAATGTCCGGCGCAGATGGTACACCTCAACGTGGAGGAGCCCTGGGCCTTGGAACTGCTCTACACCGCCACCCCGGCCACCTGCGCCGAGAGCACCGACGGCCATGTGCTGCTGGAAGTGCTTGGTGGGACCTGGCCCTACGAAGTGGAATGGAGCACCGGGGTCACCTCCAACGATCTGGAAGGTGTACCTGCCGGGACCTACGGCGTGTTGGTGACCGATGCCAACGGCTGCGTCATCGCTGCCGAAGCGATCACCGTGGTCGCCCCCGCACCCATTGATGGTGCGTTGGTGGCCCCTGCCACGGCCCTGCCCCTGGAGGCCGTTCCCTTCAGCAGCACCGCTGCGCCGGAGGTGGGCCGTTTCTGGGACTTCGGCGATGGCGCCACCAGCGAGCAGGCCGCCCCCTGGCACAGCTACATGCAGCCCGGGGACTACACCGTGACCCTGATCCTGTTCGACGAGGATTGTGACCGCACCCTTTCCACCAGCGTGAGTGTGGGAATGGCCACCAGCATCCATGCGGCGGCCACCGATGGCCCCCGCGCCTGGAGCAGCGGTGAGGCCCTGGTGCTGGAAGGTGCCATGCCCCACGATCTGCACCTGCATGTCTATGATGCCACGGGCCGTACCATCCATACCGGCCGGGTACCTGCCCATACCACACGCCACGAGATCCCCACCCACGGCTGGACCTCCGGGATCTACTTCCTCAACGCCAGCACTGTCTGGCAGCAGTGGACCTACACACTGCCGGTGACGCATTGATCTTCCAAGTGCTCATGTGTATTCCGTAGCACAGCGGCCCCGCCACATCGGCGAGGCCGCTGGTGTTTTGGGCCTTTCGTGCGATCACGACCACTACAGGGCTTGCGAAGGCCGACAGCGGATATCCGTTGCCGGCCTTCGCGTTCAACAGCCGCTGGGCAAAGTCCCGAAAGCGCCGGGGGCTTGACAAAAGTCGACGAACACCCCAGTTTTGTCGGCCAATTAGGAAATCCTATAGACCAATCATCGCACTTCAGCGATTAGTCGGATAGGAGGACCCCCCAACCAACATCACATGTTAACTCCGCAACGCAACCATTACTGGTACAGGATCACGCTGTGGTTCTGTGCCACGATCATCGGTATGGCAGGATCATTCGCGCAGCAGGTGGGCGACCACCGCAGCTACCAGACCGGAGATTGGAGTGATCACACGACTTGGGAGCAGTGGGATGGATCGAACTGGGTCCAGGAATACAATGTCACGTACCCAGGCTCGGTCACGATCCCGACCGACGTTTTTCCGGTCATCGCAGGGACCAACACCAGCGCCAAGACCAATCCCGGGAACGCGGCACATTCGATCGCCCTCCCGTCCGGCATCGTCACCGGGGACCTGATCCTGATCTTCTTCAGCGAGGGGAATGCCAACGGTACGGACGTCACCATTGCCGGATATACACAGCTATACGCCACAGAGACCGGGGACCGCTATTTCTCCGCTTTCTACCGCATCGCTGATGGTTCGGAAGGGGCCACCGTGAATACGAACTCCTTCATGGGCCGCAGTGCCCATGTCACGTACAGGATCGCGGCCGGGACCTATTTGGGCCTGCCATATTTCAGCGGTACTGCCAATGGCACGGGCAACAGCCCCAACCCACCCGCCCTCGCGCCGGGCATGGGGGCGCAGCCCTTCCTGTGGTTGGCGGCAGTGCATACCGATGAGGTGAACACGGTCTCTACGGTACCGGCCAACTATACGGACCTTCAGAACAGTGCCACCTCTGGCAGCAACCAGACCGGTTCGGATCATGCCCAGATGCTCGTCGCACAACGCTTTCATGTGGCAGCCTTAGAAGATCCAGCAGCCTATGCCTTGGGACAGGCTACCACGCACTCCGCCCGGACGGTGGGCATACAGGGTATCGCTGCGGCAGGTACTTACCCGCATCCGGTGATCGTCAATTGGGCCTCAGGTGCCCAAACCGGTTCCAATGCCGGCTCGCACGTCATCAATATCCCATCCGGTCTGGCCGGTGACATGCTCGTGACCGTGTTCTCCGTGGATGGGGGGCCAACGGTAAGCACTGTAAGCACCGGTTGGAACAAGCTTGGGCAGGACAATGAAGGCGAGGTCGTAGGTGCGGTGTTCTGGAAGATGGCCTCCGGTACGGCTTCCGGGGACGATGGTTTGACCTTGAGCACGACCAATACCCAGAGAAGCAGCCATGTGACCTATCGCATCCGCGGGGCCACCGGGATCTCGGGTTCTTCCTCGGAGAATAGTGGTACCAACAGCGATCCGCCCGCCCATTCGCCCGCCGAACCAGGTTTTCTGTGGATCGCCACACGATCGGGCGATAACCAGACGGTGGCCACGGCGGCGCCAGCCAACTACATCGGCATGCTCACCGTACCCGGAGGACATGCAGAGGGGGCCTCCACCAACACGGCCTTCCGGATCATCGACCCTGCGGCGGCTTCAGAAAACCCCGGTGCGTTCACAAGTGCATCCGAACAATGGGTTTGCTGGACCCTGGCCATTCTCGGTCCCGCGCCCGTGCCCGGAACGGAACCCATTGATATTCCCCGCTTGGATGGTTCACTCGCCACCGTACACAATGGCCACACGGTGTTCGTGACCGGGAACGAATCCGTGGACGACCTGGTGGTGGAAAATGGTGGTCTTCTGGACATCGGCACGGGTTCCCTGATCATCAACGGCACCAGTGTGGTCGTTGATGGTTCCATCGCAGGTGCCCTGGGACATTTGATCCTCGGGGACATCAACGAAGCGGCCATCGTGGTGAGTGGTTCCGGTAGCATGGACCTGTTCGACCTGACCGCACGCACGCCGCAGGATGTGACCTTGGAAGTGGACCTCGACATCCGCGGGACCCTGGCCGTACGGGCGGGCGACTTCGATGCCACCAACGCCACGGTAAGGCTCGTGAGCAATTTGGACGGCACTGGCCGCCTGGATTCTCTGGTCGCCGGTAGCAGCTACACCGGCGTGCTTACCATGGAACGTTACATCCCTGCCGGAGCCACACACTGGCGCCTGCTGGGCAGCGCGGTGGATGGCCAGACGCTCTGGCATTGGAAGGACGACTTCCTCACCGCCGGTTTCCCCGGCAGCCACCATCCGAACTTCGACATGCCCGTGGGCAGCGGCATCCTGTGGCCCAGCATCCGCTACTATGACGAAACGCATCTTGGTACCAACCCGCTCGATGGCCTTACCGGGGCCGGGCACATCAACGACCCGCTGAGTGTGGGCATGGGTTGGGCGGTGTGGTGCGGAGATACCATGGGAACCACCGCCGCATTCACGATCGATGTCACCGGTCCGCCGCGGATCGCACAAACGCCGATCGCCCTGCCAATGAGCTGGAGCGACTCCGGCACCCCCCTGGTGGACGGCTACAACCTGGTGAGCAACCCGCTGCCCTCGCCGGTCTCCTTCGCGGCGATCCAGCGCGGTGCCGATGTGGAGAACTACTACTGGATCTACAGCCCGGCGGACGGCAACAACGCCACCTGGAACGGTACCGTGGGCACGCATGGTGCGAACGGCATCATCCAGAGCAGCCAGGGCTTCTGGCTGAAGGCCAATGGCCCGGCCGTGGCCACCACGGTGCATGAAAGCGCCAAGGTGCTGGGCAACAGCGGTGGTGTCTTCGGTGGTTTGACCATGCCCATCCCGATGGTGCGTCTCACCCTGAAGGGGAACAACAGTTTCAAGGATGAAGCGGTGGTGGTTTTCCAGGATGGTACGCCCCAGTTGAACAGTGGCGATGTGCCCAAGCTCAGCTGGAGCAGCAACGGCGCCCCGCGCATCGCCGTGCGCAGCACGGAAGGTGTGAACCTCACGATCGACATGTACGGGGAATACACCACGGACATCAGCATCCCCATACTGGTGCAGACCCCGTCCGCAGGCACTTACAAGGTGCGCGCTACGGACATGGCGGGCATCAACGGCCTTACCTGCCTTACGCTGGAGGATCTGGTGACCGGTACGATCACCCCCCTGACCGAAGGGGCCGAGTACAGCTTCACCATGCCGGCGAGCGCCAATACCTCTACGCCCCGGTTGATGCTGCATGCCTCCGCACCCTGGCCGCGGTACAGCACGGATGCGCTCTGCGCTGGTGCGGCCGACGGAACGGCCACGGTGGTGAATACCACGGGTGTGGCCGCCGATGTCACCTGGATGGATGCCGAAGCCAATGTGCTGCTGGTGCAGAGCGGCGTGCCGGGCGTGGCCACCATCACCGGCCTCGCAGGTGGCGAGTACAGCGTCACCGTATCGAGCAACGCCGGATGTGGCGATCTCTCCAGCATGTTCTCGATCGCGGAGCCGTTGACCATGTCGGCTACGGTGGAAAGCATTGACGCCAGCTGCCCGGGCGCCACCGATGGCGCACTGAGCGTGATGGTGTCCGGCGGAACAGCACCCTACACCTACCTCTGGGATAACGGCGACAGTGGAGACGAGATCACGGCCGCTGCGGGCACCTATGCGGTGCTGGTAACGGACGCGAACGGCTGCACGCTGCAGTTGAGCGAATGGAACATCGGCGCCGGCGCCGGTCCCGAGGCTTCCTTCCAGGTGGATCAGCCCATGGTGTTCGTCAACACCGCGGTGCAATTCACCAATACCAGCGTGGGCGGTGAAAGCCAGCTGTGGGATCTGGGTGATGGGACCAGCTCCACCGAGCTGGAACCCCTGCACATCTATGCCCTGCCCGGTACCTATACCGTGATGCTGACGGTCTTCGCCGGCGAATGTTCGCACAGCTGGTCCATGGATATCGTGGTGGAACTTAGCACCGGCCTTACGGACCTGGCCGCAACGGAGATGAACGCCTGGGCGGCAGATGGCTCCCTCTTCCTGGAGCATGCGCTGGAAGGCGGCACACTGCAGGTGGAAGTGCTCGACGTGGCAGGCAGACTGCACCGCCAGTGGCGCATGGCCGCGGCACCGGGCCGTATCACCCTGCCCGCCGATGGCTTGAGCACGGGGATCTGGATGCTCCGTGTCACACACGGCGACATGCAACATACCTACCAGCTCCCGCTGATGCGCTGATCGGGAACCACTTCTGGCAAGGCCCTGCACTGGAACATCCGGTGCGGGGCCTTCGCCTTTTCGGGCCGGGCGATCCGTGAACCAGGAAAGCCTGGGTCTCCCGAAGAATGAGCCTTTCTGCCGAACCTGTCTGCCGGGAGGCGGAGGCATGGGGGACCCTGTGTCCCAGGTCCCATTGGAGAGCCTGCGGAGAGTCAGGTGTTGAACGGCTGGATGCGGAGTTCAGAAGGCCTCAGAAATGCCCTTGGAGCGCTGAACAAAGACATGGTGGGGTGATGCGCGCTCCTGCCCTCGTTCGTTGTTCTGATGGCCCCATTCGCGCCCCCAAGCAGAGGGGATGTCTGTGGGTCGTCACATTGCTCTTGGATCCACGCTCTTGAAGAAGCTCCGCAGGGTTACGAAGTAACCCTGACGCGTAGGCGCGTGGGCACGTGCGCGCATACATGTACGCGCGCGGGTGTACGCCCACGCGCGCTGGTCCGCATGCGCTGACCGAAGGTCAGCGCATGCGGACCAGTATTTCTCTGCCTCCGTTGTAAAAAGATGGTGTAATTTACAACCGGAAATCCTGCGCATGCATAATGCAACTCACTGAAAGACAGATAATAGCAAGGATTCGCGCCAGGGGGAGAGGTTTGGTCTTTACGCCAAAGCTCTTCACCGCCGTGACGGACGACCCCAAGGCCGTGGCTTCCATGCTCGGCAGGCTGGCGAAAAAGGGCTCCATCCGCCGCCTCGCCCATGGCCTGTACGACCTGCCCCAACTGCACCCCAAGCTGGGTCCGCTGATGCCGGCGGTGGATGATGTGGTGCGCGCCATCCAGGAGTCGGAGGCCATCACCGTGCAGCCCACCGGCGCCTATGCCGCCAACCTGCTGGGCCTTTCCAACCAGGTGCCCATGCGCGTGGAGCTTTACACCAATGGCCCGAAGAAGGTGATCCGCTACGGCCGCCAGCAGATCCTGCTGAAACCCACCACTCCGCGCAACATGGCCGCCGCTGGCACCACCGCCGGGCTCGTCATCCAGGCCCTGCGCCACCTGGGCCAGCGCAACGTGGACGAGGACACCCTGGCCCGCATCGCCGCACGTCTCGATGACCGCGACCGCAAGCTCCTGCTCAAGCACCGCATCCACGCCCCGGCCTGGATCGCGCGCCTCCTCACCCGCCTTGCCGAAAAGCGCGCCCCGTGATGCGTAGCTTCATCGACCTGCCATCGGCGGAACGCGCCATCTACTGCCGGCAGGCGGCCGATGCGCTGCCATACCCGCTGCCCCCGGCCGTCATCGAAAAGGACTTCTGGGTGAGCTGGCTGCTGCAGGTGCTCATGGAACTGCCCGCCACACAAGGTCGCCTCACCTTCAAGGGCGGCACCTCGCTCTCCAAGGCATACGGCCTCATCGACCGCTTCTCCGAGGACATCGACCTGGTGCTGGACCGCGCCCTGCTGCTGCCCAATGAGGCCACCGACCCCGCCGCGCTGAGCAACACCAAGCGCAAGGCCTACCTGGACCGCCTCTCCGAAAGCTGCTCCACATGGACCACGGGCACATTGCTGCCCGCCCTGCAGGCACGCGTGGCCGAGCTGCTGCCCACCGACACATGGACGCTCAGCCCCCAGGTGAAGGGCAAGGAAACGAACCTGCTCTTCGACTACCCCGGCAGCCTCAAGGGGGAATTGGGCGCCCTGCTACCCCACGTGCTGGTGGAGCTGGTGCCGCGTGCCGACGATGAGCCTAACGCCCCGCGCCCCATCACGCCCCTGCTGTACGAGGCCCTGCCAGAGGCCTTGGGCAGTGCCACCTTCCAGGTGCCCACGCTGGCACCCCAACGCACCCTGCTGGAAAAAGCGCTGTTGCTGCACGAGACCGTGGCCAGCCTCAACCGGGGCAGCGAACGCAAGAGCCGCCATTTCTATGACCTGCTGAAGCTCGATGCCGGAGGCTATGCCGCCCAGGCCATGGCGGACCGCGCCCTGTTCGAGGCCGTGGTGCGGCACCGGCGCACCTTCTACCGCTACAACCAACTGGACTATGCGGCCATCCTGCGCACCGGCATCACTATTGTGCCCGCTGCCGGGGACCAAGCCGACTGGCGCGGCGACTATGCGCGCAGCGCGGCCATGATATACCGCGATGCGCCCACCTTCGAGGAACTCATGCTCAGCGCACAACACTTTCAGGAAACCTTCAACACATGGGTGCAGGCCACAGCAGCACAACAAGCATGACCACCACGCGGACCCGACCGACCCCGCCTTTCAAGGCGGGGCCACTGTCGTTCGTGGTGCGGCAAGGCGGATCGGTCCGTGCCTGCACCCACACCGCAGGCCCCCGAAGACGGAGAGCCTATGGAGGTTCAGAGTCTCTTATTTCAGCGGCACTTTAAGGTCCATCTCTTCTTTCATGGTTATCAGCGCTTCTGCATTTCCTTTTGCATCATCAACAGGATCATGGGTGTGTCGGGTCCTTCTTAAATGCTTGAAATTCTTGGAGGTGTCTTTTACCAATCCTTTGTACATGCTTCCAAGGTTCTGGGATGAAAAGCCAAACGGATTTCTCTTTAGGAAATGATGAAAATACCAACACACGAACATCCAGTCGAATCCATTGTTGTCACTTATGAATATTGGTCTCCCAGTGGAGTTCTTCTGTAGCCAATCTTCAAAGTCCAGTAATACTGACGTTGGATCATCAAATGACATCGTTTCCTCTCGGCTATGTCCAGAAACCTTTAATGCATCTTCAACATATTGTTCAGAAATTGGCTTCAGTCTCCCGTAGAAAGTCCTGGTCAATTGTTCTTCCACTACAACAGCTCCGAAGGAGATCATTGAGTAGTCGCCTGGTATTGGTCCATCTGCTTCGATGTCAACCATTATATAGCTCATCGTTTCTTGTTCTTTTGTATTGGTACTAACGGTCCTGCGCTTGCCGCAGGCCGCCTTTCGTGATCTTGTTCTTGGACGAAGTTATCATGCTTCAACGGGAGTTGTTACCAGGACGCGGGCGGCTTGCGGCAAGAGCATGTTGGCTGCTGGCGTTTTCCTCAGGCCGTCAATTCTCAATGTTCGATTCTTCTACTAAATTCTCTCTGTGAAATTTGTCTAACTTCACGGCGTTCACATACTTGTCAAACATTGGGTCCGGATATTTATTAATCGCAATTAGTAGATACGTACCCAATGTTTGTCTTCGAAACTTGTTTCTAGCTCTTATGGTTTTATCAAACATTTTTAATGTTTCATCATTTGGATATTGTGCTAATGCCTGATAAAGTATCCTCCACTTGGGGTAGCTATAATACCTCTTTTTCCATTGCTTTTCAAATACTTTGACAAGTAAGGGATAAAAGCTGGAATCAGGGAATTCTCTTACTGCCCAGATTGCATAATACTGGGCTTGGTCATCGACAAAGTAGCTAGCAATGATTTCCTTATCTTGTTGCTTTCTGTACTTAGCCAGTGCTAGAACCGAAACAGCTATACGTTCGTTAATTGCTATATCTCTTATCCTGTTATAATACAAGGTGTCCCCATTTATTCCCTTGATTCTAGCTTCTTTATGAGCCAGACGAACTTTGGGGTCATAGAACAATATACTATCTATCGCCACGAGATCTGAATGATTTTGCGCGAAATAGCTACTGTCCTTTGTTGCGAGATAGGAATAGAATGCCCGCAAGATATAGTCACCCGCTATTTGCCAACGACCTATGCATCCTTGCTGTACGACGATCAAGCTCGTATCATAGAGATTCGCTATAACTAATGGAATAACATCAACACTGTCTTTTAAACAAAGCGATTCAAAGACTGCACATCTAACAATTGCATTATCATTATTGGTCAAATCCAGCAGCTCTTTTGTGGTTGAATATCCTGTCAATCGATTTATACGATCATACTGCTGTGACCTGATTCCAGCATAGCCTATGTATGGACCATCCAATTTGCCATATTGGGAGATACTATCCACAAGAGCATGTACTTCGGATCTGACATTCTGTCCGAGAACCATTAGTGGAAACAACCAGATGGTTATTATACTCGCTACCGCTAATTTCATTCTATTGATAGTGTTTCGCTTGCAGCCAACGGTGAAGGGTTGACGCTGGCCCGCGCATTTGGCGGGCTTGCGGTCAACCCGATGTTGGTGGCAGTGCTTTTCTTTCTTCGGTTAACAGTCAAAGGCAGCAACATGGAAAAATGGAAATACAGTGACGGCCTGTGGACGAAGCGTTCGGGGCAGTACGAAATGTGCGTAAAGGCCAGCGGCAACCTTTACAACTGGTGGGTCGTGCTTCACTTCGGCGGAGGGCTGAACGTGTTGGCCGATCATCACTGCCCAACGCTTCGCGGCGCGAAGATCCGCGCATCGGTTGCAGCGCGGATGGGCGTGGAGTAGTTGTAATTCGCATTGCCACCAACGTTTTGCGGCTACCCGAAGGTGGCGATTTCGGAGCACTTCACTGTCAACCATGCACAAACTTTGATAGAAGCACAGAGCTTGATTTAACCACTGAACCGCCACTTTTGGGTAGGTGCTGTTATAGGGCGTTTTATTCT
>JBGTES010000032.1:0-10059 GCA_041747675.1 Flavobacteriales bacterium
GGGTGGGGTTGCGGCGCGGGTCGTGCAGGTCGCGCTCATCGCTCAGCAGCGGCGGAACGGCATTGGCACGCTGGTCCGCCGGATGCCGCGCGGCCAGGATCATGGGCAGCCGGATGAAGCGCTCCAACTCTTCGCGGCCCACCACGGGGCGGACCTCCAACACGGATGATGTGGCGGACATGTTGCCGAAATGTACCAGCAACATCAGTGGGTTTCTTGGGACTATGACGAAGAAACGATCAACATCTCGGGGCCAGCAACCTGGAGAAAGAATTGGAGTGCGGAGACCAAGCGCTGATCCACCATTCAATATCGAGCCTGCAGTGCGCGTTCCGTAGCCTATTACCTTGCGGTGATGCGTGTGCACTTCCTCACCTTGATCCTGCTACCCGCTGCTGGATCCGCCCAGGTGGACCTGCCCGTGTTCGGCAAGCAGCAGGTGATCAACGGCTACGCGAAGGACATCGAGGGCGAGGTCCTCTCCTACTTCAGCGTGTACCCGGAACATGCGACCACAGCGCTGCTCACACGTTGCACCGATGGAAAGAAAGCCATCGCATGGGAAACCGCCGCGATCCCCTTCGTGGAACGCGAATCGACCCAATACTTCTACTTCAGTTGGATCGCCGGACACAACAGCACCACCAGCGGCGGCGACCGCAGCTTCGACCTCTTCATCAACGACCAGCTCGCACTCACCTTCACGACGCACCACAACACGAAGCCCGATTCTTGGAGCGCCGCTGCTGCGGACAGCACCAAGCTCGTCTTCGAGTTCAGTAAGGCGGATCGCCACGGCGATGCGCACGGCTTCGCGCATTTGCGGGTGCCGAAGAAGTACGTCACACCCGGCCAACCCGTGAAGCTGAAAGTGGTGGGCCAAGCGCAGAACAGCCCGGACTGGTTCATGACCTTCCGGTACACCTTCGAAGAGAAAGTGGAAGTGGACGTGTTACCATTCATCTACACGGGAGGGATCTTTCGCCCCCTCCAACTCACCGTGATGCACTTCGGTGCCCCGGTCAAATTGAAACTATGGGTTAACGATGTACCTACACCAGATTTCAATGTGGTAAACGGTCTTCAGATTCTGGAGGCCCTTGTTCCCGCACAGTATCAGATGGCAGTGAGGACTAGCATTCGGGTTGCTTTGAATGGCGCCCCAATAATCGACACCGTCATCCAAGTGGACAAGCTGGTTCATCGCGACATCCACCTCGTCCACCACAGCCACACCGACATCGGTTACAGCCACCTGCAGGCCGAAGTGGAGACGATCCAGAACAACAACATCTTCAAAGCGCTGGAGCTGATCGACCGCACCAAGGACTACCCGGAGGACAGCCGCTTCGTGTGGAACGTGGAGAGCCTTTGGGCCGTGGAGAATTTCCTAGGCATCGTCAGCGAGGCTGACAAGCAACGCTTCATCGCGGCGGTGAAGGGTGGCAGCATCGCCCTCAGCGCGAACTACGCGAACATCCTCACCGGCCTCTGCACGCCCGAGGAAATGCACTGGATCGTGGAGTACGCCGATTCGCTGCGGAAGTGGTACGACCTGCCGATCACCATGGCGATGCAGACCGACATCCCCGGCATGAGCTGGAGCATGGTGGACGCCTACGCCGCGCACGGCATCCGCCACCTGAGCCAGGGGCCGAACTACATCCCCGACATGCCCGACGGCGGCGACCGCATCGGCAGCACCCTGCGCGAACAAGGCGACAAACCCTACTGGTGGAAGGGCACCACCGGTAGCGACAGCGTACTCGTGTGGACGGCCGGACAGGGCTACGGCGGATGGCATGGCTACACTGCCGGCACCATCAAGGAACGCGGCACGCGGAAGATCGCGGCTTACATGAACGATCTCGCTGCCAAAGGCTATCCCTACGACATGGTGCAGTGGCGCTACAACATCGTGAGCGACAACGGGCCGGTGGACAGCACGCTCAGCGACTTCGTGCGGGAGTGGAATGAGAAGTACGCCTCACCGCGCTTGATCATCGCCAACGCAGGCACGATGATGCAGGAGTTCGAAACGAAGTACGGCAAGAGCATCCCCACCTGGAGCGGCGACTTCACGCCCTATTGGGAGGATGGCGCGTACAGCACGGCGGCGGAAGAAGGAAGCGTGCGCATGCTGAGTGCGCGGCTTTCCAACCTGATCGATGCGGCGAAGATCCTCGACAAGCCCATCGATCCGCACCTGCTCTACCGCGCCAAGCGCAGCATCGTGATGTGGCACGAGCACACGTGGGGCGCGTGGTGCAGCATCAGCGATCCGGATGCGCACTTCACCATAGACCAGTGGCGAGTGAAGAAGGCGTTCGCGGATAGTGCGGGGTGGTATGTGCGTCGGATAGAGTCGACCCTCCTACCTGACATAGATGAGGACCACCTGACGCTTTTGAATACGATAGACCATGCCCGCAGAGAGATGATCAGTATTGTTGATGAAGGTAGGACTGCCATCAAGTTGCATGATGGGCGTCATCCTGTGGAAAGTCAGCGAGATTACTCCGGATACGAAGAGTTCAATGTGCGTGTAGGAAAACAATCGATGTGGAGGCATTCGGTTACTTGGGGCAAGCGAAAGAAGATCGAAACATCTCAGGGAGATCCGCCAAGGGCGGATTGGTTCAACTATGACCTGATCTACATGAGGGGTCTTTCAGAGGACAGCTTATTCGAGGATCGCGTGAGTTGCGTCGAGGGACTTTCCACCGGCAGACTCGTCGATCGCAAAGTTGGGCATGGGAAAATCCCCGGGGCGCTCAACTATGACCTCGTCATTTCGGTCTATCCGAGTCATGTACACGCCCTATTCGTGATCAAACAGAAGAAGGCGACCCGCGACAAGGAATCCCTCCATCTCGCCCTCCCCTTCAACATCCCCAACGCCACCGTCCGCATCGGCGTTGGCGATACCTGTGTGACACCCGAGAGCGGCCGCATCCCCGGCAGCAACAACGATTTCTTCTGCGCCCAGCGCTGGATCGATGTGAGCAACGACAGCATGGGCGTCACCATCGTGTGCCCGCAAGGCGCGATCTGGGAGATCGGCGAGATGGTGGACGAGCGCAAGGTGAATCCCGGTCGCGGCACCAACCCGGAGTACTACAAAGCCTGGAAGACCGAGGCCAGGAGCAGCAGCACCATCTACCTCTACGCCCTCAACAACTACTGGCACACCAACTTCAAAGCCGACCAGGAAGGGCCTATCACCGTCGACATCTACCTGAAGATGCACGGGCCGTTCGATCTGGAGGAGGCGCGGAGGTTCGGGCTGGAGATGACAAGGCCGTTGATCACGTGGTGGTAGTAGGAGAACGCAGGGACGCGGAGGCGCGGAGGGCGTAGGGAAATGCACCCATGATGCGCAGGATTGGTCTAGTAAAGGGGGGAACGCGGAGACGCGAAGGCGCGAAGAACGCGGAGGAATGCGCTGAAGGCGGTAGAGACATGCATCCATTGGAACTCTGCGTCCTCTGCGTCTCTGCGCCTTTGCGTTGAACTGCGACCTTTGAGCCCATGAAGAAGCGCCCACCCAGCGGCCTCGGCGGCCTGGTGTACAGCACCAACAAGAACCTGGGCACTGCCCGCGAACCGGCCACCCTGCCTCCACAGCAGCAGGACCTGCGCATCCACCTGGACCGCCTGAAGGGCAACAAGGAGGTGACGCGTATCGTGGGCTTCGTGGGCAAGGCAGCCGATCTGGACGACCTGGGCCGCGCACTGAAAGCGAAGTGCGGCGTGGGCGGCAACACCAAGGACGGCGTGATCTTGCTGCAGGGCGATCACCGCGACAAGGTGCTGGCGTACCTGGTGGAGAAAGGATATCGCGCCAAGAAAGCCGGCGGCTAATTCAAGCACTTGTACCGTCGACCCGTGCTGAGCGCAGTCGAAGCGGGGTCGACTTGATGCTTACCCATGGCCAGGAAGCCCATCACCAAAACCTACCGCTTCACCGCCCCGTTGGAGCGCCTGAAGACCGACTACACCTGGTACTTCGTGGAATTCCCGCACGATGTGCAGCAGGAGTTCGGTACCAAGGGTCGTGTGCGGATGAAGGGCACGATCAATGGTGTGGCCGTGGACCGTGCCCTGATGCCGCAGAAGAGCGGGGTGCATATCATCATCCTGGGTGGCGACATCCGCAGGGCGGCCAAACTGAAGAAGGAGGGTGAACCCGTACACGTGGAGATCTGGCTGGACCCCGAACCGGATAAAGTGGATATCCCGGAGGAGCTGGCCGAAACACTCGATTTCCTACCCGAGATGAAGACCGCGTGGGACAAGCTCACGCCAGGCATGCAGCGCAGCATGTGCTACTGGGTGGGCAGTGCCAAGACCGAAGCCACGCGGGCCAAACGCGTGGCCGAGCTGCTGCGGCGCTTCGAGGTGAACGACTTCCAGGTGGGCAAGGGACGGCGCAAGACATGACCGGCATCACCTGACGCCGGGGTACCTGGCGGTACCTTGGGGTCATGATGCGATCCCTTCTGACAACTTTGCTGCTGGCCGGTACGGTCGCCACCGCAGCGCAGGAACGTACCCGCGATGGTGCGTTGCTGCGCTGGGACCACAGCATCCATGTGGACAGCGCTACACTGAGCACCCCCGCTGGCCCGCTGCCCGCCCACGCCATCACCGTTTTCGAGAGCAACACCCGCAACGCGCAGCGCCTGTGGAGCGCTGACATGGCGGCGTCCACCCAGGCGCGTATGCGTGGCTCGCGGCCCATGGTGGCCACTGGCGTCCAGCTGCCCGGCATCCCAGGTCCGGTGGAGGTACGCGCCCAATTCGACCAGGACCGCCGGTCGGGACATACCACCATCACGCTGGCGATCATACGGGGAGACAGTACCGTGGCCGATGCCGCCGATGCCGCACGCAGCTTTTTCCATGCCCAGTCCGTGCGGCTGAACCGCGCTGTGGTGCAGCAGCAGATGGATGATCTGCGCAAGCGGATGGGCCGCACCGAAGGTCGGCTGGACAAGGCTGTGAAGGATGAGCACCGGATGGAGCGCCGCCTTGTCAAGGCCAACCGCGACCTTGAACGCGCCATGAAACGTAAGATGCGCGCGCAACGCTCCTCCGCGCGGGGCAAGGGCGATATCGCGGGACTGGAGCGGCGCTACCACCAGAGCAACAACACCAGGGACCTCAAGCGGCTTACCCAGGCGCGCAACGCTGTGGCCCGCGATGAACGCCGCATGGCGCGGCTGATGCGCGATGAGGCCCGCGCCCAGGGACGGATCAACGACCTGCAACGCAACCTGCCCAACACCCGCCAAAGTCAGCGTGAGCACGGCGACATCCGCGACCTGAAACAGCAGCAGTTGGAGACGCTGCAAAGGAAGATGGACGCGATCCAGTAGTGGGACTCAGGGCAACCCGCACCAGTAGGCGGCCTTGTCCGGCTCGCAGCGCGCGAAGAGGGGCAGTTCCATGCCGGGCTTTACCAGCAGCAGCTCCCAGGGATCCGCCACATGCAGGTACTTCGCGCCCTGCTTGGTCACCACCAGTTGCAGGGCATGTTCATGCGGCTTCTCGGCGCGGCCACGTACGAACTCCAACCGTAGCAATATCCCTTCTCCGATGCCCGTGCGCTTTGTGAAGGCCCGCAGGTCCATGTGGCCGCACAACAACAGGCGCTGCAATTCTTCGGCCCGTTGGGCGCGCCAGACGTCTCGCCCTGCCTGCTCGCGCATGTGGCGCACGGCGGCGAATTGCTCCTCGGTAGGTTCCACGTAGGTGGGACGGAAAGGCGCTGCCGGAGCGGGGTCCTTCTTCAGGGCGGTCATCAACTCAACGCTCATGCCCGGCCGCACCAGGATCAATTCCTTTTCGGGGATGTGCAGCAGGAAGTATGCCCCCGCCTCGGTGGGAATGAATCCGTGGTAGCGTTGGAACTCGCCGTTGCCCTCGCGGCGGCGGAGCAGGCCCAGCCGCACCAAGGGTCCCAGGCAGGCATGCCGGCCCAGAAAGTCCTGCAACTCTTCGTAACCCTGCTCCCGGGAGCGCAGGATCCTGTCATATCTCGCCTCGAACAACGCCGCTGCCATGGTGCCAAGATCCGGCGGGGCCGGGCAGCACGGCAGGCCATGCCCGGAGGATTACGAAGAAGCCGCTGTTGATCGCGGCAAAAAGCCCCTGTTAACTTGAGCCCCAAAGCCCTTTGTCCATGCCTGCCTACCTCATCTTCGAAGTGGAGATCACCGACCCCGCGACCTATGCGGCCTACAAGGAACTGACCCCCGCCACCCTGGCGGCGCATGGCGGCCGCTTCCTGGCCCGGGGGGGCACCACTGAACTTTTGGAGGGCGAAGGAGAACCGGGCCGGATCGTGATCTTGGAGTTCCCTGACCTGGCCACTGCCAAAGGATGGTGGTCTTCTGAAGAATACGCCCCGGCCAAGGCGATCCGGCAAAGCGCCAGCAAGACCAGGATGGTGGCGGTGGAAGGCGTGTAGATGTACCGAGCGTACCATTATTTCGGATCCGCCCACGATCGTAAGTCCGTAGTTAGCCCACGTTCTATGGGCTTCTTCTGCCGACTGTACTGCGCATTCCGCGAGGTGGTGCTAGCCAACGATCTCTCCGCTATGCAACCGGTTGGGTCGAGGCACCGCCAAGCCCAAAGTCCGCAGCCCATGGCTCGCGGAAAAACAAGGTGGTGCTAACCGACGAGCTCTCCGCTATGCAACCGGCCCGGTCGAAGCTCCGCCGAGCTCGAAGCCCGTAGCCCGCAGCTCTGCCACTCACACTTTCAACTTCCCCATGAACCCCATCAGCATCTTCTGCTCCCTGTCGATCCCGCGCAACAGCTGCTCGGCCTGTTCCTTCCGGCACCATGCCCGCCGCATCGACGACAGGGTCTGTGTCTCCAACTCAAAAGTGGACCCCAACGAGTACTCATGGAACCGATGCATGTCCTTCTCGCTCCTACGCGAACTCCCTTCAGCAATGTTCGATGGAATGGAAATGGCGGCCCTCAGCGACTGGCCCTTGTACTCTGATACATCCTGCCAAGGCAGCCCATCATACAAGGCGTAGGTCATATCGATGATGTCCATGCCACACTGCCAGATCTCGAGTTTCTTGAAGTTCTTCATTGGGGTAGGGTTTTCTCAAAGTTGACGATTTGGCTTCGGGCTGCGAGCTTCGGGCTGCTTTGCGCATTCCGCCAGGTGCTGCGAACCGACGAGGTCTCCGCTGCGCACGACGCCGGGTCGAAGCACCAACGAGCCCGCAGCCCGAAGCTCGAGGCCAGGGCGAGGTTGTGCTACCCGGCAACCTCCTTGGTCCGCACTACGTCGGATCGTAGCACCAACGAGCCCGAAGCCCGTAGCTCGCAGCAAGGTGGTCCCCCGCCAACCTCCCCGCCACGCACCCATCCCGATCGAAGCACCGCCGAGCCCGAAGCTCACAGCACGGTGTTGCCCCCGCCAACCTCCCCGCCACGCACCCCGCCCGAACGAAGCACTGCCCAGCCCGAAGCCCGTAGCCCGCAGCCTCCTACCTTCGCCAACATGCACTTCAAGCACTGCCTCTCTGCCCTCGCCACGCTCGCCGTTACCGTCGCCCTCCCCCAAGATTCCCCCCGCTACGGCCGCGACAAATTCCGCCAACTGGAATGGGAACTGCCCACACCCAACACCTACCGCACTGCCAGCGGCGCACCCGGCCACCAGTACTGGCAGCAGAAGGCCGACCACGATATCCGCGTGGAACTCGACGACGACAAGCAGACCATCACCGGCAGCGAGACCGTTACCTACTACAACTACAGCCCCGACAAGCTGGACTACCTCTGGATCCAACTGGACCAGAACATGCGCGCCAAGGACAGCGACAGCCACAAGATCCGAACGGGCACGCTCAGCGATTCCATGTCGGTGGAACAGATGGCCCGCATGGTCGACGTGTTCGATGGCGGCTTCCGCATCAGCAAGGTCACCGATGGCAGCGGCAAGGCGCTGAAGTACACCATTAACAAGACCATGATGCGCATCGATCTGCCGCGCACCCTGGCGCCCAACGGCACCTACACGTTCAAGATCGATTGGTGGTACCCCATCAACGACCGCATGAAGTACGGCGGCCGCTCGGGCATGGAATACTTCGAGGAGGATGGCAACTACCTCTACACCATCGCGCAGTTCTTCCCGCGCATGGCCGTCTATGCCGACTACCAGGGCTGGCAGAACAAGCAGTTCCTTGGCCAGGGCGAGTTCACCCTCACCTTCGGCGATTACAAGGTGGCCATCACTGTTCCCAGCGACCACATCGTGGCATCCACCGGCACGCTCCAGAATGAAAGCGCCGTGCTCACCGCCACGCAACGCGAACGCCTCTCACGTGCCCGCATGGCCCGCGAACCGGTGATGATCGTGACCGAGGCCGAAGCCCGTGAGGCCGAAAAGACCAAGGCCACCGGCAAGAAGACCTGGGTGTTCCACGCGAAGAACGTGCGCGACTTCGCCTTCGCCAGCAGCCGCAAATTCATCTGGGACGGTATGAACCAGCCCGTGGGCAACAACAATGTCCTCTGCATGAGCTTCTACCCCAAGGAGGGCAACCCGCTGTGGGAGCGTTACAGCACCAAGGTGGTGGCACATACCGTGAAGACTTACAGCAAGTACACGGTGGATTACACCTACCCCGTTTGCATCAGCGTCCACACCGACCGCATCGGCATGGAGTACCCCATGATCAGCTTCAACGGCGGGCGGCCCGAGAAGGACGGCACCTACAGCGAACGCACCAAGTACGGCATGATCGGCGTGATCATCCATGAAGTGGGGCACAACTTCTTCCCCATGATCATCAACAGCGATGAGCGCCAGTGGACCTGGATGGACGAGGGTCTCAACACCTTCGTGCAGTACCTCACCGAGCAGGAGTGGGACCACGACTACCCCAGCCGCCGCGGTCCAGCGCGCCATATCGTGGACTACATGAAGGGCGACAAGAGCCGCATCGAACCCATCATGACCAACAGCGAAAGCATCACCCAGTTCGGCAACAACGCCTACGGCAAGCCCGCCACCGCGCTCAACATCCTGCGCGAGACCGTCATGGGCCGCGAGCTCTTCGACCACGCCTTCAAGACCTACTGCGAACGCTGGAAGTTCAAGCACCCCACGCCGGCCGACTTCTTCCGCACCATGGAGGACGCCAGCGCCGTGGACCTCGACTGGTTCTGGCGCGGCTGGTTCTTCACCACCGACCACGTGGACATCGCCCTCACCAACCTGCGCTACATGCGCGTGAAACCCCTCGACGCCAAGGCCCGCGAAGAACTCGCCAAGGCCGACCGTGCCGCGCAACCCACCGACATCGGCAACCAGCGCAACCGCACGGACATCACCGAGACCGTGGTGATGCGCGACCCCGCCACGCGCGACTTCTACAACACCTACGACCCGCTCACTGCCACGCCGCGCATGCAGGAAGCCTACGACAAGATGATGGCGCGCCTCAGCCCCGAAGAGAAAGCCCTGCTGGAGCGCGACCTGCACTTCTACGAGCTCAGCTTCGAGAACATCGGCGGGCTGGTGATGCCGCTGATCCTGGAGTGGACCTACGCCGATGGCAGCACCGAGATCGAACGCATCCCCGCGGAGATCTGGAAGACCAGCGACAGCATCAGCAAGGTCTTCATCAAGGACAAGGAAGCCACCGGCGTGGTGCTCGATCCTTTCCTGGAGACCGCCGACTGCGACCTCAACAACAACGCCTGGCCGCCGCGCATGGTGCCCACGCGTTTCGATGTCTTCAAGCGCGGGGAATGGCGGGGACGGCCGAATCCGATGCAGGAAGGGCAGGGCGGACAGAGTGTGCCGGGGAGTGGACGGTGAAGGATGATCGGTTAACCAACTGTGACAGGTGGAAGGAAGGGTATGAAAGGACTACAGATCACTGCTGTCCGGTTAAGAATCGAACAAAATCAACTGGTTCAGAGGGGTGGGTGCCAATTCCTCATCCCTGGACTTCTGAAAGGCTTGCTGGATGGGCATTTTCTCGAAGGGCATGACCGAGCAGATCTGTAGAA